>CAYSGH010000051.1:0-32097 GCA_964430505.1 uncultured Akkermansia sp. | reverse complement strand
GGGTGCGGTGGCGTGGACGTTCCTTCGAGGTGCCAATGGCGTGCATCGACTCGGGATGGAAGCGGACGTGAGGGGCGGGGGGCGGGGGGCGAGGGGCGAGGGGTGGGGAGCGGGCAGGAGGGAGTATGGGGCGGTCGTGAAGCGGTCCAAGGCGTGCACGAGTCGTCGCAACGGGTGCACGAGGGGCCGCAACTCGGATCATTTCGGGTCCTCCGTGTCCTCTGTGCCTCCGTGAGAGGCCCTTCCCAAGTCTTCGCGATGCCCGGCCAAAGGGGCATCTCACGGAGGCACGGCGAACACGGGGCGCGAACGAACCCCGCAAGTCGGGTCATCCGACGTGGCTGGCATCCCTCCGGGGTGCGGGAGGTTTTCTGGGGTGCCGGATTCCGGTGGTGTCGCTTCGCTCAACCACCGGCTACACGCTGGCATCCCTCCGGGATGCGTCGTGGGGTGCGCCCGAGGACGGGCGCGCTCCCGGCGCACCCCGCACCCCGGTCGCCGCTCGACGCTTGCCGCTCGCCGCTTCCCCCTTCCCCCTTCCCGCCTCCCGCCTCCCGCCCCTCGCTCCCCGCCTCCCGGCCCCCGCCCCCCGTCAACCCATGAACCCACGGGAGCGCCCACTCCTCCGATGCAGGACGCCGGGGGCGGCGTTGTCGCCGTCGAGACGGAGGAAGACGGCGTGGACGACCTCGCCTTCGTGGACCAAGGCCGAGCCGGTCACGCCGGGGAGATCGACGCGATGATCGATGCCAAGCCCCACGGAGGGGAAGGTGCGCTCCGGGGCGTCGGCGAGGCGATGGAGGAAGTCGTGGACGGCGGCGGGCAGGTCGGGCGTCGTGGCGGGGACGGGATGGGTTTCCAGCAACGCCTCCATGGCGTAGCTGCGCACCAGCCTGCGATGGACGGAGGCGTAGGCTCCGGCCCAGGAAAGGGCCTCCACGCCGGCCAGCCGCCCATGGATGAACGCGGCCAGCCCCACCTGGCCCGGCACGCGCCGAAGGACCGCCTCGCTCCGGCGCAGGTCGTCCTCCATCGCGCCGTACACGTCCTTCATCGCCCCCGTGGGCGAGCCGTGCCCCGACTTGTGGTGCATCTCGGCGATGTCCGACCACACCTGGCCTTGGTCGGAGTCAAAGCAGGCCATCTCCATGAGGGAACCGGCGACGGACTCGCTCTTTCGCGCGCGTGCCTTGGGGGCCATCACGTTGCCGGAGGGCGAGAACTTCGGGCTGAGATAGGACCATCGGCCCTGCTCGGTGCAGCTCACGGGGACCTCGGCCTCGCAGTGGGCGCGCAGGAGGATGGAGGTGTTGAGGACCCGGTTTTGCTTGGCGCCCGCAAGCTCCTCGCCGTCCAGCAACAGCACCGGCAACGCCCCCCGGTGCGCGACGCGCAGCCTCGGGACCGAGCCAAGCTCGGAAACCTCCGTCACGGTCAGTTCGCCCGCCGCCATGGCCTCGGGAAGGGTGCGATAACGCAAGACGCCGTCGGGGGCGAGCAACGGGAGGAGGGTGAGGTTTCGATGCGACTGCGCGGGGGCGAGCCGGAACGAGGCGAGGCGTTTTTCGATGACAACATTCATGCAGCACAGGGTGCCCGACGGGGGTTCTGGTCCGCCCGGCAGGAAGGGATTCGTCATCGGGCTCGTTTCTCTTACATGGCGTCGCGGGGGCGGGATGGGGCCGGGCTTGCCGACGCACGCCGTGCCGGAGCAAGGTCGTGCCGTGCTGGATCCGTCCATGGACCGCCTGAGGCGGGGCGACCCGCGTGAATGGGATGTCGCATTCACGCTGCTTTGGCCGGTCGCCTACCAGGCCGCCGCACGCACGCTCGGTGGCTACCCCCGGCAAGACGTCGAGGACATCGCGTGCCTTGCCCTGCGGCAGGTGGTCGAGAGGATCGACGCCGTGGGGACCTTCGCGCACCTCCGGTCGCTGGCGCGCGTGCTGGGGCAGTGCCGGGCGATGGATTATCTCCGCTACAGCCAGGCCGCGCGGCGCAGCACGGGCGTCACGGACCCGCTGCCGCCCGGGCAAGACCTCCCCGGCCCGATGCCGAGCCCGTCGGACGAAGCCGACGCCGCCGAGGTCTCGCGCTGGCTCGCCGGGGCCTTGGAGATCCTGACGGAACGCGAGCGCGAGCTGGTGACGGGGTTCTTCCTCGAAGGCCTCACCCATCTGGAGCTGGCGGACGGGCTCGGCATCCCCATCGGCAGCATCGGCGTCACCCTCGGCCGCGCCCTCGTGAAGCTCCGGGGTGCACTCGCGGACGTCCCCGAGTTGCTGAAGGAGTTCCAGGAAAGGTTGCGATCCCCATGAATGCCACGGAGCAGTTCCACGACCTCGCCATCAAGGCCTTGTCCGGCCAATGCACCGACGCGGACCGTTCCGCCCTGGAAACGTTGCTGGGGGAAAACCCAGCCTGGCGCGCGGACTATGCGGCCATGCGCACCCTGTGGGATTTGATGGACAAGATGGCCCGTTCGCCAGGGCCGCTCCCCGGCGCTCCGTCCCCAATCCCCCCGACTCCCATGCGGCGGCTGCAACGCGAGGCGCGCGACGTGTTTGCGAGGAAGCAACGTGGGATGCCGTCCAGCACGCCCTCGAGCATGGACGACGACTGGCCGATGCCCGAGCCGCTGCCCCGGAAGGCATGGGAGGCGGCGGACATGGCACGAAAGGCTCCGCCCGACCTGGCGTCCGCAACCCCCGACCCCATCTCCTGGGCCGCGATGCGCCACCGGGCGTCCTTCGACACCGAGTCCGGCCTTGCCGTCGCCCTTCGCCGCCGGATCGAGGAACGAGAAAGATCCCGCCGCGAGCGTTCGCTCGAACAACTTCGCCAGCGCCTGCACCAGCGCCTGCGCGAGGCCCAGGACCGGTTGCGGGAATGCGAGGAAACCACCCGTGCATGCCGCATGGAACTCGATGCCATCCTCCAGGAACTGGAATCCCTCGCCCCCCGCCAACCCCAGCCCAAACCCGAACCTCAACCCTGACCCCGCTTCCCGCCCCCCGCCCCCCGCTCCCCATGAAACCCATCGCGTTCCCTCTCCTCGTCCTTCTCGCCACCCCTGCCCTCTTCGCCGCCGATCCCTTGCCCGCGCTCGAGCAATGGCCCGCGTGGCGCGGGCCCGTGGCCAACGGAACGTCGCCCACCGCGCGTCCGCCCGTTCAATGGTCCGAGACCAACCACATCCGGTGGAAGGTCGCCGTTCCGGGCCATGGCTCCGCATCGCCCGTCGTGTGGGGCCAGCACGTGTTCGTCCTGACCGCCATCCCGGCCGAGGCCGACGCCACCAACGCGGAGCCGGCCGAACCCAAGCCCGAGGCGCAACCCGATGGGGAACGTCGTCCCCGCGGCCGACGGGGCGGGCGCGGCGGCGGTGGCGGTGGTGGTGGCGGTGGCATGACGGAATCCCCGGGCGGCCCGCAGCGGTTCGTGGTCCTGTGCCTCGACCGCGCCACGGGCAGGACGACGTGGGAAACCACGGCCCGCACTGTCCTGCCGCACGAGGGCCATCACAAGGACCACGGCTACGCGTCGGCGTCGCCCGTGACGGACGGCGAGCATGTCATTGCGTCGTTTGGGTCCCGGGGCGTGTACGGGCTCGACATGAAGGGGCGCGTGCTGTGGAGCAAGGACCTGGGCCGGATGCAGACGCGCAACGGGTTTGGCGAGGGCAGCTCGCCGGCGTTGAGCGGCAACACCGTGGTCATCCTCTGGGACCACGAGGGCGACGACTTCATCGTGGCGCTCGACAAGCGGGACGGGCGCGAGCTGTGGCGACGCCAACGCGACGAGCCCACCGGCTGGTGCACGCCCCTGGTCGTCGAGCACGAGGGCCGCCGCCAGGTCGTGGTCAATGGGACGAACAAGGCGCGCTCGTATGACCTGGAGACCGGCGACCTCGTCTGGGAGGCCGGTGGCCAAACCGTGAACGCCATCCCGTCCGTCGTCTCGGGCCATGGACGCGTGTACGTCACCAGCGGCTATCGCGGGGCCGCACTCCAGGCCATCCAGCTCGGGCGCAAGGGCGACCTGACGTCCACCGACGCCATCGCATGGAGCCACGGCAAGGGGACGCCCTACGTGCCCTCGCCGCTCCTGGCCGGCGACTGGCTGTACCTCTACTCCGGCAACAGCAGCATCCTCTCCATCTTCGATGCCAAGGCCGGCAAGCCCGTGCTCGACATGGCCCGCGTCGAGGGCCTCGGCGGCGTCTATGCCTCGCCCGTGGCCGCCGACGGACGCGTGTACCTGGTCGGGCGCGACGGCGTCACCGTGGTGGCCAAGCTCGGGCCCACGCTCGACGTCCTCGCGCGCAACACGCTGGACGATGGCTTCGACGCCTCGCCGGCGTTGGCGGGAAGGGACCTCCTGCTGCGCGGGCGGAAGCACCTGTATTGCATCGGGCAGTAGGGGCGGGGGGCGAGGCGCGAGCAGGGAGCGGCGAGCGGCGAGGGGCGAGAAGCGAATGGCGAATGGCGAATGGCGGGAAGGGGATAGGGCGGGAGAACGGTCTGGAGGCACGCCTTGGGGTGGCGAGGCGGTCGAATGGGACGTCGAGAAGGCTCGACGTGGGGAAGGTTGCGCCGGCAGAAGCCGGGACTCCATGCGGGGATTCCTCGCGGCTGGTCGAGGGGCGCACTCCGAGGGTTGCAACCGGATCGGAGGTGATCCGGCACCCACAACGTCGGGAGGCACGGATCACCGGGAGACGTCTTGCGAACGCACTCACGATCAATGAGCCATCCGACGTGGCTGGCACCCCTCCGGGGTGCTGGGAACCAGGGGGCCGTTGAGTTCCGGTGGTGTCGCTTCGCTCAACCACCGGCTACATCCTATCATCCCTCCGGGATGACTTGCGGACCCACGCGCACGTAGGCGAACCAAGGACCAGGACGCGTTCCCACCCCCCGCTCGCCGCTTGCCGCTTGCCGCTCGCTTCCCGCCCCCCGCTCCCCGCAGAGAATCGCGGGCTCGCCATCGGCGGGCGGGCATGGGTAGCCTCCCTACCATGCTGCGGTGGTCGATCCCGTTGGTCTTTCTGTTGGTCGTTGATGCCCTCCCGTCCCGTGCCGCGTTGCCGCGTGGGCTGCGCAAGCCGGTGGAGCAACTCCGCGCGGTAGGCCGCGAGGGCTCGGGCAACGAGGCGGCGGGTGCCGCATGGCGCAAGGTGGCCGCCGCGTCGCCCGACGTCCTCCCCGACGTGCTGGGCGCGATGGATGGGGCCAACGACTACGCGTTGAACTGGCTTCGGACGGCCGCGGAGGCCATCGAGCAACGGGCGCGGCAGGAAGGGCGACCGTTGCCCGTGGCCAAGCTGGAGGCGTTCCTCAAGGACACCCGGCATCATCCGCGCGCGCGCCACCTGGCGTTCCATGTCATCAGCCGCGCCGACTCCGGCGCGTCCGCCCGATTGCTTCCCTTGTTCGTCCAGGATCCGTCCAACGACCTCCGACGCGAGGCCGTGGATCGCCTCGTCGCGTTGGCGTCGGCGACGGCGGGCAAGGACAAGGCGGCCGCCGTGCGCGAGTACGAGGCCGCGCTGGGGTTTGCCCGCGAGGCCGACCAGGTGGACGCCATCGCCAAGCGCCTGTCCGACCTGGGCCAGAAGGTGGACCTGCAAGCCGTGTTCGGGTGGGTGACGCGCTGGCACTTGATCGGGCCCTTTGACAACGGCGGCGGCTCCGGGTTCGACAAGGCGTTTGCGCCGGAGTCGGGGTTCGACGCGGCCGCGCAGGCCGACGGCAAGAAGGGCCGCGTGTCCTGGGTCGAGCACACGACGAAGAGCGAGTACGGGCTGGTGGACTTCAACGGGCCCTTCGGGATGCTCAAGGAGGTCACCGGCTATGCGCACGCCGAGTTCTGGAGCGACGACGCCCGCGACGCCGAGGTCCGGCTGGGGTGCAAGAACGGCTGGAAGGTCTGGGTGAACGGCACGCTCCTGTTCGGGCGGGACGAATACCACCGCAACATGGAGATCGACCAGTACCGCATGCCGGTGCGGCTGCGGAAGGGGCGCAACGAGATCCTCGTGAAGTGCTGCCAGAACGAGCAGACGGAGGAATGGACCAAGGAATGGGAGTTCCAGCTCCGCCTCACCGACGCGCAGGGAACGCCCATCCGGTCCAGCCGTTGACGCCCGGTTCCATCCTTTCCCAACGACGACGCACGAACCCCTTTTCACCGATGACGACGCACACGCATTCCAAGGCCGGCGCCCTGTCCGCGCTCCTGGCCGGGTTGACGCTCGCCGGGCAGGCGCTGGCGGCCGACTGGACCGGGTTCCGGGGTCCCAAGGGCGACGGGATCGCCCCGGGCGAGACGCTGCCGGCGCAGCTCGACGCCTCGATGATTTCCTGGACGGCGGACCTGCCCGGGCGGGGCATTTCCACGCCGGTGGTGGTGGGGCGGCAGGTGTTCGTGACGGCCACGACCGGCGCGCGTCACGACCAGTTGCACGTGCTGTGCTTCGACGCGTTGGACGGGTCGTTGCGATGGCGTCGGCAGTTGTGGGCGACGGGGCGGACGCAGACGCACGAGAAGATCAGCCCGGCGACGCCGAGCCCGGCAAGCGACGGGCGGCGGTTGTTCGTGATTTACTCGAGCAACGACTGCGCGGCGTTTGACCTCGAAGGGAACCTGCTGTGGTTCCGCGGCCTCGGGCGCGACTATCCCAACGCCAGCAACTCGCTGGGGATGTCGTCGTCGTTGGTGGTCGTCGAGGGCGTGGTGGTGGCGCAGGTGGAGAACGACTCGGAATCCTTCACGGCTGGCCTCGACGCCGCGACGGGGGCCAACCGTTGGAAGATCGACCGCCCCAAGAAGGCGAACTGGACGTCGCCCGTGGTGCTCCAGGACGCCTCGGGCAAGACGCTCGTCGCGTTGCAGTCCGCGAAGGGCGTCGCCGCCGTGGACCCGGCCACGGGCACAGTGGCGTGGAACTACGGCGACGGCGCCTCGACGGTGCCTTCCACCACCGTTGCCGAAGGGCGGCTGTTCGTGCCGTCGCAGGGCTTGACCGTGCTGGAGCCGCAAGGCGAGGGACGTCCCCCGAGGCAGGCGTGGCGGTCGGGACAGTTGCGACCCGGCACGCCCAGCCCGGTCGTGGTGGAAGGCAAGGTGCTCCTCCTCGGGGATGGCGGCGTGCTGACGTGCGCGGCGTCGGGCGACGGGGCAAGGCAATGGCAGCTTCGATTGAAGGGGCCGTTCAGCGCGACGCCGGTGGTGGCCGGGGGGTTGTTGTACTGCGTGAACGAGAAGGGCTTGGTGCAGGTCGTAGATCCCAGCGTGAAGGACGGGCGCGTCACGAGCGAGCTGGACCTGGGCCAGCCGGTCGTCGGGACGCCGGCCATCGCGGGCGGGGCGCTGTACGTGCGAAGCGATGGGAAGCTTTGGCGCGTCGGAGCCCGGGCCAGGCAGTGATGCCGGACGCGGACCCCGCGGTCCTGGACCCTGAAGTTCGCGCGGCGAACCGAAGCCGCCGCTTGCGAAGGCATCCCCAAAAGATAGCCATTTCTGCCGCTTGTGATTCGTTGGATGGAACGTCTATGGACGCTGCGGACATGATCGACGACCGAGACGAAGGGATGGCGTCCGAGGTTGAATGGCGTGTGGCGCACACGCTGGCCCGGTGCGAGAAAAAGGTGTTGGACTGGCTGCGGCAACAGGGGTGGCGTGTTGAGCTGCCCTTGTACCGTTCCGTGAAGCGTTACCGGGGCAAGAAGGTGGAGTTCCACAAGCCGCTGTTCCCGGGCTACGTGTTCGTGCAGGTGCCGGTCAGCGAGGGCCGGAAGATCGAGCAGCACGACCAGGTGGCCCGGCTGCTGGTGCCCCCGGACCAGGCCGAGTTTGCCGCGCAGCTTGGGGTCATCCTGGCCGCCATCGAGTCTGGATTGGAGATCAGCCCCGTGGCCGTCTTGAAGCCCGGGATGCGGGTCGAGATCGTCTCCGGGCCGCTTCGCGGGATGAGCGGCATCGTCGAGAAGGCGAAGGGCTTCACCGAGGTGATTCTACGGCTCGACTTCCTCGCCCATGCCGCCTCGGTGCGCATCGAGCCACACGAGGTCGAGGTGGCCTAAAGCCAGGCCTCGTCGCCCGCCCGGTGCCCGTCATCCTAGAAACGGCAGTCGAAGAGGATTTAAAAACGAGGAAAGGGCCCTCCCATCCGGGAGGATGGGCTCACGGGCAGGAACCCAAGGGCTCACCCTGCGAGTGAGGTCGTGGTGGGCTCGACGCGGCTGGAGGCCGGGTCCCCTGACCCGGCGCACCGGGCATGCGGCATTGCCATCGCCGCGTGAGGGCACGCGGCCTACAGACTGCCCAACGGCCGTTTCTAAGTTCACCCTTGGCAACGCACCGAAGGCTTCGAGGATCCGCCATGCGCGGACGTTGCAGCGAAGGTTGCTCTTGCCCCCCGACGTCGGCACGACTCGGCGTGAAGCGGGTCCTGCATAGGATCGCGCTGGCGATCCGCGACCCGTGTGAGGCGTCCCGCACGGAGGGCGCATCACGCGCCACCACCCGACGAACCCTGCGGCCTCCACACGAGGTCCTGGACTTCGAGCACGAAGCCCTCGTCGTTCAGCCTGCCGACGTCCTCGTGGCCTTCCCGCACCAGCACCGTCCCGCCCGTCACGAGGATGCCATGCCCCCCAATGCGCGTGGCACGATGACCATGAATCCAGCCCGGGCACGGGCCGGTGGGCTCAACGCGTTCGATGCGCCACGAGCGGAGATCCAGCCGATACACCGGCGTCCTCCCAAGGTCCCGCCGTCCCGGGTAGCCCAGCGCCCCAATGATGTAGATGGCATCGTCCACCCGGGTCGCGGTGTGGAAGTCCGTCGGGGGAAACACCGACTCCGGATAGCCCAGGATGGAGACGGAGCCGTCGATCTCGAGCATGAAGACGTCGTTGTAAATGCAGAAGTCCGGGTCGTAGCTGCACTCATGCTCGCCCCCGATCAACACCATCCGGCCATCGGGCAGCACCGTCAGGGATTGCCCGAAACGCTGCGCGCACCACACCGGCTCCCCTCCGAACGACGAGGGCCCGTGGAAGTGCTCGTTGGCCACGAACCCGTTCTCGCCCGAGCGGATCATGGCCACCCAGAACGGCTCCTCCATGCGCTCCGGGTTCGCCACGCCATACCGACGCGTTCGGGCCCTGACAAAGTCGGCCCGTGACACGCCCTCCAGCGGGCGGATGTCCGGCTCCGCCGACCATCCCATCAAGATCCGGTGCCCCTCGTTGCCCAGTCGGCGAGGATCCGCACCGGCGTCGAGCAATCGGGAGATGATCCCACGCGTCCGTGCAACGCCGAGGGCCGTGCTGCCATGGTGTTTGTGCTCAAGCCGGGCACCCGCCTTCACCAACACGTCCACGCCCTCCTCCCAGCCCACCTCGGCGGCCTCCAGCAAGGCCGTGCCTCCGAAGTCGTCCGTCCGCTCGATGTCGAACCCGAAGTCCAACAACCACCGCAACGTCGCCATCCGACGACACGCGATGGGATAGAACAGCGGCGGCTTGCCGCAGCGGCCCACGGCCTCCAGGTCGGCCCCGCGCTCGGCCAGCAGCAACGCCTTGGCGAGGTCGCCCGATTGCAGGGCCACAAGCCAGGCCGTCCGGGACCACACGTCCCGTTCCTCAAGCGGCGCGCCCCGGTCCAGGAGGCATCGGACGTCGTCCAGGGTGCCCATCGCGACGGCCCGGATCAGCGGCGTCCATCCGAGTTGCGACGCGTCCGCGCCGGCCGCGAGGAGTTGCTGGACCCCATCGAACCGCCCCAGCCTCGACAACACCCGCAGGCCGCTCTCCCCGTGGCTGGAGACTTGGTTGAGGTCCACGCGATGCTCGACCAGAAGCTGGATCAACTTGGGCAGGCGCGGGTCGATGAAGACGTCGCGCCCATGGATGGCATCAAGCAAGGCACCGTAGCCATGCGCGTCGCGGTAGTGCAGGTCCGCGCCCTGATCCACGAGCGCGCGGATCTGCAATGGGTCGCCCTCGCCCAGGGCCTTCCTGAGCGTGGCCATGTCCGGTGGATCGACGTCACGGGCCATGGCTCGAAATCCTACGGATGCCCCGGACGGCCATGAAGCGAAACCATCGCAGGGCGGGGGGGCGGGGGGCGTTGGGTCCGCGGGTGTCGGTTCGCTCAATGCCCGGCACCAGGCTGGCATCCCTCCGGATTGGGCACCGGGACGCATTCCGGGCGTTGGGATGCGCCGCGTGAGGCGCGCGATCCGGGCCGGTGGCCAAGGCGGCCCGCTTCCGGTGACGCTTCACACCCATGCCTTCCGGGATCGCTGCCTGCTCATGGCAGGCAATGGGACGCGTTGCCGGATCTCCGGGAGGAGCCTGCGTCCACGAGACGGGTTGCCCACTTGCTGGCCGGCCATCCAGAGAACCTTCGCCTGACGTGCGGCGATGACTCGTCGCACCGATGGCGAATCGGTTTCAGGGATGGCTTTCCGGTGTTGGGGCGGGGTCGGAACCCATGGCGACGTGAACGCGAGTTCAGCCCGTTCGAAGTCCTGCATGTTGCGGGTCGCCCAGTGTTGCACGCCGCCGGCCATCGCCAGTTCCAGCGCGTGTTCATCTGCCAGTTCAGGAGAGTTGGGCCCATGTCGGGAATAGGTCGGCTGGCAGATGGCCGCCGCGCAGAAGTCGTCCGACAAGCCCACGCGTTCCGCCGGCGTCACCACGACGTCTTCCCAAAGGCCTTTCCGATGGATCAGCGCCTCCTAGTCCGCGAGCCGCGCGGTGCCCGGGACGGCCGGGTCTGTCCGGGCGAGACAGCGGTCCAACACCTCCGGGCTTGCACCCTCTGCGCCGAGCGAGGCGGCGACGAACACGGTGGCCTCCTGCGGGAGGTCCACAAATCCAGGCCGATGGTGTCGGTCATGTCTGTCAAGCGGGTGATCCCGCGATCCGCACGTCACGATGGAAGCGGTGCAACGGGGATCGGACTCGCCAAGCCGCCTTGCGGTGGATGCCGCGGTTGCGTCGTCGTGTGCCTTCTACCCTGAGCCGAACCGCGTGACGGGTACGTGACGGGCGGCGGGACGGGGCATCGGCCCCAGGAGGCCTATCCGTGGTCCATGGCTTCGCGCAACGCGGCTGAAAGCTCGCGGTCGTCGAGTGGGATGGGGTTGGCCGACATGCTGCTGGAGCGTTGGGCGGCGGCGACGACGGCGGCGACTTGATCCGGGCCGAGGCCGACATCCTTCAGCGCCGGGACGCCCGCTCGCCTTGCCAGCGCCGCGAGCCAAGGGACGAGGTCGTGCCGGGTGGCGTCCGGGCGTCCGACGAGCCACGTGGCCGCCAAATCGTAGCGGGCCAACGTCGGCGACGCCGGCCGTCGTTGCTCAAGGGCCCGAAGGTTCGCCGCGACGCCAGGGGCGGCCATGGCGGCGCACAATGCGCCGTGGGGAACCCGGAGGAGGCCGCCCAGGGGCGCGGCGAATCCATGGATGACCCCGAGGCCCGCGTTGGCGAGGGCAAGGCCACCCATGAGCGCGCACCACGACATCGTCGCCCGCGCCTCGGGCGTGGGCGAGGTCATGACTTGGAGCAGGGCCGGCCCGATGCGCCGCAGCGCCGCCTCGCACAGGGCATCGGTCATGGGCTGGGCACGCCGGCTCACCCACGGCTCCAGGAGCTGCGTCAGGGCGTCGATGCCCGAGAAGGCGGTGACGGACGGCGGCAGGCCATGGGTCAGTTCGGGATCGACCAACGCGACGCGCGGGAGCAGCCCCGGATGCCGCAGGCTGACCTTCAACCGGTGCGCGGGCGACGCCAGCACGGCGTTGCGCGTCGCCTCGGATCCGGCCCCCGCCGTCGTGGGCAATGCCACGCACGGCAACGGGGCATGAACAAGCGGGCGGCCGCGGCCGATGACCTCCAGGTGGTCGAAGGGATCGCCCGGGTTCGTGGAAAGACCGGCGATGGCCTTGGCCGCGTCGATGACCGACCCGCCGCCGACGGCCACGACCACGTTTGCGCGGGCGCTCCGGCAGGCCTCGGCCCCGGCGCAGGAAGCGTCCACCGTGGGCTCGTTTCCCACGATGGACTCCCCGACCACCTCGCACGTGGCAGCCAGCGCGTCGCGCAGGCCCGACCAACGCGACGGCTGCGACCCCGTCACCCACCATGCGCGCGTGCCGAGCGACGCGGCGATGGCTGGCAGCTCGGACGCGGTGCCCGGCCCGAATCGGATGCGGCCGGGGGCGTGCCAGTCGAACGCGGGGACGTTCACGCGGGAAGGTGGATGGGCGTGAACCAGGTGCCGACGCGCGGCTCGGCCATCATGGGCCTCACGGCGTCGCGCCAGCGGGCGTAGTGGGCCGTGGCCTTGTGGGCCGCCGGGGCGTCGTCGGTGCGATACACCTCCACGAGGACGAAGCGCGTGGGGTCGTCGGACTGCTGCACCACGTCGAACCGCGCGATGCCGGGCTCCTGGACGGAGGCGCGGGCATTCTCGGTGGTGGCCTGGATGAAGGCCTCGACGTGCTCGGGGAGGACTCGGACGGCGACATGGACGATCTTCATGGAGTCAATGCGTTGGAAGGGTTTGCGGGGAGGGGAAGAGGGAAGTGGGAACAGGGAAGAGGGTAGGGGGGCGTGTGCCGTGGTTGAGGCGCGGTGCGACGGGTCATCGTTGCCATCGGTCGCGCTCGCGTCGGTTGTGGGCGCGGATGTCCTTCTCGAGTTCTCCCGCGAGGGATTCCACCTCGGCGATGAAGGCCTCGCAGCGTTGGGTGTGGGCTCCGCTGGAGCGCACGGTCTCGCGCTCGGCGGTGTCGTTGGTGACGACGAGGACCTCGCCATAGGGCTGCATCCGGTATGCGACGCGCTCGATGAGGTCGTCGGCCGTCTTGCCCTGAGGCGAGTACAAGACCTCGACCCCGCGCGACGACGGCGTCTTGGGCGTCCCGGGCGGGGCGCCCTGGCCATCGAAGAAGACGGTCAAGGGCGTCCCGGTGGCGTCATGGAACTGGGTGAGGCGGGCGAGCAGGGCATCCCGCGCCTTGGCCGAGTGCGGGGCCATGCCGCGCGTCAGGGATGGCCAGGCATGCAGCAGGCTGTAGCCGTCAACGAGGATGCGAACGAGCGCCATGGCGAAGGTGGGCAGTCAGACTTGGGTGAGCGAGGCGCGGATGCGACCAAGGGGGGCGACGTCAACGTGGGCCCCCGCGTCGGAGCCGGAAGTACCGCGGCGTCGAGGACGCGCCATACGCCTGGCGCCAGCCGGACTTGCCCCGAACCGCGAACGTCTCGCAGGGCGTCCATGGGCCGTCGAAGGGATGGGCCGCCGATTCGAGGACGTAGCCGTTCGTATCCGATGGCCAGGTGAACTGGATCAGGTCGCCCGGCTGCGCGGCCAACGTCGGCGGGACCACGGGCAGCACGAGGCGCACGGTCGTGTCGGCAAGCACGCGCGCCGTGGAGGCGACGCGAGTCCCGGCGTGCTCCACGACGACGTCATGCTCGCCCCGGAAGACGCGGACGGACGCGAGGCCTTGCGCCGAGGATGGGAGGTTGGTGCGGGTGCTCCAGGTGGTTCCCACGAGTTGGTTCCAGGCCTTGCCGAACTCCGACCCGGATCCTTGGGTGTCGAGCGATGGGGCTTGGCCTCCCTCGCCGAGCAGGGTGATCCCGGTGACGGCCGGATGACCGTGGGCGACGTGGAGGAGGTCGATGCACCGCCGGATGGCGTCCGGGGATGGCGCATCAGGAAGAACGGCGGTGACGTGCCACGTCAGGGTTGCCCCACCCGGCTGCACGGAGGCTCCCTCGTCGAGGCGGGCAAGCCATTCCTGCGGGGGGGGTCCGCCAGGGGCCATGCGGACCACGGTGGCAAGGCCATCCACGCCCCGGTCCTCGCCGCCGAGGCGCAGGGCTTCTTGTCGGAGAGCCGCAAGGGGCTGCCGCGTGGGGGCTTCGAGAACATCGGGAGCGGCAAGCAGGACCCGCGCGAAGGGAGATTGCTGGCGCAGCGTGCGAATGGCGTCGGCCTTGGACGCGGATGCGAGGTCATTGGGGACCTCCCATTCGATGACGTCCGCCCATGGAGGGCTTGGCTTGGCTTGCGTGACGCGCGGAGGCCAGGCGGCGCGCACGTCGAGGCCCTGGCCTGCGGCGGAGGCACAGAAGACGGCCAACGCTCCCTCGGGCGCGGCTTCGGCGGCGGAAACGGACAGGGCGTTGATGGCGGCCGGCATGGGAGCAGCGCCCGGGGTTGCCACGACCTTGGAACCGCCGAGCGCCCAGCGGAACTCGGAGCGGCGTTGGTCGATGGAGACCCGCGCGCCCGGGACGGGGAAGCCTTGCGCATCGACCACCTCGACGGTGAGTGCGGCGGTGCGGCGCGACGCGATCGTGGCGAGGGAGCGCGCGCGCCACTCTTCGGAGGACGGGACGGGTTCGGCGGCGATGGCGAGGTGCATCGTCGCCGCGGCCCAGAGGGTGATGAGGCCATAGGGAAGCCTGCGGGCAATCGTCGGGGCTCCGGGGCCTGGGATGGTGGCGAGGCGCATGGTGGCAAGCGGGTGGAACGACGGGCTCATGCGAGGAGGGGGCGCAGGACCTCGCCCTCGACGTTGGTCAGGCGTCGGCGGACGCCGTTGTGCTCGAAGGTGAGGCGTTCGTGGTCGAGGCCAAGGAGGTGGAGGATGGTGGCGTTGAAGTCGTAGAGGGTGGTGACGTCGCGGATGGCGCGGCGTCCGAGCTCGTCGGTGACCCCGTGGCTGACGCCGGGCCGGACGCCCGCCCCGGCCAGCCAACAGGTGAAGCCATCGGGGTTGTGGTCGCGGCCTTGGGAGCCCTTCTGGAACATGGGCATGCGCCCGAACTCGGTGCACCAGACGACGAGGGTATCCTGGAGGAGCCCGCGCTGCCTGAGGTCGCGGAGGAGGGCGGCGGCGGGCTGGTCGAGGATGCGGCCGTGGCGGTCGTATTGCTCGCGGAGCTTGTTGTGGCCGTCCCAGTTGAGCTCGCCGCCGCTGGCGTAGGCGCCGTTGAACAACTGGACGAAGCGCACGCCGCGCTCGACGAGGCGGCGTGCCAGGATGCAGTTCCTCGCAAAGGACGCCTTGAGCGGGTCCTGGGCGTCGTCGGCCCCGTACATGCGGAGGACATGGGCGGGCTCGCTGGAGAGGTCCATGATGCCGGGGACGCTGAGCTGCATGCGTGCGGCGAGCTCGTAGCTGGCGATGCGCGCGGCGAGGCGGTCGTCGTCTGGATGGGCGGCGAGGTGGCGCTCGTTCATGCCGCGAAGCAGGCGGCGCGCGGCGTCGTCCGTGTCGCGCCCGATGCCCTCCGGGGGCGCGAGGTGGCGGGGGGGCGCGCTGGCGCTCATGGGCGTGCCTTGGAACACGGCGGGGAGGAAGCCGGGGCCCCAGTTGTTGGAGCCGGCCTGCGGGACGCCCCTGGGGTCCGGGATGGCCACGTACGCCGGCAGGTCCTGCGACTCGGTGCCCAGCGCGTGCGTGACCCATGCGCCCAGGGAAGGAAACCCGTCGAGGACGGACCCCGTGGAGAGGAAGTTCTCGGCCGGGCCGTGGGTGTTGGACTTGCTGGTCAGCGAATGGACGAACGCGATCTCGTCGGTGAGCTGCGCGAGGTGGGGGATGAGGTCGGACACCCACTTGCCGGTCTGGCCGCGCGGCCGGAAGGCGTACTGCGGCCGCGCCAGCTCCCCGGCCGGGCCTTGGAAGGTTACGGCCGGCCCGCCGACGAGCGGCTTCCCATCCTGGGCGATCAAGTCGGGCTTGTAGTCCCAGGTTTCGAGCTGGGACACGGCCCCGGCGCAGAAAAGGACGATGACGTTGCGTGCCTTGGGCATGGCATGGGGCCGGCGCGGCGCGAAGGCGCCGGAGCCCGAGGCGACGTCGCGCGCCAGCAGGCGTTGCCGGTCCAATAGGCTGGCGAAGGCAATCGATCCCAGCGCATGGGACGCCGTGGACAGGAAACGGCGGCGGTCCAGGAGCCGGCGCCCGGGCGCGGACAACGCGTTCATGGGGTCAATGGGGCTCATGGGAGGAAGACGAACTCGCTGGCGTTGAGGAGCGCGCGGCACACGGGGTGCAAGCCGTGTTCCCGGGCCACGGCCACCGCCTCGGCCGCCTCGGCCGGGCTGGGCTCGCGCGACAACGCCAGGAGCCATGCGCGCCGCACTTGCGATTCAAGAGCCGGCCCGGCCTCGAACCGGACGCGCGCCGCGAGGGCGTGGGCTTCGTCCGACGTGAACCGACCGTTGAAGAGGTTGAGCGCCTGGATGGCGGTGATCGACTCCCGTCGTCGCTCGGTGCTCTGGCCGGCGTCGGGGCAGTCAAACGCGCCGAACACCGCGTCGCGCTCCCGCCGCACCTTGTGGGCGTAGATCATCCGGCGCCGGCCTTGCGGCCCGAAGGATTCGATGGGCTTGAAGCCGGAAAGGCCGCCGCGCAGGTCGAACAGGTCGAAGCCGGGCCCGTGGCGCTCGTGGTTGAGCCGGCCGCTGGCGTGGAGCATGGCGTCGCGCAGCGTCTCGGCCTCGAGTCGTCGCGACGGGAAGCGGGCCAGGAGATGCGAGGGGGGCGACGGGCGCCCGGGCGCGTCGGCGTTTCCTCGCGTCGCGGACTGCGCGTAGGTGGCCGACAACACGATCAACCGGTGCAGGTGCCGGACCGACCAGCCGGAACTCACGAGCTCCGACGCGAGCCAGTCGAGAAGCTCGGGGTGCGTGGGGCGAACGCCGTTGATCCCGAGGTCGGAGGGCGTGGGGACGAGCCCGGTTCCGAAGTGCCTCTGCCAGATCCGGTTGGCCATGACCCGGGCCGTGAGGGGATTGGAGGGGCTGGCCAGCCAGTCCGCCAAGGCGCGTCGGCGCGCGGCGTCCGGGGCGTCGCGATCCAACCGCAGTGCGCCCAGCACGGCAGGCACGGCGGGAGCGACGTCCTCGCGCGGTTGCTCCGGGTCCCCACGGCGCAGGAGCCGGATGCGGTCCGGCTTGCGGAACAGGCCCACGAAGGCGCGCTGCGCCGAGTCCACGGCCCGGAGCCTGCGGTCGAGATCGGCCTTCTGCGCCGCGAGGTCGGAGGCAAGGCGGGCCTCGTCGGGAGGCAGGCCGCGCGTCGCAAACGGGTCCGAGGTGTTGGTCCCGGCGAGGAAACGCTCGCGGTCGTCGGACGACGCCACGACGCGCCACGTGCCCGAGTCGTCGGCGACCTCGACGACGTAGGAGGTGGCGAGGCGGTCGTCATACTGCCCAAGCCGGTCCCGGCCCCACAGGATGCGGTCGAGGGTCACCTCCCTGGGGAAGGTGACGACGACGCGGCCGCGGCCCTTGTGGGCGGACATCCAGCTCCGGGCGTTGCCGTACTGGCCATCGTTGAGGTGGCGCAGCTCATGGCGGCCGGGGTCCACGGTGTCGCCATCGGACTGCACGGTGGCCCCGTGCGTGGCGGCGGCGGCGTTGACGTCGTCGGGCGTCCACGCCTCCAGCTCGTCGATGCAGGGCTCGAGGCTGTTGGTCTCGCGGATCGTCAGGCGGAGCTGGCGCGCGCGGGTGGGCGGGATGCGCTCGACGTTGAGGCGGCCGTTGACGGGAACCCTCGGCTGGGAGGAAGCCACCCGAGGAACCAGGCGCGTGCGCTCGAGCAGCAGCCGCGCCAGGCGTCCCCGGATGGCGTCCGCCTCGGCCCGGCGCGCGTCGATGTCCGGGCCGCGGAGCTCGCGCTCCTCGTATTCCACGCCGGCCACGAGCCCCTGCATGGCGTAGTAGTCCACCTGCGTGATGGGGTCGAACTTGTGGTCGTGGCAACGGGCGCAGCCGACGGACAATCCCAGGAACGCCTGGCTCACGTTGACGACGATCTCGTCGATGGCGTCCTGCCGGGCGAGCCGGATGGAGGGCTCGTCCTTGCCGATCTGCCCGGGCAGCAACACGGAGGCCGTCACGAGGAAGCCCGTGGCGGCGTCGGCCCCGATGAGGTCGCCGCAGACCTGCTCGCGGACGAAGCGGTCGTAGGGCAGGTCCTCCTGGACCGCCCGCACGACGTAGTCGCGGTACGGCCATGCGTTGGGCCGCTCGGTGTTGACCTCGAAGCCGTGCGTGTCGGCGTACCGGACGACGTCGAGCCAATGCTGCGCCCAGCGCTCCCCGTGTGTGGGCGAGGCGAGCAACGCCTCCACGACGCGGGCCTCGCGTCCCGGCGCGGCGTCTTCAAGGAAGGCCTGAACGGCCTCGGGCGTTGGAGGCAGGCCGGTCAAGTCCAGCGACACGCGGCGCAGCCAGGTGGTGGCGTCGGCCCGGGGCGCGGGCGCATGGCCATCACGTTCCATGCGGGCCAGGACGAAGACGTCGATGGGGGACCGGCACCATGCCGCGGATTGGACGATGGGTGTGGGCGGGCGTTGGACGGGTTGGAAGGACCAGTGTTGGGAGGGGGCGGGGGTGGCATGGGCCGCATGGGGCCCATTGGGTTCATTGGGCTCATAGGCGTGAACGGGCGCGGGCATTCCCGAGCATGCCAGCCTTGCGGCCAGGGCAAGGATGCCGGGCAGCCCGCCAACCCCATGTCCCCACGTGCTCATGCCATCTCGGGTGGTACGAGGCGCACGTCGGCCACGCATTCGACGTGCTGGGTTTGGGGGAACATGTCCACGGGCTGGACGGCGTGGAGGACGAAGCGGCCGCCGGCGCAGAGGTCCTTGAGGTCGCGCGCCAACGTGGCCGGGTGGCAGCTCACGTACAGGACCTGGCGGGGCTGGACCCGACGCAGGAGCTCGATCACGGGCGGTCGGCAGCCGACGCGCGGCGGGTCCACGAGCACGGTCGCCTTGGAGGCGTCGAGCCGCCGCAGGACGCCGGGCAGCAGGCGCTCCGTGTCGCCGGCGACGAACTCGGCGTTGAGCGCGCCCCGCGACTGGGCATTGCGGCGCGCGGCGCGGATCGCAGGTGCGTCCAGCTCGATGCCCACGACGGACTCGACGGCCTTGGCCAGCTCGATGCCGAAGAAGCCGACGCCACAATAGGCGTCCACGAGGTGGCGGGAGCCGGCGTCTGCCAGGAACGCGCGCGTGGCGTCGAGCAGGGCGGGCAGGGCATGGAAGTTGTTCTGGAAGAACGAATGCTCGGGAACCTCCCAGCCTTCGGCGGGGATGCGCAGGGTGGTCTTGAGGCCGCCCTTCGGCGGCGGATTCCTGCGCCATTCGCGCAGCGCCTCGTTGAGCGCCGGCTCGGCGATCTCGCACCGCTCGATGTCGCACACGAGCCCGCAGTCGTCGCGCATGTAGCCGAGGTCGAGCTTGCGCGCCGGGCGGTTCCACTGACTGCGCACCAGGATCCGGTTGCGGTAGTGATACGGCGCGGGGCAGGGGATCACGGGCCGCACCACCGGGCCCTCGAAGCCGCCGATGCGCTCGAACAGGTCGGCGACCTGCTTGTGCTTCCAGCGCACCTGCGCGTCGTAGGCCAGGTGCTGGTACTGGCATCCGCCGCACTCCCCGAAGTAGGTGCACGGCGGCTCGACCCGCTCCGGCGCCGGCCGCACGACCCGCGCGAGGATGGCCCGCGCGAACCGCTTCTGCACCGACACGACCTTGGCCTCCACGCGTTCGCCCGGGCAGGTGTAGGGGACGAACACGACCAAGTCGCCGTGACGCCCCACGCCCTCGCCCCCGAAGGCCAGGTCGTGGATGTCGAGGGTGATGCGCTCGCCGCCGAGGAGGGAAGGCGCGGCGGGCGCGGCGGACGGCGGGGACGACGGTGATGCGGTGGTGTTCACGGGTTGACGGCGGGGCGGCGGGCGACGGTGCGCGGCCCGATCCATCGCGTGTTGAAGCGCTCGTGGAGGGCGTCGGAGGGGAACGCAGGCCGGGGTTCCAGCCCGTGTCGTTGGTCGTCCATGCCCGACCATGGCAACGGCTCGACGGTGTTGCCGCGGGCGACGTGGTAGTCGGCGTCCTTGTCCCAGCCCACGGTCCAGAGGAAGAACGTCCGCTGCAGCCCGGGCGGCGGCGGGGGCAGGGCGGAATCGTCGAAGGCGAGGGTGAGCTCGTCGCCGCCGGCGAGAAGGGCGAGCCCTTGGTCCCGTTGCGCCACCAGCTCCCGGACGTCGCCGGGGCGCGTGACCCAGCCCGACGGGGTGAACCTCCAGTTGGGGCGCGCGAGGAGACGGTCGTACACCGGCGTCAGCGGCGCCGTCCAGGGAAGGTCGGCGAACTCGCTGTAGCCCCGCGGATGCAGGTCCGCGACGACGGGCTGCAGTTCATGGCGGGCGATGGCCTCGCCCGGAGCCGCGCGCATCAGGGCGATGCGGTCCCAGTGGATTTCAAACTCCTGCGTGAGCCGGAGCCGTCGCATCCCGGCCACGACGTGGCCGTCGAGCGGGACAACGATGGACTTCGTCTTGCCGGCCGGTGCCCCGACCGTCACGGGCACCTTGCGCCACGAGCCGTCGGGTTGCTCGGCCTCCAGGACGGGGAAGGGGAACCCGAAGTCCTCGCGCTGGGATGCCGCGATGTTGGCCATGCCCCCGCCGAAGCGCAGCCAGCCCTCCATCACGAGGGAGAGCGGCTCGCCCACGGGCAACGGCCCGAAGTCCAGCACCACGCCATGGCGCCCGGCCATGCCGCGATAGCCGTCGTCGGGCGGCGAGCGCGGGGACACCCGGATGCCGTCGGCGAGCCGGAGCGCCGCCGTCACGTCGTCGCCCGCCAGGCGGGTGGCCCGGAGCAGGGGAACGGGACGGTGCACGCCCGCGATGCCATGCGCCGGGAACGGGCGCCCGGGGACCAGCTTGCTGGTGGGGTGCACCTCGATGCCGGCGGGATGGTCCACGGCGACGAGGCGCACGGCGTCGAGGTACAGGATTTCCCGGAGCTCCTCGGTGACCTGGAGGACGCGCCGACCGTTGCGCCGGGGGAAGGTGGCGTCCGTTCCCACCCGCACGAACTCCTCCGGGTCGGCCTCGATGAATCGGCCCTTGGCAACCGGAAGCCCCACGGGCGCGGCCCCGAGAAGGTCGGTGACGAAGGCGAAGCGTTCGCCGTCCCACGCGTAGAGGTAGGGGCACGACCCCGACGGGACGGTGAGCTCGATCAGCTCGAGGGTCACCTGCGGCTCCACGGGGATGTCCACGGACGGAAGCTGGGTGTCGAACCACCGGACGGTGACGGAGTCGAGGCGAGCGTGCTGGCCGACGCCGATCTCGACGGGGCCGGGCTGGACGGTGCGGAGCGTGCGCCACGAGCCGGCGCGGACCTCGATGCGCGCGCCGAGCCCGCCGGCGTTGGAGCGGTTCCCGAGCAGGCGCGCCTTGATGGACTGGTTGGCGTTGCCGCCGTCGTTGCGCAGGAACCGGAGCCCGCCGCCGGACAACGACAGGAGCAGGTCCGGGTCGCCGTCGCGATCGAAGTCGTTGGAGAGGACATGATCGACGCCGGGCAGGCCGGCGAGGCCCAGGCTGGACGTGACGTCGTCGAAGCCAAGGCGGCCGCGGTTGCGCCACAGGCGAAGGCCCTCGTCGCCCCAGCCGAGGAGGTCGGGCCATCCGTCGTTGTCGAAGTCCACGAACCGCAGTTGGCGCAGGCGGTGGTTGCGGGCCGCGATGCGACGGGGCTCGCGCATGCCGCCGAGGAACAGGTCCACGGACTTGACGTCGAGGATGGCGACGTCCGTGCGGAGGTCGTTGTTGACGTCGCCGGTGGCGAGGGCGATGCCGGCCGGCCATCCGGCGGGCTGGTTGGACGCGGTGAGCGGGCCGCCGCGTTGGTTGAACACGACGAGGGGCGGCAGGCCGGGCCGCGTGAAGAACAGGTCCGGGAGGTCGTCGTTGTTCCAGTCGTCCACGGCCACGGCGGTGGCGACGAGGTTGGCGGGGATGCCGGAGGTGGCGGTCGCGTCGCGGAAGGCCAGGTTGCCGAAGCCCCGGAAGAGGCGCGCCGGGCCGCCCTTGGGGAGGAGGGCGAGGCCGAGCTTGCCGGTGAACTCGAAGTCGATGAAGGCCCCGGCCGCGCCCGGCACGGAGGCCAGGTTGGAGATGCGGGTGGCATCGGTCATGACGCCGTTGGTGGCGAGGCGGACGACGGCGGCCCCGTTGTCGCCAAGGACGACGAGGTCGGTGTGGCGGTCGTTGTTGATGTCGGCGGGCAGCACGGCGCGGACCGGCCCGGTCGTGGGGAGGGGCAGGGGATCAGCGCGCGTGGAGAAGACGGCGTTGGAGTTCCAGAGGATGCGGACGCCCGCGCCGTCGAGGACGACGAGGTCGTTCCACCCGCGGCGATTGACGTCGAGGGTGGCGACCGGCCCGGACAGCCGCGCCGCGTGGGTGCCGAGGGCGGTGGCGGACTGGTCGGTGAAGCGGACGCGGACGCCGGAGGGTTCGGGCTGCTCGAGGGAGGCGGGGACGCGGGGCTGGGTGTAGTCGCAGCGCTCGTACACGGACGGGTCGTCGGCCGCGAGGGTGCGTCCGGCGGTGGCCTTGCGATGCCCTTCGAGCGCCTCGGCGGCGCGCTCGCGTTGGCCGAGGCGGGTGAGCATCTGCGAGAGCTGGTAGTGGGCCGAGGGATGGTTGGTGTCGAACTGGATGACCTCGGCGAACTGGTCGGCGGCGTCCTGGAAGCGTCCCCAGCCGGCGTAGGCGCGGCCGAGCTGGAAGCTGACGGTGTTCATGGTGCGGTCGAGGTCCTTGGCGACCTGGAGGGACTGCACGGCGTTGCTGTACTGGTTTTGGCGGAGCAGGGCGCAGCCGAGCAGGTACGGGCCGGCCCCGGAGCCTTGCTCCAGGTGGGCGGCCTCGCCCGCGTGGAGGGCGGCCTGGGCGGGTTGGTTCGCGCGGAGGTAGGCGTTCGCGAGGTTGACGTGGACGTCCGGGTTCGCCGGGTTCATCGCGCGCGCCTGCTGGAACGCCTCGACGGCCCGCATCGCGTCGCCCTGCGACAGGAAGGTCGCGCCCGAGTTCATCAGCGCGGCGTAGCGCTGCTCGTTGTCCCCGCCCGGCCCGTGCCAGAACCAGGCAAGCAGGGCGATCAACCCAATGCCCGCCACGATTCCAAGGACCATCAACGGGCCCGCTCCAGCCCGTCCTGCGCGCGTGTTGGCCATGGGCTCATCCTACGGATGCCGACGGCCCGGGGGGAGCCCGAAGTGGGGGAGGGACGCGGGGGGCGAGCAGCGGGGGGCGAGGGGCGGGGATCGGGGAGCGGGGGACGGTCATGGGATCCATGAGACGCATGAGATCAGGCCGGGCTTTACGACGACGCCTGCCGCTGATAATCCCGACGTATTCCCCATGACTCTTGCCTGCACTTCGTTGTTTCCCGTGACCCCGCGGTCGCTGGTGGCGTCGGCACGACCGTCGCCGGCCGATCGCGCGGATGATTCCGAATCCCGCTGGCGGTCGCGCCTCGCCGAGCTGTGCGGCCTGTACCATGGAGCCATCGTCGCGTGGTTCGCTGCCGTGGGAGCACCAGGCGACCCGAGGGACTTGGCCCATGACTTCCTGCACGGTTGGCTGGACGGGAATCCCTTGGCGGGCTTTGACGCGGACCAACGCCGGTTTCGTCCCTTCCTCAAGGCCAGCCTGCGCAACTTCCTCGTCGAGTCCCTACGCAGGGCTCGGGCCGTGAGGCGCGGCGGCGGTGCCGAGCACGTGGCGGTGGAGGATGCCGAGCTGCCGTGCGACGCACCGGGTGCACACGAGCTGGCGGATCGCTTGCTGGCGCGGGGGGTGGCCCTTCGCGCGCTGGCGACCCTCGAGCGCTCCGAGACCGCCGCCCCCGAGCCGGTCCGGAAGGAGTTGCTCCGCCGCATCCTCGACCGCCAGTCCGTGTCCGATGCCGACCTCGCCGCCGTCCTCGGCACCTCCGTCAACGCGCTGCGCCTGAGGGTCCGGCGCCTCCGGCAACAGTTCTGGGCCGCGTACTTCCAGCATGCCCAGCAACTTTGCCGGGGCGCCGTCGCCGCCGAGGACGAGTTCGCCACCCTCGTCCAGGTCATGCAACGGGACCCGCTCCTCCTCGACGTGCTGGCTGCCTCCCTGGACGGGCAAGCGCAGGAGTGACGCCATGGTGGTCTTCGGCGACTACCTGTTGCTGGACGAGCTAGGGCGCGGCGGAACCGCCGTGGTGTGGGAGGCGCGTCACCTGAGGCTTCAGGCCCCCCGCGCCATCAAGATCCTCTCCGCCGAGGCCGATCCGCGTCGCAACGACCGAGTCGTGGAGCGGTTCCTGACGGAGGCGCGGGTCCTCGCGCGCCTTGAGCACGGGGCCATCGTCAAGGTCCATGCCGCCGGGCAACAGGATGGCCGCCGCTTCATCGAGATGGAGCTCGTCGAGGGCGGATCGCTGGCCCAACGGCTGGCCGACGACCCGCCCCCGCCCCAGCAGGCCGCACGCTGGGCCCTTTCCATCGCCCAGGCCCTCGCCTGCGCCCACAACGCCGGCGTCCTCCACCGCGACGTCAAGCCCGGCAACGTCCTCCTGACCCGCGACGATCACGCCAAGCTCGGCGACTTCGGGCTCGCCCGCGACCTCGACGACGCGGTCGCCGGCACCCGCACCATCGGGGCCGTCGGAACCCCCGCCTTCATGGCCCCGGAAGTCGCGCGCGACGGCATGGACGCCTTCACCGCGCGCTCCGACATCTACGGGCTCGGCGCCGTCCTGTACCAAATGCTGACGGGACGACCACCCCATCTGGGCTCGGATCCCCTGAAGGTGCTCGACGACGTTCGCACGCGGCGGCCGCCCAAGCCGCGCTCGATCCGGCCGGAGGTGCCCCTCGACCTCGAGGTCCTGTGCCTGCGCTGCATGGACCCGGACCCCGCGCAACGCTTCGCCTCGGCCCATGAGGTGGCGGAGGAGCTCCACCGTCACCTGGAGGGAATCCCGATCCGCTCGCGCCCGGCCGGACCGGTGCGGCACGTCGTGGCGTGGACGCGGCGTCACCGGGCCTTGGCCGCGAGCCTGTTCGCCCTGGTGGCGGCTCTGGTGGGCGGCCTCGGCGTCGTCTCGTGGCAATGGCTGCGCGCCGAGCAACTCGCGCGCACGCTGTCCTCCAGCCTCGCCGTGGCGCGCCTCACCACCACCCAGGCCCAATGGGACGCCGGCAACAACCTCCGCGCCCTCGCCGACGTCGCCCGCGCCATGCACGACCACGACCCGCTCCACGACGCGCGGCGCCTGCTCGAGCATTGGCTGCACCAAGGTGCCTTCGTCCCGCCACCCGAGCCCGTGTGGAAGCACGCCGCCCCCGTCGCCCGCGCCGTCTATTCCCCGGATGCCCGTCGCATCCTCGTCCAGCTCGAAAACAAGGAGATCCTCGTCCGCGCGGCCGACTCGACCAACGTCCTGCTCCACCTCCATGGCGTGGACATGGGCCACCCCGCCATCCCCGGCTTCGACGACTCCACCGTCCTCGCCCGCCACACCCACGGCACGCTTCGCCTCTGGTCCCTTCCCAAGGGAACCAACGCCCCCGTCGTGGCCTGGGAAATCCCGCGGGTTCGCGTCGCCGTCGCCTCCGCGCCCTACGGCCATTGGGCGGCCATCGACGACGCCGGCGACCTGTGGACGGGCACCGCCGACGCGCGGGCCACTCCCCGGCGCGAGGCATCCATGAGGCCGCCTGCGCCGTGGCGCACGCTCGCCATCTCCGCCGACGGCCGTTGGATCGCCGGCGCGCGCCCGGGCGGTGGCTGGGACCTCCTGGACATGAAGGCCGCCAGGTCGCCGCGTCCGGCGGACGCCGGGCCGGACGCGTCCGCCCCGTTTCAAGGCAAGACGCAAGGGCCCGTGTCCGCCCTGGCGTTCAATCCGAGGGATTCCAGCCTCCTCGTCGTCGGCAACGGCTTCGCCGAGCTGTGGACGCCCGCAAGCCGTCAGTCCCCCGTGCGCGTCACGGACCCCATCCATTGGTCGGGCGGCCGCTTCGATGGGTTGGGCCGGCGGGTGTTCCTCTCCGACGAGCGAGGCGTGTTTTACCTGCTGGACGTCGCCGCCAAGCGAGCCCGCCTCTGGGAGCGAGGCTCGGACGACACCCGCATGACGCTGCCTTGGTCCAGCAGCCATGTCCCGGACCTGCAACGCGTCGCCTTCGTCCATCCCAGCCTCGCCACCGGATCCGACTACTCCCTCCGCATGCACCCGACCACGGGCCAGCCGCAAGGGAGCATCGTCGAGCACGCCAGCGCCATCACCGCCATTGCGACCGACCCCGACCACACCAAGGTGCTCGTCGGATGCGAGGACGGCACCGTCCGGGCCTGGACATGGAACCGCGCCACATGGGCCCCGGCCTTTCCCATTACCAACGCGCCCGGCATCCATCTACGCCCCGTTCCGCGCGGCGGAGCCCTACTTGTCGTGCGTCCCGATGGACCCTGCCTTTGGGATCCTTCCAGGGCCTCCCACCCCATCCGCCCCCTTCCCATGCCCGCGCTGCAAGAGCCCCTGCCCATCCCCGGCGAGGGCTTCGGACCCAACGCTGTGCTGGGACTCGACCCCACCCGTCGGCAGGTTCGGATCCATGCCCTGGATGCGTCCTCGTCCCCCACGCCCGCCGCCACCATGCCCGCCGCGCTCGCCGACTTGCCCGAGCCTGCCCACGCCCTGGCGGCGTCGCCCAACGGCCGCCGCATCGCATGGGCCGGCAACGCCCACGTGGGCTGGGTCCGGCGACCGCAAGGGCAGGCCCCCTGGTCCCGGTTGCTGGCGCTTCCCAAGGCCCGGCAACTCGTCGTTGCCAGCCGCGCCGACCGCTTCTGGGCGTTGCAGGACAGCGGGGCGGTCCAGCAAGTCGATGCCGAGGACACCCTCGTTCCCCGGCTCCTGATCGGGGCCGGCCCGGCCGTCCAGATGCAGGCGTCCGGCGATGGCCAGTCCGTCGTGGTGCTCGGGTCCAACGGCGTCGCCCGGTTCCACGACGGACGTGCCCCGGGAGCCATGCCCCGGACATTGGCGTTGCCCCAGCCCATCCGAACCCTCGCCTGTTCCCCGGGCGACGCCCGCGTGGCCGTGGCCACCCGCACCGACGTCCACGTATGGGACCCGTGGGCCGACGCCGATGCCGCCGTCCTCATCCGCGGCGTCACGCATCCCATCCATCACATCGCGTTCCACCCGAGCGCCGACGTCCTCGCCGTGTCCACCGAGGCCGACACGGTCCGGTTGTATTCGGCGCGGACGGGGCTGCCCTTGGGGCCGACCTGGCTGCTGCGCGACGGCAAGCCGCCCGAGGGCGGGTTCCGCGTGGCCTTCACGCATGACGACCGTTGGCTGGTAGGCTGGAGCGAGTCGGGCGTGCTGATGCAGGTCTCGCTGCCGCACCGGACCGAGGTATGGACCGACCAAGCCGATCCCCTTCTCGACCTTGCCGTCTATCTTTCCGGCCGACACGTCCTTGCTGACGGCCCCGGACGCCATTCGGACGAGCCCCTCTCCGACGCCGCACGAGCCGCCGTCCTGGGCCGACTCCGGGACGCCCGCGACAAGGGACTGTGGGACCACCGCTGGGACCTCTACGTTCCGCGCTGAGGTCGGCCAAACGCGACCGACGATGCGCCGGGGCCCGATGTCGAGGACGACGGCGAGCCACACCTCGTGCGGCGGCCGTGGCCCATGAGCCTGGCGACGCGTGAACGCTTGAAGCGACGGCGAACCGGGCGCCGGGTCGCGGCGATGCGAAGACGGCATGGAGCCAGCAGCGGACGGCGGCCTGACTGAAGGCGGCGGCACGGCGCGGCTGACGCGCCGTGACGCGTTGTGGACCCCACCATCGCCCGCGCTGGACGGACGCGCCCGCGAGGCAGGCCGGCGCGTGAAGCCCGGGGTTGGATCACGGCCTGAACACGCCGGGAAGGGGCGGGGCGCTTCGGGGCGAGAAGGCGTTGAAGTCGCGTCCAACGGCGGCGGCAACGGTGGCGGCGACCTGGGCCTGGAGGGCGAGCGGGGTGTTGGAACGTTCGCCCAAGGCCGGGGTGTCCGGACCGAGGATGCCCGCCCACAGGTACGCGGAGTCGGCGATCTCGGCCCCGTGGTTCTTCCATGCGATGGGGCCGGGGCCCCGGCCGTGGTCGGTCGTGATGACGAGCGTGGTGTTGTCCCGGAGGGCGGGGAGGGATTGGCAGGCCTGCCACAGCCGGGCAAGGCAACGGTCGAACTCGCGGGCCGCCCGCAGGTAGCGGTCGTAGGCGCCCTCGTGCGCCCAATCGTCGGTTTCCCCGAGGGAGACATACAGGACGCGCGGCTGGTCACGGCGCAGGGCGACGAGGGCCGCGTGGGAGACAAAGGTGTCCAGGAGGACTCCTGGCCAAACGGTGCGGCCGTGCTCGACGAGGTCGGCGTGGGCGTCGGAGATCGGGAGGGGCAGGGTGCCCGGCGGCGTGTCGAAGCCGGACCAGACGGGGAATCGTGCGCGCGGGGCGTTGAGGATCCAGGGGAGGACGTCCCAGTTCACGACGGCGGCGACGCGTTGCTGAAGGCCGGGCTGAAGGTGGAGCCATTCGAGCACGTTGGTGTGCACGTTGAGCTTTTTGTCGTTCGAGTCGATGGCCGGGTCCGGGAAGCCGGTCAGGAACTCGCTGTAGCCCGGGTAGGAAAAGTTGCGGCCGTTGCTCACGCGGACGGCGGAGCCGAGGTCGCGGTTGCCCCACAACTGACCTTGCCGGGCGACGGTGCCCCACAGGAACGGCAGCAGGAGGGAGCGTCGTTCCTGGGGCGTGGGACGCCAGTAGGCGGCACGCGCGGCGTTGGTGTCGGAGATGCTGCCGTAGGCCTTGGAGAGGAGGATCTCGTCGGCCCCGGCAAAGACCTCCTGGGGCCGGAGCCCGTCGGTGGAGACCAAGATGACGTGGCGGCCCAGGCGCGCGGCGGCGTCGCGTGCGAGCGCGGGCGCGAGGGGCATGACGAGGGCAAGGAGGGCGAAGACCCGGACGAGGGAGGCACGGGACACGAGGGCAGCGCGCATGGCCGGGGAGGTTGGGGGAATGAGGCGAGGCTTGCCAGCCTCCGTGCCCTTGGGTTGTTTGAAGGGCATGAACGACCGGACACGGCGCGATGGGAAGGGTGGGTGGGCGGCGGGCTGGATGATCCTGCTGGTGTGCTTGGCGGCGGGTTGCACGACGGTCCCCGTCACGGGCCGGAGCCAGCTCAACATCCTGCCGCAGGCCCAGGAAATGCAGCTGGGGTTCTCGGAGTTCGAGAAGATGAAGAAGCAGGTGCCGGTGTCGAAGGACGCCCAGGCGCGCGCGTTGGTGGAGAAGGTGGGGCGCCGCATCGCCCGGGTGGCGGGCCCGGACATGCCCGACGCGCAGTGGGAGTTCGTGGTGTTTGAGTCGAAGGAGGCCAACGCCTTTTGCCTGCCGGGCGGCAAGGTGGGGATCTACACGGGGATCTTGACGATCACCAGGGACGAGGCCGGGCTGGCGACGGTCATCGGGCACGAGGTGGCCCATGCGGTGGCACGCCACGGCGGCGAACGGATCACCGCGGCGATGGGGTTGCAGGCGTTGGGCGTCGGCGTGGGCATCGCCGCCAAGGAGTCCCAGTACCGCGAGTTGATTGCGGCGGGCTATGGGATGGGCTCGAAGTTGGCGGTGGCGCTGCCGCACAGCCGTTCCACGGAGGCGGAAGCGGACGAGATCGGGCTCCAGTACATGGCGCGGGCGGGCTATCCGCCGGAGGCGGCGATCGGCTTCTGGGAGCGGTTCGGCGAGTACAATCGCGCCCGCGGCGGCGACACGGCGTGGTTCCTGAGGACGCATCCGACGGACCAGCAACGGGTGGCGAATCTCCGGCGGTTGATGCCGAAGGCGCAGTCGGTGTACCGTCCCCAGCCATGAAGCGAGAGCGCGCGATCTGGGGGTGTTTCTGGGCAGTGCTGGCCGGCGTGACGCTGGCCGCCACGGGTTGCAAGACCGGGGCCAAGCAAGGCGACGAGGGAACCAGTACCGGCCTTCCGTATCGTCCGCCCGGGACGCCGACGTTCACGGACCTGCCGCCCAGCTTCCGCACCTTCCCGGCGGCGCAACCCTTGATGAAGTAGGGCCCGGGGTGCTCGGCCCCGTACGTTCCATGACCCCGTCCTTGTGATGAAGCCTGCCATGTTGACGGGGTGGTGTGCGATCGCGCTCGCCGCGTCCTTCCTCACCGGTTGCTCCGCCCCGCGACCTCGCTCGGGGACGAGCACCGGCCTTCCGTACCGTCCGTCCGGCGCCTTCGACCCGTCCAGCATCGAGGTGCCCCGCGCCCCGCGCCCCGCGCAGTCGGGCCCGGTCTCGAAGGGCGGGTCCGTCCCGGCCGGGCAGCGATCGACGGCGACGGACTGGAAGGCGGGTGCCGCCCGTTGGTTGGGCGCCCCCTACCAGACCGGCGGCAGCGACCGCAGCGGCATGGATTGCTCGGGCCTCGCGCAACGCCTGCATCGCGACGTGGTCGGCAACGCCATCCCTCGGACAACGGTCGCCTTGTGGGGCGGCGGCCTGCCCGTCGGGCCGGGCGACATCCGCCCGGGCGACCTCTTGTTCTTCAGTCGTTCCGCCACGGGCGATGGCGTCAGCCACGTCGGCGTGGCGGTGGGCGGCGGGGAGTTTGTCCATGCCAGCACCTCGCGCGGGGTGCGATATGACCGCATCGACGCGCGGTTTTGGCAGGAACGGTGGATGGGCGCGCGGCGCTGGTTGCCCTGAGGGGGCGCTACGCCAGGGTCAACGGCCCCAGGTCATCGCGGGCCGGAAGCCCGAAGGTGGGTCTCCGCGAAGTCCATGAAGACGCGCCAGTCGTCGGCGGTCATGGAGTGCTTGCCGGGGCGGATGTAGTACCCGAGACGGCTGCGGACGAGGACGCCGTTGGAAGGCATGGTTTCGGACGCCACGCCCCCGGCCCCGAGCAGTTGATAAACCGGCGCGGCCGCCTTCAGCACCTCGAACTGGCCCGCTGGGTTCGCCCATTGATCCTCCTCCGCGTTCGACAGCAACACGGGACGCGGCGCCATCAGGGCCACCAGGGCGTGCTGGTCGAACGGAAGCCGCGCGGGCGCGTTGGTGAAGGCCTTGAACCGCGCGTTGAACCAGTGCGGGAAGGCACGGTTGATGCGCTCGATCGACTCGCCCACCGTGCCCCGGCTCGGCGCCGTCCCGCCGCAACCGGCCTGGTGGGGAATGGCGATCGCGATGCGCGGGTCCATCGCGCCCGCCAGCAACGCCGTCTTGCCGTTGCGCGAGTGCCCCACCGCCACGATCCGGGCCCGGTCGATCCGGCGGTCGCCCACCAGGTAGTCCACGCACCGGTGAAAGCCCCATGCCCAGGCCGCGATCGTGCCGCGGTCGGCGCCCAAGGCCTTCTCCCCCCGCGCCCGCGCCTCGGCCGCACGGATCCCGTCGGACACGTCCCCACGATCCGAGTCCACGTCGGTGGAGCAAAACGTGGCGAAGGCATGGCCGCGGGCGAGGATGTCGGCGATGGGCCAGTCCTTGGACTGGGACCCGCGGGCGGCCTCGGTGGCGTGGTTGTCCGTGCAGCCCGCGCAGGACTTGTACAGCCAGCCGCGCGTGAGCGGGATCCGGGGATCGTCGTGGACGGCGTGGTTGCCGCAGAAGTTCATCGCGAGGAACACCGGCACGCGGCCCTTCGCGTCCTTGGGCGTGACCACCATGAGGTCGATCACCGTGGGATCGCTGGCCCCGCAGGTCACCCGCACCAGGCGCAGCACGCCGCGCCCGCCCAAGAAGTCTGGATGCTCGCCCACCACCTCAAACCGAAGCCTCGAAGGACGCGGCGGCAGGTCGCCGTACATGTAGTGCTGGAACAGCGACTGGAGCTCCGGCCGCCGCTTGCTCTCCCATTCCCGCGCCGTGCGGACCGGCTTGCCCGACAGGAACACCAGCGGGTCGGGCCATCCCGAGCGCTCCGGCAGGGACGAGGGCTCCGGGAATGCCGCGCCCATCAACGGGACGGACGCCATCCCAACGAGCCATGAAGCAAGTCCCGGTGCCCGGGACAACCAACGGAGGGGGTGCATGCCGCAAGGCATATCACCCTAGAAACGGTAGTCGAAGAGGATTTCAAAACGAGGAAAGGGCCCTCCCATCCGGGAGGATGGGCT
>CAYSGH010000050.1:0-32628 GCA_964430505.1 uncultured Akkermansia sp. | reverse complement strand
GATTGACCTCCCAAGCCAAATTCCAGGTCTTGTGCGGTGGTGAGAGGGAGGTGTTGGCGATGGAGGGGCACCGCATGGGGCCCCGTGACGGTGGGCAAGGGCACATGGCCCTCCGGCCAAGGACGCGATGCCCCGAAGGGGCAGCCCACCGAAAAGGTTGTGGAAACGGTCGTTGCGGCTGGGCGAGGGGGCTTGCCCCAGCGCCGGGACGGCGCTGCCACCTTCTTGGTGGGTCTCGTTCGTCCCATCCTGCCATGCGATGAACGATGGAAGGCAGGCATCGACTTGCGGCCGAGGACGGCCGCGCTTCCAGCAATGAGCGCCCCCTTCCCCCTTCCCCCTTCCCGCTTCCCGCTTCCCGGTCCCCGCCCCCCGCTTCCCGCCGCTCGCTCCCCTACTCCACCACCTCGACCTCGACCGCGCCGGGCGGCACCGCCTGCCTTCGCGGGGCCTTCCCGGGCCAACGCACCTCGATGGCGTGGGCCTTCCATGGATTGCCCAGGACCGCCACCGGGCCGTCCACGGACCACCACCCCGCCCCGCCATGCCATTCGCGCGCCGGCCCCAGCCCGCCCGCGTGCACCAATCGCGCCACCGCGCCGAATCCCACGGGATTGCCCCCCTGCCCCTTCAGGCGCACGCGCAGCCCGGGACGCGCGCGGACGTTGCGCCACAGGGTCGTGCCGGCCGCGTTCTGCGCCACCGCAAGGTCCACGCGGCCGTCGCCGTCGAAGTCGGCCGCCGCCGCGCCCCGGCCATCGCCATGGACGGCCACGCCCGTCGCCTCGTCGGGAGCCAGCATGCCGCGCCCGTCGTTGCGAAGCCACAGCCCGCGCCCGGCGTCCGTGCGCTGCACCATGGGCTGCGCGGCGGCCCAGTTCTGCGACAGGAACACGTCCTCGTCGCCGTCGCCGTCCATGTCCGCCACGACGACGCCGAACACGGGCGAGCGCTGGGCGACGGCCGGGAGCGGGATGAGTTCCATGACGTCGCCGCGATTCATGAGCAGGACGCTGTCGAGCCACCGGACCTCGCGCCGTTGCAACCGGGGCGCGGGGTCCCCCATCAGGGCCACAAGGTCCGCCGCCGCGAACGCCGCGTGCGTGGGGAACCGTTCCGCCCACGGCGGCAACACCATCCGGAACATGGGCAGCTCGCGCTGGGGCCATTCCCGCCCCGTGCCCGCCTCCACCCACGACTCAATCGTCTCCACGGCCCCCGCCCCGAGGTCGCCGTAATGCAGGCGACGCGGCACATCGGCCGACGCATGGAACGGCGTGTTCCGTCCCCAGTTGCCCAGCACCAGGTCCATGCGCCCGTCGCCGTCGAGGTCGCCGGCCGTCACGCCGTTCCACCAACCGCTCCAGTCCGCATCCTTCAAGGTGTTCGTTCCATGCCGGACCACCGGACTCCAGGGCCGGAGGGTGCCGCCCTCGTTGCGCAGGAACGCGGGGCACTCCCACTCGCGCGACGCCACAAGGTCCGCGTCGCCGTCGCCGTCGAGGTCCGTGAAGCACGCCGCCGTGACGAGCCCGAGGCCTTCGAGCCGTTGGCGCGGCGCCATGCGACCGCCCGCCGTGCCCAACACCAGCGACGCGGCCGCCTCCGGATAACGCCCCGCGACCACGCGCCCGCCCACGAACACCTCCAGCGCGCCGTCGCCGTCCAGGTCGGCGGCGGCCAACGGGCCGGTGCTGAAGCCGGGGTTGAGCACGGTCTCGCCGCTCACGCCCCGGGCGGGGTCCATGACGCGGATGGCCCCGCCGTTGGTCATCCCGTCCTCGTAGTTTGCAGAGCCCGCGAACACCACGCCCATCATGGGCAGCAGGGTGGTGAGGTCCCGCCCCACGGGCTTGTTGAACGGCGCGGCGTCCAGCCTCCGGAAGGTCCCACCGGGCTGGCCCGCGAACACCCCGACGACGCCCCCCTTCCCCGTGCCCACGAGCAGGTCCTCGCGTCCGTCGCCGTTGAGGTCGGTCCACGTCACGCCGGGGCCCAGCAACGACAGGCGGTTGGGAAGCAAGGGCTGGCGCTGGAAGTCGTCGAAGGGTTCCTCCACGTGCCCATGGGCCAAGCGCGAGGAAACGTCCTCGAACCACGGCGCCTCGCGGGCTTCGGAAGGCGGGGCCTTCGTCGCTCCGGCGTGATCCACCTCCAGCCAACGGCCCTCGGGCGTCGTCACCTCCGAGCGACGGCCATCCGGCCAATCGACACGGACCCGATGCACGCCCCGCGACGCCGCGAACGTGCGGGACGGTGCCTCGCCGGAGAGGTAGCGCCCGCCGCCCATCACCTGGGATTGCTGAACGGGGAGCGACGCCCCGTTGGGTGGCCACACCGTGATTCGAGCCCCGAGCCCGTGGCGGTTGCCCGTGGGTCCCTTCAACTGCACCCGCAGGCGCGGCGCCCCGCCCTCGTTGCGGTACAGGCCCGGGGCCGCGAACAACTCGTTCACCACCACGTCCATGTCGCCGTCGTTGTCGAGGTCGGCGGTCGCCATGCCCTGGGCGATCGAAGCGTCCCCGAAGCCCCAGCGCGCGCCGACCTCCTCGAAGGTGGCGTCGCGGCGGTTGCGGAAGAGGAGCTTGGGCGTGACCAACCTGGGAAGGGAGCGCACGAGGTCGTCGATCTCCCGCTGCCGGAGGGCGCGCCCGCCGCGCTGGGCCGCCTGGATACGCTCGGCGCCGTCGCTGTCCTGGAAGTCGCGATGCTGCCCCGTGCCCACCAGCACGTCCTCGAACCCGTCCAGGTCCACGTCCAGGAAGATGGGGCCCCAGGACCACTCCGTGGCCTCCAGCCCGGCCTGGTGCGCCACCTCGGCGAACGTGCCGTCGCCCCGGCCCATCTGGAGGGCGTTGCGCTTGAGCTGCACGCGATCCTCGAACCAGCCCGGCGGACGGGGCTCCGGGGCCATCGCGGCAAGCTGCGTCTGACGTCGGAACCGGTCCCGGCTCAGCATGTCCACGACCAGGAAATCCTCGTGCCCGTCGCGGTCCAGGTCCCCGAAGTCCGCGCCCATGGAGAACGTGGGGTTGCACCGAAGGGCCCGGTTGGAGGCGGCGCGGAACCGTGCCTTGCCGTGGGCCGACTCGTTGATCCACAGGCGATCCGGCGTCCACAGGTCGTTGCACACGTACAGGTCCGGGTCGCCATCGTGGTCGATGTCATGGAACCGGGCGGCGAGGCCCCAGTCGCGCGGCGGGCTCGCAAGGGCCTTGCCCGATTCGTCGAGGAACGTCCCATCCGTCCAGGACGCGGCCTGGAACCGTCCCTGGCCGTCGTTGAGCCAGAGGACGTCCGCCTCGCCCGTCTCCTGCACCTGGCCGGACGCGTCCACCAGGAACCGATCCCGCAGGTCCGGCTCGGTGACGGGGCGTCCATCGACGGCGGCCACGCGCGGACGGCCGTCCACGGTCTGGACCGAGAAGCGTGCCGTGGGCCGGTCGAGGATGGTCGTGGGCCGGAAGTTGGCGACGTAGAGGTCGAGGTCGCCGTCGCCATCGACGTCCGCGAGGGCGAGGGACGTGGCCCCCGAGCGCGACCGGAGCCCGGCGGCGTCCGTGGCCTCCGCGAAGTGGCCCTTGCCGTCGTTGACGAAGAGGCGGGTGCCGGCCCCGAGCCCGTTGACGAGGAGGTCGAGGTCGCCGTCGCCATCGACGTCGGCGAAGGCCGCGCCGGTGGAGTCGTCGCCGGCGCAGGCGAAGGCCGCGTTGCTGCCGGAGGGGGTGACGTCCGTGAAGCGCCAGCCGCCCAGGTTGCGGAACAGGCGATTGTCGCTGTCGAGCCCGCACAGGAACACGTCGCACCAGCCGTCGCCGTCGAAGTCGCCGAGGGCGACGCCCGCGCCGGAGAGGAGGTTGCGATTGGTGATGGACCGCTCGTCGGACAAGGCGTTGGTGAAGGCGATCCCGACCGATGCTGCGGCAACCCGGGTGAACCCCGGCGCATGCGCGGCGACCGGCACGAGGCCCTGCCAACGATGCCCGTCGCCCGCCTGGAAGGCGTCGGCGGCAAGGGCGGCGCCGTGCAGGAGGGACACGAGGACGAGAAGGAGGAGGGATACAAACGGGAGACGGGCGGCCCGTGCTTGCAGCCCGGCAAAGCCATCTGCCACATGCCGTGAAGCCCTGCCGGCAACATCCATGCGATCCCGGCGTCGGACCTGGTTCACGGTCGAACGTTGGCGTGTGCTCATGCGTCGCAGGCGGCGAGGAGTTGACGGACAAAGCCCTCCCCCGACCACGACCATGTCGGCGGCGAGGTCGCCGAGCTTGGTGGCGAGGTACAGGCAGGTGGCCTTGACCCGCGCGACGTGGTCGGGGGTGTAGCCAGGGGCCGTGCTGGGCTTGTCATGCATGGCCGGGTCCAAAGAGGGACTTGCGAAGGACCTCCGCGGCCTCCGCAGACCGCTCGGGATGCTGCTTCAGGTCGAGGTAGGCCTGCACGGGATGGACGCACCGGATGCCGTCGTGGTCGGACGCGCCATGGAGGACGCCCTCGTCGTTCGGAACCACGAGCCACACGTTCTCCCCACGTGGCTCCTCGTGGAATCCCATGGCGGCGAGATCCTCCCTCGTGGGCATCCGGGAGACGTAGAGGACCACCAATCGAAATCCCGCGAACGGCCGGATCCACGACGCGGCGGCCAGCCCGGTGGCGGCATGATCCACGCCCAGCGTCCGCAGGCGGCCGCACAACTGCCGCAAGACGGCCTCGCCGGACCGGGCTGCGACGTGTCCACGGGTGACGTGGTGCTTGGTGAAGTCGTAGGCCTCGCGCCATGCCGCCAACAAGGCCCCGGGATCCGCCGCGCGGACCGCCCCACCGGCGTCGCGGGCGACCAACGCCTGCTCCTCCAGGTGCCGCACGATGCGGCTGGTAAAGCCCTCGTCCAAGCCCGCCGCCCGGGCAATCTCGCGTTGGGTCATGGCATGGTCGGGCTCCATGAGCAGCCACCGGGCAACCCGCGCGCTTCGCGGCGCGAACACGCTTCGCGGACGGCCTGGCCGCCGAAACAGGTTGGGCCTGCCCTCAACGCGAACCCGCAGTCCGGGGGCCACCAGGTTCGCATTCCCCGATAGGTCCAGCCACGAAACGCCCGCCTCGGCGCACAGGTCCCGGCCCGCGTCGCCCATGAAGGGAACCACGACCAAAGGAAGGGCCTTCCGCCGTTGCGCCTCGACGAACGCCCGCGCCGCGCGGGCCGCCATCGCCACGGACGCGACCTCGCCCCGGGCCTTGGAAGCCATGACAAAGGCGAAGTCGCCGGCCGAGATGACCGAGTCCACCGCCACGGCGCCGCGACGGCCCTGCCGAGGGCACGGCTCCACACGGAGTCGCCCCGGCTCAAGGCCCAACAGGTCCGCCAGCAATCGCGGGACCTCGGCCTCCAAGTGCTGGTGCAACGCACGATTCACGTTGCCCCAATACCGCCTCTTGTTCCCGGGCACAAGCAACCGCATTTAAGCAAGTTGAAGCGTGATGGGCGCGGGCCTCCACCTGGCGCACCTTCCTTCCCAACGCCACGCCACGCTCGGGCGCGCGGCCCCCATGCGATGCGCCCCCCCGCCGCGACGTTCATCGTTCCACCTCCGGGCTTCCCTCGAAGGGAATGCGCACGCCGCGGGCGCCGCCCTCCACGGGGACGCGTTGCTGGCGTCCGCCAGGCCACGTGACCTCCAACGTCCCGTCGCCCCCGCCGGGACGCGCCAACACTCGGACGGCGCCGTCGCTTCCACCATGCCCGCCGCCCAGGCGCCATTCGCGGGCCGGTCCGGCCACGCCGGACGCCCCGATCCAACGGACGCGCGCGCCGGCGGCGGCGGCGTTGCCGGGCGGCCCCAAAAGCCGCACCCGCAGGCCCGGTTGCCCGTCCCGGTTGCGAAAGGCCCGCACCCCGCCCTCCTGCGTCGCCACGAACACGTCCGGCCTGCCGTCGCCGTCCGGGTCCGCCACCGCCACGGCCCGGCCCTCCCCGTCGATGCGGACGCCGGAATCGCGCGCGTCCATGGGGCGGAAGCCCCCGGAGCCATCGCCCAACAACACGAGCCCGCGGCCGGCGTCGTCCCGCGTCTGGCCGTGGTTCTGGTGAAAGTCGTTCTGCGCGACGAACACGTCCTCGAACCCGTCGCCGTCGAAGTCGGCCACCGCCATGCCCCAGGACACGGAGAGCGTCGCGGGCAGCGGCAACGGCCGGACGTCCCAATGGTTGCTTCGGTTGAGCAACAACACGGGGTCGCCCCAACGCAGCGTCCATCGCTTCATCCGCGTCGCGTTCGGGCCCAGCACGCCCGCGAGGTCGGACTCGGCGAAGGCGCGGTGCGACCGGAACCGCTCGCGCAGCTCGGGCACGGCGGCGGACAACGTCCCGAGGCCATGGACGGGGAGCCACGAGGAGAGGCTCGCCTCGTCCGTCGTGCCCGGCCTGCGATACGCCATGAAGACGTCCTCGGACCCGTCCCCGTCGAGGTCCCCGTGGAACGCCGCCAACGGCCATCCGAAGACCTCGTGGTAGGTGTTGCGGCCGCGGTTGCCGAGGAGCACGTCCATCCGGCCGTCGCCGTCCATGTCGCCGGTGGTGACGGACGTCCACGGACCCGCCAACGCGTCCTTGGGCAACGCTTCGCCTTCGAGAACAAACGGCCGCGCCCACGGCTCCATGCGCGGGCCGTCCCTGCGGAGGAAGCGCGGCTCGGAACCCTCGGCGGCGATGGCGAGCTCCACGTGGCCGTCGCCGTCGAGGTCCGAGAACACCGCGCCCGTCACGAGGCCGGCGTTGGCGAGGACCTGGCGCACGACGAACCCGCCGTTGGTGGGCGAAACCAACGCGGACGTGGGCGGCCTGGGCCAACGGCCCGGGATGCACCGCGCGCCCACGAAGACCTCGACCCATCCGTCCCCTTCGAGGTCGCCGGCCGCGATGCAGCCCGTGGCGTTCGCGCCGGAGGCCAGCGTGGGGCCGGGCCCGGGCCAGGTGCGGAGGGACGGCCCGGTGGGCGTGCCCTCGGTGTAGGAGGATTCCGCGAGGAGCAGTTGGCGGCCCCATGGCACGGCGGCCGGTTGCCAGCGTTGCGACGGGACGTTGGTGACGATCTCGAAGGTGAAGTTTGTGCGGGCGCGAAGGACCGTAAGGTCGCCCCCGAACGTCGCGGTGAGCACCAACTCCTCCATGTCGTCCCCATCGAGGTCGGCCCAAGCGATGCCGCCGCCCTCGGTGGCGATGCGGCGCGGGAGGAGGGGTTGGCGCAGGAAGTCATCGAAGGGCTCGGGCGGGGTCCTCGCGGGCAAGCGGGCGGACACGTCCTCGAACAACGGCGGGAGGGACTGGCCAGTCATCACCGGAGGCGGATCGGATGCGGCGTGGGCGACCTCGCACAGTTGGTTCGACACGCCGCTGGTCGCCATGGAACGGCGGCCATCGGGCCATCGCACATGGACGGTCCACGGGCCCTTGCCGGTGGCAGCAAAGGAGCGGAGCGGGGCGTCGCCGCCGAGGTATCGGCCGCCGGCCGTCATTTCCTGCGCGGGCGCCGCGGGCCTCGGCGGGGCATCGGCCGACTCCAGCATGATCCGCGCGCCGATGCCGTGGCGGTTGGCGTCCGGGCCGACGAGCCGGACGGCGATGCGGGGCGCGGCGGCGTTGTTGCGCAGGAGGGAGGGCGCTTCGTTGAGATGATTGATGACCACGTCGAGGTCGCCGTCGCCATCGAGGTCGGCGAGGGCGAGGCCATGGGAAACGCGGGCGATGTCGAAGCCCCAGTCCTTGGCGCACTCGACAAAGCGCCCGCGGACGTTGCGGAACGCGACGAGCGGGGGCTCGAGGCGCGGGTATTGGCGGCGGGCGGCGAACAGCTCGGCGTCGCCCATGCGACGTTGCTGGCGTTGCCGACGCAGGGCGGTGGCGACGTCGAGGTCGCGCGCGGCGCGCCATTGGCCCGTTGTCACGAGGACGTCCTCCCACCCGTCGAGGTCCACGTCGAGGAAGGCGGGCGTCCACGACCATTCGCTGGCCTGGAGCCCGGCGAAGGCCGCCGCCTCCACGAACGTGCCGTCGCCCCGGCCAAGCTGGAGGGTGTTGGCCTCGTGCTGCGTCGTGGCCATGGGGTCCGAGCGCTCGGACCCGGCCGGAGGTGCGTCCTCGAGCTGCGTGAGCCGCTGGACATGCGAGCGCGACAACATGTCGAGCACGAGCAGGTCGTCATGGCCGTCGCGGTTCACGTCGGCCGCGTCCACGCCCATGGAAAAGCGGCTGGTGTGGCGCAAGGTTCCCGGCGGCGCGGCGCGCAGGCGCACGGTCCCCGGCGTGCTTTCGTTCAGCCAAAGGCGGTCGGGGCTTTGGAAGTCATTGCAGACGTACAGCTCCGGTCGGCCGTTGCCGTCGAGGTCGCGGAACAACGCCGAAAGCCCCCAGTCGAACGGCGGCGCGGCGAGCGGCGTGCCGTCGGAATCGACGAACGCCCCCGACGTCCACGTCACCTCGGCCCAGTTCGTGCCGCCGACGTTGCGCAGGAGGAGGTCGGGCTCGCCCAGTTCCTCCACCCCGCCGCGCGCGTTCACCACGAAGCGATTGGCGAGGTCGGGCTCGGTCGTCGGACGGCCGTCCACGGCGTCCACCACGGTCTTGCCGCCGACGACCTTGAACGTGGCCCGCGCGTTGGGCATGTCCATCAACGCCCGGGCGCGATAGTTGACCACGTACAGGTCCAGCCACCCGTCGCCGTCCACGTCGGCCAGGGCGACCGAATGGCCGCCGCGCCCGGCGTTGAACGTTGCCCACGCCGCGAACGCGCCCTTCCCGTCGTTGCGCAGGACATGCGTCCCTTGGCCATGCGAGCTGACCACCAACTCGGGCGCGCCGTCGCCCGTCAGGTCCGCCAGCACGGCCCCGGTGGCGTCGAGCCCCGCCAACGCCGGAACCGACCCCAGCGCCACCTGCGTCCGATCCTCGAACCGCCAGTCGCCGAGGTTGCGGAACAGGCGGCTCCCGCCCGCCAACGACGTCAGGAACACGTCCGCGCGCCCGTCGCCGTCGATGTCCCCCAACGCGACGCCGCCGCCATCGAGCAGGAGCTGGTTCGTCAGGTGACGCGACTCGGGGACGGCGTTGGTGAACACGAGCCCCGCGCGGCCCGCGTCGATCCGGGTGAACCCCGGGCGCGTGGCCTCGACGGGCGGAGGGAGCGGCGTCCAGCGGGCCGGTTGCGCCAGGCTAGGGGCGATCCCCACGGCAACCCACCCCACCCACGCGAGCCACCCACCGCAGGACATGCCCACGCGCGTTCGCATCCCTGGCGATCCCACCCGTCTTGTGTCGTCCTGCGTCATGGCACCGTTGGCTTCAACGCAACGGAAAGCGCCCCGGCGGGCACCTCGGCTCGGGTCGTGCGGCCGCCGGGCCATCGCACCTCGACCGCGCCCGCGACGCCGCCGGTCGCGACCACGAGCGTGGGCGAAGGGCTGCTCCACCAGCCGCCGCCCATCCGGGCCAGTTGCCATGGGCCCGCCTTGCCACCCGCGACCCACCGGACGCACGCGCCCAGACCGGAAGGATTGTCCGCGCCACCTGCCAGCGAGACGCGCAGGCCCGGGGTCGCACGCGCGTTCCGGAACAAGCGAAGCGCCGCGCCGTTCTGGGCCGCCGCCACGTCGATGCGGCCGTCCTCGTCGAAGTCGCCCGTGGCCACGCCCCGTCCCTCGCCGTGGATGGCGATGCCGGACGCCGTGGGCGACCATGCCTTGAACCCGCCGCGGCCATCGCCGTGCAACACCACGCCGCAGCCACCGTCCTGCCGCCCCTCCTCGGGATGCACCGCGAAGAAGTTCTGCGTCAGCACGACGTCGAGGTGGCCGTCGCCGTCGAGGTCTGCCACCGCGACGCCGAACACGGGCGACGCCTGAGCCTCGACGGGCAACGGCCGTGCCTCGAATCGCCCGCCGCGGTTCAACAACGCCATCGATTCCGCGCAACGCATCGTCCACGGGGCGTTCGTCCGCGCCACCGCGCCCAGGAGGTCCGACGCCGTGGCCGCCCCGAACCGCGCGTGGGTTGGAAAGCGTTCCGCCACGGAGGGCACGGCCGCCGCGATGGAATCGAACCGTCGCAAGGGACGTTCCACGCCGTCACGGTCCACGTACGTCTCCAGCACGGCGCCGGGGATGTCGCCCTCACCCGCCCACCGGTGCAGCCGTCGCGGACGGGCCGCGTCCGGCGCGGACGGGAACTGGTTGAGCCCGGCGTTGCCCACGACGAGGTCGAGGCGCCCGTCGCCGTCAAGGTCCCCGGCCGCCACGCCACCCCATGCGCCCGTTCGTTCCTCCAGGCCCCATTCGCGCGTGACCTCAACCCATCGCCCGTCGCGCAACGCCAGGATGCGAACCGGCCCCCATTCCGTCGCCAGCACCAGCTCGCTGCGGCCGTCGCCATCAAGGTCGGCCCACAACGCGTCCTGGACGGGGGACGCCGAAGCGATCCTCTGGATGGGGACGAAGCGACCGCCCGCCGCGCGCACGATCAGGGAGTCCGACGCGGCCGGATACGCCCCGGGCACGGCGCGGCCGCCGATGAAGATCTCGAGGCCAGGCTCGCCGTCGGCGTCCGCCATGGCCAACGGCCCGACGGTCACGCCCTGGCCCAGGAGCGCGTCCCCGGACACGCGGCGGGCGAGGTCCATGACGCGCAGGCAACCGCCGTTCGTCGCGCCGTCCTCGTAGTTGGACGACCCCGCGAGGAGGACCGGCGGGAACCACAGCAGGGCGGTCAGGTCGCGGCCCACGGGCTTCTGGAATGGAGCCTCCATCCAACGTTGGAACCGCCCCTTTCCATCCCCCACGAGGACGCCCGGCAAGCCGCCCGCGCCCGAGCCCACCAACAGGTCGTCGTGCCCGTCGCCGTTGACGTCGGCCCACGTCACGCCCGGTCCAAGCTGCGACCCGTTGCGCGACATCAAGGGCTGGCGAACGAGGTCGTCGAACGGGGATTCGTGATGCCGGAACGCGACGCGATCCGACGCGTCCTCGAACCACGGCGGCGTGGGGTCGGGCCCTCCGGTGCCCGGGGTGGCGTCGGCCTCGCGCACGACGAGGACCTTGCCGGGCGCGGCCTTGCGGACGCGGGTGACCCGGCCCGAAGGCCACGTCACCTCCACGTCAAGGTCCGTGGCCGTGCCGGCCGCGAACACGCGCATGGGATCGTCCGACGACAGGTAGCGTCCCCCCGAAGCCATCTCCTGCCATTGGACGGCGACGGGGCCGCCGCGCACGCGCACGTGGGCTCCGATGCCGCGGGTGTTGGGCGGGAGGCCTGCCAGGCGGACGCCGATGCGAGGGGCGTCGGCGTCGTTGCGGTACAAGGTTGGGGCGGCGTTGAGGTTGTTGACGACCAGGTCCAGGTCGCCGTCGCCATCGAGGTCCGCCGCCGCCATGCCGTTGCCGACCCCGGCGACGTCGAAGCCCCAGGCGCGCGACGCGTCCTCGAAGCGCAGGCCGCCCAGGTTGCGAAACGCGGCGTTGGGGGTGTCGAGCCTTGGGAAGGCCTTGCGGAGGCCCAGTTGCTCCACGGGCGACATGCGCCGCGAGGCCTTGGCCTTCTCGGCCTCGTTGCTCACGTCGATGTCCATCATGTCCAGCTCGTGGCCGTTCGAGACGAGGAGGTCCTCCCATCCGTCGAGGTCCACGTCGAGGAAGACGGGCGTCCACGACCATTCGCTGGCGGCGACGCCGGCCATGCGGCCCACCTCCGCGAAGGCCCCGAACCCGAGCCCCCGGTGGAGCGTGTTGCGCGAGAACTGCGGCCGGTCCTCGAACACGCCCGGCTGCGCCATGCTCGGCGGGAGGCCCGCGACCTGCACGCTTCGCCGCCGATGGTCCCGGCTCAGCATGTCGGCGACGAAGAAGTCCATGACGCCGTCGCGGTCCACGTCCGCCGCGTCGATGCCCATGGAGAAGGCGCTCGTGTTGCGCAACGCCATCAGCGACGCCGCCTGCAACCGCAATGGGCCGCCCGCGCGCGTACGGTTCACCCAGAACCGGTCGGGGGACTGGAAGTCGTTGCAGACGTACACGTCGGGCCGGCCGTCCCCCGAAAGGTCGCGCATGGCGACGCTCAGGCCCCAGTCCATGAGGGGCCCGGGAATGGGGGCGCCGTCCTCGTCCAGGAAGGTCCCGTCGCCCCATGCCACGGGCGCGAACCGGCCCTTGCCATCGTTGAGCAGCAGGACGTCCGCCTCGCCGTTTTCCATGACGCCGCCGGGCCCCATCGAGAAGCGCCCGGCGAGGTCGTCGTCGGTCGTGGGTCGGCCGTTGTAGTGGGTCACGCGGGGCCCGTTGCCCTCGTCCTTGACCGTGTAGCGGCCCCCGGGCTCGTCGCGCGTGGTGACGCCGCGGTAGTTGGCCACGTAGAGGTCGAGGTCGCCGTCGCCATCGAGGTCGCCGGCCGCGACGCTCATGCCGGCGCGGCGGACGTTGAGTTGCTGGCCACGGGCGAGGCGGGCCTTGCCATCGTTGAGCCACGTCCACGTGCCGCCGCCGATGCTGTTGGACACGAGGTCCAGGTCGCCGTCGCCGTCGAGGTCGGCCAGGAGAACGCCGGTCACGTCGAGGCCATCCCATGCAACGCCCGTCGCGGCGGTGACATCCTCGAACCGCCACGCGCCTCGATTGCGATAGATGCGCCCCGCCCCCGCGAGCCCGCCCAGCACGACGTCGGGCAACCCGTCGCCGTCGAGGTCGCCCAGGGCGACGCCGCTGCCATTGAGCGGGATTTGGTTGGTGAGATGGCGCGAGGCCGGGACGGCGTTCGTGAAGGCGATGCCCGCCGCCGGGGCGTCCACGAGGGAAAAACCGGCGCCCGCCGACCGGCCCGCGACCGCGCAGGCGACCAGCCAAAGCCATGCAAGCCGGGCCACGACGTTGGACACGGCATGAGTTCGGGCTTCAAGGGCCGAAGATTCAAGCCCGGGGTGCGTCCCGGGGGCGTACCCCCTGGAATCGGAGGGGAGAAGGCGAACGCGCGGCATGACGCGGGGGGATGTCCGTTGGGGGAAGGATCGCGGGCCACGTCGAGCGCGCCCGATGTCCCGGTGCGCCCCGTGCGTGCGAACGCCCGGCCGCCCCGCCTCGGGGCTCCCAAGGCACTCCGGCGCGCGACGAAATGGGGGGCGATGGTCCTCGGGCTTGCATTCCAGCCTGCTTCCGGGGCTTGCCCCACGTCGGCGCACCCCGTATCACGCCCGGGCTTTTCTCGATGCCTGCTGAGCCTACCCTGTCCGGCCGCTTGCCGGCGTTGATCCTGTGCGAACCCGCGACCGGCGGGTTGCGTGTGGCGGCCTTGACGTTGCTCGACCGCCTGCTCGTGGCCGTCCATCGATCCGGCTGCGGGCCCATTCGCGTGGCATGCGACGGCCCGTTGCCGGCCACGCAACGGGCCCGGGCGCTGGGCATTCCCTTTGAGGTAATCCACGGAACGCCCACGGTTTCCGAGCCCACGTTGGTCGCCAGCACCGACCAACTGGTGCAGGCCGTGGACATCCAAGCCGTCGTCGCCGTCCGTGGAACCTTGGCGACTCCCGCCGGCGAACGCCTGCCAGCGGGCGTGACCGACCGTTGGCATGGGTCGATCGCCGAAAGCCTCGCGGATATCCCGACGCGGGTCGCAACCGGGGTGGCCGTGGCGGTCCGTTCGGCGGCGGATGCAACGACGGCGGAACGGGCGCTGTGGGCGTCGCTCGTGAGCGCGTCCGATGGCTTCGTGGACAAGTGGTTCAACCGTCCGGTGGGCCGGCCGCTTTCGAGGTGGATCATCCATACCCCGATCACCCCGAACCAGGTGTCGCTGGCTTCCATCGGGATCGGGACGGTCGCGGGGGTGCTCTTTGGGTTGGGCCGGCACGAGTGGTCCGTGGTTGCCGCAGCGCTGTTCCAGGTGTCCGCCATCGTGGACTGCGTGGATGGAGACGTCGCCCGGTCGGTGTTCAAGGAATCCCCGTTGGGCAAGTGGCTGGACCTGGTTGGAGACCAGGTGGTGCACGCGGCCGTGTTTGTCGGCATCGCCGTCGGGCTGTGGCGCAGCGGCCTGCACGGGCCGTTCCTGGCGCTGGGTGGATCGGCCGTTCTGGGCGGCCTGATTGCCTTTGGGGTGGTCGTGCGGGGGATGACGCGGAAGGGCGAGCCCAACCGCCGCCTGCAAAGGCTGATCGACGGCGCCACGAGCCGGGACTTCTCGGTGCTGGTGCTGGCACTGGCATGCGCCCATCACCTGGAGTGGTTCCTCTGGATGGCGGCGGTGGGCAGCCACGTGTTTTGGGTGCTGGCGCTGGGCTTGCAGCTTTTCCCGGGCAAGCCGGCCGGGGTGACGAAATGAAGTTCGCGCTCAAGCTGGTGCTGCTGGGCGGCGGCCTGGCGTTGTTCGGATGGTATGTCCAGCGCGTGGGCTGGGGGGAGATCACGGCGGCCCTGCGGCAGCTCGGCTGGGCCGCGCCGCTCGTGCTCGTGCCCTACGGCGTGGTCTATGTCGTGGACTGCCTTGCCTGGCGCTGGACGCTTCCGGCAAGGCTGCCGCTTGGGTTCCTCGCGCTCCTCCGCATCCGCTGGGCGGGCGAGGCGGTCAACAACGTCGTGCCCTCCGCGTACATCGGTGGCGAGGCCGTGAAGGTGTTCCTGCTCGGGCAACGGGGCGTCCCGGCCCCTGCGGCCACGTCCGCCGCCATCGTGTCGAAGTCCGCCCAGACGGTGGCCCAGATCGCCTTCATCGCGCTGGCGGCGCTGGCCTTGCTGATCATCGCGCCCCATCAACCCGGGCTGAAGCCCGCGCTGGCGGTCGTGCTCGTCGGCGGATCGGCCACGGTGGCGCTGCTGTTCTGGCTCCAGCGGCGCGGGGTGTTCCGGAGCTTCCTGGGCATGGCGGACCGGCTCGGCTTGGCGCAGGCATGGCTCCGCGGACGCCGCGCGGGATGGCTGGAAACCGACCGGACCATTGGCGTCTTCTATCGGGAGCATCGCGGCAGGATGATGGCGAGCATCCTGTGCTACCTGGGCGGCTGGCTGCTGGATTCCGTGGAGATCTACGTCGTCGCGCACCTGCTCGGGCAGCCGATCAACGGGTTGCAGGCCATCGCCGTCGAGGCCCTGACCGGCGTGTCCAAGATGATGGGCATGTGGATTCCGGGCGCCCTCGGCGTGCAGGAGGGCGGCCTGCTGCTGGCGGGTCGCTGGGCCGGCTTGCCGGAGCCGTTCTGCCTCGCCTACGCGGTCCTGCGGCGCGCGCGCGAGGCCGTGTTCGCAGGGATCGGCTGGATGTTCCTCTACCTCGGCCATGTGAACCTGCGCCGGGCCACCACCGCCGCGGATGCCCGGTAGCCACCGGGCTACAAACACGCTACAAATGCGCGTCGTGAACGCGATCCTCTACGCCGCAGGCCGGGCGACGCGCCTGGGACCGGCCTTTGCGGAACTTCCAAAGATCCTGCTCGAAGTGGGCGGGCGCTCGTTGCTGGACTGGCACGCGGAACGGCTGGCCGAAGTGGGCGTCGAAAACCTCTACGTCGTGACCGGTCACAGGCGGGAGCAGATCGCCGCCGTCCTCCCCGAGTTGTCCGCCAAGCACGGCCTCCGCATCTACGAGCTGCACAACCCCGACTTCACCGAGGGCAGCGTGGTGTCCATGCACGTGTCCCTCGGCGTGCTGGAGCCGTCGCGCGAGCCGGTGCTGGTCATGGACGGCGACGTGATCTACGACCCCGAGCTGATGCGGCGGCTCGTCCGGTCCCGCCACGCGTCGGCAGGGCTGGTGGACTTCAAGTATCGCGACGTGGACGACGATCCCGTGATGGTGCCGATCCGCGACGGCAGGCCGGTTGATTTCGTGAAGCAGTGGAAGGGCGAGGCCGACCGCATCGGCGAGTCGGTGGGCTTCTTCAAGTTCGCGGCGGAGCACATCCCGGCGCTGGCGGAAGGCACCCGCAGGCGGATGACGGGCCTGGGGCGCCGCGATGGCCTGGATGACGTGATCCGGGAGGTCGTGAAGGCCGGCTGCGTCGGCTTCGAGGACATCACCGGGCTGCCATGGACCGAGATCGATTTCCCGCACGACGTGGACTACGCGCGGAACGAGGTGATCCCGGCGTTGGCCGAGCGGACGGCGGCCCCGTAGGCGTTTCGGGCCGGCCGGGGGCTGGGTTCGTTGGGCCTGCCTCGGGGGCTTCGATCCGCGTTGGGGGAGGGCCTCGTTTGGACGGACGCAAGGAGGGCCGTTCTCGCATCCGCCTCCGGGCTCCTGCCTCCCATGGATCCCCACCCCTCCACGGCGCGCCCGGCCGGCATTCCGCCTCGTCACAGGTCCACGGCCATGCCACGCTGGCCGGAGCGTGACGAACGAGCAGGAAATCGCCCGGCGAAGGACCTTCGCCATCATCTCGCACCCTGACGCGGGCAAGACGACGTTGACCGAGAAGCTGTTGCTGTACGGCGGCGCCGTGCAGCTCGCCGGGTCCGTGACCGCCCGCAAGAACCAACGCGCCACCACGTCCGACTGGATGGAGCTGGAGAAGAAGCGCGGCATCTCCATTAGCTCCACCGTCCTCCAGTTCGAGTACCAGGGCTACCGGATCAACCTGCTCGACACCCCGGGCCACAAGGACTTCTCCGAGGACACCTACCGGGTTCTCACCGCCGTGGACGCCGTGATCATGGTGATCGACGCCGGCAAGGGCGTGGAGGCCCAGACCCGAAAGCTCTTCGAGGTCTGCTCCCGCCGCGGCGTCCCCATCTTCACCTTCATGAACAAGCTCGACCGCCCCGCGCGCGACCCCATCGGGCTCATGGACGAGCTCGAGGCGGTCCTGGGCATCCGGTCGGTCGCCATGAACTGGCCGCTGGGCAACGGGACGGACTTCAAGGGCGTGTACGACCGACTGGAGCGGAAGGTGCACCTGTTCGAACGCGTCACGGGCGGCATGTATCGCGCCCCCGTCTCCGTGACCGGCCTCGACGATCCCGAGGTGGCCTCGCGCCTCGACCCGTCCACCTACGCCCAGGTGCGCGAGCAAATCGAGATGATCGAGATGGCCGGCGCGGCCTTCGACCATCCCCTCGTGCTGGCCGGCAAGCTGACGCCCGTCTTCTTCGGGTCCGGCGTCAACAACTTCGGCGTCCAGCTTCTCCTCGACAGCTTCCTCCAATTCTCCGCGCCGCCTCGCGGACGCGTGGCGGCCGTTGCCGCGTAGGGTGCGGCGGCCGCGTCGAGGGCTTGCGAGCCTCACGCGCCGCGCGCCGACAGCAAGGACTTCGCCGCAGCCATCCCGGACAAGGCGGCCCCTTGGACGCCGCCCTCGCCAAAGCCATCCCCGGCCAGCAGCAACGCCGGCGACTCCACCCCCATCGCGAACCGTCCCGGATCCGCGGCCAACGGCTGGCTGAACCGCCAACCGTGCACCTGGAACGACGTCACCCTGGATCCCAGCCATGGCGCGGCCGCCTCCAGCAACCGCCGGCCCGATGCCATTCGGTCCCGGTCCCAGTGCTCAACGCTGAACGCATGGGAGCCGTGAATCGTCACGGCGGGCACCGAGGAAATCCCCTTCTGATGGTTGTCCGTCACCCGCGCCACCGGGCCATTTCCCGGAGCCACGCTCCCGGGGGCCGGCACCCGGGACGGCCCATCCAGGACCGCCATCACCGTCAGGCATCGCCCGTACTCGACGCGCCGCAGTCGGTCGAGGACGACCGGTTCCAACTCGACGCCGCTGGAGGCCATCAACGCCAAGGCCTGCGGCACCGGGATCGTGAGAATCATCGACGTCGCCGCAAAGACCGCGCCCGCCTCCGTGGACACGCGCCAGCCCGACGCGTCGCGGGCGATGCGTGTCACGAGGGTCTCCAGCCGAACATCCAGGCCGGTGGCCAGGTCCTTGGCCAAGCCGGACATGCCCGGATTCCCGCGCCAGGCATGCCCGCCCGCCGAGCAGGGGCCACCCACGCCAGCCCACGCCACCAACGCGCCTCGCGCACGCGACCCCGCCAAGGCCTCCACCAACGCCGGGGCCGTCATCGACAGGCAGGGCGCGCCATGATCACACGTCGCGCCATCGAAACGCCTCGTGGCCATCCGGCCGCCCATCCCGCGGCCCTTGTCGAGGATCGTCACGCGACGACCGGCCTGTTGCAGCGCGGCGGCGGCCATCAGCCCGGCCATCCCGGCGCCGATGACCAGCACGTCCGACGCATCCCCCATGGCATCCATTGCGCCGCACCGTCCCGCCAGTGCCTGGGGGCGTCAAACACCAACGCCCGCATCGCCCATGCCCGTCCCGTCGGCATCCGGCGGGGCATGAGGGCCGGGCTGGCGCGCGCGATGGCCGCTACTTGGCCTTGTGGCTGCGCGGCTGGCGAGAACGCTCGGCCGGGCGCAAGGACTCCCGCGGCGCCGCCACGCGGTGCACCTCGTGTCGGACCTCCGTGCGGGTGGCCTTCCCGCGCGAATCCCGGGCGTCGGGATGCTCGCGGGGGGCCAAGGGAACCTTGCCATGCACGGGTTGATCGATGAGCGGAACACCCCCGGGCAACTCCACATGCGGGGCTGGAGGAGCCACAACGAGGGGAGGGGCGGCATTGACGACGTTTTTCTTCTTCATCCCATGCAGCATCGCACGCCGCCCGTCCACGCGCCGCACCTTTGTTGCCGAGCGCACAACATTCTCGGGCCCCTGGACGGGCCACGCGTGGAACGCCCATGGCGTTGCGGCCTTGCCTTGAAGGGTCTCCGGGTGCCCCATCGGCGCGTGCATGGACGGAGGTGGTTGGCGCGGGCGGCGGTCGGGGTGGGGGCGTTGTTCCTCCTCGCGGGGGCCGTGGCGGGCGGCGTGGCATGGTATCTTCAACCAAGCCACGTCCGAACCAACGGGATCCGGTACGGCGAGAGGAACGGACGCCCCCTGACGCTGGACGTCATCCAGCCCGACCGGCCCAACGGCCTCGCCGTCGCGCTGATGGTGTCGGGTGGATGGAAGTCGTCCGGGCCGGGCGGCGCACCGACCTGGCTGGCCGCGCCCCTGCTCCGAAGCGGCTACACCGTGTTCGCCGTCTGCCACGTCTCCCAACCCGACGCCACCGTGCAGGAGAGCTTCTCGGACGTTCAGCGCGCCATACGGTTCATCCGGGCCCACGCCGCCGAGCACGGCATCCGCCCGGACCGCATCGGCGTCACGGGCGGCTCCGCTGGCGGACACTTGTCCCTGCTGCTGGCCACCCGGGGCGACGCCGGGCAACCCAACGCGGCCGACCCCGTCGATCGCCAGCCCAGCACCGTCCAGGCGGTCGCCATCTTCTATCCCGTGACCGACCTGCTCGACCTCGGCACGTCCACGGAAAACCTGCATGACGGCGGCGCGCCGAAGTCGTTCCGCAAGGCCTTCGGGCCCACGGTCACGAACCTTCCCGCCTGGACCAACATCGCGACGGCGTTGTCGCCCGCGCTGCACGACCTCCGGGACCTGCCGCCCACCCTCATCCACCATGGCCTGGCCGACACGCTGACGCCGCCCGAGCAAACGGAGCGGTTCGTCCGTCGCGCCCAGGGCGCGGGCCGGCCCATCGAGGTCGTCTGGCATCGCGGGGCCAAGCACGGATGGCTCACCATGCCGTGGGACATCCGCCACTTCGCACGGTGGTTCGACGAGCACCTGCGGCCGCAGCGATGACGGCAGCGCCCGCGTTCAGGCCGCCGCACGCACGGCCTTGAACATGCGGAGGCAACGGTCGCGCTGAACCGCATGGTCCACGATGCGCGCCGGATACGATCCCAACGCCCGGCGCCCGGGATCGTCCCAAGGGCGATGGATGAACTTGTCCGGGACGCCCGCCAATTCCGGCAGCCAACGCCGCACGAACGCCCCCTGCGGGTCGAACTTCTCGCCCTGGGACACGGGGTTGAAGATGCGGAAATACGGGGCGGCGTCGGTGCCCGTCCCCGCGCTCCATTGCCATCCGCCGTTGTTCGCGGCCAGGTCGCCGTCCACCAACCGCTGCATGAAGTAACGCTCGCCCCGCTGCCACGACACCAGCAGGTCCTTCGTGAGGAACATGGCCACGATCATGCGCAGCCGGTTGTGCATCCAACCCGTCGCGTTCAGGCAACGCATGGCCGCGTCCACGACCGGGTAACCCGTCGCCCCAACGCACCAGGCCTCGAACCACTCGTCCCGGCCCTCCCACGCAAGCCCGTCGTACTCGCGCCGGAAGGCCCCCGTGGCCACGTGCGGATGATTGGCCAGCACCTGCGCGTAGAACTCGCGCCAGATCAGCTCCGTCTCCCACACCTCGCACCCGCGACGCCCCACGTCGCCCGTCGCCGCTGCCCGCGCCCGGCCCAATCGCTCCAGCGCCGTCCGCACGTTCACCGTCCCGAACCTCAGGTGCGGCGACAGCCGCGACGTGCCCCCGTCGTCCGAAGGCGTGTCCCGACCGGTCCCGTACCGTTCCACCCGCCCCTTCAGGAAGTCGTCCAAGGCCCGCAACCCCGCGCGCTCGCCCGCCGGGAAAAGCTCCACGCCGCACGGATGTCCCAGCTCCGAAGGCGACGCCGGCAACGCCTCGGACACCCACGACGTGTCCGCCGCCACCCGGGCTTGCCCGAGGCGTGGCCGCGGCGACGGCACCGGCCGCGACCGCCATGCCCGCGAATACGGGGTGAAGACCGTGTACGCCCCGCCCGCGCCCGTCAGCACCTCGCGCTCCTCCCACACGACGGAATCCTTGAACAAGCGGAACGCCACCCCCTCCTGGGCCAGCACGGCGCCCACCCGGGCGTCGCGTTCCCGCGCGTAGGGCTCGTAGTCCCGGTTGGCAAACACCGCCGACGCGCCCGTCTCCCGCGCCAGCGACCGCAGCACGTCGTCCGGACGCCCGCGGCGCACGATCAACCGATGCCCCAGCGCCCCGAGGTTCGACTCCAGCGACCGCAGCGACTCGAGCAGGAACGCCACCCGGGGCGCGCCCACGTCCGGGGAGCGCAGGATGGCCTCGTCCCAGCAAAACACCGGGACCACGCGCTCCGCGGCGACGTCCGCCTCGTGCAACGCCGTGTTGTCCGACACCCGAAGGTCGCGTCGAAACCAATGAATCACCGTCTTCACCCGCCCACCGTGTCACGGTCCCGGCCATTTGCACCCGCGCAGAGCGCCGCGACGGGGCCGGTCCATTTCCCGCTCGTCTTCGGGGCGTCGTTGCCGCGCAATCCTGCCCCGCATGATCGAGCTGGAGAACGTCGCCAAGCACTTCGGGGACGTCCGTGCCGTGGATGGCATCTCGCTCACGGTCCGGCCCGGCGAGTTCTTCTGCGTGCTGGGACCCAACGCGGCGGGGAAGACCACGACCATCAAGATGATCGCCGGGCTGATCCGGCCCGACAGCGGCCGGGTGCGCGTCGGCGGGTTCGACCTGGTGACCCACCCGATGGAGGCGCGATCCTGCCTCGCCTACGTGCCGGACTTTCCCTTCTTGTACGAGAAGCTCACGCCGTGGGAGTTCCTGCGCTTCACCGGGCAGTTGTTCGGGATGGACGACGCCGCGATCCGCTCGGGGGCGGAGGAGCTGGTGCCGCGATTCCAGCTCGCCGAGTGGCTGCACAAGCCCATCGACGGCCTGTCGCATGGCACGCGCCAACGCGTGGCGATTGCCTCCGCGTTGCTCCACCAGCCCAGGGTCTTCGTCATCGACGAGCCCATGGTGGGGCTGGACCCCCATCACGCGCGCGTGGTGAAGGACCTCCTCCGCGAGCGCGTGGACCAGGGCATGACCGTCTTCCTGAGCACCCACCAGACCTCCGTCGCGGAGGAGATGGCGGATCGCGTTGGCATCATCCACCGGGGGCGCCTGGTCGCGTCCGGGACGCCGTCGGAGCTGCACGCGCAGGCGGGGACCAACGGGGCGTTGGAGGCGGCGTTCCTGGCCATCACGGACGGCGAGAGGACGGCGCGGCCCGAGACCACGCCCGGGGGGGCGGCATGAGGCCCGCGCTCCCGGCATGGGACGGCTTCCTGTTGCTGGCGCGGGTGCACGGGCTCAGCGCATGGCGGCGGATGGGTTCGTTTGGGGGCCGCTCGCGGCTCACGGCCCTGGCCACGGCCGCCTTCGTCGCCGCCTACGGGCTCATTGCATTCTCCATCTTCCACCTGGGCCTGCGCTTCGTGATGCGGTTCCCGGGCCTGGGATCGCTGATGGTGGAGCGGCTGCTGTTCCTGTTGTTCGCCTTCCTGATGGTCCTGCTGCTGCTGTCCAACGTGGTGATCGCCTATGGCAACCTGTTCCGGAACCGCGAGACCGCCTTCCTGACAAGCCTGCCGGTGCCGGTGGAGGCCGTGTTCACGTGGAAGGTGTTCGAGGGGACGCTGCTGGCTTCGTGGGCGTTTGTGTTCTTGGTCGCGCCCCTGCTGGCTGCCTATGGCGTGGTGCAACGCGTCCCCTGGCACTTCTACCCCTTCACCCTCGCCTTGGTCGCCCTGTTCGCCGCCATCCCAGGGTCGATCGGTGCCGCCACCGCCATCGGCGTCGCGCGGCACCTGGACCGGAAGGCCTTCCAGGTGGGGGCTCTGCTGGTCGTGGGAACCTTGGTGATCGTCGCCGCGCGGGGCCTTCGCACGGAGGAAATCACGGACGAGCAACTGGAGGCGCGGGCGCTGGCGGTCGTGGACCGGCTGCTGTCCAACACCCGCGCAGCGCAGTCGCCGTTCCTTCCCAGCCAATGGCTGAGCGCCAGCATCCAGGGATGGGGCGAGGGCGCGCTGCGGACGGCGGCGTTCTACGGGCTCGTCCTCGCGGCGCACAGCCTCCTGCTGGGACGCCTCGCGTGCTCGTACCTCGCGGGTGCCTTCCCCGCCGCCGCATCCGCCGTGCATGGGCGGGCCTCGGTCCTGTCGGGCTGGGGTTGGTTCCGCAGGCGCGAGGCCCGGCGCCGATCCCTGGCGGCCGCGTGGAACGTGGCGGCTCCCACGACCCGGCCCACCGGGGCCACGAAGGCGGGCAGCCCGTGGCTGCCCAAGGACCCCCTCGACGCCGCCCTCCGCAGGCTGGGGCTAAGGCCCGAGACGCGGGCCATCATCGCCAAGGACTTCCGCATGTTCTGGCGCGATACCACCCAATGGGGGCAGTCCGTCCTGCTGTTCGGGCTGCTGGCGGGCTACATCATCAACCTGCGGCACTTCTCGCGGCAGCTCGACTCCGCCTTCTGGGTCAGCCTCGTTTCGTACCTCAACCTCGGGGCCTGCGCCCTCAACCTCGCCACGCTCACCACCCGGTTCGTGTTCCCGCAATTCTCGCTGGAGGGACGGCGCGTCTGGTTGCTTGGCCTCGCGCCCATGGGCCTCGGTCGCGCCGTGCGCATCCAGTTCTGGACCGCCAGTTGGACCACCCTCGCCCTGACGGTGGGCCTGACGATCCTCTCCGGGTCCATCCTGCGGCTCGGGCCCGCCCGCGTCCTGTACTTCGTCGGCGCCATGACCGTGATGACGTTCACCCTGAACGCCATCGCCACCGGCCTCGGCGTCTTGTTCCCCAACCTGCGCGAGACCCAGCCTGCCAAGATCGTGTCCGGCTTCGGGGGGACCCTGTGCCTCGTGCTCAGCTTCGTGTACATCGTCGCGTCCGTGGTCATCCTGGGCGTGGGTTCCCCGTGGGGCTGGCGCGAGGACGCCCCGCATCCCACCGCAGCGGCCGGCTCGTGGCTGGCCTTCGTCCTGGTGAGCGCACTGGCGGGATGGCTCCCCCTTCGCATCGCGCTCCGACGCGCCGCCCAGCCCGGCATCACGGAGTCGCGCTAGCACGGCGTTGCATCGGCGGCACCTGAGCCAGGCTCATGAAGCCCCACCCACGGCGATGACAGGATGCCCGGGAATCCGGGCAACGGGCTCGCCACCGGGCGGTCCCGGAATCCTCTCGGCGGATTCCCAAGGTCCGACCCGGCCAACAGGCGCCAAGCCTGCGAGGCACTTCCTCCCGTCCTTTGACATCCGGTGCCATCTGCGGTGTCCTTGGCCCCATGCATCCGCGCGCCTCCATGACGTCCATGGCCCCGGCTCGCCCTCGCGCGTTCACGCTCATCGAGCTGCTGGTCGTCATTGCCATCATCGCCATCCTGGCGGGCATGCTCCTGCCCACGCTGGCGAAGGCCAAGTCCAAGGCCCAGATGATCCGTTGCACCAGCAACGAGAAGCAGATCGCCCTCGGCTACCTGCTCTACGCCCTCGACCACGCGGACCAACTCCCCGTCGCGGGCACCGAGGTCCCCATCGGCTCCGGATGGGTCGCCCCCAGCCGTTGGTTCGCCGAGATCTCCACCTACATCGCCAACGACGTCCGGAACTTCACCAACCTCGTCGCCAAGTCGAAGGTCGTCGCCTGCCCCATCGCCAAGATTGGCACCAACGTCATCCCCGCGAGTGTTCCCGGCTATCAGGGATACGGCGGCTACGGCCACAACTATGCCTACCTCGGCTACACGCCCGCCGAGCGCGTGAAGTCCACGGTCGTCACCAAGCCCGCCGAAACCATCTTCAACGGCGACGGCCTCGATCCCAACAAGGGCCTGAGCTGGTGGAACTACGGCTACCTCTATCCGCCCAGCATCGGGAGCCCCCTCTTCCGCTACGTCCGCCATGGCCAAGGCGGGAACTACGCGTGGGCCGACGGGCATGTCTCCAGCATGGCATGGTCTGCTCTGTCCAAGGGGGCGAATCGCAAGGTGGACTGGTACTACCAACCCGCGCCCTAGCGAACGCCCTCCTGTCCGCCCACCCGGGAGCTCGGCGCGTCACTTCGGAACACCCACTCGAATCGCCACCAAGCGGGCCTTGTCTCGGGCGTAGAGCACGCCGGCGTCCATGGCCGGCGCCGCCCTCACCCCCGAGCCCAGCACCTGCGCCCGCGCCAGCTCCTTCCAACCCGAATCCGTTGCCTCGGCAAGGATCAACTCGCCGCCCTCCACCAAGGCCCAAAGCCGCTCGCCTTGGACCAGCACGGAGCCCACCCCAAGGCGCGGCGACGACCACGCCACGGAACCGTCGGCCACGCGAAGGCACCGCAGCTCCGCCCCCTGCTCTTGCCGTCCGTGGAAGCCAAACACCAGCCCGCCCTTCCGAACCGGCGTCGAGATGTGGGCCGACAAGGCGTCTCCTTCATGCCACCCCGCGCCAAGGTCGCCGCCCCCGCGCCATCGGAGCCAGGTCGCGCCCGTGTCGTAGCTGGCGGTCACCAGCACGCCGTCGGCGGAGGCCAGCGGCGTGGCCGCGTTGACCGACGCACCCTGGCGGGACCGAAACGGCACGGCGGCGGTGACCTTGCCGTCGCGGGGATCCAGCACCCGCACCCCGGCACGATTCAACACCACGATGCGCTGCGCGCCATCGGCCTGTACCAGCACCGGGCTGGCGTAGCCCGCCTCGTCTGAAGTGGCCTTCCAAACGGTTGCGCCCGTCGCCGCGTCAAGCGCCACGACGCCTGCCCCATCGCGCCCGCCCACCTGAACGATGACCCGGTTGGACGCCACCAACGGCGAACACGCAAATCCGAAGAAGCCCTTGTCCGCCCCGAGCTCCTTGCCCAAGGGGCGCGTCCATTTCGGTGCGCCATCCTCCAACGTGGTGCACGTGAGCCGACCCTCGGCCCCGAACGTGAACACCTTGCCGCCCGCGACGGCCGGGGTCCCGCGAGGGCCGTCGTCGAACCCGAAGTCGTCCTCGTAGGCGGTGGGCTGCGAGGAGCGCCAGGCGGACTTTCCCGTGCCCGCATCAAAGGCCTCCAAAACCTCCTCGTTGCCCCGCCGGTGATGGAGCAACACGCGCCCGCCAACGACCACCGGCCCCGAGAAGCCGCGGCCAACCTCCACCTTCCACAAGGTCGATGGACCCGTGTCGGGCCACGCCACGGGCGAAGGCCCCGGGACGACGCCGTCGCGGGTGGGGCCGAGGAACTGGGGCCAGTCGGCGCGGGCAGCACCCGCAGCCAGGGCAAGGATCCCCCACGACAAGAGGGCCGGACCAATCGGGATCCTGCGGAACCGTGCGCGGGGCCGAACTCCCGCTGGGGACGCGTGCATCCGCTTCACTTGCCCGAAGCCATGACGCTGTCGAGCTGGAAGGACACCTTGCTGGCCCCCACGAACTTGGCGGAGTCCACCACGCGAAGGACGTCCCCATGCGTGGCCATGGTGTCGGCCTTGATGTAAACGGGGACGTTGGAGTTGATCCCGAGCCGCTCCTTCACGAGGGACATGAAGTCGGGCAACGTCAGCCGCTTCGCATCCACGGTGATGTCACCGCCGCGGTTGATCTTTACCTCGATCATGTCGGGCTTCTTGGTGGAGGTGGCCTTCACGGCGGAAGGAAGGTCCATCTTCATCGTCTTGAGCCGTTGCATGCTGAGGGAAAGCATCATGAACGACGCGAGCAGGAAGAACATGACGTCGATCAGGGGGATGATCTCGATGCGTGCCTTCTTGGTGGAGAGGGGCGAGGAGAGGCGCATGGCGACGTGCGGGAGTGCTGGGGCTCAGGGCGACTTGGGCTGCGGTGCTGCGGGCGACGCCGTGCCGGGCGCTGGGAGGGCATCGGCGGACTCGGTCACGAACGCGACCTTGAGGACCCCGGCGCCGCGGACGCGCTCGAGGACGCGGTTGACCTGACCGTGGAGGGCGGCTCGGTCGGCGGTGACATACACCGGGGTGTTCGTGTTGCGCCGGAGCCTGTCCTTGAGGATGGCGTCCAGCTCCTCCAGCGAGAGGTGCTTCTTCTCCACCGACACCTGCCCGTCCTTCTCCACGCCAATGTTGAGCATGTCGGGCTTGAAGTCGGGCTTGGCCGTCGTGACGGCAGGAAGCGTCATCTTGAACGTGCCGGCCTTTTGCAAGGAGAGGGACACGAGCATGAAGGACGCGAGCAGGAAGAACATCACGTCAATCAAGGGGATGATCTCGATGCGCGCGCGCTTGAGGGGCACGGGTGAGCCCCACTTGGACCTGCGTGCGGGAACGGCCCCGCCTCCTCCGCCTCCACCAGCCATGGGTTCAGGCGTTGGCGTTGGCGGCGGCCTCGCGACGGAAGCGAAGGGTGTCGAAGCCCTCCTGCTTGGCCTTGCTGACCATGACCTCGACGTTGGTCGCCGCCGTCTCCAAGTCGAACTGGAGCTTGGCGAGGAACTCGTTGAAGAGGTTGAGGAAGAAGACGCCCACGATGGCGATGGCCAGGCCGGCCGCCGTGGCGATGAGGGCCTCGCCGATGCCCTTGGACACGCCCTCGACGGCGAGCTCGCCCGTCACCTTCTCGAACGACTCCATGATGCCGACGACGGTCCCGAGGAGGCCGAACAGCGGCGCAAGGGTGATGCAGGTGTCGATCGCGACCATGAACTTGCCGGCTCGCTTGATTTCAACCCCGGCGGCCACCTGCAACGCGCCCGCCAACGACCCGTGAACGTGCGTCAGGCCTTGGTGGATCATCCGCACCACGGGGTCGGTCGTCTTCTTGGAGACCTCCACGGCGGCCTTGAAGTCTTGGTTGTCCATGGCGGCCAGAACCTTCTCCAAGGCGGCCGCGTCGCGCCGCCGCCCCTGGAGGAACCAGAACACGGAGCGCTCGGCGACAACCGAGACGAGGACGATGGCAACGAGGAGGATGGGCCACATGATGGGCCCGCCCTTCACGAACAGCTCTACAAGTGCGTTGGCTAGCATTCGGCGATGTTCTTGGGGGTTGGTCTTGTTGGAAATCCGCCACGCTCGTCACCGGCCATCGCTCAACTGGTACACGAACTCCGTGTGCAGGAGCTGCTTCTTGCCCGGCGGAAACTTCCACCGGCGCTTGACCCACGTGATGGTGTTGTTGTCGAGGAGGAAGGAGCCCGAGGGGATCAGCTTGCGCACCTCGAGGACGTTGCCGGCCTCGTCCACCTCGATCTCCAGCTTCACCATGCCCTCGATGCCCTTGCGGCGGGCCTCGATGGGATACTCCGGCTGCGGTGCGAAGATCCCCTCGCTGGAGCCGTCGCCCGCACGGAACGAACGGGGACCCGTGTTGACGACGGGCGGCGGCGACGCAACGGCAACGGTTCGCACGGGAGGAGCCGACGCCTGCCGGATGTCGCGCGTGGTCATGGTGACGCCCTCGACGGGAACCGCGAACGGCGCGGCGGCGGCGTCTGCCAGGACGACCACGGGCTGGATCACCGGAGCCTCCTGCGGCGTGGTGTCATCGCGGTCCACGACCTCGTCCGTGGTTTCCGGCGGCGTCTGGACCGCAGGGGGCACGTACTCCACGGGGACGACCGTCGTGTCCTCGATGACGCGGGTGCGAAGGACGAGGTCGAGCGGCGCCTTCACGCCGATGACGCCCGTCGCAAGGAACGCCGCGCAGATGGCGTTGACCCACATCACCTTTCGGCCGGGATCCCGTTGCGCGCTGGGGAGGCACGCCAAGGCGATCTCCGAGCGGATCTGGTACGCGGCCCGTATGTCTCCCGGCACGGTGGCCATTGCGGTGGAACTCATGCTTGTCACGGCGTCCTGAGTGCGCCTTGCGCGACATCGTTGGATAGCATCCCGGATGCCGCAACGGATTCCTTCCGTCGATCCATGGGATTCTTCGGGCAAAAGCCCCGGAAACGCTGGGGGAGATGAGGCGGAATTGTCGCCGCGCTGCGTTGTTTTGCGCAGCCGGTGCAAGGATGGACCCCTTGCGGGCCACGGGCGCCGGACCTTCGGGATGGGGGACGTGAAAAGAAGAAGGCCGGGCTTTCGCCCGGCCTTGATGCAGGAGGCTGTGGCATCCCGCGGCGCACGGGCCACGGGATGCCAGGGGAGCCTAGTACTTGATGACCAGCTTGCCGCCGACGATCTCGACGCTCTTGATTACGCGAGCGGGCGAGAGGGTGAGGTAGCCTTGGTCGCTGCCGGCGGGGACGTCGGCGGTGATGGTCTTGTTGACCTCGTCCACGACCACGTTGGAGAACGTGCCGCCGGACAGGCCGGCGGGAGGCGTGGTGGTGACGACGGTCGTGGCCGCCGGCTTCACGAGGCCCGAGGGCGACACGAGCTGGATGGCGTTGATGGGGGCGCGAGGCGTGCCGCTCTGGCCTTTGCCGTCGGCGGTGGTGGCCTCAACGATGACCGTGGCGGCCTTGACGCCCTTGAACAGGACGTAGGTGCCGTTGGCCGGAGTGGTCTCGTCGGGGACGACGACCTGCGTGTGGGCCGACGGGTTGGCCGGCGCCAGGATGGTCTGGTAGCCGCTGAGGACGTTCTGGTTGGCGTCCAGCAGGCGGAAGGCTCCGCCGCGAGCAGCGACGCCGCCCAACGTGTACACGACGATGTCATACGTGCCGCTGGTGAGCTGCGACGGAACACCGCTGATCGTCACCGTGGTGGTCGTGGAGTTGCCCGTGTCGAGGTAGCCCGTCATCAGCGACGCGTCGGAGCCGATGAAGCGGTTGTTTTCCTCGCCACGGCCGGTGGAGGCCCAGGTGTTGCCGGAGCCCGCCCACTCGACGGTGATGGGGGCGTTGACGCGGTTGCCGTTGGACTCGGCCGCGAGGCCGGAGACGGGGCCGGTGGCCTCCGAGGTGTTGCCCAGGAGGTTGTTCCAGTTGGCCTGCGCGACGGCAGGGACGCCGGCGATCTCGCCGCGGCCCATGATGCCGCTGTTCTCGCTCGCGCCGAAGTTCAGGCCGATCGAGTAGGTCTGCGTGCCGCGCGTGGCGGTGGGCTTCAGGTCCCCGTAGCCACGGAACTTCGCGGTCCAGACCTTGCGGTCGGTCTCCGGCGTGATGTTGCCGTTCTCGGGGCCATACACCATGCCGACGTACAAGGAGGCCGGCAGCGGGCTGCCCTCGTTCTCGGTGAAGTCGGTGCGGCCGAGCTGGGTCCACGTGATGCCGTCCGCGGAGCGGAACATGTGGATGACGTCGCCCGTGCGGAGCAACCGCATGTAGGTCTTGCCCGGGTACTGCGGGCTGCCGCCGGCCCCGGAGGAGTCGGTGTTGCCCCCGGCCGTGCGACGGCGGTTGGTCTCGAACGCGTTGTTCGAGCCGGTGCCGTCCCACTTCCTGTTGTCCGGGGCATGCACCGCCTGGTAGCGGCTGTCGGTGTCGAGCGTCTCACGGACCATCAAGCCCGCGCGCGCCCAGTTGGAGGAGGCGTCTTGCTCCTCGACTTGGACGACCTTGTCGAAGTCGCCGCTGACCTGCTCATAGACGAAGGAGACGTCGTCCGTGGCGTTCCAGAAGGCGTTGCCGCCGGACTGGACGTTGACGCCGTCCGCACCCACCGCGATGGCGCTGGCAGGGAGGGCCGGGTCGTTGTTGCCGATGGCGGCGAAGGTGAGCCGCTGGACGGTGACCTGGGCGGTGGCCGAGGCGATGGCGTTGCCCTTGATGTCCCGGACGTTGCGCACGGTGAGCGTGTAGGTGTTGCCCGCCGAGAGGCCCGAGACGCTCAGCACCGCGCCCTGCTCGAGGGACTTGTAGGTGCTGCTGTTCGGGATGTGGGTCGCGCCGGAGACGGTGCCGCCGGTGATGGTGAAGTTGCCCGCCGTGATGGTGGACGGATTGACGGCCTCGTCGAAGACGACGCCCACGTCAAACGTGCCCGCCGCATTGCGGACGGCACCCGCCGACACGATGGCCGGGGGGAACGTGTCCGGAATCACGGTCAGGGTCGCGTCGGCGCTGGTCGCCGTGGCACCCGGGGCCGCGAGGACGACGGAGTACTTGGAACCGTTGTCGGCGAGGGTGGTGAGCGGCGTCTTGTACGTCGCGGAGGTGGCACCGGCGATGTCCACGCCGTTCTTCTTCCATTGGAAGGTGGGGCCCACGATGCCGGTAACGTCCGCCGCCACGGAGAACGTGGCGGAGCGGCCCTCGACGGCGGAGACCGAGGCGGGCTGGCTGGTGATGGCGATGGTGGCCCTGGGCACCTTCACGGAAACCGCGTTGCCACTGAAGGCGGAGGCGGTGCCGTTCTCGGGGGTGGCCTCGGTGATGAGGTGGAACGTGGCCGCGAAGTTATCGCCGCCGCCGCCCTCGCGCATGATGCCCTCGATGTAGTACTTGCGACCCGCCGTCAGGCTGATGCCGTTGGCGAAGGGGGTGGTGTTGCCACCGTCCGGGGACCAGTACAGCGAGTTCTTCTGGGTTGCATTCGGGCCGTCGAATTGGCCGCCCTGGGCCGACTGCCACTCGAGGTTGTTGCCCCAGGTAGGCTGCTGGGCCACGAGCCGCTTGTTCGCGGGCTTGTCGTCCGTGGAGATGTAGAAGTCCGAGTCGTCGTCGGATGCCACGACGAACGCATAGAGCCCGGTGACCGGGGGCGAGAAGAAGCCGCTGACGCGCTGGCCGTAGTTGTCAGCGACGTTCGCCGGCGCCTCGAAGCCCTTGATCAGGCTCACGGTGGGCGTGCCCGCCGTGCCCGCCGCGATCGATGCGCGCGTGCCGCCGGGGAAGTACTCGCGCTTGAGCGAGCCCGCCACCTCGATGGCCGCGTCCACGGTCAACGTGGCCTCGGCGCTGGTCGTGGTGAAGCTCGTGAGGCCCGGGTAGTTCACGGTGGAGACCCGGACGCTGTACTTCGCTCCGTTGTCCGCAAGATCCGTCAGGACGTTCAGCGAGCTGCTTGTGGCTCCGGCGATGGGTTGGCCGTTCTTGAGCCACTGGTAGGCCAGCAGCTCGGCGTCGGTGTCGAGGCCGACGGTGAACGAGGCCGTGGACAGCTCCGTCACGGTCACGTTGGCGGGTTGGGTGGCGATGTTGAGCTTCGTGGGGTTCGCCACGACCGCACCGATGACGTTGCCCGTGAGGGTGGTGTCGTCGCCGTTGTTGGGCGTGTTGCCCAGGAGCAACGCGGTGAAGCCGAAGTTGTCGCCGCCGCCGCCCTCGGCCATGACGCCCTCGATGTAGTAGGACCTGCCCGCCACGAGGTCGATGCCCGCCGCGAACGGCTTGGTCGTGCCGCCGTCCGGGGACCACGTCGCCGAGGACTTCTGCGTCGCGGCCGGCGAGTCCGTCTGGCCGCCGTTTTCGGCGGTCGTCCATTCCTTGGCGCCGCCCCAGCCCGGCTGCTGCGCAATCAGGCGCTTGTTGGCCGGGCTGTCATCCGTGCTCAGGAACAGGTCCGAGTCGTCGTCCGAGGCGACCCAGAACACGTACTTGCCCGACTGGGCGGGCTTGAACACGCCGCTGAGACGCTGGGCGTAGTTGTCGGCCACGTCGCTCGGGGCCTGGGCTTGGGTGATCAACTCGACGAAGCCGAGCTGGGCGGTGCCTCCGTTCACGGCGGCACGGTTGGCGCCAGGGTAATACTGGCGCTTGAGGTAGCCCGGGACGACGACGTTGCCGGCATGGACCGCGACCGACGACGCCAAGAGCGTCGCGGCAGCCATCCAACCGGAACCCTTCGCCAGGGTACCCATCAGGGTGGTTTTACGCATAGGTGATGAGGATTCCACCTCGGAGCCCTCGGAACGTTTGAGACCGTGATCGTGCTGGACACTCGTCCAACGCTGAGGCTCTGCGCTCTTTGGAAATCGCCCGGTGGAAGCGACGAAATTGCAACCGTTTGGCGTCCCCCTGTCAACGTTCCCGTGGCCCGTCGCACATCCCCCG
>CAYSGH010000049.1:0-32994 GCA_964430505.1 uncultured Akkermansia sp. | reverse complement strand
CCTCCCGGATGGGAGGGCCCTTTCCTCGTTTTGAAATCCTCTTCGACTGCCGTTTTTAGGATTACCCACGACGTCGGCAGGAATGAGGAAGCGCGGTGCATCCCAAGGTGCTGGTTGGCCGCAGGGCGAAGGCGGGGAAACGAAGAGCAAGAGCCAGCGGCAGGTTCTCAACGGGCAGACCTCAGCCGGTAAGTTGCCGCGCCACGAACTCGCGCGTCCGCCATTCCCGGGCCAGCCACCCGCGGGAGCCGGCCATCAGCGCCAGCCACCCGGCCAGCATCGCGCCCGATCCCCACCAACGGCCCAGCCCCAGCTCGACGTCCATTACCCAAGCGGCCACCCACGGCACTGCCAACGCCAAAAGCGTCGCCCCCGCTGACGACCACGGCCCCCGCGTCACCCCCGACATGCCCAGGCCCGTCCACGACGCTAGCCATGGAGCAGCCAAGACCCAGGCCATCCGCTCCGGCCAAATCCATGCCTGCGACGTTCGCCATGCCACCCACGCGAGCGCCCCGTGGATGGCCAAGGGCGCGGCATAAGCCGTCACCAAGGGCCAGATGCCCCGGCGTAGGTACGCGCCATCGGGCAAGCCCGTCGTCAGCAACAGCTCCATCGCCCCCGAGCGCACCTCGCGCCGATACCCGCCCGACGCCGCCACGCCCATCGACGCCAACACCAGCCACCCCGCCAGCTCCACGGCCCATCGGCGCGCGACGTCGTTGGGGTCCGCTCGCCGTTCCATCGCGACGGCCGCCGCCCACGACACCACCACCACGCCCACCCACAGCCACCACGTGGGCACCCGGCCCGGCTCCCGCAGCATGAGCCAGCGCAGCGGATTCCGCCCCCGCAGCCGCGCGCCCGCGCCCCGGCTCCAATGGCGTCGCCACGCCCGTTCCTCGACCCGCTCGGCCTCCTCGTCGTCTGCGAAGGGGCGCCGGTCCTCGTGCCCGGCCTCCTCCGCCATGCGAGCCCGGAGGATTTCGGCCACCACGGGCAAGCCCAGGAAGACCATCGCGGCCGTCACGCCCGCGGCGTACACCGTCCCCACCACGGGCCAGACCCACGGCGGCGGCCGGGTCAACATCGCGAAGAACCCCAGTAACGTGCCGCCCACCAACGATCCCGCCGTCAACGTCAGCGTCACCGTCGTCCGCACCAGGTCGCCCGGGCTCCGCACCAGCGCCGACGCCATCAGGCCCGAGGCGAGCCCGGTGGCGCCCAGGGCTCCCTCGACCGTCACGAACGCGACGGCGTCCTGCCATCGCACGGCCCCGAACACCATGGGCACGAGGCCGGCCGGGACGGTGGCCAGCCACATCGCCGCCAGCCGCAGGACCGCGCCGAGGGCCTTGCCGAGCACCACCGACGTCGGCGTGAGGCGTGTCATCAGCAACAGCGGCAGCGTGCCGTCGATGCGTTCCCGCAGGAGCACCGGCGCGCCGACCCATGCGCCGGCCGCCAGCAACGCCACGCACAACACCAGGTGGAACCCGCGCGCGAGGTGCATGCCCAACTGTCCCAGGGGAGCCTCCACCCAGCCCGCCAACGCCCACAGCACCACCGTCGCCCCCAACGCCGCCACCCAACGCGACCCATGGAACACCACGTCCCGCGACGCCCCCAGCAGCTCGCGTTGGAGCAACGTCCCCATCAGCCCGCCCGCGCCGACGGATACTGCGCGCCCGCCGCGCGCCGGAAGTCGTCGCGCACCTCCCAGTCGTCGGTGTCGAACGGCAGCTCCGCCGCGAGCTGCATGAAGCCGTGCTCGACGTCGATGCGCGCCCGCTTGCGCACCTTCTTGAGCACGTAGGCCGAGAACGCCAGCCACGACAACGCCAGCACCGTGACGACCGTGGCCGACCCGCCCGTCACGATCGAAACCCCCAGCGGCAGCACCGCGATCCATCCGGGCAGGAGCACCCGCACGACCGTCGCCCGGAACGCCGCCTGCGGTCCGCGTTCCTTCAGGCCATGGCGCAGGCCCACGCGGAGCAGGGTGTCGAAGTCGATCCACAGGAAGGCCGCGCCCACCACCAAGGCCAGGAGGAGCGCCCCCACGTCCGGCGGCATCCCCCGCGCGCTGAGCACGGCCGCCATCCCGAACTGGCACGCGTACACCGTCATCAGGGGCCCGCGATACTGCCGCACCAACGCGTCCCGGTGCCCCTCCTGGACCCGCTCCGGCCCGATCCCCGAGACGACCAGCATTTCAAGCCCGCCCGACTCGCGGTCCTCGCCGATGCCGCGCGTTGCCGCCAACGCAAGTTGCAGCTTGAGCCCCACGTGCAACGCCGCCAACACCAGCATGGCCGCACCGGCCGCCCCGAGCTGGGCGTTCGTCCCCGGCCTCGAGATGGACGCCAACGCCGCGACGACGAACAACCCCGCCATCAAGCCGAACGTCACCTTGAAGGTCCATGGGACCGGCCGGGCCACCCGTTGCAACCACGCGTAGGGCGAACGCGCCAGCAACGCCTCCCATTCCACGTGCCGCCATCCCACCAACCCGGATGCTTCCGACGCCTTCGGGATCTCCCGCGTGGGCTCCGTCCAGTCGGAACGCCGCCGCCGCACGCACACCGCCGCGACCGCCAACGCCCCCGCGCCCAGCCATGCCTGGCGCTTCCATGCGCGCCCGAACGACGCATGGATCGCCGGGCTTCGCCAAGGCTCCGCCTGCGACCACCGCATCATGGCCATCGGGCTCCATTGCCGGGCCGCGTCCGGCGACGTGCCCGTGCGCAGCGCCACCGCCCAGCCCACGCCGTCCAAGCCCGCCGAGAGCCCCGACATCGCCAGAACCGTGGCCGTGACGGCGCCGCGGAAGTCGCGGGCGACGACCGACGCGAGCAACCCGAGGGACAACGACAGGAACAGGGTCACGAGGATGGCCACCACGGCCCGGAACACCTGCCCGCCGCTCACGCCGCCCACCATCACCGGCAGGGACAAGACGGGCACCAGCGCGAGCACGCCGTACACCGACCGCGCCCCGGTGGCGCAGAGCTTCCCGAGGATGACGTCGAGCGCGGTGAGGTCCGTGAGGAAGAGCAAGCCGAGGGTGCCGGAACGCTTCTCGCGTCCGACGGCATCCGAGGTGTGCAGCGCGCCGGACAGGCAGGCGTAGGCGAACGAGAGCCAGGCCAGCGTATGGAAGACGACCGAGGAGACCACCTGCGGCTGCGACTGCATGGGCGTGACCCACAGCAGGCCGAACAAGCCGACGCCGCCGAGCCCGGACAAGAAGCGGGCCCACGCGCCCCCGCCGTTGCGTGCGTCCACCAGCAACTCCCGATGCGCGACGGGCAGGAGGGTCATGGGGTGGTGGGGCGAAGGCGCCGCGCCCGAAACGGCTTCGGGGCGGCGAGCGCGGCGCTATTGGGTCTCGCCCTTGGTGACGCGAAGGAAGACTTCCTCGAGCCCGAGTTCCTCCTCGCGCAGCTCGACGAGGCGGGACCCGCCGCGCACGAGGACGTCGGCGAGGACGGAGCCGTCGGCCTGGTCGTCGCGCACGGTCACGCGGAGGCGGCCATCCTCCTCGCTGGCCTCGATGACCTCGGGGCGGGCGCGCAGGAGGTCGAGGGCACGCTCGTTGCCGGACGCGACGCGCACGCGGAAGACGCGTCCGACCTGGGAGTCGGAGCGGACGCCCTGGACGGGGCCGGAGTAGATGAGGCGGCCCTTCTCGATGATGGCGCACCGATTGCAGAGGGTTTGGAGCTCCGAGAGGATGTGGGACGAGATGATGATGGTCTTCCCCATGCGCTGGAGCTCCTGGAGGATGGCCATCATCTCGATGCGCGCCCGGGGATCGAGGCCGGACGCCGGCTCGTCGAGGAGGAGGAGCTGCGGGTCGTGGATGAGGACGCGGGCGAGGCCGAGCCGTTGCTGCATGCCGCGGCTGAGGGCCCCGATGAGGGCGCCGCGCTTCTCGGTGAGCCCCACCAGCTCGAGGACGTCGGCCACGGTCTTCTCGCGCACCGCCGCCGGGATCTTGTAGCAGGCCCCGAAGAAATCGAGGTACTCGGTGACCTCCATGTCCTTGTACACGCCGAAGAAGTCCGGCATGTAGCCGATCAGGTGGCGGACGCGGTCGGCGTCGCGCACGACGTCATGGCCGAGGACCTCGGCACGGCCGCTGGAGGGGGTGAGGAAGGTGGCGAGGATGCGCAGCGTGGTGGTCTTGCCCGCGCCGTTCGACCCGATGAAGCCGAAGAGGTCGGCGCGGTTCACGGTGAGGTCGAGGTTGGACAGGGCCGTCATGGAGCCATAGACGCGGCTCAGGCCATGCGTCTGGACGGCGGGGATGGGGGGCGCGGCCGACGCGGGCTGCTCGTTCATCCTCAGGGGGTTCTCGTTCATGGTTTCCTTCAGGGGCGCGGCGCGCGCGCCGGGTTCAACACCAGCCGGTACAACGTGCTCCGCTTCTTCCAGATCGCGTCGAAGCGGTTCACGGGGGGAATGACGCTGTCGTTGGGGGCAAAGGCCATCACCACGACGTCGCCCCGGTCCACCAGGGGCGACAGGTCGAGGCCCGGCGGCCACACGAACGAGCGGGCACCCTCGCCATCGTGCGTGGCCATGCGCCGGATCAGGCTGGCCGCCACGGACGCTCCGGGCCAGTTGTCGATGTGTTCCTCGCCGTTGCCGCCGCCGAACACCTCGTTGCGACGGTTCGCGACGCCATGGAACAACGCGGACCAATCCCGGGTGAGGTCGTCCACGGACATGCCCTCGCCGGGCGCCGGCGCGGAGCCGAGGTCGATGCGCAGGGTGGCTCCGCCGTCCATGGAGGGCACGAAGCGGACCTTGCGGTCATGGATGATGACGATGTTGGTCAAGGGGGCCTCGCGCCGGTTGGCCAGCGCCAGCGTGGGGCCCTCGAGCCGGGCCTCGATCGGGGCGGGGCCCGAGTCCACCCACTCGCCCACGGTGAGCATGGAGGTCCACACCGGCACCTCGAGCTCCGCATCGTAGCCCTTGGCGTCCACGCGGACCTTGGCGCGGTTGCCGATGCCGACGCTGCCCAACATGCCCTGGAACTCGCCGCGGAAGGCCGCGGTCTCGGCCTTCACCGAGACGGGGTAGAGGTTGTTGGCGGGCGAATACACGGACCCGAAGGAGCGGCCGCGAAGGAGCGCGGAGCCCGTGCGCGGGTACACGTCCACGACGTGCAGCTCCGTCCACTCGCTGTTCCCGGCGCGAAGGCGGAACCCGATGTAGTAGATGAGCACCGAGAAGAGCACGACGTAGGCCGGGAACGTCACCCACGTGAGCATCGGGCGGTTGATCTTCTTGAGCCACCAACGGTCCAGCGGCCCGATCACGAGGAGGTACACCAGCAACAGCAACAGGAGCACGCCCACCGGCAGCTTGCGCACCTGGCGCGTCTCGATCATCGCCCCGAACACCGCGTCGATGCCTCGCCCGCCCCAGATGTTGACGTCGCCCTTCGCAAGCAACCCCGGCGGCACCCCGGCGAGCTTGGCCCAGAACCAGGGCTTCTCCTTCCAGGACTTGAAGGGCTCGCGCTCCGGGTTGAAGGCCAGCGCCGTCACCAAGCCGCGTCCCTTGGGCGCGGACACGACCAGAGGCTTGCCGTCCGACGCCATCAGCACCGTGCCGGAACGCACCGTGAACCCGACAGCGGGAGCCTGCGCCCGGGCCATCGACGGGTCGGGCTTCACCCCGTCGTAGGGGCTGTCGCCCTTGGCCTTGTCGGACGCGCGCCCGGCGCTGGGCGGATACAATGCGAAGGACAACTCCTCGGTCCCCGCCGCCTTGCCGGGACGCCGGACCCAGCCCTCGACCTCGGCGCCCACCGACACCGTGCTGGAGCCATTCACGGCCACCGGCAAGACATCGCGCAACCACGCCGTCGCCGAGACGTCACCGGGTTGGTCCACGGCGACGATCAAGTGTCCGCCGCCGTGCAGCCAGGCCAGCAGCGCGTCGGCCTGCGGTTCCTTGAGCTCGATGGCGCGGCTGGAGTTGAGATAGATGGCGTTGAGGGACTCGAGCGCGATGGGATTGTCGGGGAAGGTTTCCAAACCTTGCCCCACGGCGAGGCGCGTCACCCGCGGTTGATGGTCCACCTGGCGGCCGCCCACGTCCGGGAACGCCGGCATGCCTCCGAAGGATTGGGGCGCGGCGCCCATGAGGAAGCTCTCCCAGCTCGCCTGCGCCAGTCGTTGGCCCAACGTCTCGGCCTTCAGCTTCCCGCCCTTGTCGTAGAGGCGCGCGTCCACCGCGAGGAAGCCCTGGGATCCGGTAAAGCAGGTGAACGCGATCCGCTTGCGCGTGTTGGTGGGGAGCTCCACGGCCATGCGCTGCATGAGGCCGCCCATCTGGCCCGACCCGACCTCCACCACGCCATCGAAGCTTGGTCCGTCGTTGAAAACCTCGACCCACACCGGATACCAGCCCCCCGAGCGAGCCACGCCGTCGTGGCCGGGGAACACGTCGAACTGGATCTTGGCGAGCGAGGGCCACGCCGCGGCCATGGCCACGAACAGGGCCAGCCACCGGGCAACGCGACGGGACAATGCAGGGGACTTCATGGGAAGCGGCGACGGCTCGTGATGCGCCTCCCATCCGCCGGGAAGCGCCGCCCACCCTCCCGCCCCCGCCCCAAGATTCAAGGGCCAAGTCAGGACGAGCGAAGCCCGGCCAGCAACGCCCGGAACCCGCCCGCGCCCATCACCGGTGCCCCGCAAGCTTGTCCGGGTTCAACCCAAGAAGGTCCTTGGGCACGAACAACCCGTCCTTGCGGATCAACTCGTCGTCGAACCACACCTCGCCGCCGCCCCATTCCTTGCGTTGGATCAACACCATGTCCCAGTGGACGGCCGACTTGTTCCCGTTGCCCGGGTCCGGGTCCTCGTAGGCCTGACCCGGCGTGTAGTGCAGGGAGCCCGCGATCTTCTCGTCGAAGAGGATGTCGCACATCGGGTTCTGGATGTACGGGTTGAAGCCGAGGCTGAACTCGCCGATGGACCGCGCCCCGGCGTCCGTGTCGAGGATCTCGTTGAGCCGCTTCTCCGACCCGCCCGAGCACGTCGCCTTCACGATCCGGCCGCCCTTCAACTCCAGCCGGATCCCCTCGAATTTCGTGCCCGAATAAATCGTGGGGGTGTTGAACGTGATGACGCCCTCCGACGACTTGAGCGTCGGGCACGTGAAGCACTCGCCGTCCGGGATGTTGCGCACGCCCTCGCAAGGCTTCGCGCCGATGCCCTGGATGCTGAAGCGCAGGTCCGTCCCCGGCCCCACGATCCGGACGCGGTCGGCCTTCTCCATCCGCTTCTTGAGGGGCAATATGGCCTTTGCCATCCGCTCGTAGTCCATCGTGCAGACGTCGAAGTAGAAGTCCTCGAAGGCCTCCGTGCTCATGTTGGCGGCCTGCGCCATGCTGGGGGTGGGCCAGCGCAACACGCACCACTTGGTATGGTTGATCCGTCGGTCGATCACCGGCCGCATCGTCTTCGCGAACAACTTCTGCGCCTCCGGCGGCACGTCGCTCCCCTCGCTCGCGTTGTGCGCCCCCCGGATGGCGATGTACGCGTCCACCTTCCGCATCCGCGCCATCTCCACGTCCCGCACCAGCCGGGCATGGGCGGCGTCCGTGCCCCGCTGCACCTCGCGCGTCACGCGCGAGTGCCGAAGTTCCACCAAGGGAATCCCCCCCGCCGCCCGCGTCGCCCGGATCAATGCCACCGTCATCTCGTCCGGCACATCGACCATGTCGAGGAGCAGGACCTCGCCTTGCTTCAACGAACAGGAGTATTCCACCAACAACTTCGCCAGCCGCGCATGCCTCGGATCACCCATAAGATGACCCATCGTTGCACGGAATCCCCGCCGCCGCACCCACGGAGTCGCGGGCGGCCCGGGACCCGGCTTCCATGCGAACCGGGATCCGTGCGCCCGGAGAAGGATGCTTGCCATCCCATGCCCCTTCGATAGCGTCGCGGTCCCGTTTCACCAGCCAGGCGCAGGGGCGCCTGAGGGCGCTTCGGCTTCATCGACACATCTTATGGCAGTCAACGCTAACGACCTCCGGAAGGGGATGGCCATCCTTCACAACTCCGACGTGTGCGTGGTCCTCGAAGTGACCCATCGCACCCCTGGAAACCTCAGGGCCTTCGTGCAGGGCATCCTCCGTTCCATCAAGACCGGCAAGTCCATGGACGTGCGCTTCGCCTCCACCGAGAAGGTGGAGACCGTGCCCCTCAACACCCGCCGCATGGAGTTCTCGTACAAGACCGGCGACGACTACGTCTTCGTGGACCCCGAGACCTTCGAGGAGGTCACCATCTCGCCCGAGCTGATCGGCGAGTCCCGCAACTTCCTCGTCGAGAACGGCTCGGTGACGATGACGTTCGTCGAGGAGAAGGTCGTGCAGCTCGAGCTGCCGCCGTCCGTGGTCCTCACCGTTTCGGACGCGCCGGAGGGCATCAAGGGCGACTCCGCCAACAACGTCCAGAAGCTCGTCACCTTGGAGACCGGCGTTCAGGTCCAGGTGCCGCTGTTCATCAAGACCGGCGAGAAGATCAAGATCGACACCCGGACTGGGAAGTACATGGAACGAGCCTAGCTCGCTCCCGGCCGCGGCGCACCGGCGCATGGCCCGGGTTGCCACGGCCCTCCTGAGCCCCCGGCCCCGCCGGGGGCTTTCCATTTCGACGACCGCCTCCCTCCCATGCCGCGCATCACTGGCATCTCCGTCCACGACGTCCGCTTCCCCACGTCCCGCCAGCGGGATGGGTCGGACGCCATGAACCCGGACCCGGATTACTCGTCCGCCTACGTCGTGCTCCACACGGACGCGGGGGTCGAGGGCCACGGCTCCACCTTTACGATTGGGCGTGGAAACGACGTCGTCTGCGCCGCGATCCGAGCCCACGAACACCTGGTGGTGGGGCATGACCTCTCCGAGTTCGCGTCGGCCCCAGGCCGGTTCTGGCGACACCTGACGGGCGACTCGCAGCTTCGGTGGATTGGCCCCGACAAGGGGGCGGTTCACCTGGCGCTGGCCGCCGTGGTCAACGCCCTGTGGGACCTTTGGGGCAAAGTGGAGCGCCAGCCCGTCTGGCGCCTGGTCTCGGGCTTCACGCCGCGCCAGTTCGTCGAGTGCATCGACTTTCGCTACCTCACGGACGCGCTGACTCCCGACGAGGCCATCGCCCTGCTGGAGAAGGCGGTGCCTGGCAAGGAGGCGCGGGTCCAACGCCTGCTTGCCGAGGGGTATCCCGCCTACACCACCAGCGCCGGATGGCTGGGGTATCCCGACGACAAGATCCGCCGCTTGTGCCGCGAGGCCGTGGCGGGAGGGTGGAACCACATCAAGGTCAAGGTCGGGCGCGACCTCGCGGACGACGTCCGCCGCCTCGGCATCATCCGGGAGGAGATCGGCTGGGATCGCAGGCTGATGGTGGACGCCAACCAAGTCTGGGACGTTCCCCAGGCCATCGAGTGGATGCGAGCGCTGGCACCGTTCCAACCATGGTGGATCGAGGAGCCCACGTCTCCCGACGACATCCTGGGCCATGCGGCGATTGCGCGGGCCATGGAGCCGTTGGGGATTGGCGTGGCCACGGGCGAGCACGGCATGAACCGGGTTCTCTTCAAGCAGTTGCTCCAGGCGCGGGCGATCTCGTTTTGCCAGGTGGACTCGTGTCGGCTGGGCGGGGTGAACGAGAACCTCGCGGTGCTGCTGCTCGCCGCGAAGTTTGGGGTCCCGGTTTGCCCGCACGCCGGCGGGGTTGGCCTCTGCGAGTTCGTCCAGCACGTGTCCATGATCGACTACACCTGCGTCAGCGGCTCGATGGAGGGACGCGTGTGCGAGTTCGTGGACCATCTTCACGAGCACTTTGTGGAGCCTTGCCGGATCGTGAACGCCCGCTACCAGGCACCCGCCCGTCCCGGCTACTCGACGGAGATGCACGCGGGAACGCTGGAGCGATTCGCCTTCCCCCACGGCCCCGAGTGGGCCGCGATGGCCACACCCGCTGGAGCCTGATGCAAGGGCCTGGTGCAACGCGTCGAATGGACGATGGCCTCCGCGGCGGGGCATGGGCTAGCCTGTGGCCTATGAAGCTCGCATGGGCGGCCATCCTTGCTTGCGCCCCCGGCCTGGTGGGCTCCGGAGCCGAGCCACCACCCGAGGTCGCCCAGATCGAGTCCCTTGATGGAAAGGGCGAGATCGAGCTGGACCCCGAGTCCGGCGAGGCCTTCGCCGTCCAAGGCGTCGTCATCCGGTACCGGGGCAGCACGGTCAGCGCGCGTTCCCTCCGATGGGACCGGGAGGCGGGGTTGGTCGAGGCGCAGGGCGACGTGCGGATCGAGTCCGGGGTCGGGGGCGGCAGCGAGGCATGGCGCGGCGAGAAGGCCAGCTACGACTTCAACCGGCGGGTACTGGTGGCGGAGAATTTTCGACTGGGCCAACGACCCTTCTTTGCGGCTGGGCAACGCATCGAGGGCCAAGGCGCCACGAATCGGTTCCTCGCCTTGGATGCGTTCGTCACCACCGATGACGTCGCCGAGCCCGCCTACCGGATTCGCGCCCGGCAAATCGAGGTTCGGCCCGGGGAGTTCATAGAGGCCCGGGACGCCACGCTGTTCGTAGGAAACACCCGCGTCCTGACGCTGCCCTACTATCGCAAGAACCTCCGGCCCCACACACGCTTCTGGACCATCACCCCGGGCTACCGGTCCGTCTTCGGCCCCTTCTCGCTCAACCGCTACCATTGGCAGGTCAGCACCAACGCCGAGATCACGCTCGATGCCGACTGGCGACTCAAGCGTGGCGCCGCCGGGGGTCCGGGCATTGCGTACGACCTCGGCCCATGGGGCAAGGGATCCGCCTCGGGCTACTTCGCGCACGACCTCGATCCCTTCCGCACGGCCGTGGGCACCCCCGTGGACCAAGACCGGCGCCTGCTTCGTTTCCAGCACTCGTTCACCAACGAGACCGGCCTGACGATCAAGGGGCGTGTCGAGGAGCAAAACGACGCCCTCGTGTACCGTGACTTCTTCGAGTCGGACTTCCGGGGCGACCCGCAGCCGAAGACGCTGGGCGAGGTCAACCAGGCGTGGGCCAACTGGACGCTGGACCTCTTGGTGCAGCCGCGCCTCAACGAGTTCTTCCAGGCCATCGAACGCCTTCCCGACGTGAAGCTCACGGGGCTGCGGCAGGAGGTGGGGGTCACCGGGCTCTATTACGACAGCGAGTCCTCGTTTGCGTACCTTCGCTTCCAGCCCGGCATGTTGGGGGGAACGACCTATGCGGGTGCGCGGGGCGACACCTACCACCAGCTTCTGCTGCCCAAGACGCTCTTCGGTTGGCTGAACGTGTCGCCCCGGGTGGGCATGCGGCTCAGCTACTACGTCGAGCCCGAGGACCTGCCACGCATCGCCCGCGACCAGGTGCGGTCCATCGCCAACACGGGCATGGAAGTGAACGCCAAGGCGTCCCGCACGTGGACCCAGTCCCGGCTCAAGCCCCTCGACATCGACGGCCTTCGCCACATCGTCGAGCCGGGCTTGAACTACGTCTTCGTCCCCAACCCCTCCCTGCACCCGGGCGAGATCCCGCAGTTCGACTACGAGTGGATCACGCCGCGCCTGCTGCCCATCGACTTCCCCGACTACAACGCCATCGACTCCATCGACTCGCAGAACGTCATCCGCTGGTCCTTGCGCAACCGGCTCCAGACCAAGCGGGGTAATGGACTGGCGGACGTGGTCAATTGGGCGCTCTACACGGACTGGCGGCTCCACCCCCGCGACAACCAGGCCACGTTTGCTGAGCTGTATTCGGACATGGACCTGGCGCCCACGCGCTGGGTCACGTTCCACTCGCAGGTCCGCTACGGGATCAACCAGACGTCGTGGCGCGAGGCCAACCACCGCATGACCCTTCGCCCCGGCGAACGCTGGGCATGGACGCTGGGCCATCGATACCTGCCCACCGACCTCAACACCTACGGGCTCGGCAACAACCTTTTCTTCAGCTCCTTCTTTTGCCGCTTCAACGAGAACTGGGCCGCGCGCGCCACCCAGCAGTTCGAGGCCCGGGACGGCGTCTTGGAAGAGCACTCGTACATGCTCTACCGCGACCTGCGAAGCTGGACCGCCGCGCTCGGTGTTCGCATCCGGGACAATCGCCAGGGCGCGGACGATTGGTCCGTGGTCCTGACCTTCCAGTTCAAGGCTTTCCCGCGCATTCGACTCGGCGAGGATGCCGACCGTGGTGCCGGACGATTGTTCGGGGGGTAAACAGGTGCGGCCTGAAGCGCCCAAGGGCCCAAGCTCTTGGGGCGGTCCGGGAGCGTTCAGACCTAGGGTTCCGCTGCCTCGGCCTTCAGGGCGCGCTGGAACTCCTCGAGGGAGGCCACCTTCAGGGCATGCCGGGCGAGTCGGCGAAGTTGGACCAGGTCCGACAACGCCTCCACCTCCGAAACCACGGCTGCATCACACGGCCCAAAACGTTCCGTCAGGACATCCAACAAGAATTCCCGTGCGGCGGCGCACCGCCCCTCCTGTCGCCCCTCCTGTCGCCCCTCCTCGCGGCCTTCCTCGCGGCCCTCCTCCCACACCACCGTCTCGTACGGACTCCTCATTGTCTCGTGCATGGCTTCCTCCTGCTTCCTCACTTCCCTACGCAAAGCTACCTCCAACTCCCTGGGCAATGCCAGCAACCCGTGCACCACCCGCATCACGCGCACAGAATCCTCCCGCCCAAGCCCCGCCCCCTGCAGTTCCCGGATGAACGCCAGCTTCGCCGCCCATCGGGCTGCATCGTCCCCGCGCGTCCGCTGCGCCAACCGATGTGCCCGCACGATCCGAGCCAACGGGTTTCCCGCCTCCAGCCAAGGCCCCAGGTCCACGTCCAGCAGCTTGCACGCAGCGTACTCCAGGCTCAGCCGCACCGGCCCATCCTCCTGCACGTACGGCCCCGGACGCCACCCGGGCTCGTCGTCGGCCAACACCACCAGGCTGATCGGATGCTGGCCGAAGCGGTCATAGATGCGGTAGTGGTATCGGAACATGCGCCGGGGGAGCGTGGGGTCGCGCTGGGACTGGATCTCGAAGTGGATGAAAAGGATCGCTTCCGTGCCGTCGCGCCGGGTGACCTGAACGAGCTTGTCGGCACGCATGTCGCCGGTCTCAGCCTCGGGGACGATGGCCTGAAGCTCGCTGTCGAGGAAGGCGACCGGCTTGGACCAGTCCACGAGGATGGCAACGTCTCCGAAAAGCATCTCGATGATGGCCGGGAGGTAGAACTCGAGGGTGACCTTCCAGGGGCTGTCGTAGCGGTTGGCTTGGTTTTTCAGGAGAGGTTGTATCGGTGCTGCGGGGCTGGCAGGCAAAGGCAAGTTTCGCATGGGCTTGCTTCATCGTCGCCAATCCCCGCCCACCGTGGCACCTTCCCACGATTGTCATGAGCCTGTCGCGCTTCCTGTCATTCCTGCCCGCGCTCACCGTCGCGTGCTTCGCAGCCTTCCCCGAGCCATGCGAGCTGCGTCGCGAGTTCCTCTACCTGTCCGCCCCGTTTCCGGAGTGCCATGCCTCCACCCTCGTCCAGACCCGGGATGGCATGGTGGCGTCGTGGTTCGGCGGGACACGCGAAAAGCATCCGGACGTCGGCATCTGGGTTTCGCGGAACGTTGACGGCGAATGGCTGCCACCCGTTGAGGTGGCCAACGGGGTCCAACCCAACGGCACCCGGCATCCGACATGGAACCCGGTGCTGCATCCAGTCGGGCCCGGGGACCTGATCCTGTTCTACAAGGTGGGGCCGAGCCCCGAGAAATGGTGGGGCATGATGCGCCGCAGCAACGACAATGGCCGGACCTGGGGCGAGGCCACGCGGCTTCCCGATGGCATCCTGGGGCCCGTTCGCAATCGCGCGGTCACCTTGCGGGACGGCACCTTGCTGGCAGGCAGTTCCACGGAAGAGGGAGGTTGGCGCATCCACTTTGAGATTTCACGCGACAAGGGAGTGACATGGGAACGCACGGCCGACATTGGGGATCCCCAGTCGATGGGTCTCATCCAGCCCGGGCTTGCGGTCATGTCGGGCGACCGCGTCCTCGCCTATTGCCGGAGCCGCGTGGGCCGCGTGTTCGTGACGGAGTCCACGGACGGAGGACGGCGCTGGTCCGAGCCCCGGCCCACGAGCTTGCCGAACCCGAACTCGGGCATCGACGCGATCACCCTCCGGGACGGGCGGATCTTGGTTGTGTACAACCACACGGGTGGAAACTGGGGCTCGCGTTCGCCCCTGAACGTGGCGGTGTCCCGCGATGGCACCACATGGCAGGAGGTCGCGGTGCTCGAAAACGAGCCGGGCGGGGAGTTTTCCTACCCAGCGGTGATCCAAGCGACGGATGGCCGGGTGCACGTGACCTACACGTGGAAGCGCAAGCGCATACGCCACGTTGTCCTCGAACCCTCCCTCTTCGAGCCACGTCCGCTGCCACCCATGCCCCGGTCGCCCGCCAAGAAGTAGGGATTGATCCAGTCCAGGCGCACCGGGAAGTCGAATCGCCTGAGTCCACTCCACAAGCGCCAACCAACCATCGGCCATGCGATCGCCGTTGTGGGTCGAGAGACTCGCGCTCCTCGTGCTGCTGGCCTGGGTGACGGCGTGCCACCCCCGCCCCGGGCCTGCTCGGCCCATGCTGGTGCCACCCGGGGCCGAGGCGAGCGCCGTGTCCCTGCCGGGCATCGAGAATGGTTGGCGCATCGGGCCGCGCCTCTGGAGCGGCGGGGAACCTTCCAGCGACGAGGCCTTCGCCGCGTTGGCAGCCCATGGCGTGCGCGTGCTGGTGTCGGTGGACGGTGCACGGCCGAACCTGGAGGCAGCGCGGCGTCACGGGCTGCGGTATGTGCATGTGCCGATCGGCTACGAAGGCATCCCCCGAGCGGCGGTGGAGGAGCTTGCGTCCGTGGCATGGGTGAAGGAGGGCGGCGTCTTCGTCCATTGCCACCATGGCCACCATCGCGGTCCCACGGCCGCCGCCATCGTGGCGATCGCGTCGGGCGCCTGGGACCGGCCAACGGCCCATGCATGGCAACGCGCCGCCGGGACTTCACCGGAATACGCCGGGCTCTATCAGTGCGTCCGGGACCTCGAAGTGCCGAACGGTGGGACGGTGCGATCGGCGGCCCGACGACTCCGCTCGTATCGGCCGCCAACGGGGTTGGTGGCGAGCATGGTCGCCGCGGATCACCACGCCGAGGCCTTGGACGCCATGCAGCGGAATGGATGGAAGCCCTCGGCATCGAGGCCGGACGAAGCCCCATTGCAGGCTGCGCGGCTGCTGCGCGAACACTTCGTGGAGTCGATTCGGCTGGGCGATGGACCGGATGCGCCGGGCTTTCGAGCGGCGATGGGGCGCTTCGCGAAGGGCTTGGAAGCCATGGAAGCGCTGCTGAGGGCGGGCGACACGGCTCGCGCCACCCCTGCATGGCGGGCGCTGCGGGAAGATTGCCGTTCCTGCCACCGGGCATGGAGGGACGGGCGGTGATGGGGCCGATGCGACCGATCCGACGAACCGCGAGGGTGCCCGCCCGCTACGGCTGGGGCGGCCGGGCGACCGCCGTATCATAATCCGCGCGGGCACGGAAATACTCGGCGAGGGCGTCGGCCTCGAGCACGCGGGCCTCGAAGGTCGCCAGCTCGCGAATCTGCAAGGCCAGCAAGTCAGCCGCGCCACGCTCAAAGAGGGTTTTTTCCGCCTCCTGAAGGTCCACGGCGAGGTCCACGTTCAGACGGGTCTGCCGGGCTTGCTCGAAGGCGGCTTCCCATGCCGAGAAGGCGTCCCGGATGTCGGCCGCGATGCGGTCCCGGGCAAAGGCCTCCTCCGCGCCGAGCCGCTCGATCTGCGCCTCGACGGCCTCGAGGCGCCCTCGGGCCTCGCGACGCTGCAGGGGAACCTTGAACTCGATGCCGGCCTCCACCTCGAGCTCGCCCTTGTCCTTGTAACGCTCGACCCCGAAGTCCTGGCTCACCGCAGCCCCCACGTCGAGGTTGGGGAGCAGGTTGTTCTTGGCCAGGCGGCGGTCGATGTCGGCTCGTTCCCGCTGCAGCTTGATGCGGCGCAGCTCGGGCCGCTGGACGCGGGCCGCGACCATGTCGGGCTCGACGCGGCCCGGGTCGGGCGCGAGGACGGCGGGGAAGGCCGCTGGCAATCGGTCGCGGCCCGGGGGCAAGGGGTTGCCGAGGCCATCGCGATGGAACAGGGACAAGGCGATGGCAGAGGCCTCGAAGCGGCGGCGGGCCTGTACAACGCCGATTTGGCGGGAGACGACGAGGCGTTGGTTGTCGGTGAGGACGATCGGGCGGACGAGCCCGGCGTTGGCCTGGTTGGTCAGGGCTTGGCCGCGGTCGATCGCGACGCGGAGCAATTCCTCCGCGATGGACAGGCGCTGGCCCGCTCCGAGCCACTGCCAGTAGGCGAAGGCGGCGGCCCGGATGAAGTCCAGTTGCTGGCGTTGGATGAACGGGTCGGCCAACTCACGATCCAGCCGTGCCTGCAAGAGCGCGGCGCGACGACGGTCAATGGAGCCGTCACGCAGGAGGGGGATGCGCAGCCCAAACCGCGGCTCGCCACCCTCCTGCGTGCGGTTCTTGTCGTAGTCGGGCAATGCGCCGCGGGTGAGGCGATAGCCGCCGAAGACGGAGCTGCCCCATGCGCCCAGGAACTGCTCGAACCCGGCGTCCAACGTCCGGCTCTCATAGTAGCCGGTGGGATTGCCAAAGGCCTTGGCGAACACGTTGAAGTCGAAGACGCCCTGTGCACTGCGAAGGCGGCCGTTGGCGATGTCGCGCTCGATCAGGGCCGCCAGCAGGGGCGGGTACTGGTTGGTGACGGACCGCAGGACGTCCCCGAGGACCAACGTGCCTTCCATGCCGGGCACCGCGGGGATCACAACGGCGGGCACGACGCCAGGGATGGCGGGCTCGTTGGTGGATGCCGCATCCTTGGAGGGAGCATCCCCGGCAAGCACGAGCGCGGATGCGGACACGACGATCAGGGCTGAGGCAAGGCGTCGCATGGAGGGTCAACGCTTGATGGAGCCCGAAAACTTGTCCGGCTCGCGCACGTCCACGACGGGCGGGAACCCATTGATGCGGCGCCAGACCTCGAACCAGAGGGGAACGCGGCGAAGCAAGACCCAGCCGTTGGCACGCACGCCTTGGCGCAGCCAACGGGTTCCCGGCCAACGACGCTCGACGGTCTTGCCGTGCTCCTCCACGACGTCCGGGTTGGGCGCAACCAGGACACGAAACTGCCCCTTGCCGTTGTCGGTGGGATCCACCAGCACCACCTCGCCCCCGAAGGTACCCACGGCGACGGAAGGCCAGCCCACGAATTGGATGGCTGGCCACCCCTCGAATTGCACGCGCACCGGGCTTCCCTCATGCACCACCCGCCCGGCTTCGTCCGTCTCCCGGGCCGTCACGAGCGGCATGTCGTTGCCGTCCAGCCAGATCTCCACCATGCGGCTCTCGGTCTCCGGGATGATCGTGCACAACGGAGACCCGGCGCGTAGGAACGTCCCCTCCGTGGCCTGCACCCGGAACACAATCCCGTCGCGCGGCGCCACCACCCGCTGCATGGACGTTTGCTGGATGAGGATGTCGAGGCTCACCACCGACTGCGCCGCCGAAGCCAGGTCCGACCGTGCGGACTCGCGCGCGGCCTTGCTGGCATTGATCGACGCCAGGGCGTCGGTCTCCGTGCGCTTCAAGTCGGCGTCCGCCCGGGCCAACTCGGCGGCGGTGCGGTCGCGTTCGAGAGTGGCCAGCTCAAACTCGCGCTGCGAGGCGAGCCCGCGCTTGTCCTTGTAGAGGGACTCGATGCGGTCGAACTGGAGGCGCGCGGCCTCGGCGGCGAAGCGGGCGGCGTCGAGGCGCGTCTGGGCGGCGTCCATGGACAGCGTCAGCGAGCGTTGCTGCTCGTCGATTTGCCGCCCGAGGGCATCCAGCCTTTCCTGCACGGCGGCCTTGCGCGCGATCGCCTCCGCCCGTTGCAGCTCCAGACGCCCGAGCAGGTTGGGGTCGTTGTCCACGATCTCGAACAGGACGTCCCCCTGTTTCACCGCGTGGCCCTCCACCACGAAGGACTTGGCCACGCGCCCCGGCAGCGGCGCCTCCACAGTCTGGACCCGGTCGAGGGGATCGTAGGCGACCACACGACCGCTGCCGTTCACGAACTGCTGCCACGGGAGGAAAACCAACCCGACGAGCAAGAGCAGGAAACAGACGCCCAGGAACCGCGCGAGGATCCTCGCGGCCCGAACGGATCCCACCAATGCCAGCGCCGGAAGCTGCCCCTGCAAGTCGCCGGACGCGTCGTTGCCCGGTGCCGGTGCCTGCCCGTGCACGGAGGGTTGGGTGGGCGTGTCCTTCATCTCAGTGAGGCGCGGTTGGGATCGAATGCGAAACGTTCCCGGCCGGGTTGGCATCCATGCGGACCCGCACGTTGCAAAGCCGGATGACACCGGGGTCGCGACTGGTCACAAAAAGGGTCCATGGCGCCTCGGGGCTGAACAGGACCGGAGCCAAGGCGTCCAGGGCGGAGGGTTCCAGCCCATCCAGGACCTCGTCCAAGAGAAGGATGCCGGGGCGGCCCGCGATGGCCCGGGCCAGCACCAGCCGCAGCCGCTGGATCCGCGACAACGGCCTGCCGCCGAGGAGAAGCGGGGTGGACATGCCCTCGGGCATCGCGAGGACCTCTTCCAGCAAGCCCGTCGCACGAAGCGCCTCCCGCGCCTCGTCGTGCCCAACCTCGGCCCGGGCCATCCGGACATTTTCCTCGACCGTGGCGCTCAGTATCTCGTCGCGGCGAACCAGTGCCACGCGCTGCCGCAACGCCGCCAACGACCACTGGCGAACGTCAATCCCGTTGATGCTCACGTGCCCGTCGCTCGGAGCCCGAAGGCCAAACAGCGTCTCCAGCAGCTCCGACGAGCCTCCCCCGGAGGATGCCAGGACCACCACGCGGTCCCCAGGCCGCACCTCGAACGAGGTTGCAACCTCCGCACCGAAGCGTGCCGCGTGAACCTCGACGCGGCCGGGGCCACGGGAAAGGTCTGGAGCCTCTCCCCCCTCGCGTTCCACCTCCAAGTCCACCAGGTAGCCCAGCTTGTCCGCCGCGGTCAGCGCGTCGTACCACGCCTCGAGGTGCTTCCCAAGCTTTGCGACGGACGCAAGCACGGCATTCACGATGAGCTCGGATGCCACGAGCTGGCCCAGCGTGAGCTCGCCCTCGAGCACCAGCATTCCCCCCACGGCCAGCAACGCGGACGACGCAATCGCCTGGATGACGAGGAGCCCGCACACCTGGCGCATGAGCACCGCAAAGTGCGCCCGCCGCCGCGTGAGGTACTCGCGCGCAAGGTGATCCGCGCGCTCCAACGCCATGAGGCTGCCACCGGGCGCCTTGAATACATTCGGGAAATGAGCCAGCTCCTCCAGCCAGCCCGCGATCGCATACTTCGAAATGGACTCCCGGACGCTGCTTCGGACCGCCCTCCGCCCCAAGGCAAAGACCACGACCACCACCGCCGCCAGCATCGCGAGGTCGAACGCCAGCAGGGAAGGATGGTAGAACCCAAGGACGACCATGCCGATGACGGCCGACAAGACGAGGTTGATGCCATCCAGCAGCAGCAGGGACGTGCTCTTCTGAACCGTCGTGACATCAAAGAAACGGTTCACCAACTCCGGCCCGTGGATGTGGTCCATCGCGCCGGCGGTGACCCGGGGCAGCCGGCAGGCCAGGTCGGCCACGATGCGAACGAACACCCGGCGCTGGATGACCTCCGCGAGGTAATGTTGCACGGCGCGGACAAACGCCAGCAGGCCGAGGAACGCGAGGAGGGCCACCGCCATGATCAACAGCGCCTGCACGAACAAGGGCTGCTGCCCGCCAAACGCGATGTTGTTCACCGCCGCGTCCACCGTCAGGGGCACCGCCAGGTACAGGATTCCCGTGATCACCGAGAACAACAGGATCGCCCAGATGTCTGGCAGCTCCGCACGCAGCAATCGAAAGAACCGCTGGTGGGGCTCCGGATGCCCATGACCATGCCCATGCCCATGACCATGCCCATGCCCATGCCCATGCCCATGGCCGTCCCCATGCCCCCCGGATCCCAAGGGCGTTATCGGCAACTCCGGGTGAACCACCAAGAATTCCATCGTCTCCCGCGATTCCGCCAATCCCAGTCGCCGCGCCAACGCACCCCGCCCCAGGGTCTCCCAGCCCGTCTGCCCTCCCTCACGGCTGACTCGTGCGTCAAAGACGCCACGCCCGGCGAACACGACCCAGTCGCCCGACGGCGTCACCGCCACGAACGGATTGCTGGCGCGGGCTTGCCAAACCGCGTCCGCCAACGACATGCGCACCACCACGCCACGCATCCCGCAGGCCTTGGCCGCCACCGCGAGCTGCTCGAGGCGACGCCCCGGGTCGGGGTCGGCCGCCGTCCGGGCACGGACCGCATGCCCGGCGGCCTCCATGGCCTCCAACGAACGAAACGGAAGCCCCAACAAGCCCGCCAACTGTTCCAAGGCACGGGACATCGCCTGCGTCGCCGCCGGTCGTTGCGAGCCGTCGCTTGATGTCTCTGCCTTTGAACCTGTGTCCATTCGCGGGGTGCACTCCGGGCCTTGCCTGTGCCAGTTGTCGTGCTTCGCAGGCGGGGGCCTCCAACCAACCCAGCCTTCCCACCCAACCCGGCATTCACCGGAAACTTGGGGCGGAAGGCGCGCGCGAAGCTGCGGGTGATCCCCGGGGAGTCAAGCGGCCGAATTCACAAAACCGGGCGCCCTGCCCCGCCCCGTGCCGGACTCCTCGCATGGGCCGCATCCCCCCATCCTGCCGTGGCACCTCAGAAGTCTCTCGAATAGCCCGCCAGCCACCCGCCATCCACCGGGATCACCGCCCCGTTGATGTACGAACTCTCCGGCGCCGCCAAGAAAAGCACCGCGTGCGCCACCTCCTCCGTCCGCCCCGGTCGCCCCAGCGGCACATGCGACAACATCGCCTGCATCCGGTCGCTGAACTTGCCGTCCGCGCCGTAGAACAATTGGCGCGTGCCCTCGCTCAGGATCGATCCGGGCGCGATGCAGTTCGTCAGGATGCCCTGCGAGCCCAGCTCGATGGCCATCGTCCGCGTCAGGTTCACCACCCCCGCCTTGGCCGCCGTGAAGGCGCACTGGAGCCGGGCCGGGACGAGCCCCAGCACGGACGCGATGTTGATGATGCGGCCGGCCTTTTGCCGCAGCATGCAACGCGACGCAGCCCGGCTCACCAGGAACAACCCGGTCAGGTCCACCCGCAGGATCCGGTCCCATTCGTCCGCCGGGAACGAGTCGATGTTCACCCGGTGCGCCATCGTGTTGATCCCCGCGTTGTTCACCAACACGTCGAGGCGGCCCTGCCGCGCCACCACCTCGTCGATGGCCGCATCGACCTCCGCCTCCCGCGTGACGTCCATCCGCAGGGCCATCGCCCCGGGCAAGGCCGAGGTCAGGCGGCGGGCACCCTCCACGTCGATGTCGGACACCACGACCCGCGCGCCGTTGGCGGCCAACGCGGTGCAAATGGACTGGCCGATGGCCCCGGCCGCGCCGGTGACGAGGGCGACGCGGTCGTTGAGGGATACGTTCATGCGTTGGAAAAATCAGGCTGCCAGTCCGGACGGCCTCTCGATGAGCCCGGCCAGCGTCTGGAGGAAGCGCGCGGCCTCGGCACCGTCGTTCACTCGGTGGTCGAACGTCAGGCTCAACGGCAGGATGTCACGAGCCGCAAACGAGCCATCCTCCAGGACCACCAGTTGGCGCGTGATGGCGCCAACGCCCAGGATGGCGGACTCGGGCGGATTGATCACCGGCGTGAATGTGTCCACTCCGAGACCGCCCAAGTTGGTCACCGTGAAGCAACCGCCCTGCATGTCGGCGGCGGCCAACCGCCCCGTCCGGGCGGCTTCGACAAGGCGGCGCGAGGCGGCCGCCACCTCCGCCAGCGTCGATCCAAGCACGTCCCGCACCACGGGCACCAGCAGGCCCGCCGCAGTGTCCACGGCGATGCCCAGGTCCAGCGCCTCGGGCATCCATAGGCCATCGTCCCCCCAAACCGCCGCAAGCATGGGATGCCGGTGCAGGGCCTCTGCCGTGAGCTTGAGCAGGAGGTCGTTCAGCGTGGGGACGCTGGCCTCGCCGGGAGCCGAATCCTTGAGCCTTTGGCGAACCTCCCGGAGCGCGGTGGCATCGCAGCGGCGGGTGATCGTCACCGGGACCACCCCTTGCCGACCCCGCTCCAGCCGCGCGGCGATGGCCCTGCGGAGGGGTGGCATCGGGACCTTGCGCAGGCCGGGACGCCCCGCCTCCTGCGAGGCCGCCACCGCCGCGAGGACGTCCCGTTCCCGGACGCGGCCGCTGGATCCGCCGGGCGCCACGGTGGCGAGGTCCACGCCGTGTTCGCGGGCCGCGCGCCGTGCCCGGGGCGATGCCGGCCGGGAGGCTCCTGCGGTCTGGCCTTCCGCGGTCTCTTCGTGGCCACGTTCCACGGCCTCGCCGACTTCAGACGTGGGCTGTGCCACCGACGACCGCGACGTGGAAGCCCCCGCATCGGCCGTTGCCGGGGCCGTCTCGCCCTCGTCCAACAACCAACCCAACAAACGCCCCACCTGCACCGTGTCGCCCTCGCCCGGCGCGCCGGGCGCGACCCTGAGAAGGCCGCCGTCGGTCGCCTCGACCTCCTGCGTGGCCTTGTCGCTTTCGACCGCAAACAACGGCTCGCCCGGCCGGACGGTTGAGCCCTCCGGCTTGAGCCATCCGACGAAGCGGCCCTCCTCCATGGACCAACCGAGGCGCGGGAGCCTGATTTCCTTGGTCATAAACGCGGGGATTATTCGGCGGAGAGGCTGCGGATGGCGGCCGCAATGGACTCCGTCGTGGGCACGACGGCCGCCTCCAGCGTCGGGCTGTACGGCGTTGGCGACGGGAGCCCGTTGAGCCGACGAATGGGCGCGTCCAGTTCGTCGAACCCCTGCTCGGCCAACCGGGCCGCAATCTCCGCGCCGACGCCGCAATGCGCGAAGGCCTCGTCCACGATGAGCAGGCGACCGGTCTTGGCGACGGAGCGAAGGATGGTCTCCGAGTCCAAGGGCGCGACGGTGCGCGGGTCGATCAACTCGACCGAGATGCCCTCGCGAGCGAGGACGTCGCACGCGGCCAGCGTCCGGTGAACCATCAAGGCCAGCGCCACCACGGTGACGTCGCACCCCTCCCGCACGATGGCCGCCTTGCCGAAGTCCACGAAGTATTCGCCCTCCGGCACCGGGCCCTTGATCGCGAGGATCTCCCGGTGCTCCAGGAACAGGACGGGGTCGTCGCACGTCAGGGCGGTCTTGAGCAGGCCCTTGGCATCCCGGGGGCACGAGGGCACCACGACGCGCAACCCCGGGAAGTGGGCGTACATGGAGTAGTAGCTGCCGCTGTGGTGGGTGGCGGCGGAGTGGCCGATCCCAATGCAGCCGCGCAGCAGGATGGGCATGCGGAGGCGGCCACTGCTCATGTACTGCATCTTGGCGACCTGATTGATGATCTCGCCGGCCGCATCGAGCACGAAGTCCGCAAACATGAAGTCCACGACCGGCCGCGTCCCCGTCATGGCCGCGCCGCAGGCAAGCCCCACGAAGCCCCGCTCGCAGATGGGCGTGTCGCGCAGCCGGACGGGTCCATGCAGGGCGAACAACCCGGTGGTGGTGGCGAAGTTGCCACCGCGCACGCCGATGCCCTCGCCCAGGACAAAGAGGTTCGGGTTCCTCGCCATCTCCTCGGCGAGGGCCTCATGGGTGGCCTTCATGAACGTGAGTTCCCGCGTGCCGACCTTCGTGGCCGGAACATCCCGCGACGGCCCGGGACGCAGTGGCGCATGGACATGGGCCGTCGCTCCTCCTGGCGCGGGCGGGGGGCTCTGGAGCGCCTGCTCATGGGCCGCCTCCACCCGCGCGGCGACGTCGGCCGCCAGCGCGTCCAACTCTGCCTCGCCCGCCACGCCGTCCGCAAGGATGCGGGCACGCAGCCGGGCGATGGGGCAACGGGCCTTCCACTCCTCCACATCCGCGCGGGTGCGGTACGTGAAGTCGCCCATGCCCTCGGCGTGGGCGCGCGTCCGGTAGGTGCGGCACTCGATCAACGTGGGCCCGCCGCCCGTGCGCGCCCGGGCGATGGCCTCGCGCGCGGCGGCCGCGATGGCCATGGCGTCGTTCCCGTCCAGTTCCAAAGCCGGGATGCCGTAGGCCGCGCCGCGCGCCGCGACGCTGGGGTTGCCCGCCACCGACGCGAAGGGGACCTCGGTGGCGAACTGGTTGTTCTCGCACACGAAGAGCACGGGCAGCTTCCAGATGGCGGCCATGTTGAGGCCCTCGTGGAACGCGCCGTTGTTCACCGCGCCATCGCCGAAGAAGGCGACCCCGACGCGGCCGGAGCCCTGCACGAGCGAGCTGTAGCCGGCCCCGGCGGCCTGAAGGATGCAGGGACCGACGATGCCGCTGGTGCCCATCATGCCGATCTCGGGCGCGAACAGGTGCATGGAGCCGCCACGTCCCCGGGAACAGCCGGACTCGCGGCCGTACAGCTCCGCGATGAGCGAGCCAGGCTCCATGCCCTTGGCCAACGCGTGCCCATGGCCACGGTGCGTGCTGAAGACGGCGTCTTCGCGTCGAAGCTGGGCGCACACGCCCGCCGCGATGGCCTCCTGCCCGACGTAGGTATGGCACGCGCCATGGACGAGGCCGGCTTGGTGGGACTTTGCGAGGCGTTCCTCCACCGCTCGGATGACCAGCATCGTGCGGTACAAGGCGAGGGGTGAATCGGGTTCGGGAGCGTTCATCTAGGAAGAGGGATCCATCGGGATCAAGGCAGGGCTTCGGCCGCACCGGGGCCGGGCCGGGGCCGGATGCGAACCATGCAAAGGAGGATGCCACCCACGACGAAGCACGCGGCCAGGAAGCGGAGGCAGTCGGCCTCCCCATGGCCTTGGCGCCGAAGCCAACCGGTGACGTGGTTGCCCGCGTAGCCCGCGAGGTTGGCGCCCATGTTGATCAAGCCGGTGGCGGCGGCGGCGGCGGATGCCGTGAGCGTCAGGGAGGGCAATGTCCAGAAGGGCGAAATCCAAAAGAAGGCGGCGAGCGCGGTGAGACAAAGCCATCCCATCTGCGTGGCGAAGCCCTGGCCCGGCAGCGTGCTGCCCACCAGGAACACGCCGGTCGCCATCATGCCCCCGGCCGCGTGCCACTTGCGGTCGCCCGTCCGGTCCGCCGAGATGCCCGAGACCAGGACGCTGAGGATGCCGCAGGCGTAGTAGAGGCCGCTGTAGAACAGGGTCATGCGGTCGGAGCCGCCGGACAGGTTCTTGACGGTGGTGGGGAGCCAGAAGGTGAGGGCGTAGCCGCCGCTGTTGCCGATGGCGACAGCGAGGACGAGCAGCCAGACGGCGGGGAGACGAAGGGCTTGAAGGACGCCGAGCTTGCCGGTCGCTCCCTTGGCGGCGGCCTCGGCGGCGAGTTCTCCCTCGAGATGCTCGCGCTCGGCGGGCGTCAGCCACGTGGCATCGCGCGGCCGGTCGGCCATGCAGAACGGAACGAGGACGCCGAGCAGGACGGCGGGCAACCCCTCGACGATGAACAACCACTGCCAGCCGGCCATCGAGAGCCACCGGACGTCGAGCAGCAACGACGAAACCGGCGCGCCCAACGCCAGGCTGGCGGGCACCGCCAGCAACAGCCACGACAACGCCCGCGAACGCTCGCGCTGCACGAACCAGTGCGAGAAGTACACGATGATGCCCGGGAAGAACCCCGCCTCCGCCACCCCCAACAGGAACCGCGCCCAATAGAACTGCGCGGGCGTCCGCACCAAGGCCATCCCCGCCGAGATCACCCCCCACGTCACGAGGATGCGCGAGAACCACCGCCGGGCGCTCCAGCGCTCGACCAGCAAAGCGCCCGGGATCTCCAGGAACAGGTAGCCAATGAAGAAAACCCCGATCCCCAGCCCAAACACCTCCTCCGAGAACCCCAGGTCCCGCCCCATCCGCAGCTTGGCGAACGCCACGTTGGCGCGGTCCAGGTAGGCGACGACGTACAGCGCGATGACCAGCGGCAGGATGCGCCACGCCACCTTCCGGCGCAGTTGCCCCACATCCACCGCCGCTGGCCCCGGTGCCTTCACGCGGTCATTTCCCCGTCGTGTAGCCGCCGTCCACGGCCATGGCGCTGCCCGTCACGAACGACGCCGCGTCGCTCGCCAGGAACAACGCGGCGGCCGCAATCTCCGACGGCGCCGCCATCCGCTTCATCGCGTGCGGCGCCTCCAACTGGCGCAGGTAATCGTCCGGGTTCGCGTACTGGCGCAGCATCCCGTCCACGAACGGCGTGCGGACGCGCCCCGGGCAAATGCAGTTGATCCGGACGCCGGTCGTGCCGTGGTCCAGCGCCATGGCCCGGGTCATGCCCACGACGGCGTGCTTGGTGGTCGTGTAGGCCAGGCGCGCCTCCATGGCCATCAGCCCGGCGATGGACGCGATGTTGACGATGGAGCCCGAGCCGCGCCCGATCATCGCCGGGAGGACCGCTTGGGACATGTGGAGCACGCCCAGCACGTTGACGCGCCACAGCCGTTCCAGGTCGCCCGGCGTCGTCGTCAGCGCCGTGCCCACGTGCCCGATGCCGGCGTTGTTCACCAGCACGTCGCACCGGCCGTGCGCCGCCAGCACGCGGGCGACACCCTTCGTGCATGAGGCCTCATCGGCCACGTCCACCACCAACGCCTCCGCCCGGTGCCCCGCGTCCCGGATGCGCCGCGCGGTGGCTTCCGCCGCCGCCCCGTCCCGGTCCATCGCCCATGCCACGGCGCCGGCCGCCGCGAAGCACTCGGCAATCGCCGCCCCAATGCCGGAGCCCGCCCCGGTCACGATGGCGATGCGGTCGGCAAGGGAGAACATGGGAAACGAGGGCGACCAGAACGAAGACGAGGGCCGGTGGCCTCAGCACCAATGCGCGCCCTGGGCCTCCACGTACACGGCGTAGAGGCTTCGGCTGGCCGTCATGAACAGGCGGTTCCGGCGCGGCCCTCCGAAGCACACGTTGCTGCACACCTCGGGCAACACCACCTGGCCGATGCGCTCCCCCTGCGGCGAGAACACGTGGACGCCATCGTAGCCCTCGCCCGCCCAGCCCGCGCCCGCCCAGATGTTGCCGTCGCGGTCGCAGCGGATGCCGTCCGCCAGCCCGGCCACGGCCTTGCCAGCCACCGTCATGGCCATCGACGCAAACTCCCGCCCGTTCCGCAGCCTCGTCCCGTCCACGTCCCACACCTTGATGTTCTTCGGCGCGTCCGCGTAATGCGTGGAGCCGGTGTCGGCGACATAGACCTTGCGATAGTCCGGCGAGAAGCACAGGCCGTTGGGCTTGAAGATCTCGTCGGTGACCCTCTCGACCTTGCCGCCGGGATCGATGCGATAGACGGCCTCCTTGAGCAGGAGCTCGCCCTTGTTGCCCTCGTAGTTGCCGAGGCTCCCGTAGCCGGGGTCGGTGAACCACACGCTGCCGTCGGGATGCACGACGCCGTCGTTGGGCGCGTTGAAGGGCTTTCCCTCGAACCGATCAGCCAGGACGGTGACGCCGCCGTCGCGCTCGTACCGGACGACCCGCCGGTGGCCGTGCTCGAAGGAAACCTGGCGGCCCTCGCGGTCGAAGGTGTTGCCGTTGCTGTGCCCGGCGGGCTTGTGGAGCGTCGAGATGTGGCCGTCGTCCTGGAGCCATCGATGCTGGACGTCGTTGGGGATGTCGCTCCAGACGAGGTATTGCCCCTGGCCGCTCCATGCGGGGCCCTCCGCCCAGTACATGCCGGTGTGCAGGCGCTCGATGGGGGCGGAGCCGATGCGGTGCTTTTCAAAGGCCTTGCCCAAGACGATCACGTTCGGCTCCGGGTACCGCACCGGCGGGGCGCCCGGGCCGTAGTCGCGGGCGATCAACGGCGCGGCCGCCATGGCGGGGATCGCGGCCAAGAAGGAACGGCGGGTGGTGGATTCGGTGCTCATGGTGGGAGGGGATTCTGCGAGAGGGTCCGTCGTCACGCCGACCTCGGCATGACGCCGTTGACCACGTTGGAAAGGGGTTCGCCCCGGATCGCGCGCAGGGCCGTCCGCGCGGCCGTCTCACGCAACGTCCGCACCGCCGGCGGGCTCGCCGATGCAATGTGGGAGGCGAGGATCACCTGGGGCATCCGGCGGATGGGGTGGTCGGCCGGGATGGGCTCGGGGTCGAAGACGTCGAGGGCGGCCCCGGCCAGGCGGCCGGATTCCAGGGCGGCGGCGAGGGCGTCGCTGTCGGCAAGGTCGCCGCGGCCCACGTTGATGAAGAGCGCGCCCGGCTTCATCCGGGCGAACGCGGCGGCGTTGAACATCTTCTTCGTCGCCGGATTCGACGGGCAATGCGGCGACACGACGTCGCTTCGGGCGAGGAGGTCGTCGAGCGAGGCCACCGGCTCCGCGCCGGATGCAGCGATGTCGGCCGCCGACGCGACGGGGTCGAGGACGAGGACGCGCGCCTTGAAGGCCCGCAGGCGCCGGACGACCTCCCGCCCGATGCGGCCAAAACCCACGATGCCGACGGTGAGGTCCCGCAACGCGGCCATGGAGGCCAAGGGCGTCGCCATGCCCCAGCGGCCCTCGCGGACGCCCAGCGCGTTCGGCACCACCTGGCGCGTCAGGGCGAGGAGGAACGCGAGGGTGTGGTCCGCGACCTCGTCGATGCAGTAGTCGGGGATGTTGCACACCGGGATGCCCGCCTCCCGCGCGGCGGCGCAGTCCACGTTGTCGTACCCGACGCCATACCGGACGATGACCTTGGCCTTGCCCATGGCCGCGATGACCTCGGCAGTGATGGGCGTGAACTGGGCAATCACGGCGTCGGCAGCTCGGACCAACGCCACGATCTCGGCCGGGGGACGCCTCTCGCGCAGCGACACCAACGTGACGCCCTCGGATTGAAGCACGCCCTCCTCCAGGCTGAGGTCCGGGAACGCGTAGTCGGTGACGGCAACGGTGGGCATGGATTCGATGGAAGCAGGGAGGGTTGAGTCGTGAAGCGAGGGGCTTGGGGCGAAGCAGGAAATGGAAGCGCGTCGGGTCGTGGACGAGTCCTATCCGCCGACCACACGGACGGTGGTCAGCGACGTGACGAGGGCGTGGTCGGCCCATTGCCAGACGACCTTCTTGTCGCGGTTGATCTCGAAGGCATGGGCTCCGCGACCCTCCTGACCGCGGAGGAAGTTGCCGACGAGGAGGTTGCCGTTGCGGAGGCGCTGGACGCTGGAGACCCAGGTGAGGTGAACGTCCGGGGCGTCCTCGGCCTTGAACTCCCATGCCACGCGCCGGTCCGGGGTGACCTCGATGAGGCGTTTTTGGGTGCCGCAGCAGATGAGGGTGTTGCCGTTGGGGAGGCGCAGGGCCTCTCCGGCGTTGGTCACCCCGGTGTATTCCCACGCGACCTTGCCCTCGGGGGTCACCTCGCGTACCGCGCCCTCGCCCTCGTGGGCGGCCAGGATATTGCCATTGGGCAGCTTGTGGACGTTGCGGACCTCCAGGTGATAGCCCTCGACCTTCGTGGTCAGGGGCGTGACGCGGACCGTGCGCCCCTGCGGGTCCACCTCCCGCGCCTGGCACGGCCCTTGTTCTGCCACCAAGGTGTTGCCATTCGCCAGGCGCTCGCAGCCAAACACCTGCCGCGACGGGCTCACGAAGTCGAACACGGTCCGGCCCCGCGATGTGACCTCGCGCACGCCGGTGGGCTGGCCGCCGTAGCCGAACAGGACGTTGCCGTTGGACAACACCTGGAAGATCACCGTGATGCTGGGCGGCTGGAACTCCCACGCCACGCGTCCCTCCGCATCCAGCTCGACGAAGCGGTTCGGCCCCTTGCCGTACTCGGTGAAGAGAAGGCGACGACCCGGCGGCGCGGCGGCAGCGGCGCGCGGCATCCAACCCGCCAGCACGAGGCCCGCAGCCGACACGCCAACGCCTCGGAGGAAAGCCAGGCGGTTCATGGCAAATGGCTTCATAGCAAGGATCAGTTCTCGGCCATTGATTCAACGAACGAGCCGGCGGCACAGGGACGGCACAGGACGAAGCCAGACGTCGTTCACACTTGCAGGGAGACGCCGAGATGAACGCATGGGCGATGGAATGGGGTCAAGCCCCGGACCCCGCAGACAATCACGCGCCTTGCACGCCGAGCTTGTGGCGGGCCGTTGGACGAAGGCACGAAGCCAAGCAGAGCAACGAGCAGAGGATGCGCGGCTGGGATGAGCCGAGTTCCACTGGGAAACGGCCGTCGAACAGGGCTTCGAAACGAGGAAAAGTCCTCCAACAAGGGCAAATAGGAGGATGGACAGCCTGCCAAACGCTCACCCTGCGGGTGAGGTCGTGGTGGGCAACTTCCGGCTGTAGGCCGGATCCCCTAACCCGGCGCACCGGGCATTCGGCATTGCCGTTGTCGCGTGAGAGTAAGCGGCCCACGTCGAGGACGACGGTCCTTCCCCGATTGACGGGGCAAATGAGGCCGCAAGCCCCATCGGCAGCACGGAGGCCGCCCACTTGGAACGTGGGGGTCTTCGGTGAGCACGTCCCCGGGATTGTCGGAGACGGCTCGGCGCGATGCGGTTGGTGCCCGGCGTAAGGCCGGGGGCAGGCGATCCCTTCGCCTCAGTAAACGCCCTCGACGATGTTCTTCTCCATCGCGCCAAAGGGGCGAACATCACCGACGCCATCCCAGGCGTAGGGCGGGCGCGGGGCGCGGCGGATGGCCTCGTCGCGCTCCAGGAAGCGGGGCATGAAGAACTCCTTGGTCAACGTGGTGAGCTCGACGCGCCCGAACTCTCCGTAGGGGACGGTCTCGGCGGTGTTGCCGGGGTTGACGACACGGAGGATGGCGCGGGGCTGGGGCGCGTAATAGGTGACGGAGAACTGGTCCTCGGGCTGCAAGGGCACGGACGCCGCGAGGCCCATCAGCGTGTTGCCGTACGTGGGGTAGAAGCCGATGCGGCCCTCGAGGAGCTCCTCGACGATGAAGCGGACTTCCTGGGGCTTCATGGAGGTGCCGCCGCAGAACACGCCGCGGATGCCGGCATCCCAAAGGTTCACCTTCTCGGCGATGGCCTCGAGGAGCTTGGGGGTGGTGAACAGGCCGGTCACCTTGCGGTGCTTGAGGATGGTGGCGGCCTGGTCCACGACGTGCGCCATGTAGTCCTTGGCCTCCTGGTACTTCTTGGCGGCCAAGACCTTCTTCACCCAACGGGGATCGAGATCGATGAAGTAGCAGGAACTGCCGCGGACGTTGGCCAGGTGTTCAATCGCAAGGCGAAGCCGCCGGGGACCCGTGGGGCCCATCATCAGCCATGCGCCGCCACGCGGGAAATGAGCGTCGCTGATCTTGTCGCTGAACTCCGAGTAGTCCGTCTTGTAGTCGTCCCAGCCGATGCGCTGCTTCGGCATGCCGGTGGTGCCGCCGGTCTCGAAGATGTTGAACGGGCGTCCCTTGAACGCGGCGGGCACCCAGACCTCGGGCTGCAAGTCGCGAAGGAACTCGTCCTGGAAGTGCGGGAACTTCAGAAGGTCCTCGACGGACTGGACCTCCTTGCGGGGGTCGAAGTTCTTCGACGCCCAGTCGAGCCAGAAGGGCGAGCCGGTGGCCGGGTCAAAGTGCCAGGCGATGGTCTGGCGAAGGTGTTGGTTGAGTTGGTCGCGCGCGGCGGCAACGGCCTCGGGGGAGACGGTAGGGATGGGCATGGTGAGAGCGGGTGCGTGGCGAAGGTCGACTGACGAAGGATGAAGGATGAACGGCTAGTGGAGCGACGATGTGCGTTGCGATGACGAATGCTTGGCTGCAGGGCGAAGCCATCGACAGGCCTCGCCCGCAACGCGCGTTAGGTATCCTCGTTTTGCAGAATCTCAACCCCCTTACTTCTTGGGCTCGATGTTGCCCGGGGGCTTCTCGACGGCGGAAGGGGTGGCCCCGGCCGCGATGGCGAAGAGATGGGTTTGGGAACCCACGTACATGGTGCCGTTGGCGACGATGGGCGTGCTGTACACGGGTGCGCCCAGGTTCGTCTCGCTGATGACCTTCAGCGTCCGGTCGGCGGCCAACACCGTGAAGTCGCCGTCCTCGTCCCCGACATAGACCTTGCCGTCGGCGACGAAGGTGGAGCCCCACATGTGGGCCTTCATGTCATGGACCCATTGGACCTTGCCGGTCTCGGCGTCGAGGCAATGCACGAACCCGGAGAAGTCGGCGATGAAGAGCAGGCCGGTGGCGGGGTCGATGGAGCAGGTGGAGATGGAGCGCTTGATGCCCTTGTACTCCCACAGGATGCCGGTCTTGGTGAGGTCGCCGGTCTTGGTGGCGTCGATGCAGACGAGGCGTCCGACGCCCTCGCCGTGCTCGGGGTCCTGGCCGGAGGCGACATAGACGCGGTTCTTGTAGAAGACGGGCGTGGAGTTGATCTCGCTGGGGCCCTCGGCGGCGGGATACTTGATGGGCTTGCCGTCCTTGGCCTTGTACTCCGGCGGGTTGATGTCCACCCACCAAACCTTCTTGAGGTAGTCGGTCTCGGCCTCCTCGACCTGGCTGGTGGGCGTGCCGGGAAGGATGGGGACGATGGGCTTTCCGGAGCCCTTGGAGGGCTTCACGTCGAAGGCATAGGCGACGCCGTCGCCGCCACCGTAATAGACGTGCCACGCGCCGTTCACGCGCCCGGCGGACGGGGACGTCCATTGGCCGTGGAAGATGCGGGGCCCGATGCCCGCGTTGTCCTCGGCGAGGAGCTTCCCGGTCTTGGGGTCCAAGGCGATGAAGCTGGGGGAGTTGGGGGACGGGATGTTGACGTGGGTCCAGTCCTGG
>CAYSGH010000048.1:0-33536 GCA_964430505.1 uncultured Akkermansia sp. | reverse complement strand
ATTCGAGGACTGCGTCTCCCGGATTTGCTTTCGATAACCCAAAAAGCGGCCTTTGGGCAATCTGTAGGCCTCGTGCCCTCACGCGGCACCGCCGATGCCGAGCCCCCGTGTGCCGGGTCAGGGGACCCGGCCTACAGACCGGGATCGGTCCAACTGTAGGCCGCGTGCCCTCACGCGGCACTGCCGCTTCCAGGCTGACGGACCTGCGGCCCGCCACGGGGCATGGCGGGTTTAAGGGCAGGCGTTCCCGACGGAGCCGGGACGGCTCCGCCACCTTCGGCTCACGCCTTGGGCGGGGCCGCCTTCACCTCCAGGTGCAGGTCGCGGAGCTGGCGCGGCGACGCTGGCGAGGGCGAGTCCGTCATCAGGCACGTCCCCTTCGCGGTCTTCGGGAACGCGATCACGTCCCGGATGCTGGTGGTGCCGCAAAGGATCGCGCACAGGCGATCAAACCCCAGGGCAATGCCGCCATGGGGCGGCGCGCCATACTGGAACGCGTCCAGCATGTAGCCGAACCGCAGGCGGGTTTCGTCCGGGGGAATCTGGAGGATGTCCTCGAAGATCGTCTTTTGGACGTCCGGCTGGTGAATCCGGATGGAGCCGCCGCCGAGTTCGACGCCATTCACCACGATGTCGTAGTGCTGGCCGCGCACCTTCTTGGGATCCTGCTTGAGCAACGGGATGTCCTCGGACACCGGCGCGGTGAACGGGTGATGGCTCGAGTACCAGCGGTTCATCTCCTTGTCGAAGGACAGCAACGGGAAGTCCACCACCCACAGGAAGTCGAACCGACGCGGGTCCAGGACCAGTCGGCCCTGCGACTTGAGGACCTCCGCGCAGTAGAGCCGGATCTTGCCGAGGATCTCGCAGGCATTGAGCCATTGGTCGGCGGCGAACAGGATCAAGTCGCCCTCCTCGATGCCCAGGCCGGACACGAGCGCGTCCTTCTCGGCCTGGGTGAAGAACTTCACGATGGGCGACTTCCACTCGCCATTCTCGACCTTGATGTAGGCAAGCCCCTTGGCCCCGAAGCTCTTGGCGTGCTCGGTCATCGTCTCGATCTGGCCCTGCGTGGCTCCGGCGAGGCCCTTCGCGTTGATGGCCTTGACCACGCCGCCGGACGCCACCGTGCCCGCGAACACCTTGAAGGCGGACGCGCGGAACGTCTCCGTGAAGTCCACCAGCTCCATGCCGAAGCGCGTGTCCGGCTTGTCGATGCCCCAGCGGTTCAGCGCCTCCTCGAAGGAGATGCGCTTGAACGGCGTGGGGATGTCCATGTCCAGCGCCGTCTTCCACACGCGCCGCAGGAGGCCCTCGATCAAGGCGTAGATGTCCTCGCGGTCGATGAACGACATCTCGATGTCCACCTGCGTGAACTCCGGCTGCCGGTCCGCCCGCAGGTCCTCGTCGCGGTAGCAACGGGCCAGTTGGAAGTACCGTTCCACGCCCGACACCATGAGGATCTGCTTGAACTGCTGGGGCGACTGCGGCAGCGCGTAGAACGTCCCGGGCTCGCGCCGGTTCGGAACCAGGAACTCGCGCGCGCCCTCGGGCGTGGACTTGAACAACGTGGGCGTCTCCACCTCGAGGAACCCCTGCTCGTCCATGTACTGCCGCGTGGCGATCGCCACCTTGGACCGCGTGCGCAGGTTGCGCGCCATCTCGGGGCGGCGCAGGTCCAGGTAGCGGTGCTTGAGCCGAAGCTCCTCGTTCACCTTGTTCGCGACCTCCGGGTCGTCGATCGAGAAGGGCAGCACGGCCGCGTGGTTCAGCACCTCAACCCCGCTCACCAAGACCTCCACCTCGCCCGTCGCAATCTTGTCATTGCGCGTCCCTTCCGGCCTCGGCCGCACCGTCCCGGACACGCGGATCACGGACTCGCTGTGCAGCCGGCTGGCCTGCTCGAAGGCTTCCGCCGGCAATGCCGACGGGTCCAACACCGTCTGCGTCCGCCCCTCGCGGTCCCGCAGGTCGATGAAGATCAGTCCGCCAAGGTCGCGCCGGGAATGGACCCAGCCATCGAGGATCACGTGGGCCCCCGCGTGGGCGGGGCGAAGTTCATTGCAATGGTGCGTGCGCTTCATGCGTTGCTGCGGGAACCATGCCCGCCTGAAGGCGCATCATGCGGCCAACCGCGCCCCAGCGCCAAGCCGTATCCATGGGCCTTCGGCGAGGGTTCAAAAGGAGACCGGGCCAGAGGGAGTACTTTCCGAGAACCCCTGGCCACTCGTCCTGGGGCAGTGCTGTCCTCTTCTGGTTCCTGACCAACACGCTCGCCTCATGAGGCCGCAGGAAGGAGTTGCATCCCCAGCGCCGCGGCCTGTTCCCGCAGGCGCTTGAGCCGCCTGGCCTGCGAGGAGGGCGTCGGGCGGAAGGCCTTCTCCTCGTCGTAGGGCCTGCCGCTGTTGATCATCCCGGACACCACCCGCGCCAGCTTGTGCGCCGCCAGCCGGAACCCCTGTGCCACCCGCCCCTCCGCCGCCCGCGTCTTCGCCTTCAGCATCCGCCCCCCCGTGATCCGGTTGTCCGGGCACAGCCCGTTCCACGACGCGAAGCTCTCCACCGTCCGGAAGGCCTCCAGCAGCGGCTCCGCCGACCCAAGCTCCGTCATCAGGGTCGTCAGCAACCCCGCCCCAACCGCCTCCACCCGGCTGAGGTCCACCTTGTAGAACCGGTACGCCTCCTCGAACACGCCCATCTCCACCGCGTTCTTCTGCAGGCGCCACGGGTTCCTCGTCGTCGGTGGCGGCAGCGGGCCCGGCGCCTCGGGTCCCGAAGCTTGGCGTGACACCGCCGTGGGGATGGATGGGTGGATGCGCCGCGTGAGGGCACGCGGCCTACCGCTTTCGGGTTCGGGGGCAGCGCCCGTGGATGGGCGCGCTCCCGGCGTGGGTCGCGCGGGGGCTTGAACTTTGGCCGTGCGGCGACCGGGCGTGCCGATCGCCTTCACGGCGGATCCTGCGACCTGCGGACCTTCCCTAAACTCCCCCGCCTCTCGCTCCCCGCTCCCCGCTTCTCGCCCACAAAACATGCGCCACCGAGCAAGCCCGTCCTTGTCGTCCGGGCCAAACCGGGGCAAAAGGAACCCATGAATCCCCCGGATCGGCAAAACGAGCGTGCCAACGAGGCGGGCCAGGCGGGCGCGGGCCTGAACGTCGCCCGTCGTTCGTCGTGGTGGTCGGCCGTCGCGATCCTTGCGGCCGCGCTTCATGTGCATGCCGCCGAGGGCCTTTCTCTTGGGTTCCGCGGCAACGCGGGCAAGGTCGTCCTCAAGGGTCCCGACGCCGCCCAGCAACTCGTCCTGGGTCACCCGGATGGGTCCGACGCCACCCATGCCGCCCGCTGGCGGGTGGAGCCCGCCGGGTTTGCGACCGTCGAGCCCGGCGGACGCGTGCGGCCCTTGGCCGATGGCTCCGGAAAGGTGATCGCGCGCCTGCCCGATGGCTCCGAAGCCTCCCTGCCCGTCGAGGTCGTTTCATTCGCCGAGTCCCAGGCGGTGCACTTCGCCAATCGCGTCGTTCCGATCTTCACCAAGTACGGCTGCAACGGCGGGGGTTGCCACGGCAAGGCCGCCGGGCAAAACGGGTTCCGCCTGTCGCTGCTCGGCTTCGAGCCCGAGGAGGATTACGAGCACCTGGTCATGGAGGCGCGCGGCCGCCGCCTGTTTCCGGCCGCACCGGAGCGTTCGCTCCTGTTGACCAAGGCCGTCGCCCAGGTGCCGCACGGCGGAGGCAAGCGGATGGAACCCGGGTCCGATGACTACCAGTTGCTCGTCCGCTGGATTCGCCAGGGCATGCCCGTGGGCAAGGCCGACGCGCCCACGGTCGCGCGCCTCGAGGTCTTTCCCCCCATTCGGACCCTGCGAGCCGATGCGTCCCAACAGCTCGCCGTCACCGCCATCTACACGGACGGATCCACGGAGGACGTGACCCGCGGGGCCCTCTTCGAGGTCAACGACCGCGACCTCGCCCGGGCCGACGACAAGGGCCTGGTGAAGGCCTTCAACCTTCCCGGCGAGTTCGCCGTCATGGTCCGGTACCAGGGCAAGGTGGCCACGTTTCGCGGCACCATTCCCCTCGGGGCGCCGGTCGCGTCCACGCCGCCCGTCCGCAACCTGGTGGACGAGCACGTCTTCAAGCGCCTGCGCGAGGTGGGAATCCCGCCCAGCCCGGTGGCCGACGACGCCACCTTCCTGCGCCGTGTGTCCATCGACGTGGCCGGCCGCCTGCCCACCCCGGCCGAGGCGTCCACCTTCCTCTCGGACCGCTCCGAGAACCGGCGCGACGCCGCCATCGACCGCCTGCTCGACAGCACCGACTACGCGGACTGGTTCGCGAACAAGTGGGCGGCCCTGCTCCGCAACAAGCGCAACGAGGCGCGCCAGGCGCGCGGCACCCTCGCGTTCCACGGATGGATCCGCGACGCCCTGGTCCGCAACGTCCCCTACGACCGCTTCGTGCGGGACCTCCTCACCGCGTCGGGCGACATGGGCGAGAACCCGCCCGTGGCGTGGTTCCGCCAGGTCACGAGCATGCAGTCCCAGCTCGAGGACACGGCGCAGCTCTTCCTGGGGCAACGCCTCCAGTGCGCCCAGTGCCATCACCATCCCTACGAGCGCTGGAGCCAGCAGGATTACTGGAGCTTCGGTGCGTTCTTCTCGCAGGTCGGGCGCCGCTCCGGCAGCCAGCCCGGCGAGGACGCCATCGTCCACAAGCGCGGCGTCGCCCAGGCCACCAACAAGAAGAACGGGAAGTCCGTCCGCCCCGCCGCCCTCGGCACCGGCATGGGCGAACTGGGGCCCGACGAGGACCCGCGCGAGGCCCTCGCGGAATGGATGACGTCGCCTCGCAACCCGTGGTTCTCGCGGTCCTTGGTCAACCGGTACTGGAAGCACTTCATGGGACGCGGCCTCGTCGAGCCCGAGGACGACATGCGCGACACCAACCCGCCCACGAACCCGGAGCTCTTGGACGCGTTGACCGCCGAGTTCGTCCGCAGCGGCCATGACCTCAAGGCGCTCGTCCGCCTGCTGACCCGCAGCTCCACGTACCAACTCTCCGCGGAACCCAACGCGCACAACGCCCGCGACCGTCATCACTTCTCCCGCTTCTACCCGCGCCGGCTCGCCGCCGAGATCCTCCTCGACGGCGTCCATGCCGTGGTCGGGGCCGACCTCAAGTTTGATGGCATCCCGGCCGGCACGCGCGCGGTGTGCCTCCCGGACAACAGCTTCAACGCCGGCTCCTACTTCCTCACCGTGTTCGGACGGCCCGACGCCAGCTCGTCGTGCGAGTGCGAACGTTCCAACGACGCCTCGCTGAGCCAGGCGCTGCACCTCCTCAACTCCAAGGACCTCCAGTCCAAGCTCGCCTCCGATTCCGGCACCGCCGCGCGCCTCGCCGCCGATCCGCGCCCCGAGGACCAGCGCATCCGCGACCTCTACCTCCTCGCCCTCGGCCGCGCGCCCAAGGCCGACGAGGTCCGGCTCGCCCAGGAGCACGTCGCGCGGAAGGTGGGCAAGGCCAACGACGACCCCGGCAAGGCCAAGGCCCGGCGCGAGGCCTTCGAGGACCTCGTCTGGGCGCTCGTGAACACCAAGGAGTTCCTCTTCAACCACTGACGTCGCCCGGCCCATGCCTCACCCACGGTTCCCGGCCACGCACGCGCACAGCCCTTCGTCCCGCCCTGCCTTTCGAGCCCCGCAGCGCACCCTCGCCATCCCGGCCGCATTCGGGCTTGCGCTCGCCCTCGCCGCCCGCGCGCAGCTCCCGCAGGCCGTCCTCAGCCACGTCTTCCCCGCCGGGGCCGCGCCCGGCTCCACGAACGTCGTCACCGTCCAGGGCTCCGACCTCGACGAGCCCTCCGGCCTTGTCTTCGAGAACCCCCGCATCGTCGCCAAGCCCAAGCCCGGCGCGCCCAACGCGTTTGAGGTCGTCGTGCCCGCCGACGTCCCCGAGGGCTTCCTAGACGTCCGGTTCAACGGCCGGTTCGGGGCCTCCAACCCGCGCGTCTTCCGCATCGACCGTTCTCCTTCCCTCGCCGCCACCACCAACACGTCCGCCGCCGCCGCGCTGCACCTCGCGCCCGGATTCACGGCCTGGGGCCGCGTTCCTGCCGCCGGGTCCGCGTGGTTCTCCGTCCCCGCCGCCAAGGGCTCCCGCGTCCTCCTGCGCGTCCTCGCCCCCGAGCTCGACTCGCGCCTCGCGCCCATGATCGTCGCCTTCGGGCCGGATGGCCGCGAATGGGCGCGCGTCCGCCGCTCCGGCCTCATCGACTTCACCGCGCCTGCGGACGGGCCGGCCCGCGTCCAGGTGCTCGACGCGCAGTTCCGCGGCGGGGACGACTTCGTCTTCCAGATCGAGCACGCGGTGGGGCCGCACGTGGACATGGTCGTGCCGTGCGTCGTCACGGCCGGCGTCACCAACCGCGTCACCCTCCTGGGTCGTCGCCTCCCCGGCGGACGCCCCTCGTCCATCCAAGGCGGCGATGGCATCCTCCTCGAGCAAGCGCAGGTCGATGTCGTCGCCCCGTCCGCCGCCACGCCCGGTTCGACGCCCTGGCCCGTGGACCGGCTTCGCCGCGCCGCCGCGTCGGCATGGAGCCCATGGACGTGGACGTGGGCCACCACCAACGGGCCTTCCAACCCGGTTCTCCTCGGGATCACCAGCCTGCCCGTCGTCGCGCAGCCGTTGCCCGATGCCAACGGCGTCGCCTCGCGCGTCCCGGTCGTCGTGCCCGTGACGCCGCCGCTGGACTTCGGGGGTTGGTTCGCCTCGCCATCGTCGGGCGTCACCTTCGATGCCAAGAAGGGGGACACGTGGTGGATCGAGGTGGTCGGGGAGCGGCTCGGCCAGGTCGTGGACCCGCTGGTCTTGGTCCAGCGGCTCGACTCCAGCGCCGGCAAGACGAATGCGTGGACCGACGTCACCGAGCTGGCCGAGCTCGATTCCAACCCCGCCTCCGCCGAGCTCAGCGTGGCCTCGCGCGACGCCGCCGGACGCTTCGAGGCTCCGCAGGACGGCCGCTACCGCGTCCTCGTCCGCGACGCGTTCAATCCCCTTCCCACCTCGGCCCGCCGCCCGTTCCGCCTGACGCTTCGCAGGCCGTCCCCGGACCTCCGCGCGTGGGCATGGGCGCAGCCGCCCCCGAAGTCGAACAACGACGACCGCCGCGCCCATGCCACGTCCACGGTCCTCCGACGCGGCGGGACCCTTCCCCTACGCGTCGCCATCTCCCGTCTCGAAGGACTCGAAGGCCCCGTGGACATCGTCGCCTCCGGCCTGCCCAAGGGCGTCACCGCGCCCACCGCGCGCATCCCGTCCGGGCAATCCTCCGCCACCCTCCTGCTGACCACGGCCGACGACGCTCCCGCCGCGACCTTCCAACTCGTTCTCAAGGCCTCCGCCATCGTCGCCAGCAACCGCATCGAGCGCACCGTCGCCACCGGCGGCGTCCCATGGCCCGTCGCCGACTTCAACCAAGAGCCCATCCCGTCGCGCTTGCACCAATCCCTCCACGTTGGGATTGCCCCCGAGTCCGAGCCCGTCTCGGTCGCGGCCACGGGCACTGACGTCATCGAGGCCAAGGCCGGCGGAAAGCTCTCCATCCCCCTGCGCATCCAGCGCCGGTATGAGTACACCGCAGCCTTCAGCCTCAAGCCCTCCGGCCATCCTGCCCTCGAAAAGGCCAAGGAGGTCTCCGTCCCCGAAAAGGCCACCAACGCCGTCGCCGAAATCGTCCTGTCCGAGGCCGCCCTCCCCGAGGGCGAGCACCTTCTCTGGCTCCAGGGACAGGCGGCCGGCAAGTACCGAAACCAACCGGAGGCCGTCGCCGCCGCCCAAGCTTCCCTCAAGGTCGCGAAGGACGCCGTTGCCTCGGCCACCGCCTCCGACAAGCCCAAGGCCGAGGAACGCGCCAAGGCCGCCGAGGCCGCATTGAAGTCCGCCGAGGAGCGCGCCAAGCCCCGCGACGTGACCCTCGGCGTCTGGTCCGCACCCTTCCGCGTCCGAATCCTTCCCGCGAAATGAACGCCTTGCTGCCGTCTTCCTTCGCACCCTGCCTGCCCGCCCTCGTGGCGTGGGCGGGTCTTGCCGTGGCCCATGCTGCCGCCGCGCGCGCCGCCGACCCCGCCCCGGCCCACGCGGTGCTCCGCGTCGTCCGCCCCGCCCAAGGCGACCCCGTGGACTTTGATCGCGACGTCCTCCCCGTCCTCCAGGGCAACTGCCTGCCTTGCCACAACCGAACCACCAGCAAGGCGGACCTTCTCCTCGAGTCCCCCGCCGACATGATCCGCGGCGGTGAGTCCGGCCCCGCGCTGGTCCCGGGCAAGGCGTCCGAGTCCCTCTTGTTCCGCATGTCCACGCACGAGGCGCGGCCCCGGATGCCGCCCAAGGACAACAAGGTCAACGCCGTGGACCTCACGCCGGAGCAACTCGGCCTGCTGGCCACCTGGATTGACCAAGGGGCCAAGGCCTCCGAACGCCGCGCCGTCGCCATCCGCTGGGAGCCCACCGCCGACCGCATCCGTTCCATCTACGGCCTTGCAACGACCCCCAACGGCGCATGGGTTGCCGTCGGGAATGGGCCGCGGCTCCGCGTCCTCGACGCCGACACCGGCAAGGCCGTGCAGGAATTGTCCGACCCGGCCCTGGGCACCCCCGCCGCCGCGCACCGCGACCTCGTCAACGCCGTCGCGTTCAGCCCCGATGGCTCCACCATCGCCTCCGGGGGCTACCGCGAAATCAAGCTCTGGAGCCGCTCCAAACCCGAGGTCCAATGGACGACGGGATCCGTCCCGGCCTCCGGAGCCCTGCCGAAGGAGGGCCTCGTGGCCCCCGCAGGTCCCGGCCGAGCCCTGCGCCTCCCGTCCAACGGCGTCCCCGTGATCGCCAGCACGACCACGACCAACGCGACCCCGCCCGAGATCTGGGCCATCCTGCCCGTGGGCCCGCCCCTGCCCTCCGAGGATCCCGCGCGCCTGCGCTCCCTTGCCCAGTCCGAGTCCGACGCCAGCAAGGCCGCCCTCGAGTCTGCCGAGAAGGAATCCAAGGCGCAGGACGAGCGGTGGACCAAGGCGGTGGAGGCGCTCGCCACTGCCGAGCGCGCGCGTGCCGGCAAGGCCGCCGCCCTCGCGACGCTTCGCGCCGCCGCCTCCATCGCCGAGGCCCGGATGGCCCGTGCCGAGGCCGCCCGCGCCTCCACCAACGACCTCAAGGTCCTTCGCGAAAAGGCCGCTGCCGCCACCAAGGCCATCGAGCCGGCCGACAAGGAACTCGTCGCCGCCCAGAACAAGCTCGACGCGGCCGGCGAGGAGCATCGCCTCGCCGCCATCGGCAAGAGCCGGGCCCGCTTCCAGATCGCCGTCGCCCGCGAACGCGTGGCCAGCGCCCGCGCCGCCGCCGAGGCCGCCACGCCCACCCCCGCCGCATGGCCCGCCCTGCGCGCCGCCGCATGGGCCGCCGACGGTTCCCGCCTCGCCATCGCCACCGGCCCCCACGTTCACGTCTGGGCCACCGACCCCGCCGTCCTTCGCACCCTCTCGGTTTCATCCGGCACGAACATCGTGACCCTGCCTGCCGCCCGTTGGATCGCATCCTTCCACCCGGGCGACGCCGTGGACCGCCTTGCGTTCGAGAAGGACGGGCTCCGCTTGGGTCGCAGCAGCAGCGGTGATTCCGCGCTGGTTCCCGTGGAGCCACGCTGGACCTTGGCGCGCACGCTGGGCACGGGCGGCGACGACTCTCCCATCACCGACCGCGTCAACGCCCTGGCCTTCCGCCCCGACGGCCTCCGATTGGCCAGCGGTTCGGGCGAGCCCACGCGCGGCGGCGAAATCCGCGTCTGGGATCCCGCCTCGGGCGCCCACGTGTTCGGGCTCACCAATGCCCACAGCGACGCCGTGCTCGCCTTGGCATGGTCGCCCGACGGCCTCCGCCTCGCCTCGGGCGGGGCCGACCGCATGGCGCGCGTCTTCGACGTTTCGGATGGACGCCAAGTGGCGACGCTCGAAGGGCACACCGGCCACGTCCTCGCCGTCTCTTGGAGGGCCAACGGCCGTGTGGTCGCCACCGGCGGGGCCGATGCATCGGTGAAGTTCTGGACCCTGGGCTCCGCCGACAAGGCCAAGACGGCAGGCGGCCTTGGCAAGGAGGTCGTGGCCCTGTGTCATCTGGGGACCGATGGCGACGTCGTGGCCTTCGCTGGCGACCGCGAGCCCGTGCGCGTGACCGAGTCTGGCGAGAAGCCGGCCACGTTGGCCGCCGCCAAGGACTTCCTTCACGCCGCAGCCGCGACGGCGGACGGCCAACGCGTCCTCGCAGGCGGGCAGGACGGCGTCACGCGCGTTTGGGACGTGAAGGAGAAGAAGGTCGTCCGCGAGCTCGCACCCTGAGCCGAGGAGCGGGCGAGGCGCGGGCCGGCGCGATGCCCGTGACGAGCCCACGACGACGGAGTTGCGGAGGGAGACCGAGCCAGCGCGCCGGAGCCAACGGGGTCGTTTCGCGTGGCTGAACCAGGGTTGGCCAACGCTGAGCCGTCCGGCCGCGCCTCCCTACTTCCCGACGTCCGCCACAACGAGGTCGTCGAAGCGAATGGGCGTCCCGCTGTAGGGCATGCCCCACGCGCCGGCCATGCCGGACGGAGGCGCCTCGGGCGCGTCGAACGCAAGCGTCCATCCTGCGGGCTCGGACGATCCTTGCCACGCCTTGGCCTCGACGCGGACGCCCTGGGTGGCGGGTGTCACGCGCAGTCGCAGGGACGTCCACTCGCCGCTCTTCCAGGCGAACGGCACGCTCGCCTTCACCTCCTGGGCGTCGCCCGCGACGATCTCGACGGCGTTCTTCGCGGGGGACACGCGCACCTTGTATCCGTTCACGCCGTTCAGCCCCGCCGCAAACGTCGGGAACTTGCGCCCTGTCCTCGTCCCCTGGATGCGCGCCCGAACCTCGCGCCCCGATACGGCGGCCGGCCCGAACAGGAATCCAAACGACTCCAAGGGTGCGCCGGGCAGCACGAGGCTCCGCTCCTTGCCCTCGCCTTGGACCGCGAACTGTCCATCGAGGACCGTGAACGACTCTGGCACGGCCTCGCCCTGGACCTTGTCGAAGTTCTCCTCGAAGAGCGTGCCCGCCATGCCAAACCCGGCGGCGCCGCACGCGAGGACCGCTTGGGAAAGGCGACGTGCAAGCAAGGCTCTTTTCATGCGTGGCAAGGTTGTTGGAGAGGGGTCCCACGACGCAAGCCCGCCGCCATCGCCCCGCGTCACCCCTTGGCCTCGATCCCTCCCCCGCGCGCCTCGTCGCGCGCCCAGCGCATCAGCTCGACATCCGTCGCAAGGTCCCCGAATCGAAACGAGGGAAGCCCGCTCTGCGCCAGCCCCAGCAGCTCGCCGGGGCCCCGAAGCCGGAAGTCCTCCTCCGCGATCTCAAACCCGTCGTGCGTCCGTGCCATCACCGCCAGCCGTGCCCGTGCCGCGTCCGTCGTCGCCTCCGCCACCAAGATGCAATGCGAGGCGGCCCGGCCACGCCCCACCCTCCCGCGCAACTGGTGAAGCTGCGCCAGCCCGAACCGCTCGGCGCTCAGGATCACCATCACCGACGCCGCCGGGACATCCACGCCCACCTCGATCACCTGCGTCGCCACCAACAACGGCGCCGCCCCGGAACGAAACGACTCCATCGCCGCGTCCCGCTCCTCCGACGACATGCGCCCGTGCGCCAGCACGCATGGGAACGGAGCCACCGCCGACCGGACGTCCTCCAGCTCCCGAAGCACCGAACGGACGTCGTCGTTGCCCGACTCCTCAACCCGCGGGCACACCACGTAGGCCTGCCGCCCCGCCGCCAGCTCCCCCCGCACGAACTCCCAGACCTTTGGCAGCGCCGCGGCATCCCGCACGTGCGTCCGCACCGGCCGTCGCCCGGTTGGCAACCCATCCAGCACGCTCACGTCCAAGTCCCCGTACAACGTCAGCCCCAGCGTTCGCGGGATGGGCGTGGCCGTCATCACCAGGAGGTGCGGATGCCCTGCTCGCCGCAGCATCCGGTCGCGCTGGCCCACGCCAAACTTGTGTTGCTCGTCGATGACCAACAACGCCGGCCTCCCAAGGTCCACGTCCTCCTCCATCAAGGCGTGCGTCCCCACCGTCACGCGTGGGCCATCGCCCCCCGTCCGCCCGGAACGGCCGCCGGCATGCAGGTGAACGCCCAGGCCCAACGGCTCCATCCAACGCCCCATCAAGGCCCCCAGTTGGCGCGCCAAGATCTCTGTCGGGGCCATGATCACCACGTCGTGCCCCGCCTCCATCGCCATCAGGGCCGCGCACGCGGCCACCACCGTCTTGCCCGCGCCCACGTCGCCTTGCAGCAACCGCCGCATCGGCACCGTCAGCGCCATGTCCGCCCGCACCTCCCGCAGCACCCGGGCTTGCGCCGACGTCAACGCGAACCCCAGTCCCGCCAGGAACGGCCGCACGAGGCGGTTGTCGCCCGCGCACGCCTGGGCCACGAAGGACTCCCCAAGGCTCGCGCGCCGCCGCCGCAGCTCCCGTTGCAGCCGCAGGAACTCCTCCGCCGCAAACCGCCGCCGGGCGGCCTCCGCCGACTCCATGTCCTCCGGGAAGTGCAGGTCGCGCAGCGCGCGGCGTCGATCCGGCCATGCAAGGCCCCCTGGCCCCGGCCCCGGCGCGCGTCCATCCCAACCATCCTCGTCCAAGGCCTCCCCGAACTCCGCGAGCGCGTTCCACACCAGCGTCCGCATCGTCCGTGCCGAAAGGCCCTCCGTCGCGCCATGCACCGGCACGATCCGCCTCAGGTGCACCGTCGGGTCGTCCTCCGCCTCCAGGCGTTCCGTCTCCGGGTGGTCGATTTGCCGGGGCCGAAGGCTGTTGGGCTTTCCAAAAACCAGCACGACGTCTCCCGAGCGGAACACCCGCTCGAGCACCGGCGCGTTCCACCACCGGCAATGCAGGCGCCCCGTCCCGTCGTCCAGGATGAACTCAAACACCGACCGCGTCCGTTGCCGGAACCACTTCACCCCGGCGGCCACGATCGTTCCCGACACGGTCGCGGGCTTGCCCAGCTCCAGCTCGCGGATCGGGATCAACGCCCGGCGATCCTCGAGCCGACGCGGCCGATGCCACAGGAGGTCGCCCACGGTCTCGATGCCCAGCCGCGCCAGCAGTGCCGCGCGTTCAGGCCCCACGCCACGCACCCGCGTCACCGGGAAGCCGAGGGGATCCCCGGCGTCGCGAGGCGCAACGCCCGGTGGCGGCAGGGTCTCGGGAACAGAACGGGAGTCAGGCTCGGGGGACATGGTGGCCGGACGCTCGGACGGGACGCATCGGGAGGCAACGGACGCCCTCAGCGCGGGCGGAACGGCCCCACGTACAACCCAAACAACCGGTGGTGCTCCTCGATGCAGAACCGGTCCGTCATGCTCGCGATCGCGTCGCACACGGCCCGGTGCAACCCGATCCCCGACACCCGTCGAGCCGCGCCCTCGCCCATCTCCAAGGGCTTCTCCACATACCGGTGAAACAACTCCCCAAGCATCCGGGTGGCCCGGTGGTTCGGCTCATCGACCGCAGGGTGGTAGTAGAGGTTTCGGTACAGGAACTTGCGCAGCTCCAGGTTCAGGCGGCGGCGTTCCGGGCTGTACTGGACCAGCGCCCGGGGGGTCGAGCGCACCGCATCCGCGCTGTCCACTCGCGCCTTCTTGATCCGCGCCTCCGTGGTCTCCACGACGTCAATGACCTGCCCGTCGATGATCTCCCGGATCGTGTAGTACCGGCGCGACTCGTCGGGCAGGCTCCCGAACTTCCGCCGAACGGAATCCGCCGCCACCTTCCAGATCCCCACCTCCTCCAACAGCCGCCCCTCGTCCAGCAGGCCCGACTCCAACCCGTCGTCCAGGTCGTGGCTGTAGTAGGTGATCTCGTCGGCCAGGTTGGCGATCTGCGCCTCCAACGACGGCTGGTGATGCTCGAAGGACTCACCACCCGGCGGCACGTCGAACCCCGTCTGGTGCTTCGCCAGCCCCTCGCGCACCTCCCAGCTCAGGTTCAATCCCCGGAACGACGGATACTTCTGCTCCAGCTCGTCCACGATCCGCAGGCTCTGGCGGTTGTGGTCGAACCCTCCATGCCCGCGCATCAGGCGGTCCAGCGCTTGCTCCCCGCGGTGCCCGAACGGCGAATGCCCCAGGTCGTGCGCCAGCGCGATCGTCTCCGCCAGGTCCTCGTTCAGGCGCAGCGCCCGCGCGATGTTCCGCGAGATCGCCGCCACCTCCATCGTGTGCGTCAGCCGCGTCCGCAGGTGATCGCCCGTCCCGTTCAAGAAGACCTGCGTCTTGTACTCCAGCCTCCGGAATGCCCGGCTGTGAATCACCCGGTCGCGGTCCCGCTGGAATTGCGTCCGCCACGTGGGTGGCTCCTCCGTGTGCGCGCGTCCGCGGGTCTCCCCGCTTTTCTGCGCGTAGGGCGCCAGCCAGGACGCCTCCCGTGCCTCCAGCTCCAATCGGTCAACCGGCATGGCTCCATCCTCGCCGCAAGCCGCCCCGCTGGGGAGCCGGAATTCGCCGCGATGCGCCGGCGCTTGAACCCGACGCCCCAAAAGCGAAACCCTCCGCCCATGCCACGCCGTCTTTCTGCCATCGCCCCCGACTGGTGGGACTACACCACCCTCGAGCCCGACCTCATCAACGCCGCCGCGCGCCTCACCGCCCGCGACCTCGCCCGGCTCTCGCGGCCCGGCTTCCAGGTGGTCTTCCATGAGACGCGCGAGGACTTCTACCTGGCGGAGGCTCTCGAATACATCGACGCCTGGCGCCAAAGCACCCCGGACAACCCCGTCGGCATCTGCGGCCCCATCGGCCCCACCGAGCAGCTCCCCCTGGTCGCCCGGCTCGTCAACAGCCTGGGCCTGGACGTCCGGAATGCCCACTTCTGGGGCATGGACGAATGGTTCGACGCCTCCACGGGGCGCGAGGTCCCCGTCACCCATCCCCTCAGCTTCGAGCGCGCCGACCGCGAGCTGTGCTTCCACCGCATCGACCGCCGCCTCCGCATGCCCGACGCCCACCTTCACTTTCCCAAGGCCGACACCCGGGCCTATCGCAAGACCTGGGAAGCCGGCGTCCGCTGCGCCGTCATGCAGGGTGGGCAAGGCGACGTGAAGCACTGGGCCTTCAACGATCCCCTGCCCCGCCGCGGCAAGCACAAGCACGAGCCCCCGTCCCCCGCCGACTACCGCCGCCTGGCCACACGCGTCGTCGAGCTCCATCCCCTCACCATCGCCCAGAACGCCCGCACCAGCGGCGGCGGCAACATCTCCATGGTCCCCACCGCCGCCATCACCGTCGGCCCCGTCGAGACCTGGAAGGCCGACAAGGTCTCCATCTGGCACGCGGGCAACCACGACAATCCCCTCGGGCAACGCCTCACTGCCTACATGATCGCCCATCGCATCATCGACTCCGCCGTCCCCATGTCGCTCCTGGCCGACCATCCCAACGTCCAGTTCAACTACCTTCGCTCCGGACTGGGCTCCTGCACCGTCGAGATGCATTAGCACGCCGCCCCGATGGGGGGCACGGGAGGCCGCGGCGGGCCGACGCCATCCCTTACCACACGACGGCCCGGACGGCGGTGCCGGCGGGCAGCGTGGTTTGCGGCGGCACGTCCACCAGCGCGTTGCTCGCCGCCATCGAGGACAGGATGTGCGACGCCTGCATCCCCGTGGGATGCACGCGGCCGTCGGCATCGATGCGAACGCGAACAAAGTGACGGCGCGCGTCCGGGTTCGACAGCGAGGACGCCAGCACGCCCGGGCGCGTCGCGGGCCCGGGCTGCGGGCAACCCGCCAGTTGCCGCAGCACCGGCAACACCAGCAGCACCGTCGTCACAAACGCCGAGACCGGGTTCCCCGGCACGCCCAGCAGCAGCGTCCCACCCCGTTGCCCCGCGAAGAACGGCTTCCCCGGCTTCAGCGCCAGCTTCCACAGGTCGATGCGAAACCCCGCCTCCACCGCCACGGACCGCAGGTGATCGTGGTCGCCCACGGACGCGCCGCCGGCCGTCAGGATCACCTGGGCACGCCCCGCCGCCGCCTCCAGCGCGGCATGGATTTGTCGGGGGTCGTCTGGCAGCACCCGCGCATCAACGACCCCGGCCCCGGCCTGTTCCGACAGCCACGCCAGCGGGCCCAGGTTGGACTCATGCACCTGCCCCGGAGCCAGCGTGGCCACGTTCGCCGGCGCGAGTTCCGATCCCGTGCCGATGAGCGCGACCGTGGGGAACGCATGGAGCGGCACATTCCGGATGCCCGCCGCCATCAGCAGCGCCAACCGTTGGGGCGTCAACACGTCCCCCGTCCGTGCAACGGCCTCCCCGTCCTTCACGTCCTCGCCTCGAAACCGAACCCCTTCCCAGGGCTTCGCAGCCTCCAGCACCGCCACGGTCCCGTCCTGGTCGGCGTCGCAATCCTCCTGCATCACCACGGCGTCGGCCCCTGGCGGCAACGGTGCCCCCGTGAAGATCCGGACCGCCTCCCCTTCGCCGACCCTGGGCGGCGCAGCGACGCCGGCGGCCGCCTCGCCCTTCAATCGCAGGATCGCCGGCCGCCCATCCCTCGCCTGCGTGTCGGCGGCGCGAACCGCATACCCGTCTACGGCCGCATTGTCGAAGGGAGGCAAGGCCATTGGGGCCAACACGTCGGCGCCCAGCCAACGGGGACGCCGGGAGGCACCCGGGGCCAGAAAGGACGAGACCGGCTCGTTCCGCACCGGGTTGGGGCCGAGGTTTCCGAGCAATCGGGCGAGGGCTTCTTCGTAGGGGAGCATGGGAAGCGCGAAGGTTCGTTGGGGTCAGGTGGATGCCTGGGGATCAAGGGCGTCGCGCAGGCCGTCGCCAACGGACTGGAGAGCAAGCAGCGTGAGGGCCAGCAACCCGCCCGGGAAGACCAGCAGCCACCACCGCACCTCGATGGGGTTCAGTTGGCGGGCGCCGTCCTCGATCAACGTGCCGAGGGAAGCATCCGGCGGACGGATGCCCATCCCGAGGAAACTGAGGAACGACTCGTACAAGATGACGGCGGGCACGGTGAGCGAGGCATACGCGATCACGACCCCGAGGATGTTGGGCAAGAGGTGGCGTCGGAGGATGAAGGCGTGGGAAGCGCCGAACTGGCGGCTGGCCATGACGAACGGCTGCGAGCGCAACGACAGCACCTGGCCGCGCACAATCCGGGCCATGTTCAGCCATGAGATCGCGCCCAGGCACGCAAACAGGAGCAGCAAGCGCGAGGCGTCCGCCAACGCCGGGAAGGTACCCCTCAGACGACTCGTCACGGCCGCCTCGGCGGTTCCCAGGACGAGCATCACGAAGATGACGTTGGGCAGCGCATAGAGCAGGTCCACCGACCGCATCATGACCGCGTCGGTCCGGCCGCCGCGATAGCCCGACACGAGGCCATACGCCGTCCCAATCACCACGGAGATGGCGGCCCCCACCATCCCGGCCATCAGGGAGACGCGAGTCCCGGCAAGGCAACGGGCCAGCAGGTCCCGACCGTGGATGTCCGTGCCGAAGGGATGCGCCCCGGACGGGGGCTGAAACACGGCGTCCGAGGGAGCATTGGGCGCAAAGGGCACAAGGAAGGGTCCCGCGACGAGCCCCGCGACCAGCGCCAAAAGGAAGAGGGTGCCCGCGACCGACAGGCGATTGGCAAGGAAGCGCCGCCGGGCCATCGCCGCCGGGGCCAAGGTCGCGTCACGCATGGCGAATCCTTGGGTCCAGCCATCGATACGCGACGTCCGTGGCGAGGTTGAGCAGGAGGAGGAGCACCGAATAGACGACGACCAAGCCGACCATGAGCGGGTAGTCCCGGCTGAAGAAGCTGTTGATGAAGAAGGCCCCCGTCCCGGGCACCTGGAAGATTCGCTCCACCACGAACGAGCCCGTCAACAGGTCGGCCAGCATGGGGCCGGCATACGAGACCACCGGCAACAGCGCCGGCCGCAACGCGTGCCGCAGCACGATGCCCGTTGGCGACACCCCCTTGGCGCGAGCCGCCACGATGAACGGGGCACGGAGCACTTCCGAGAGTCCCTCGCGGAACAACCGTCCCACCCGCGCCCCAAAGTACAACCCCAGCACCAGGACCGGGAGCACCGCATGGGAAGGGGACGCCCATCCGGCCACCGGCAGCCACCCGAGCCGCAACGCCAGGCCCAGCACCAACAGCGGGGCCAGCACGAACGTCGGGATGCACACCCCCACCAACACCCACACCGAGCCCATCCAGTCGGGCCATCGGCCGCGCCACAGCGCGCCGGCCATCCCCATGGGAAGCCCCATCGCCATCGCCGTGGCAAAGGCCATGGCACCCAGCGCCATCGAGACCGGCAGGGCCTGCCCGAGGATGTCGTTGACGCCGTGATGCCGGTACTTCAGCGAGGGCCCGAGATCGCCCTGGGCCAGTCCAGCCAGGTACCGCACGTACTGCCTCCACAGCGGCTCGTCCAAGTGATACCTCGCCCGCAACGCGGCCTCGACCTCCTTCGAGGCCGGCGCGCGCTCCCGGTCAAACGGCCCGCCGGGCGCCGCGCGCATCAGGAAGAAGGCGAGCGTCGCAACCACCCACACCAGGACGGGGATCGCTAGCAGGCGTCGAAGCAGTGCGGTGGCGTCCATGGGTTCAGGGGCGGCGCAACCGGTGGATGGCCCAGAAGGGATGCTCGTCGAGCACGTTCGGATGCACGCCCGCGACCCGGTTCGTGTCGAGCGCGTAGAATCCCACGTAGGAGTAAAGGGGCACGATGGGGGCACCCTCCCGCAGCAGGCGCGCCTCCGCCTCCGCCAGCAACGCAAGCCGCCGCTCCCGACCCTGCGTGGCGTTCGCACGGTTCACGAGCTCGTCATAGGCCGCATCCTTCCATCCCGTCCGGTTGTTGCCGCCCTCGGAGAGGAACAGGTCCAGGAACGTGTTGGGGTCGTTGTAGTCGCCAATCCACGAGCTGCGCATCAGGTCGTAGTCGAGGCGCGACATGTTGTTGAGGTACGTCTTCCACTCCAGGGGCCGAAGCTCCATTCGCAGCCCCAGCACGTCGCGCAGCGCCGATTGCACCTCGACGGCGATGTGCTCGTGCAGCCGCGACTCGGCGTTGTACGAGTACTCGAACGGGCGGAAGCCTTGGCCGCCGGGGTACCCCGCCTCGGCCAGGAGGCGTCGTGCCTCGTCGGGGTCGCGCTCAATCCCCACGGGCGGCCGATACCCCCCCACGCCAGCCGGGACCAGGTGCGACGCCGGCGGCTCCCCCATGCGCGTGATGCGCGTCACGATCCGTTGCCGGTCCAAGGCCATCGCGATCGCCCGGCGCACCCGCGGGTCGTCGAACGGCTTCCGGGTCGTGTTGAAGCGGAGGAAGTAGGCCCCCAGGTACGTGTAGGCGTGGAAGTCCGCCCGCCTGCGAAGCGCCTCGGCCAGCTCGGAGGGGAACATGTCCTTGTCCAAGATAAAATCGATGTCACCCACGAGGTACTGGTTCAGCGCCGTGTGCGCGGAATCCCCCGCCAGCACATCGATCGTGCCGGCCCGAACGTTGGCCACGTCCCAATAACGCGGGTTGCGCCGAAGGCGAATGCGGTCGTTCACCCGCCACGACGCCAACGTGTAGGGGCCCGAGCACGGCACGCCGGGCTGGAGGATCCATCGGTCACCACCCCGTTCCACGGCATCACGCGGGATGACGGCGAACACGCGCGACGCCAGCAACTCCAGAAAGAACGGGGTGGGATGTCGCAGGCGAACCGACACCTCCCGCGCGGACAGGGCCTCGACGCCAAGCTTGGACAGGTCGCGCTCCGCCCCGGTGCAGAGGGCCTCGCCGTTCTCAATGTAGAAGTACTGGCTCGCGTAGTCGGCCCCGGTCGCCGGGTTCACCGCGCGCCGGAACGACCACACGACGTCCTCGGGGACGATGGGGCGTCCGTCCGACCACGCCGCGTTCGTGCGCAGTTGGAACACGTAAACGCGGCCGTCGGCGGAAAGCGTCCAGGACGACGCCAACCCGGGGATGGCGTTGCCCGTGACCGGGTCGTATCGGGTCAAGCCCTCGAACAGGGCCGACGCCACGCGGCCGTCGGCCTGCCCCGTCAGCAGGTGCGGGTCGAGGGTCTCCGGTTCCCGGCCATTGTGGAGGACCAGGTCGGCGCGGGGCGCGGGACGACATGAAGCCATCCAAAGGACGGCGAGAAGGAGGACTGGAAAGCAACACGCCCCGGGCGGTGTCGCCGGGGCGTGCGAGATGGACGGCAGGGGCTTCATCGGCCTCCTGACGCGGGGAAGCTCAGGGCTTCGGGGCCGACGGGGCCGGCGCAGCCGGGGCGGGAGCGGGCGCGACCGGAGCGGCCGGGGTCGGCGGGGCGACGGGCGATGCCGACTGGGCGGCCGGGGCGGGCTTGTCGATGAGTTCCTTGATCTTGCCGGTGCGGCTCTTGGATTGCTGGGCGGTCATCACCGCGATGATGAAGCACAGGGAAAGGAACAACGTCGCGGACCACCGGGTGATGGTGGTGAGGGCGGTGCCGGAGCCGGCGCCGAAGATGGCGGCGGTGGACTCGGCTCCGAATGCGGCGGTGATCCCGGCCTCCTTCTTGGGGAGCTGCAGCAGGATGAGCAGCCCCAGGAAGAGGGAGATCACCACGAGGACGAGCGAGAGCAGGTTGATGACGAGTTGCATGGGAACGCGGGGTCTAGATCGAGTTGCGGATGATTTCGACGAAACTCTTGGCCTCCAGCGACGCGCCGCCCACCAGGGCGCCATCGACGTCCGGCTGGCCCATGAGCTCGCGGGCATTGGAAGGCTTCACCGAGCCGCCGTATTGGATGCGGACGCGGCGTGCGACGGCGTCGCCGTGCATCTGGGCGACGACGCCGCGGATGAACGCATGCACCTCCTGCGCCTGGGCGGACGTGGCGGTCTTGCCCGTGCCGATCGCCCAGACCGGCTCGTAGGCGATGACGGTGGACTCCACCTGGTCGGCGGACAGGCCGGCGAGGGAACCCCGCGTCTGGCGCCCCACCACCTCCTGGGTGATGCCCGCCTCGCGCTCGGCCAGCGTCTCGCCGACGCACACGATCGGGATGAGGCTGGCGGTGTGCGCCGCGACCGCCTTGCGGGCGACCAGGGCGTCCGATTCCTGCTGGAACTGCCGCCGCTCGCTGTGGCCCAGAATGACGTAGCGCACCGTCAGGTCGCGCAGCATCCCGGAGCACACCTCCCCGGTGAACGCCCCGTACCCGTTGTCGCCCATGTTCTGCGCGCCCACGCGAATGACGGAATCCGAGAGCGCCTTGGACACGGCGTCCAGCGCCGTGAAGGCCGGGCAGACGACGACGTCCAATTCCTTGATGGAGCCCAGTTCGCGCTTCAGGTCGGCAACGAGGTCCAGGGACTCGGCCACCGTCTTGTTGCACTTCCAGTTCCCGGCGATGATCAGCTTGCGGTCTTTTTCCATGCCAAAATGAGGGGGAACGCTACCGGGTCACCCGCCCCGTTCCAAGCATTGGTTTCGCCCCACGCCTCGCGTGCCCGCGCCTCCCCCTTCCCGCCTCCCCCTTCCCGCCTCCCCCTTCCCGCCTCCCCCTTCCCGCCTCGCGCCCCCGGCTTCCCGCGCGACCGCGTCGTCCCGTTGTGCTAGGCCTGTCACCCATGAAGCTGGATGCCTTGGCCCGTTTGCAGCGCGACGCGCGTCGTGTCGCCGAAATCCTGGGCGTCCTCGCCCGCTACGGCCTGGCCGACTGGCTGCAAGGCGTGCCGTCGGCATGGTTGCAAGGTCACCTGCGGACCTCCGAGGGCCAGCCCGTCGCCGACCTCAAGCCCGAGCGCCGCCTCCGCATGGCCCTCGCCGAGCTCGGCCCCACCTTCATCAAGCTGGGACAAATCCTCAGCACGCGCGCTGACCTGATCGGTCCCGAGCTGGCCGACGAGCTCGCCGAGCTCCAGAGCCGCACAGCAGCCGACGACTTTGACGCCGTCCGCCGCACCGTCGAGGCCGAGCTGGGGCACACCCTGGAGGAGCTGTTCCTCCAGTTCGACCCGCGCCCGCTCGCGTCGGCCTCCATCGCGCAGGTCCATGCCGCGACGTTGCCTGGCGGCGAGGAAGTCGTCGTCAAGGTCCAGCACGACGGCATCCGCGGCCGCATCGAGGCCGACCTCGAGATCCTCGCCGCCCTCGCCGAGGTCGCGGAACGGCACTCCGAACGCCTGCAGCCCTTCCAGCCCGCCCTGCTGGTCCGCCACTTCAAGCGTCAGTTGATCCGGGAGCTCGACTTCGAGCACGAGCGGGCCTCCATCGACGAGTTTGCGGCCAACTTCGAGGGAGATGCCACGGCGCGCTTCCCCAGGACGTGGCGCGAGCTGACCACCCGCCGGGTCCTCGTGATGGAACGCCTCCGCGGAATTCAAGGCACGGACAAGGAGGCCTTGCGGGCGTCCGGCGCGGACCTCGGCCAGTTCGCCCGGGACGGGGCTGGCATCTTCCTGGGCATGATCTTCCGCGACTCCTTCTACCACGCGGACCCGCACCCCGGGAACCTGATGCTCCTCGAAGGGGGCGTCGTGGGAATCATCGACTGCGGCATGACGGGCCGCCTCGACGAGGTCACGCGCGACGACGTCGAGCGCCTGCTGTTCGCCGCCATCGGCCATGACGTCGGCGAGCTCACCGAGGCCGTCCTGCGCCTCGGCGCGGCCCCCAGTGGGATCGACCGCGACCGGCTCCGGGCGGAGCTGGAGGAATTCGTCGGGGAGTTCGTGGGGCGCTCGTTGCAAGACCTGGACCTGAGCGCGGCGCTCAACGCGCTGGGCGGCGTCATCCGGCGCTTCCGCGTGACCCTCCCGCCCGCCGTGGCGTTGCTCCTGCGCACGTTGGTCGTCCTCGAGGGGACGTCGCGCCAACTCAGCCCCACCTTCAGCCTCGCCGAGCTGGTTCGCCCCTTCTACGTCCGGTCCATCCGCCGACGTTGGTCGCCCACGCGCGTCGCCCGGCGTATGGCGCGTTCATATCGGGACTGGGAGCGACTTCTCGGCACCCTGCCCCGCGACCTGTCGGACGTGCTCGACCGGGTCCGGGCCGGGACCTTCAACGTGCACCTCGATCACCGGCACCTGGACCCCGTGGTCAACCGCCTCGTCCTGGGCGTCGTCACGGCCGCCATGCTCGTCAGTTCCTCCCTCTTGTGGGCGATGAAGGCCCCGCCCGTCTGGCATGACATCCCCGTGGTCGGGGCCCTCGGGTACCTGGGCGGCCTCTATCTCGGCTGGCGCCTCTTCCGTGCCGTGCGCAGGTCCGGCAACATCGACTCGAAAGACTAGCGTCCTGGCCCGCGCATCGCGTGCCGGCTGCATTTCCTGGGGCTTTTCTGTGCAACCCAGGGACCGGACGCACGACCGCACGCGAGCACCCACGAGAACATCACGGCGCCCGCGCCGGGTCGGCACGCACGCCCGGGTCACCCAACGTTACCACGTACCGCCAGGCGTCGGCCGTGGCCCACTCCGACGCGACGGGCTCCTGCCCAAACGTCGTGAGGTAAACCTCAAGGCCATGCGTCTCGCGGTCCTCGATCAGCGAGAAGTTCGAGAACTGCACGTCCGGCCCGTGCCATGGGGCGCGGTCGGCGACCACCGTGACCGTCTCCCGACGCAGGCATGCGGTGGCCTCGTCCACCTCGGCGATCACCAGCGGATGCCGCGGGTGATTCCCGCGGGGCGGCGTGGGGCTGATGTTCCCGACCCAGTACAAGCGGCCGTTGGAATGACGAATCATCCGATGGATGGACGACGCCGAGAAGAAGGGCGTGCCATCGGAGTAGTGCCACGCTTCGACGGGCGACAACGTCCGCCCGCCATCCCGGGATACCGCGAACCACTTTCGGCCTGGCTCCCGGGCGGGCGTCCCATCCCAGGCGCGGTCGGATCCACGCCAGACCACCAGGATGCGGCCGTCGCGGAGGACAGCCACCTCGGGCTCCATCAGGCCGCGCGCGGAACGTTCCGGGCGGATTTCGGCGCGGGCGCCCGGGCGCCATTCATGGCGTTGGCTGGACGCATTCCATCGGCCCCGGAACAGGACGGAGCCCATGCGCCAAGGACGACGGTCGTTGGAAGGATCGCCCGGCGCGTTGGCATGGGCGAGGGCCAGCACCAGCGATCCGTCCGGCAAGACGGCGATGTTGCTGCCGGGATACCCCTCGTTGCGTCCCAGAAAGCCCGGCGCGGCGGGCCGGCCCGCATCGAACTCCGGCCCGTCCTCGTAGCGCAGCGCCACGGGCGCGGCCCACGTCCGGCCGCCGTCCCGTGACGTGCGCACATGGGAGAAGTTGTGGAACAGGCCATCGCGCTGGATTTGGCGGAGCCATAGCTGGACGAGCCATCCCGACGCGGGGCACACGGTGTCGGCCCATCCGCCCTCCCACACTTGCACCCCTGCATGGTCCACGAGCGACGACGGTTGCTGCGGGACCCAGTCGCCCCAGGTGCGGCCGTTGTCGTCGGACCACCGGGCGGCCTGCTCGTCGGCGACGTCGTCCTTGCTTTCAATGGCGCGCCATTCGCGGCGTTGCAGGCCCGGGCCGACGTAGGCGATTGCGCCGAGGGCGGCGGCGCGCGGACGCGGGTGGGAGCGATGAACGTTAGCCCGGACGGTGGCGATGGGCGTGTTCGTCTCCCATGGGGGCACGGGAATGGCGGCGAGCGTGGCCGGGGTGCCCAACTCGGAGAGGACGGCCCAGGGCGGCTCGAAGGGCTGGGGCCACTCGCGCGGGGTGAAGAAGTTGAACAGATAGATGCCGTCAGCGCCGTCGGCCCATCGCTCGCGCGCGGCCTTGCGATAGCCACGCTCGCCCAGGCACGCCTCGCAGCGGGACGAGCCGCCCGAGGGCCGCCACTCCGGCTGGATGCCCGCGTAGATCGGAATGCCGGGCACGGCCTGGCGCCATGCCTCCAGCCCCAGCGTGTCGGCGGTGAACAGCCACTCGCTGACGGAGAGGAAGTCGATCCAGCCATGGCGCGCCCAGGCGCCGGGGTCGCAGCCCTTTTCGAGGGATTGCGCCGGGGTGGGGGTGCCTTGACCAAAGCGGGACGGAGGCCGTGCGGCCAGGACCAGGCGGCGCCCGCGTTGCCTTCCCACCTCGTCGAGCAGCCTCCGGACGCGCGCCACCAACCCGTCGAGGTGCACGACGCGTTCCCCGGGCGACGGGCCGTTGCTGGCCGGGAAGAAGTTGGGGAAACGCTGGAAGTCCAGCTCCACGCCGTCGCAGTCGTACCGTTGGACGGCCTCCTCGACGAGGCGGAACACGTGTTCCCGGACGGCCTCGCGGGAGAAGTCGAGCGCCCCCTTGGGGAGCTGGCACTCCGGGTGGTCGCGCCAGAACGCGGTGCGCAGGAAGTCGTTCCCGTGCGCGTCGTTCATGCGAAAGGTGATGAGCGCCTCGATGCCGCGCTTGCGCGCCTCGGCGAGGAGGACGGCGTAGGGATCGACGCCCTCGCGCTCGAAGGCCTGCATGTTTGCAAGGCGTTGGCGTTCATGGGGGCTCCACGCGGCCTGTTCCGCCGGGGTGGACAACGCGCCGCGCTGGGTGCCGACGCGCGTGGGGTAGTACATCACCTGGGCGTTGATGCAGACGAGGAGGGTGTCCACCTGGCTGCCCGGCCGGGCGATCTCGTCCACGAGGGCGACCAGGTCGTTGGTGGAAATCGGGCCCGGCCCCACCCGCCCGGCCTTGAGGGTCATGCAGGAGTCGCCATCGAGGTTGTAGAGGATCCGGCGCTGGCGCGGCCCGGCGAGGACCGGGAGTGCCAGGCACACGGCAAGCCACGCAATCGCCAGACGGGAAACCATGCGCTTATGAGACCCCGTCCACCCCGCGGGAACAACCCGGATTCCATGGGCAGGCGGCAGCCGCCCATTCCGTGTTCTTTGCGTCTCCGCGAGAGTCAGGCTTCCAAGGCTGGGGCAGGAAGCGTGGGACATGCCTCGCGCGGTTACTCGGAGCCCTTGCCAATCGTGCCTTGCCACGCTCTCCCCCCGCGCCTCCACGCCCACCAGTGAGAACACCGGCCTCCCTGGCTCAGGCCAGCAATGTCTGGGGTGGACGGGAAGGCAGGTGTGCAGTTCCTCCGCGCGGCGGGGGCGGCATGGGACAAGACCGAGACGGTCTTGCTGCCTTCTCCCCGTGAGTCCCTTCGCCACGGACGGAACCGCGGCGCCGAGCAGGCGCCAAAACGGCCCTGCCACCTTCCCGCCCCCCGCTTCCCGCCCGTCCCACCGCGCCTTCCCAGAGTTTTTGATTGAAGCAACGGCCCTCGCCGGAAGACTCGGGAGATGCAATCCCGCTTCGCATGGGCCGGCATGGCCTGGCTCCTCGCAACGCGTCTCGCCGCCTCGGATCCCGCGTCCGACATGGCCGACGCCGCCTCACGGTTCCTCGCCGCGTTGTCCGAGGAGCAACGCGCCAAGACCACGTTCGCGTGGACCAACGACGAGCGCCTCAACTGGCAGTTCGTCCCCGTCGAGCGGAAGGGCATCCAGGTCCGCGAGCTGTCCGTCGCCCAGCAACACCTCGCCCACGGGCTCCTCGGCACCGCCCTCAGCCACCGCGGCCACCTCAAGGCCACCACCATCATGAGCCTCGAGCAGGTGCTCCAGGACATGGAAGGCCCCAACCGCCGCTTCCCGCGCGACCCCGGCATCTACCACGTCTCCATCTTCGGAACGCCCGGCGCCCAGGGCACCTGGGGCTGGCGCTTCGAGGGCCATCATCTCTCCATCAACCTCACCCTCGCCCACGGCAAGGTCGTCTCGGGCACCCCCAACTTCATGGGCTCCAACCCCGCCGAGGTCCGCGTTGGCTCCCGACAGGGCCTCCGCGCGCTCGGGGCCGAGGAAGACCTCGGGCGCGACCTCCTCACGAGCCTCCCGGCCGCCTTGCAGGCCAAGGCCATCATCGACGCCAAGGCCCCGGACGACATCCTCACCAGCAACGCCCGGAAGGCCCAGCTCGGCGACCCCCGCGGCATCACCCTCGCCGACATGCCCGAGGCGTCCCGCGCCAAGGCCCTCCAACTCCTCCGCGAATACGTCGGACGCCTTCGCGATGACGTCGCCAGTGCCGAGGTCGAGAAGATCGAGAAGGCCGGCACCCAGAACATCCGGTTCGCATGGGCCGGCTCCGTCGCCAAGGGCCAACGCCACTACTACCGGCTCGTCGGGCCCACCTTCCTCCTCGAGTACGACAACACCCAGAACGACGCCAACCACATCCACGCCGTCTGGCGCAACCCCGACAACGACTTCGGCCTCGACGTCCTCGCGGACCACCTCCGCAACGCCCACGGGAAGTAGCATGATCCGCGGCGCGCCCATCCCCTGCGCGCCCCGCGTCCCCGGCTCCGGCCGGGGACGCCCCGCCTCCTTCGTCCCGCCCGTCTTGGGCCCCCTGCTCGCCGTCGGCCTCGCCGCAGGGGCACTCGTCGCGGCCAACGCCCCGGCACCCGCATCCTGGACGCCCTTCGATGGCGGGCGTTGGTTGCCCCTCGCCGCCGCGACCGGCACCAACGGCTTCACTCAGGTCCCGCCCTCCGCCTCCGGCGTCACCTTCACCAACCACCTCGCCGACGCCGCCGCCGCCGACAACCGCGTCCTCGAAAACGGATCCGGCGTCGCCCTCGGCGACGTCGATGGCGACGGCCTGCCAGACGTGTACTTCTGCCGTCTCGAAGGCCCCAACGCCCTCTATCGCAACCTCGGCGAATGGCGCTTCGAGGACGTCACCGATCGCGCCGGCGTCGCCTGCCCCGGCCAACCCTCCACCGGCGCCGCCTTGGCCGACGTCGATGGCGACGGCGACCTCGACCTCCTCGTCAACGCCATCGGGCGCGGCACCCGCCTCTTCCTCAACGACGGCTCCGGCCGCTTCACCGAGAAGACCGATGGACGCCTCGCCCCGCGCCTCGGGGCCACTTCGATGGCCCTCGCGGACATGGACGGCGACGGCGACCTCGACCTCTACGTCACGAACTACCGCACCGACACGTTCCGGGACGACCCGCCCGGCCTGCGCGTCGAGGCCGTGCGGCAACCCGACGGGCGCATCACCGTCACCCCCGAGGGCCGCTTCGTCGCCGTCCAACCCCGCGGCGGCGGCGTCGAGGTGCTGGAACGTGGCGAGCGCGACGTCCTCTACCTCAACCAAGGCGGCGGCAAGTTCGTGCCCGTCAGCTGGACGGCGGGCGCGTTCCTCGACGAGGACGGCCAACCCCTCCGCGAGCCCCCCACGGACTGGGGCCTCGCCGTCCAGTTCCGCGACATGACCGGCGACGGCCTCCCGGACCTCTATGTCTGCAACGACTTCGCCTACTGGCCCGACCGCCTCTGGATCAACGAGGGCGGAACCCGCTTCCGCGCCGCCCCGCGCCTCGCGCTCCGCCACCAGTCCCTCGCCTCCATGTCCATCGACGTGGCGGACATCGACCGCGACGGCCGCGACGACCTTTTCGTGGCGGACATGACCAGCCGCCTGGCCTCGCGCCGCGCCTGGCAACGCCCCAACACCCTCGAAGGCATCGTCGCCTTCCCAAGGTCCGACCCCCTCTTCCGTCCCGAAGTCACCCACAACACCCTCCATGTCGCCCGCGACGACGGCACCTTCGCCGAGGTCGCCGCCTTCGCCGGCGTCGCCTGCTCCGAGTGGTCCTGGAGCGCCCTCTTCCTCGACGTGGACCTCGACGGCTGGGAGGACCTTCTCGTCGCCACCGGCAACGGGCACGACGTCCAGCACGCCGACGTCCTCGCCGAGGTGGCGGCCTCGCGCGCACCGCGCAACGCCGCCTCGCGCCTCGCCCATCTCCAGCGCTTCCCCCCGCTCGAAACCCCGCTCGTTGCCTTCAGGAACCAGCGCAACCACACCTTCTCCGAGCATTCCAACCCCTGGCGCTTCAACGTCCCCGGCGTCCACACCGGCATGGCCCTCGCCGACCTCGACGGTGACGGCGACCTCGACGTTGTCCTCAACCGCCTCAACGGGGTCGCCACCCTCCTCCGCAACGACGCCAACGCCCCGCGCGTCGCCGTCCAACTCGTCGGCCTCCCGCCCAACACCCGCGGCGTCGGGGCCCGCATCCGCCTCGTCGGCGGCCCAGTCACGCAGTCCCAGGAACTCATCGCAGGCGGGCGTTACCTCTCCTCCGACGCCCCCATCCGCACCTTCGCCGCTTCCCATCCCCCAACGCCCATGACGCTCGAGGTGGACTGGCGCAACGGCACCCGCCAGGTCGTGAAGGGCATTCTCCCGGGCCGCCTGTACGCGATCGCCCAACCCACCGCCTCCACGCCGCGCCCCGCCGCCCCGGCCTTGCCCCAGCCGTGGCTCGCGCCCGCCCCGCTCACGCCGCCCCATCGGCATCATGACGAGCCCTTCGACGACCTCGCGCGCCAACGCCTCCTCCCGTGGCGGATCTCCACCCGCGCGCCCGTCGTCGGCTGGATCGACGCCGACGCCGACGGCCGCGACGACTTGTTCCTCGGCGGCGGCCGCGGCCAACCCATCGAATGGCGGGCAACGACTGCGCCGCAGGTGAACGCGCCCCCCGCGTCCCCGAAGCCCGCCCTTGCGCCCGTCCCCACGCCCCATCAACGTGCCGTCGTCGCCGTCCTCGCCACCCATCACCCCGGCAGTTGGCTCGCCGCACTCTCCCCTGCCGAGGACGGCCTCACCAACGCCCCCTGCCTCGTCGGCGGCCCGTTCTGGGGCGACATCGCCACCGCCGCCTCCGGCATCAACCCCGGCTCCCTCGCCGCAGCCGACCTCGATGGCGATGGCCAACCCGAGGTCTTCGTGGGCGACCGGGGCGTCCCCGGCCATTGGCCGCGCGCGGCCTCCTCCCGGATCCTGTCGCGCAAGCAAGGCGCCTGGCGCGCCGCCGCCGAACTCCCCGCCGGCATGGTCACCGGAGCCTTGTTCTCCGACCTCGACGACGACGGCGACCCCGACCTCGTCACCTGTGCCGAGGCCGGCGAGGTCCGGGCATGGCGCAACCACGCCGGCACGCTCGCCCCGTGGAAGCTTCCTGGCCTTTCGGACCTCACCGGCTGGTGGCTGGGGCTTGCCGCCGCCGACTTCGACGCCGACGGCCGCATCGACCTCGTGGCCGGCAATCGCGGACTCAACGCACGGCCCGACCCCGTCGATCCCACGCGCCCCGAGACGCGCATCGCCTGGGGCAACTTCGGGGGCGTCGGCACCACCGAGCCGTTGCTGGGTTCCTGGGATGCCGCCGAGCAACGCTGGTTCCCGCGCCGCGAATGGAAGGCCGTCGGCGCCGCGTTGCCGTGGGTGCCCGTTGCCTTCCCCAACCATGCCGCGTACGGCCGCGCCTCCTTCGACGACGTGCTCTCGGGCAAGCCCGGCGACGCATCCGAGCTCCTCGTGAAGACGTCCGCATCCCACCTGTTCCTCAACCGCGGCGACCACTTCGAGCCACGTCCGTTGCCCGCCGAGGCCCAGTGGTCCTCCGCTCATGCCCTGGCGGCCGCCGACCTCAACGGCGACGGCCACGCGGACGTCGTGCTCGCCCAAAACGACTTCGGAATGGACGCCGAATCCACGCGCCAGGACGCCGGGCTGGGATTGGTGCTCCAAGGCGATGGCACGGGCCGGTTCGTGGCGTTGGGCCCGGCCCGCTCCGGCCTCCGCGTCGCCGGGCAAGGCCGTTCCGTGGCCCTCGGCGACCTGGACGCCGACGGACGCATGGACGTCGCCATGGGCGTGCACGAGGGCGAGACCCAACTCCTTCGCAACCCAGCGCCCAGCGCGCCCGGACTCGTCACCAACGTCGCCATCGGAACCCGCGTTCGCTGGAGGCTCGGCGAACGCGCCGGGCCCGTCATCGAGGCCCGGGCCGGGAATGGCTCCAACGGCCAGGACTCCCTTCGCCTGACGATCACCGGCATCCCTGCCGGAGCCACCCTCGAGGCGCGCCCTGCCCGTTGAGCCTCCACGCCGGGCCCGCCGCGACCGCCGCCGCACCATCACGCAGGGCCGGGACGGCCCTGCCCCGCCTCCCGCCTCCCGCCTCCCGCCTCCCGCCTCCCGCCTCCCGCTCCCCGCTCCCCGCCCCCTACGGCTTCGTCCCGTACACCTTCACGCCGCCCGTGGCCGTGAATGCCAGGCCGTCCGCGCCCAGGAAGCGAACGGATTGCACCGCGCCCAACCCCGGCCTCAACGTGCCCAGCATGTCGCCCGTCGCGACGTCCCAGAACACCACGCGCCCATCCGACGTGCCCGCCGCCACCCGGCCGCCGCCCGGGGCCATCGCCACCGCCAAGATCGCCGCTCCCACCGGGCCACACGCGGCCTGCTCGCGGCCTGTCGCCGCATCCAACACCCGAACCCACCCGTCCAACGTTCCCGCCATCAGCCGCGTCCCATCCCCGGAAAACGCGATCTCCAAGGCCTTGGGGACCATCGCCGTGACGGCATTCGTCCCGCCGCCCGCCATGTCCCACACGCGCACCTGGCCCTCCGCGTCCGCCGCCGCCACCCGCATGCCCGAGGCCGCGATGTCCGCCGCGCGCGCCGCAATCCCCGGGAATCGCCGCACCACCTCCATCGAGGGCACTGCGTGAACCCGCACGCCGTTCGCGACGTCCGCCACCACCAATCGCGTGCCATCCTGCGAGAACACCATCTCCGAGGCCCCGGAATACCGCGGCACCACCTGCCAGCCCGGCTCCTCCACCACGACCGTCGCCGCCTCGCCCTGCAACGCACGCAGGCCCAGCCGGCCGCCCACCCACGCCCGCGCCACCCACCCCTGCGCCTCCCCCTTTCCCAGCCACAAAGCCGACTCCACCGCGTCGGGATCGGACGGGAGGTCGTGCAGCAAGGTGCCGCCCTCCACGTCCCACGCCTGGATGCCCGCCGCCGTCGCTGCCCACGCCCGTGAGCCCTCCCCCAGCCACCCCGTGGCCACGACTCCGGACGCCCAGTTCGTAAACAACAACGCCGCGGGCTCAGGCACCCGTGCCAACGAGGGCGACGGCGGCGGCGAATCCTGCGCCGCCACCGCGTGGCTTCCCGCCGACGAGGCCCCGGCCGCAGCCCCCTCCACCGGCGTGCACCCACGCGCCAGGAATCCCCATTCCCAGCCCCGAAGGTCCGTCTCCCGCCCGGACGGCACCTCGCGTCGCAACGCCTCCAGGGCGGACTCGTGCGCCCCTTGGTTGAACGCCTCGAAGGCCAGTTGCACATGCGCCGCATAGCGCGCGCGCCGGTCCCGGGCCGCGTCCCGCTCGGCCCGCTCCCGCGCCGCCTGGGCCTCCATCCGCGCCGCCCGTTCCCCGGCCACGGTCGCCCGCATCGAACGCACCCAGGAACGGCCCGTTGCCACCGTGGTTCCCACCACAACCGCCGCCACCGCCAGCCCGCGCCAACGCCGGCGCAGCCAACCCGGCACCTTGCCGCCCGCCCCATCCGCCCGCGCCCGCACCGGCTCCCCTTCCAGGAACCGGTCCACGTCCGCCACCACCTCGCGCACCGAGGGATACCGGCGCGACGGCCGCTTCTCGAGGCAGCGCAGGCAAATGGCCTCCAGGTCCTCCGGGATCCCCGGGCGCAACGCCCGCGGGCCAGGAGGTTCCTCCGTCAACACCGCCCGCAACGTCCCCGACGCCGTCTCGCCCCGGAACGGCGGCCGGTCCGTCAGCAGGAAGTACAGCAACCCGCCCAAGGCGAACACGTCCGTCACCGCCCGGGGCTCGCCATACTGGTCCGAGGCCTGCTCCGGTGCCGCATACTGGGGCGTTCCGTGCCCCATCGCCCCGTGGATCGCTCCCGAAGCCGCACCCGCCCTTCGCGCCAGCCCGAAGTCCGTCAGGCGCACGTGGCCCTTCGCGTCCACCAGAACGTTGCCCGGCTTCAGGTCATGGTGAAACAGCCCATGCTCATGCGCGTGCGCCACCGCCTCCGCTATGCCCCGGAACAACCGCGCCGCCTCCATCGGCGGCACCACCCGCGTGGGCAGCCAGCGGCCCAGGTCCGTGCCCTCCACCCATTCCATCGCGAGGTACACGCGCCCGTCCGCCGACCCAAACTCATGGATCCGGACGATCCCCGGATGATCCAGGCCCGCCGCCGCCGCCGCCTCGTGCTCCAGCGCGCGCGCCGCATCGTTGCCCGGATACACGGCCTTCGCATGAATCAGCTTCAACGCGCACCGGCGCCCCAGCTTCCGATGCCGCGCCCGGTAAATGACCCCGAACCCGCCGCGGGCCACCTCCGCCTCCAGGTCGTAGGGGCCCAAGGAACAGGGCGGCACCGGGTCCAGCCGTGCCTCCCTCCCGTCATGGTATCGCGCCTCGCTCAACGTTCCTCATCCTACCGCCGTCGCTCCGAACGTGCAGCCAAATCACCCTAGAAACGGCAGTCGAAGAGGATTTCAAAACGAGGAAAGGGCCCTCCCATCCGGGAGGATGGGCT
>CAYSGH010000047.1:0-33890 GCA_964430505.1 uncultured Akkermansia sp. | reverse complement strand
GCGCCGCTCCAGCGCGGCACGGATTTTCCTTGGTCACACGCGCTGGTTTCCGGCAGAAACACGGCCTCTTCGCAATGGCCTTGATCGTCCAGAAGTACGGGGGCACCTCCGTCGGCAATACCGACCGCATCAAGAACGTCGCCCGCCGCGTCGCCGAGTCCCGCGCCCGCGGCGACCAGGTCGTCGTCGTTGTCTCCGCCATGTCCGGGGTCACCGACGGCCTCATCAAGCTGGCCAAGGACATCACGCCGCTGCCGTCCGAGCGCGAGATGGACATGCTGCTGGCCACCGGCGAGCAGCAAACCATCGCCCTCGCCGCCATCGCCCTCCACGCCCTGGGCGTGCCCGCCGTGTCCCTTACCGGGGCCCAGGCCGGCATCGTCACCGACGGCGTCCACACCAAGGCCAAGATCCAAAACATCACGCCCGACGAGGTGCACCGCCTCCTCGACGCCGGCAACGTGGTCATCGTGGCCGGCTTCCAAGGGCGCACCGAGGAAGGCCAGATCACCACCCTCGGACGCGGCGGCTCCGACCTCACCGCCATTGCCATGGCCGCGGCCCTCAAGGCGGACCTGTGCCAGATCTACACCGACGTGGACGGCGTCTATACTGCCGACCCGCGCCTCGCGCCCTCCGCACGCAAGCTCCCCGAGATTTCCTATGACGAGATGCTCGAGCTCGCCGGCTCCGGGGCCAAGGTCATGCAGCTTCGTTCCGTCGAGTTCGCCAAGAAGTTCAACGTCATCTTCGAGGTCCGCTCGAGCCTCAACGACAACCCAGGTACCATCGTGAAGGAAGAAACCACCAGCATGGAGGACGTCGTCGTCCGCGGCGTCTCCATCGACAAGAACCAGGCCGAGGTCACCGTCGAGGGCGTCCCGGACCGCCCCGGCAGCGCCGCGCGGATCTTCAAGTCCCTCGCCGACGCCGCCATCAACGTGGACATGATCGTCCAAAACGTGAGCCACGATGGCGGGTCCCGCGTCACCGACATCTCCTTCACGGTGGACAAGCCCGACCTGCTGAAGGCCTCCAGGGTGATTGACGGCCTCAAGCCGGAGCTTGGCCTGCAGGGGTTTTCCACCGACGAGGGCATCGCCAAGCTCTCCATCGTCGGCGTGGGCATGCGCAGCCACTCCGGCGTCGCCGCCCGCATGTTCGAGATCCTCGCCGGCCATGGCGTGAACATCGGCATGATCTCCACCTCCGAGATCAAGGTCTCCGTCGTCATTGGCCTTGCCGACGGCGACCGCGCCCTCAAGGCCGTCCACGAGGCGTTCATCGGGTAGGCCCGCGTGCGAGGTCGCGCCCAAGGCCGGGCGCGTCCCTCCTCCTTCCAGCCCCGCCACGTCATGCCCTCCCACCTCCGGCACGCCCGCGAGGTCTTCCGCGTCGAGGCCCAGGCCCTCCGCGCCGTGGAACGACGCCTTGATGCCACCTTCGACCGAGCCGTGGATCTCGCCGTCGAAACCCTGTCCCGCCGCAACAAGCTCGTCGTCGTCGGCATCGGAAAGTCCGGCATCATCGGGCGCAAGATTGCCGCGACCCTGTCGTCCACAGGCTCCACCGCCGTCGTCCTGGAGCCCATCGACGCCCTGCACGGCGACCTGGGCATCGTCCAGGACGGCGACCTCGTCCTCGCCCTCTCGTATTCCGGCGAATCCGACGAGCTGATCAACCTCCTGCCCGCGCTGCGCCGGTTCTCGCTGAGCATCATCGCGCTCACGGCCTCGCCCAAGTCCTTGCTCGCGCGCCATTCGGACCTCGTGCTCGACGTCGCCGTCCCGCGCGAGGCCTGCCCCTTCAACCTCGCCCCCACCGCCAGCACCACCGCATCGCTGGTCCTCGGCGACGCGCTCGCCATGGCCATCATGCGAGCCCGGGGATTCCGCGAACGCGACTTCGCACGCCGTCATCCCTCGGGGGCCATTGGCCGCGCCCTCCTTCTGCGCGTCGCCGACGTCATGCGCCGCGACCAACGCAACCCCGTGGCCCGTTCTTCCCTGACCGTGAAGGAGGCCCTCCTTGTCATGACCCGCGCCAAGTCCGGCTCCGTCGCGGTCACCAGCCCCTCTGGCCGCCTCGTCGGCGTCTTCACGGACGGCGACCTTCGGCGCCGCATGGCGGCCGGCGACGACGTCCTGGGCATGACCTTGTCCCGCGTGATGACCCGCAAGCCCGTCTGCATCCGAGAGGACGCCCTGGCCGTCGAGGCCGTGCGCCTCTTCCACGAGCGCAACATCGACGACCTCATCGTCGTCAACGCCCGCCGCCATCCCGTGGGGATCGTGGACAGCCAAGACCTGCCACGGCTCAAGTTGCTCTGACCGTGCCCGGCTTCCCCTTCATCGCCTACCTCGCCGCCTTTGCGGCCGCGCTCGTGGCGACCGCAGCCAGCGTGCCGTGGTGGCGACGCTGGTGCACTCGCAACGGCTGGGTGGATGACCCAGGCCACCGCAAGATCCATGCGTCCCCAATGCCCCTCGCCGGCGGATGGGCCGTGTTCACCGGCATCGCCACTGCCCTCGTCCTGGGCTCCGCCGCCATCGCCGTGGGCTGGGGCGGCCCGGAGGCCACCCGCCTCATGTCGCATGGCCTCGGGCGCCGCGCCCCGCAACTGGTCGCCCTGCTGGCCGGAGCCGCCGCCATGCTCGGGATCGGCGCGTGGGACGACCGCCGCGAGCTGCGCCCCGCCACGAAGCTGGCCTTGCAGGTTCTGGTCGCCCTCGGCGTCGCCCTCGCTGGCGTCCGGATCACGCTGTTCGTCCCGTCCCTCGCCTTCAGCCTCGTCGCCACCGTCCTGTGGATCCTCGCCGTCACCAACGCGATGAACCTCAACGACAACATGAACGGCCTCTGCACGGGCTTGGCCGCCATGGCCGCCATGGCCTTCTCCCTCGTCGCGGCACGCCATGGCCAGTACCTCGTGGGCACGTTCGGCTTCGCCATCAGCGGCGCCTTCCTCGGCTTCCTTCCCTTCAACTTCCCGCGCGCCTCCGCCTTCCTCGGTGACGCCGGCAGCCACCTCGCCGGCTACCTCCTCGCCACGCTCGCCATCCTCCCGCACTTCTACTCCGAACGTCACGGTGCCCTGCGCCCCGCCGCCGTCCTCCTCCCATTGCTCGTCCTCGCGGTCCCATTCCTCGACGTCGCCCAGGTCGTCGCGTGGCGCACCCTGCACCGCCGCCCCTTCTGGATCGGCGACACCAACCACCTCTCCCATCGACTTGCGCGCACCCCCCTCGGTCGCGTCGGGGCCGTGCTCGTGCTCTGGTCCGTCGCCGCCCTGCTCGGCACCCTCGCCGTCCTCGCGTAACCCCCGCTCCCCGTCATGCCACTGGCAGCTCCACGGACCACAGCCGCTCGCCATCCCGGTTCCAGTGCGCGACCGTGCACGCCCGCGTCGCCGGATCAATCCGGACCGTCCCGAAGAACTGCTCCTTGCCCCAGGGGCCGCCCGACGCCATCCCGGGCTTCCGGGAGCTGAACCGCACCTCCGGCCCGAACGTGCGGTCCAGCGGCGTGGGCCCGAACGTCCCCGCGTGCAACGGGCCGCTCACGAACTCCCAGAACGGGTCGAACTCCGTGAACCGCGCCCGGGCCGGGTCGTAGTGATGCGACGCGCAGTAGTGCACGTCTGCCGTCAGCCAGACCACGTTGCGCACCCCGCGCGCCTTCAACCCCTTCAGCAACTCCGCCAGCTCCAGCTCCCGACCCAGCGGCGGGCCGTCGTCCCCGTTCGCATACGCCTCGCTTCCCTTCGCATCCTGCACCACCAGCCCCAAGGGCATGTCGCTGCATACGAACTTCCACGTCGCCCGGCTCGACGCCATCGCGTCCACCAGCCACGCAACCTGCCCCGCCCCCATCAGGTCCGTGTCCTGCCCGCGCCGCGCCTGGCGGTTCGGGTTGTTCGGCGAACGATGGCTTCGCAGGTCGATGAAGAACAACTCGCACAAGGGTCCCCGCGAGATCCGACGCTGCATCCGTCGCCCCGGTGACTCCGAGATGGGGTGGTACTCGAAGAACGCCTGCCGCGACCGCGCCGTCAGCACGTCCACGTCCAGCTCCTGGTAATGCCCGCCCTTCGCAAGCTTCTGCCCGGGCCACCAGTTGTTGAGAACCTCGTGGTCGTCCCATTGCACGAACATCGGCACCTCCGACATCAACCGGCGCGCGTTCGCGTCCAGCAACGTGTACCGGTAGTTGCCCCGGAACTCCGCCAGCGTCTCCGCCACCTTCGCCTTCTCCGGCGTCAACAGGTTCCTCCACGTCGTCCCGTCCGGCAGCGCCACCGTCGCCGCCATCGAGTTGTCCGCATAAATCGTGTCGCCGCTGTGCACGAAGAACTGCGGCTCCGCCCGGCGGATCGACTCGTACGTCCGCATCCCGCCCCGCGACTCGTCAATTCCCCATCCTTGGCCGCACGTGTCCCCCGACCACGCGAACCGCACCTCGCCCGGCTCCCGCGACGCCGTCTCGAAGCTCCCCGCCACCGCTTCCCCCGCGATTCCCTGCCGGTCCTCGAATCGCACCCGATAAAAGACGCGTTGCCCGGCGGGCAGCCCTGCCAACACCACCTTGGCCGTATGATCCGCTTGGGGTCCCGTGACCGGCCCCGTCACCCGGCGCGCGTTGCCGAACCGGTCCGTCGTGTCCCACTCCACCATCATCCGGGCCGCCTGGCCCGACCGCGCCCACACCACGGCCGAATCGCCCGTCACATCGCCGCTTTGGACGCCATGCAACACCGACGGCCGCCCCCCGACCGCCACGGCCGGGCCCTGCCCCCGAAGCCACCGCGCCGTTCCCAACGCTGCCCAACCCGCCCCGGCCACGCGCCCCGCAAATCCTCGCCGCGTCATGCTGCCTTGCATGGCCCCACCCTCCCCACAACCCAGACCTTCTGGCCATCCCTGGTTTGAAGCCTCCTCAACTCCTCCCCATGCGTGACAACCCTGCGCCGTCTGCAGCACGGTCCATCGCCTGCCGGAGCAACCCGGCCGCCTTCATGAACGACGTCAAGGAACACGCCAGCGACCTCCTGCTCGTCGGTGGCGGGATCATGTCCGCCACGCTGGGCGTGCTGTTGCGTCGCATGGCGCCGGGCTTCTCCCTTCGCATGGTGGAGTGCGGGGCCGAAGCCGGGCGTGAGGCGTCCGATGGCTGGCACAACGCCGGGACGGGCCACGCCGGGTTGTGCGAGATCAGCTACACCCCCGACCGTGCCCCCGACGGCTCCGTGCCCGTCCAGCGGGCCCTCGCGATCTTCGAGCAATTCGAGCGGTCCCGGGAGTTTTGGAGCCACCTCGTGGAGTCCGGGATCGTCCCGACGGCGTCGGACTTCATCCATGCGGTGCCCCACCTGTGCTTTGTGGAAGGAGACCGGGACGTGGCGTTCCTTCGCGCGCGTCATGCAGCGATGTCGGGGCATCCATTCTTCCAAGGGATGCAACTGGCGACGGACGCCGCCGAGATTGGGGCGTGGGTCCCGTTGGTCATGGAAGGGCGCAGGCCCGGGCCCGTGGCGGCCACGCGGATGAACGGAGGCACGGAGGTGGACTTTGGATCGTTGACACGGCGCCTGTCGGGGTGGCTCGCGGGGCAGGAAGGATGCGACGTGTTGACCGGCTGGCGCGTGGTGCGGCTGCGGCGCGACCCGGACCGTTGGCACGTGTCGGGCCGCAACGACGCCACGGGTGAAGACCGGGAATGGCAGGCGCGCTTCGTGTTCGTCGGGGCCGGCGGCGGGACCTTGCCCATCCTTCAGACGACCGGGCTGCCGGAGGTCGCGGGGCTTGGCGGGTTTCCCATTGGGGGCCAGTGGCTCGTGTGCGACGACCCCGCACTCGCCTCCCGGCACCGCGCCAAGGTGTACGGGGCCACGCCACCGTCGTCGCCCAGCCTCGGTGCGCCGCACCTGGACCTTCGTCGCATGGGAGACCAAGACCGCCTGATGTTCGGGCCCTTCGGGTCATGGACCACCCGCTTCCTGCGCCACGCCGGCAGCCTGTTGGACCTGCCCCGGTCCATGCGGATGGACAACATCGGGACGTTGGCGCATGCGGGCCTTCGCAACCGCGCGTTGGTGTCGTACCTGGTCGGGCAGGCCTTGCAGGGAATGGACGACCGCCTCGCGGCCTTGCGTCGGTTCTACCCGCTCGCCCGCGCCGTGGACTGGCGCCTCGTGGAAGCGGGCATCCGCGTCCAAGCGATCAAGCGGTCCGACGCGGGCGCGATCTACTTTGGGACGGAGCTGTTGGCGTCGGCAGACGGTTCGCTGGCGGCGTTGCTGGGTGCGTCGCCCGGGGCATCGGTCGCGGCCGACGTGGCGTTGCAAGTGATCCGGCGCTGCTTGCCGGGGTTGATGCAAGGGCGCGAAGGACGCGCCGCCCTGGACCGCATGATGCCCACCCATGCCGTGGACCTGAAGGTTCCCGCACAAGCCCCGCTCTTCGAGCGACACCATTGCCGGACCGCCGAGGTCCTCGGGCTTGCCGTGGACCGCCCATGAGGCTGCGGAACGAGCTGCGCATCTGCATGGCAGCGGGAAGTGCCCGCAAATGGACGGCTCAGCCGGTTCCAGGGCAAGGTCCACATGCCTTCGCGCCCGGGCTTCCGGGCGACCGCCTGCGACGCCGTAGCCGGCGAGAAACCGGCTTGGCCCCGGGCCAATCCACTATACGGTGCGGCCCATGTCGAAGGGCTTCCTCCCGTCCCGGCGGGCGTCTCTCCTCTTCCTCCTGTTGCCTCTCCTGGGGCTCGCCATGCCCGATGCACGCCGAGTCGCGGCGGCCGATCCCATCGAGGCCCCCGGTTTCACGCCGCGGCCCACCGGACTTCATGCGCTCATCAACGCCCGCGTCGTCGCCAAGCCCGGCACCGACTACTCCAACGCCACCGTCGTCCTGCGCGACGGCGTGATCGAGGCCGTCGGACCGGCGCTCACGCCGCCGCCCGGAGCGCGCGTCTGGGACATGGCCGGCCTTGTTGTCTATCCCGGCTTCATCGACGCCCACGTCGTCCGCCCAACAGCCTCCAGCGCCCCCAGCACGCCCGCCTCGCCCGCCGACGATGTTGCCCCTTCATCCAACCGAGCCGACGCCCTGGAATCCGGCGTTGCTTCGGACCCGCGCTTTCTCGGAGTTCCCGGCCAAGAGCAAGACCCGGGCAACCCCGGCCCCGGCTCCGGCATCCCCGACGTGACGCCTCAGCTCCGCCTCGCCGAGGCGTACACCCCCGACGCCAAGCTCAACGAATCCCTGCGCGAGGCGGGCTTCACCGTCGCCAACCTCGCCCCCGAGCGCGGCATCTTCCGGGGCATGGGCGTCGCCGTGGCCCTCGGCAGCGCCAACCCCAACCGCTCCATCCTCCGAGCCGACACCGCCCAGCACGTCTCCTTCTCGCCCCTGCCCGGCCGCGACGGCTACCCCAACTCGCTGATGGGAGCGATCGCCGTCGTGCGCCAAACCGGGCTCGACGCCCGATGGCATCGCGACCGCCGCAACGCTCCCGGCGGTTCGGCCCCGGCCGAGTTCAACGTCGCCCTCGACGCCCTCCAACCCCTGCTCGATCCCGCCGCCCCCATGCCCGTCACGTTCGACCCGGGCTCGATCCTCATGGCCGACCGCGCCGTGCGCCTCGCGGCCGAGCTGGGTTGGCAGCCCCGCATCCTGGCCTCCGGCCAGGAATGGCGACGGCCGGACCTCCTCCCCGAGATGAAGGCTCCCTTCATCGTGCCGCTGGTGTTCCCGGCCGCGCCCAAGCTTCCCACGGACGCCGACTGGGACGCGGTGCCCCTGGACCTGCTCCGCCAATGGGATTGGGCTCCGGAAAACCCCGCCGTCCTGCGTCGCGCGGGCCTCGACGTCGCCCTGACCACCCACGGCCTCCCGGACCGGAAGGAGTTCCGGCGCAACCTGCGGGCCGCCATCGACCGGGGCCTGCCCGAGGCCGACGCGGTGGCGGGGCTCACCACCGTTCCCGCCCGGTTGTGTGGGCTGGCCGACCGGTTGGGCACCATCGAGCCCGGCAAGCGCGCCTTCCTCACGGTCGTGGACGGCTCCTACTTCGCGCCCACCAGCCATGTGCGTGCCGTCTGGATCGACGGCGTCGCGTTCCAGTTCCCGTTGCCGCGCAACGAGGCCAAGGCGGCCGCCAAGTCGTCCAACGGGACCAATGACGTCGCCAAGGCCAAGCCCGCCGAGGCCGACAGGCGCGTCGCGCGCAACCCCACGGCCGGGCGCGGCCCCCTCACGAACCCGCCCGCCGTGCTCGTTCGCAACGCCACGCTCTGGACCGGTACCACCCAGGGCGTCGTGCGCGGCGCGCTCCTCGCCGTCGCCGGGCGCATCGTGTCCGTTGGAACCGAGCCCTCCTCGCTCCCGGACGGCACGCTCGTTGTCGATGCGGCCGGCGGGCATGTCACGCCGGGCATCATTGATTGCCATTCGCACTCCATGATCCTCGGGGCCGTCAACGAGGCCTCGCTTCCCAGCACCGCCATGGTGCGCATCGCCGACGTCGTGAACTCCGAGTCCGAGAACATCCACCAGCAGCTCGCCGGGGGCGTCACCGCCGTCAACCTTCTCCATGGCTCCGCCAACCCCATCGGCGGCCAGAACTGCGTCATCAAGCTCCGCGACGGCCGTCCGCCCTCCGGCATGGTCCTCGCCGACGCGCCCCCCGGCATCAAGTTCGCCCTCGGCGAGAACGTGAAGCAGTCCAACGCCGGCGACCGCAACACCACGCGCTTCCCGCAGACCCGCATGGGCGTCGGCACCTTCTACGTCAACCGCTTCACCGCCGCCCGCCAGTACGCGTCCGAATGGCAACGCTGGCGCGCCTCCGGCCAGCAAGGCCCCGCCCCGCGCCAAGACCTCGAACTCGACGCCCTCGCCGAAATCCTCGCGGGCACCCGCCTCATCCATTGCCACTCCTATCGCCAGGACGAAATCCTCGCCTTCCTCCGCACCATGGAGGGCTTCGGCGTCCGCGTCGCCACCCTCCAGCACATCCTGGAGGGATATAAGGTCGCCGACGAAATCGCGCGCCATGGAGCCGGAGCGTCCGCCTTCGCCGACTGGTGGGCCTATAAGTTCGAGGTCATCGACGCCATCCCCTACGCCGGCTCCCTCATGCACCAGCGAGGCGTCCTCGTCTCGTTCAACTCGGATTCGTCCGACCACGCCCGGCGCCTCAACTTCGAGGCCGCCAAGGCCGTGAAGTACGGCGGCACGCCCGAGCCCGAGGCCCTCCAGTTCGTCACCACCAACCCAGCCCGGCAGCTCCGCATCGACAGGCGTGTCGGATCGCTCGCGCCCGGCCTCGACGCCGACTTCGCGCTATGGTCCGGCAACCCCCTCGACTCCGCCTCCGCGTGCGTGGAGACGTGGATCGACGGCGCCCGCTACTTTTCCCGCTCCAACGAGCCCGCCCGCGTCGCCGCCCTCCGCGCCGAGCACGCCGACCTCGTTGCCAAGGCCCGCAAGTCCTCCAAGGCCCCGGACAAGCCCGACGCCCCCACGCCCACGAAGACGGACGCGGCCCGGGCGTTGTTCTTCCAACGCGCCCTGGAGCACGCCCGTTCCATGGGCGTCGTCGAATGCCAGGACTGCGACCTCTCGCTCCACGCGCGTCCCTGAAGCCGCGATTCCGCCGCACCCTTCCCCGCCATCGCCAACATCCCGAACGCCATGATCCCGCTGACCTCGCGCACCGCGCCCGCCGTTGCCGCCGCCCTGCTCGCGTGCGCCGCCCCGGCCATCGGCCGCGCCGACTCCCTCCGCCTCGACGGGGCCGTCGTGCACACCGTCGCCGGCCCTTCCCTCACCAACGCATCCGTCCTCGTCCGCGACGGGCGCATCGTCGCCGTCGGACCGGACGCGCAGCAACCGGCCGACCAAGTCGTGTCCCTCGCGGGGTTGCACCTTTTCCCAGGCCTGATCGCGCCCGTCACCGTGCTGGGCCTCGTGGAGATCGACGGCCTCCGCCAGGCGCGCGACACCACCGAGGTGGGCGACTACACGCCCGACGTCCATGCGTGGATCGCGGTCAATCCCGACTCCGAGCTCATCCCGGTCGCACGGGCGAATGGCTTCGCGCACGCACAGGCCGTCCCGGCGGGAGGCACCATCGCGGGGCACTCGTCCGTGCTGCGCCTCGGCGGCTGGACCATCGAGGACGTCGCCGTGCGCCGTGCCGCCGGCCTCCACGTGTACTGGCCGTCGTTCTCGCTCGACGTCTCGCCGCGTCCGCCAGGCTCGCGTGGCGACGGTTGGAAGTCCCCCGAGGAGCAGGCCAAGGAACGCGACAAGAAGCTCCGCGAGATCGACGAGATCGTGGACCAGGCCATCGCGTACGACCGCCTGCGCGCGGCGGCGGGGCTTGCACAGGCTCCGCCCCTGACCCTCGATGCCGCCTCGGGACGTCCCACGGGGATCATCGAGACCAACGGCTTCAGGCTCGTCCCCGCGTGGGAGGGCATGCTCCAGGTGCTCCGACGCGAGGAACCCGTCTTCCTCCACGCCGACGACGCCCGACAGATCGAGTCCGCCGTGCAATGGGCCATGCGACGCGGCTTCAAGGCGGTGTTGGCGGGCGGGCGCGACGCCGCGCGCGTCGCCGCGCTGCTCGCCACCAACAAGGTGCCCGTCGTCTATGAGCACGTCTTCACGCAACCGCCGCGCGACGTGGATCCCTACGACGTCCAGTTCGCCGCGCCCGCCCTGCTTCACAAGGCCGGCGTCGAGGTTTCCTTCAGCGAGGGCACCGACCGCTTCGGGGCGTCATCCATTCGCAACGTCCCGTACGCCGCCGCGCAGTCGATGGCCTTCGGGTTGCCCCGCATCGAGGCCTGGCGCGGCCTCACCCTCTATCCCGCGCGCGCCCTTGGCCTGGCGGACCGCCTGGGCTCCATCGAGACCGGCAAGGAGGCCACGCTCGTCGCCGTGTCGGGCGACATCCTGGACATCCGGTCCAACGTCCGGCGCCTGTGGATCGCCGGCAGGGAGCAATCCCTCGAAAGCCGCCACACGCGCCTCTACGAGAAGTTCAAGGCCCGCCCCGCGCCGGGACGCTGAGGAAGGATGGGCCGGAGGGCTTTCGTCTTAGCCTGCATCCCGTGTTGGCCATCATCGTCCCGCGAACGCGGACGTTGCCATTCCGGGCAAGGGACGGCAGCCTTGCGAACGTTGGTCAACCTGCTGAAAACCTATGGCTACCATGACGGCTCTTCAGGCCGAGACCCGATTCGGTGAGTTGCTCGACCGGGTGATGCGGGGCGAGGAAGTGGTCATCACCCGGAACGAAAAGGCCGTGGCGCGGCTGGTGCCGGAAGGCGAGTCCCATCGTGGGCGCGTCCAGAAGGCCGTTGAGGAGCTACGGTCCGCACGCGCACTCATGGCCCAACGCAGCGGGTCAACACCCCTCACCGACAAGGACATCAGGGATTCCATCGAGGAAGGTCGGCCGTGAGCGACGGTTTCGTCGCGGACTCCTCGGTCGGCGTGGCATGGGCGGTGCACTCCCAAGCGAGCACGGCCACGGACAAGCTCTTGGACCAGGTTGCCACAGGGATCTCGTTGATCGTGCCCACGCTCTGGACCTTTGAGGTCGCCAACTCCCTTCTGGCATTGATGCGACGCGGGAAAATCCTCGCAGAGGACCGCGAACGGGCACTGGCCGCCATCTCGCAACTACCACTCATGATCGACGATGAGGGACCCCACCGGGCCTTCGGAATGATTTCCAAGGTGGCGGCGGAACATGGTTTGTCAGTCTATGACGCTGCCTATCTGGAGCTGGCCGTGCGCCGAGGCGTTCCGCTGGCTTCCCGGGACCAAGCTCTTTGCAAGGCGGCTCACCATTGTGGGGTGAAGCTGTTGACCTAGCCATCGGCCATCCCTCCGGAGCCCTTGCCTCGAAATCGCACCTTGAATGAAGCCCCTCGGACTCAACCGCGGCGGGTACTTGGGGGACTGCATCGACCCGGACCGCGTCATGGCCTGCATCCGGGACGAGGCGGCGCGGGACGGATGGGCGGTTGAAGCCTTGGAAACTGAGGCGGGCGTCACCTTGCCGGTGCTCCGCCGCCACGCGCGCCGCCCCGGCCATCGTCCCTTGCGTTGCTACCTGTCGGCGGGCATCCACGGCGACGAACCCGCCGGACCCCTGGCCCTCCTCGACCTTCTCCGCGCCCGACTTCTCCCCGATCACCTCGACCTCACCGTCTGTCCCGTCCTGAACCCGCGCGGGCTTCGCGCGAACGACCGGAACAACACCGACGGAATCGACCTCAACCGCGACTACAACCACCTGCGCGCCCCGGAGACGCGCGCACATGTCGCGTGGCTGACCGCCCAAGGGTCCTTCGACGTCACCGTGCTCCTTCACGAGGACTGGGAATCCGCCGGGTTCTACCTGTACGAACTGCACCCCGAGGAGGGCCCCGGCCTTGCCCACGTCGTCGTGGACGCCGTCTCGCGGGTTTGCCCCATTGAGCAGGCCACGCAGATCGACGGGCGCGAGTCCCATGCGCCGGGCATCATCCGGCCCTCCATCGACCCACGCTCCCGGCCCGACTGGCCGGAGGCCTTCTGGCTCCTGCAAAATCGCGCCCCGCACAACCTCACCCTCGAGGCACCCTCGGACTTCCCGCTCGCCACCCGCGTCGCCGCCCTCGTCGAGGCCGTTCGGGCGGTGCTTGGGGCACGGCTTGCGCCGCCTGCCTAGTCCGGTTGGACCACCGTGAGGATCGAGCCACACGCCGCGGGCAACCCCAGCGGCCAACGTTTGCCAATGCCGCCCATCCACGGATAGCGTCGAACAACCCCCGGCCTCGTTCGTCGGGTTGATTGTCATGACGCGCATCCTCCGCTCCTTCGGCCTTGCGACCCTCGCGGGTGTTCTGGCCACGGCCGCGCCGCCCGCCTTCGAGCGCGACGTGGCCCCCTTGCTTTCGACGCATTGCCACGCCTGCCACGGGCCCAAGAAGCAGGAGTCCGGCCTGCGCCTCGACTCGCGCGAGGCCGCGTTGAAGGGGGGCGACCACGGCCCGGCCCTCGTCCCGGGCAAGGCGTCCGAGTCCGGCCTCGTGCTCGCCATCGAGGGCCGTCACCCGGAAGTCGCCCCCATGCCGCATCGCCGCGACCCACTAGCGAGGGCAGAGGTCGCCACGATCAAGGCTTGGATCGACGCCGGGGCGGATTGGACGGCATCCGCGCGGGCCGGGGCGCCCGGCAAGGACGGCGCCAAGGCCGCCGTTCACTGGGCCTTCCAACCGGTCAAACAACCCGCGCCGCCCAAGGTCCGCGGAGCCACCCATCCCATCGACCGATTCGTCCGCGAGCGCCTCGGCAAGGAGGGGCTGCAAGCGTCGCCCGAGGCGGACCGCGCGACGTTGTTGCGTCGCCTGAGCCTCGACCTCACGGGATTGCCGCCGACGCCGGAGGAGGTGGACGCGTTCGTCGCGGACAAGGCGGCGGGCGCCTACGAGCGCCAAGTGGAACGGTTGATGGCCTCCCCGCACTACGGCGAGCGCTGGGCGCGTTGGTGGCTGGACGCGGCGCGTTACGCGGACTCGAACGGGTTCGAGAAGGACCGCACGCGCAGCATCTGGCCGTGGCGCGACTGGGTGATCCGCAGCCTGAACGAGGACAAGCCCTTCGACGTGTTCACGGTGGAGCAGCTGGCGGGCGACCTGCTGCCCGGGGCGACCTTGGATCAGCGCGTGGCAACGGGCTTCCTGCGCAACTCGATGGTGAACATGGAGGGCGGCGTCGAGCCGGAGAAGTTCCGCGTGGAGGCGATGATCGACCGCGTGGACTGCGTGTCGCGGACGTGGCTCGGGGTGACGCTCGCGTGCGCCCAATGTCACAACCACAAGTACGACCCGTTCACGATGGCGGACTACTACGGGTTCTACGCGTTGCTCAACCAGGACGACGAGCCGCGCATCGAGATCCCGTCACCGGAGCAGTCGCAAAAGAGGACTGCGGTGGAGGCGGCGGCCCGTGCCGTCGAAGACAAGGTGCGGGCATCCATGAAGGACCCGGAGGCGCGGCTGGAATGGTGGCTCCGCGAGACGGCGGCGGCCATGGGATCGTGGCAGCCCCTGAACGCGCATGAATGGCACTCGCAGCCGATGAAGTTCGAGAAGCAGGAGGACCTCGCCTTCCTCGGCGGCGGGGACGTCCACAACTTCTCCGTGGTCAGCCTGTGGGTGGACGTGACCAACACCCACGTCACCGGGTTCAAGGTGGAGGCCCTCAACGACGCCAACCTTCCCTTCAACGGTCCGGGCATCGATGGCGACGGCGGCTTCAACCTGTGCGAGTTCACCGTCGAGGCCTCGCCGCTGTCCGAGCTGGGCAGTCCGGACGCCGGCTCGACGTCGTTCAAGGGCACCACCAACAAGGTGGTGTTCCGGCGTGCCATCGCGGACGCCTGGCCGGACGGGGCCCATCCCACCAACGCCATCGACGGCGTGCGCAACAAGGACGGCTGGCACTCCGGCTTCACCAAGGGCCGCCGCAACCAGGAGCGCCGCATCGTGTTCGAGACCGAAAGGCCGCTGGGCTTCCCGGGCGGCACCCGGTTGCTGGTGTCCCTGTGGCAAAAGCCCGATGGCTCCGGGCGCCCAAACCACCTCATGGGGCGCTTCCGCGTCTCCATGACGTCGGCGGACGGGCCGCTCGCGGTGGATCCCCTCAGCGCGCGGCAACGGGCGCTTGCCCAGCTTCCAAAGGACCAGCGAGGCGACGCGGCCCAACGCGAGTTGTTCCGGGAAATGGTGCTCCATGACCCCGCGTTCGCCGAGGCCGCACGCGAGTGGGACGCCGCATGGAAGGACTGGCCGGGGGCCGACCACAGCACCCTCGCCCTCAGCGCGCGGCCCATCCCGCGCACGACCCGCATCTTCAAGCGCGGCGACTGGACCCGGCCCACGACGGAAATCGCCGGCGCCACGCCCGCGATCCTTCCTCGCCTGCCCGCCAACGCCCCCGCCAACCGACTCGGGCTTGCCCGCTGGCTTGTGGATCCCGCGCATCCCCTGACGTCGCGCGTGATCGTCAACCGCGTCTGGCAGGCGTACTTCGGATCCGGATTGGTCACGACGCCCGAGGACTTCGGGGTTCGTTCGGATGCGCCGTCGCATCCTGCTCTTCTGGATTGGCTAGCACGGGAATGGGTTCAGCCCGGCGCGGCAGCCGGGCGTGGCTCGGGAAAATCCGCCGCCGCAGGCGAGGGCGTCCCCTGGTCGCTCAAGCGACTGCACCGACTGATCGTCACGTCGGCGACCTATCGGCAGGCCTCTCGCATCACGCCCGTGCTTGCAGAGAAGGATCCCCAAAACCGACTCCTCGCCCGCGGGCCGCGCGCGCGGGTGGACGCCGAGATGGTCCAGGACATGGTCCTCAAGGCGTCGGGCTTGCTCTCCCCCAAGGTGGGGGGGCCGCCGGTGTTCCCGCCCTTGCCCGACGGCGTCATGAGCCTCGCGTATGGGCAGATCGGATGGAATGTCAGCCCGGGCGACGACCGCTACCGCCGCGCGATGTACACGTTCTGGAAGCGGACGGTTCCCTATCCCGCCATGATGGCCTTCGATGCGCCGGCCGCGGAGCAAAGCTGCGTGCGACGCAATCGGTCGAACACGCCGTTGCAGGCCCTGGTGACCCTCAACGAGCCCACGATGAACAACGCCGCCCGTTGGCTGGGATGGCGCACGTTGCAGCAGGGCGGCCCCGGCGCCGAGGCGCGGGCCACCTTCATGTTCAGGCAGGTCCTCGGCCGGAAACCAGACCCCAAGGAAACCGCCGCGCTGGTTCGGTTGGCCGCAGACCTGCGCGAGGAGTTTGGACGACGCGACAAGGAGGCCCTGGCCTTTGCCTTCAACGACCCGCAAAACCCGCCTCCCTTGCCGCAGGGCGTCTCCGCGCTGGACGTCGCCGCATGGGCAGGCGTCGCGCGCGCCGTCATCAACCTCGACGAGGCGATTACCAAGGAATAGGAAGCAACACCCCCTTACGCGTCCTTCCCCACATCCCCCCTTTCTCCATGAACCTCCTCCACGAACTCTCCCGCGAGCGCGCCCGTTTCCTGAGCCGCCGCTGGTTCCTGCGCGACTGCTCGGTAGGCCTCGGCGGCCTCGCCTTGGCCTCGTTGATGCAGGACAAGGCCCGCGCGGCCATTCAGGCAACGGATCCCCTCGCGCCCCGCAGGCCGCACTTCGCGCCCAAGGCCAAGTCCGTCATCTACCTCTTCATGGCGGGCGCGCCCAGCCAACTGGAGTTGTTCGACCACAAGCCCTCGCTCAGAAAATACCATGGCAAGCCCGTGCCCAAGGACGTCCTCGGCGGCCAGACCTACGCGTTCATCAAGCCCGACTCGGCCATCCACGCCCCCGACTTCGCCTTCGCGCGGCACGGACAGTCCGGCCAGTGGATGTCGGAGGTCCTCCCCCACACGGCCACGGTGGCCGACGACATCGCGGTGATTCGGTCGATGACGACAGACGCCTTCAACCACGCGCCGGGCCAGGTCTTCATGAACACGGGCTCCCAGCAGTTCGGGCGGCCCAGCATGGGCTCCTGGGTGACCTACGGGCTCGGGTCCGAGTCGCGCGACCTGCCCGGGTTCGTCGTCCTCAGCTCGGCGGGCGGCCTCAGCGGCGGCGTGGGCAACTACGGCGCGGGGTTCCTGCCCACGGTCTATCAGGGCGTGCCGTTTCGAGGCGGGCGAGACCCCGTGCTTTACCTTTCCAACCCAGCAGGCATCAGCACGTCGGCGCAACGACGCACGCTGGATACGATCAAGGAGCTGAACGAGCACCGGCTGGGCGTCATGGGCGACCCCGAGATCGCCACCCGCATCAACGCCTTCGAGCTCGCCCATCGCATGCAGATGAGCGCGCCCGAGCTCGTGGACCTCGCGCGCGAGCCCAAGCACGTCCTGGACATGTACGGGGCCGAGCCCGGCAAGGCATCGTTCGCCAACAACTGCCTCCTCGCCCGCCGCCTCGTCGAGCGCGGCGTCCGGTTCGTGCAGTTGTTTCACGAGGCGTGGGACCATCACTCGGACGTGAAGGGCGGCGTGAAGGGACAGGCGGGCGTCACGGACAAGGCCTGCGCCGCCTTGGTCAAGGACCTCAAGGCCCGCGGCCTCCTGGATTCAACGCTCGTGATCTGGGGCGGCGAGTTCGGGCGCACCCCGCAGGTCGAAGCCAGCGCCGAGCTGGGACGGTCCTTGGGACGGGACCATCATCCGCAGGCCTTTACCTACTGGATGGCGGGCGGCGGCGTCCGGCCCGGACTGAGCCTCGGAGAGACCGACGACTTCGGGTTCAACGTCGTCAAGGACCGCGTCCACGTGCATGACCTCCATGCCACGATCATGCACCTGCTCGGGTTCGACCATGAGAGGCTCACCTTCCGCTTCCAGGGCCGAGATTATCGCCTGACGGACATCCACGGCGAGGTGGTGCACAAGCTGTTGGCCTGAGCGGCAACGCCTCGTTGGGAGGCACAAAAACGTTCCCACCAACAACACGAAGGGCCGCCGCTGGACACGGCGACCCTTCACTGCGCACGGGACAGAATCGAAGCCCGGCAACCCCCTTACGCGGCCTTCTTCTTCCAGGTGCGGGGCGGCGCCTTGGTGACAAGCCCCTTCTTGATGGCGGACGCCGCCACGCGGATGTACTTCACCTCGCCGGAGGGCAACAGAACCTTGATCCGCTGAAGGTTCGGGAAGAACCGACGCTTGGTCATGGCCGTAACATGGGTGCCGATGCCGCCCTTTTTCTTGGCCTTGCCGGAGCGCCAAATGTGATGGCCCTTGGAGGGACGCTTGCCGGTCACGCTGCAAATCCGAGACATAACTTTGATTCCTTTACTGCAAAGCAAGTTTCATACAGAACCCTTACCCCGCCCGACAAGCAGGAATTGCACCCCTGGGAGACGGCCGGAGACGGCGGGTGCCGCGGGTGCTGCGGAACCGTCGCCTGAAATGCCCTGAGCCTGTTTGTTTCGGCACAGGATGCGCCCGCGCAGCGTTGCTCCGCCATGCCGCTGCATCCACGCAAGGACCCCAGCGTTCGCCGCTCGGAAGTTGCTCGGAGACAGGAAGGTGCCTTCCATCCATGGCAAGACCTTCAATCGACGGCCTAGGCCATCCCATCTGCCTCGGCCAAAGCCCCGTCCAAAGCATCCATGATTTGCCCCCACTGCCTCCCCGTGGTGCAAAAGGGCGGCATCAGGACAACGACGTTGCCGATGGGGCGCGTGAGGACGCCGCGCCGGGCCATGGCCTCGCACACGCGGATGCCCATCCGCTCGCGGAGGTCAAACGGCCTGCGCGACGCACGGTCGCGAACCAGCTCGACGGCCCCGATCAAGCCCGAGACGCGCACGTCACCCACGATGGGATGGTTCCACGCGGCGGGGAGGTCACGGGCCATCCATGAAGCCAGGCGCGCGCGTTGCCGGATGGAGGACTGGCCCTGAAGGATGGCGAGGCTTTCCAAGGCAACGGCGCAGCCCAATGGGTTCCCGGTGTAGCTGTGCCCGTGGAAGAACGTCTTGAACTCGCCGTAGTCGCCAAGGAACGAGTCAAAGATGGGCTGGCTTGCCATCGTGGCCGCCAAGGGCACGTAGCCGCCGCTCAGCCCCTTTGCCATCGCCAGGAGGTCGGGCACGACGCCTTGGTTGTTCCCGGCGAACAACGACGCGCCGCCCGTGCGGCCCATGCCGGTCATCACCTCGTCGGCCACCAGGAGGAGTCCGTGCGAGCGCGCGGCCTCGGCGACGCGCGGCAGCCAGCCCTGCGGCTGCATCACCATGCCCGCCGCGCCTTGGACCACGGGCTCATAAACCATGGCGACGTGGGGCCGGCCCTTGCGCGCCGCCTTCTCCATGGCGCGCGCGGCCTTGCCCACGCATTCCCACTGGCACTTGCGATAGTCCCGCGCGTCCCGCGCCTCGGGCCGTGCGCGGTTGAACGGGCAGCGATAGCAGTTCGGGGCCATCACGGCGTCCGTGGGGAACAAGAGTTTCCGGTAGGGACGGTGGAACAGGTCGATGTGCCCGAGGGACACGGCCCCGACCGTGTCGCCGTGATAGGCTCCGCAGAGCGAGAGGAAACGGCCGCGCGCGCCCTGCCCGTGCGTTCGCTGGGCGTGTTCGTGGGCCAGCTTGAGGGCGGCCTCCATCGCGGTGGAGCCGTCATCGGAGAAGAAGGCCTTGGGCAGGCCGGACTCGCGCGCGAGGGCGGCGGCGAGGCGTGCGGCGGGCTCGTTGGCCAGGCCCAGCGACGAAACATGCGCCACTTTTCCCAGTTGTCGGCGGAGCGCGGCGTCGAGTCGGGGATGCCGGTGGCCGTGGAGGTTGGTCCAGATGGACGAGTTGGCGTCGAGGTAGTCGCGGCCCTGGTCGTCGGTCAGCACGGCCCCCTTGCCGGATACCAGCACGAGGGGCCGGGACGCGAGCCAGTCGCGCATCTGGGTGAAGGGATGCCACACGTGGGCGTGGTCGAGCGCCGCGATGTCCTTGGGGTTCCGACTCATGCGCCCTGCACCTCCCGGGCGACGCGCCCGATGGCCTCGGCGAGGTGTTCGACCTCGGGGCTGGAATGGCTGGCGGACAGGGCGAGCCGGATGCGTGCGGTGCGTCGGGGCACGGTGGGATAGCGGATGGCGGGCGCGAGGAACCCGGCGTCCATCAGCAGGCGGGCGGCATCCAGTGCCCGGGCCTCGTCGCCCAGGATCCATGGAAGGATGGCGCTTTCCGGGTCGGGGCAGGGGACCGGCAACCGCACGCCCAAGGTTCGCGCGTTCCCCCATGCTTGCTGGCATCGCGCGGATCCCTCGCTGGATTGGAGGATGCGGATCCCCTCGGTGGCGGCGGCGACGGCGGCGGGGACGGGAGCGGTGGAGAACACGAGCGAACGGGCGGCGTTGACGAGCCAGTCGATCAATGTGCGGGACCCCGCGATGAACCCGCCGGATGCGCCCACGGCCTTGCCGAGCGTTCCCAGATGAACGTCCACGCGCGCGGAAAGTCCCCGTGCCTCGGCGAGCCCGGCGCGCGACGGGCCATGGAGGCCAGAGGCATGGGCCTCATCCAGCAAGAGCCACGCGCCATGGCGGTCCTTGGCCTCGACGATGTCGGCGAGGGGCGCGGCGTCGCCATCCATGCTGAACACGGACTCGGTGACGACGAGGATGCGAGGCCGTCGCTTGGCCTGTGCCTCCGCACGCCGGGCGTCCGCGCGTTGCAACAGGTGGAGGAGGTGGTTGACGTCGTTGTGATGGAACGGTCGCCACGTGGCGCCGCTGGCCTTGGCGGCGTCCACGCAACAGGCGTGCGAGAGCCGGTCGAAGAGGACGACGTCGCCGGGTCCGACGAGGGCGGGGATGGTGCCGCTGGCGGCGGCGAACCCGGAGGAGAACGCGAGGGCGGCGGGCGTTTGTTGCCAGGCCGCGATGGATTCCTCGAGATGGTGGTGAGGCGTGAGCGAGCCGCAGACGAGGCGCGAGGCGGCGGAGCCGGATCCCCAGTCCCGAGCCGCGCGCGCGGCGGCCTCGGCGAGGGCGGGGTGGGTGGCGAGGCCGAGGTAATCGTTGGACGCCACGTTGACGAGCGGTCGTCCGCCCGTCGTCACGTGGCAACCGTCGCGGGAGTCCACGCGGCGCAGCGCTCGCCGCAGTCCGAGGGCCTCCCGTGCGTCGAGATCCTCCGCGAGCGCGGCGTCCAGCCCGGGGCGCGCCGTTGGGAGGTCATTGGCCATGCACCAGCGTCTGGCGGGCCCACACGCGTGGGCCGTCGCACACGAAGAGCGTGCCGTGTTCCTTGCCGCCAAGGATGCAGCTCACGATGGACTTGGCGCCTGGCGGGCGCGACAAGACGCCGCCCAGGCGCCCGGTCCAGTCGAACACCTGGACGCCGGCGTGGGAGGTCACATAGACGCGGCCCTCGGAGTCCGTGGCGGAGCCGTCGCCCCCGGAGACCTTGCGGTCGGGGGGCACGACGAGCGTTCCGTAGCGCTCGCCGGAAGAAAGGGAGCCTGGGAGCGGGCCATTGGGATGGCTAGGCGTCGGGGCGTCCGGGGCGCCGGCGCCGTCGATGCGGAAGGACCAGAGGTTGGTGCCGTTGTATTCGGACACCCAGAGCCACCGGTGATCGGGCGAGAGCGCGATGCCGTTGGGGGAGGTGAGCCCGCCGGCGACGGGGCGCGGCCCGGAAAGGTTGCGGGCGGACGTGGGCACCATGACGACCTGGCCGGCCCCCGTGTCGGTGAAGTAGATGAAGCCGGCGCGCGTGACGACGAGGTCGTTGGGCCGGACGTTGGAGGCGACGGTTTCGATGGCCTTGGTGGAGGGATCGATGGCGATGATGCGGGGTTTTTCGTCGCCGGGCCCGCCCTGCGTCGCCGCGTACAGCTTGCCATCGGGACCGCGTTTCAGGCCGGAGATCTTCGGGCCGTCGGCCAGCCATTTCTCGGGCTTGCCGCCGGGCGGGATGGTCCAGATCTCGCCCTTGGGAAGGTCCGAGAAGAGGACGGTGCCGTCCGGGAGGGCGCAGGCTCCGTCGGTGAAGCCGTGGCCCTCGGAGACGACCTGCCAGTCGCCGGGTTGGCCGCCCTGGGCGACGATCTTGTTGAGGGCCTCGTCGCCGGGCCAGTTGTTGGTGCTGGGGTTGGGCGGGGTGGATTCGGGGCGCCACAGCCAGCGGAGGGCCTCGGGGAGGAGGGCGGCTCCGTGGCGGTCGTTGTGGGCTCCGTCGCCGAAGTCGAGGCGGTGGTCGTAGCCGGCGAAGGCAAGGGCAGACGCCATCTGCCGGTTGGAGAGGGGCCAGTCGCCGTGGAGGTTGTTGAGGTCGTTGGCGCCCTCCTGGAGATACACGCGGAGGGGCTTGCGCTCCGTCTTGCGGAGGAGGGCCGGGTAAACGTGGCCCCCGCGGATGTTCACGAAGGAACCGATGTGGGAGAGCACCTTGGAGAAGGAGTCGGGCCGTTCCCACGCGGCGGTAAAGGCGCAGATGCCGCCGGACGACATGCCGCAGAGGGCGCGAAGCCTGGGGTCCGGCGAGAGGTTGAGCTGGAACCGGTTCGTGACGAACGGGAGGAGCTCGTCCGTGAGGAACCGGGCGTAGTCGGGCCCGAGGCCGTCGTATTCGAGGGAACGGTTGCTGCGCGGGCCCCAGGTGTTGGCGTTGGGGGCGTTGGCGCCACGATGGCCGGGGTTGATGAACACGCCGATCAGCGGTGGCACCTGGCCGTTGGCAATGAGGTTGTCGAGGACGACGGGCGCGCGCATGCGGCCGTTGGTGGACACGTAGGCATGGCCGTCCTGGAACACCATGAGCGCGGCCGGGCGCGACCCATCGTACTGTGCCGGGATGTACACCCAGCCCTGGCGCTCGGTGCCGGGGAAGACCTTGGAGTCGTTGAAGGCGAAGGGTTCGACGCGACCGGTTGGGACGCCCTCGGCCCGGGCGAGCGCCTCGGGCGGAATGGCGTAGTCGTCGGGGATGCGGGCGTTGGACTGGGCGTTCGCGTGGGCCGACACGAGGAGGGCTGCGGCGGCCATGGCGAGGAGGCGAGGTGCGTTCATGGGCTGGGTTGCCTTGGGCTACGGGTGTGGGCGGAAAAAGTTCAGGAATCGACGCCGACCTCCCGGCGAAGGTGCTCGCAAATGGTCCGGGACAACGCGTCGAGCTCGAGTGCGTCCGGGCCCTCCACCAGGAGGCGCGCCTTGGGTTCCGTGCCGGAGTACCGGAGGAAGACGCGTCCGCCCTTGGGGGTAAGCGCGGCGGTGGCGGCGGCCAGCAATGCGCCGAGGCCGTCGATGTCGTCGAAGGGGCGCTTCTCGCGGACGCGGACGTTGGTGAGGAGCTGCGGGAAACGGGTCCAGCAGCGAGCGAGCCGGGAGAGGGGCATGCCCTGGGCCTTCATGATGGACAGGACTTGAAGCGCCGCGACCAAGCCGTCCCCGGTGGTCGAATGGTCGCGGAAGATGAGGTGCCCGGATTGCTCGCCGCCCAAATTGAGGTCGTCGGCCACCATGCGGTCGATGACGTTCTTGTCGCCGACGTCCGTGCGGAGGACGTTGCCGCCGTGGGCGCGAATGGCGGCGTCGAGCCCGGCGTTGGACATGACGGTGGCGACGAGGGTTTCCTTAGCGAGGCGGCGCTCCCGGAGCAGTTGGAGGCCGCAGATGGCGAGGATGTCGTCGCCGTCGATGAGGTTGCCATGCTCGTCGCACAGGATGACCCGGTCCGCGTCGCCGTCATGGGCGATGCCGATGTCGGCGCGGTGCTCGCGGACGCGGGCGCAGAGGGCGGCGGGATGCATGGAGCCGCAGTCGAGGTTGATGTTGGTGCCGTTGGGTTGGTTGCCGGTGACGATGGCCTCCGCGCCGAGTTCGCGCAGGACGGCAGGCGTGGACTTATAGGCCGCGCCGTTGGCGCAATCGACCACGACGCGGAGGCCCTCGAGGGTGAGGCCGCGAGGGAATGAGGACTTGGCATGTTCCACGTAACGGCCCAGGGCGTCGTCGATGCGCACGGCCTTGCCGATCTCGCCGGCGGTGGGGCGGATGCTGCCGATCTCGCCCGAGAAGACGAGGTCCTCGATCCGATGCTCGATGTCGTCGGCCAGCTTGTAGCCGTCCGGGCCGAAGAACTTGATGCCGTTGTCGTCGTAAGGGTTGTGGGAGGCCGTGATGACGATGCCGGCGTCGGCGCGGAGGGAGCGCGTGACGTAGGCGACGCCGGGGCTCGGGAGGGGGCCGATGAGGACCACGTCCACGCCCATGGAGAGGATGCCGGAGGAGATGGCATTCTCCAGCATGTAGCCGGAGAGGCGCGTGTCCTTGCCGATGACAATGCGGAAGCGCTGTCGGTCGCGGGCGACGAGGTGGGGGGACTTGAAGACGTGGGCCACGGCCCGCCCGAGGCGGAGCGCCGTCTCGGCGGTCACGGGCTCCAGGTTGGCGCGGCCGCGAACGCCGTCGGTTCCAAAGATGCGCGGTGCACTGGGAGGATTCATGGGAGTCGTCGAGTGTCCGGGGGGGGGGCGGGGATGCGTTCGATGGAGACGTCTCGCGGCGAGATGGACACCACCTCGGCGCCCTCGGCGTTGACATGGACGCTTGCCTGCTTGCCGGTGCCAACGGATGGATCAGCGAGGTTGACGTAGGCCTCGACCGAGCGGTTCGAGTGCTGGGCGAGGGTGTCCGGCTTGCCGCGGAGGATGACGGTGACCTCGGCTGGGGCGACGCGGAACTGATCCAGGTCGGAGGCCAGCGTCAGGACGCGGATGGGAACTCCGGTGAACGTCCGATAGGCCGGGCCGACGTTGCGGTCCACGCCCTGGCGGACGGTGATCCAGATCAGGGTGGCCAGGAGCAGCGCGAAGAACTTCTGCCAGCGATTGTGCGTGAGGAAATGGCGCAGCGACATGGGTTAGTTCCCTTGGGTCAACATGCCCTTCGGCCACAAGCGTTGCAGCCAAGGCCGTTGAGCCCCTCGGCGCACCAACACCTGCGTCAAGAAGGACCTCAGGTCCTCCACGGTCACGTTTCGCGTGAGATGCCCGCGATGGGCATAGCTCACCTGTCCGGTCTCCTCCGAGACCACCACCACGACGGCGTCCGTCTCCTCCGAGAGCCCAATGGCGGCGCGATGCCGGGTGCCCAGAGAGCGTTGGAGGTCGTCCCGCTGGCTGAGTGGGAAGATGCAGGCCGCCCGGAGGATACGGTTGCCCTTGATGATCACCCCGCCGTCATGGATGGCATTGTTGGGAAAGAAGATGGTTTCCAGCATCTCGGGGGTGGCCTCGCAGTCCACCGTGATGCCCGACTCGACCGCCTCGGACAACTGGATGTCCTGCTCGAGCGCGATCAACGCGCCGATCCGCACGGGTGCCAAGCGGTCCACCGTCTCGCACAGGACCTCGATCTTTTCGCGCTCCCGCTGGGCATTCGACGCCAGCGGCAGGGTTCCCACCTGGGCCAACATGCGACGGATCTCAGGCTGGAACAGGACGACGATCGCCACCGCCAGCACGGCGAAGAACTGGTTGAGCAGCACGCTCAGGACCTGCAAGTCCAGCAACCGACTGCTCAGCGTCAATGCGAGCAGGACCGCAAGAAACCCCGTCACGATGGGCGCGCCGCGCGTGCCGCGCAGGAACACGAACGCCTGGTAGATCCCCACCGCGAGGATCAGGATCTCCAGCAGCGGCCTCCACGCCTTCAGCACCCACGCCAAGAGATCGTTCATGACACGCTCCCCCCTCCCTCCAAGGCCGCCCACATTCGCAGCGCCTCGACCGTTGCCCGAACATCATGGGTGCGAAGGATGGCCACGCCGCACCGTGCCGCGTGCAGTGCGCACGCCAACCCGCCCGCCAGTCGATCCGCAGGTCGCGCCGCCCCCGTTATCGTCCCGATGAAACCCTTGCGCGAGACGCCGAGCAGCACGGGGTGCTGCAATGCGACAAACTCGGGCAAGGCCCGCAGCAGCGCGAGGTTGTGGGCCAACCCCTTGCCAAAACCAATCCCGGGGTCCACGGCCACCGTCGCCGGGTCGAGGCCCGCCTCGGCAAGGGCGGCAAGGCGGGCCCCGAGGAAGGCGCGCACCTCGGCCACCACGTCCCCGTAGGCCGGCTGGTCTTGCATCGTCGCAGGCGTGCCCTGCATGTGCATGCAGACATACCCGGCTCCGCCCCGCCGTGCGACCTCCCACATCTTCGGGCCAGCGCGGCCGGCCTCGACGTCATTGATGATCGTCGCTCCCGCCTCCAGCGCGACCTCTGCAACCTCCGCGTGGCGCGTGTCGATGGAGAGCGGCACGCGCGCCTCCCGGGCCAACGCCCGGATCACGGGAAGCACGCGTCGCAGCTCTTCCCCGGACGTCACCGGCGTTGCCCCGGGCCGAGTGGACTCCCCGCCAACGTCCAGGATGTCCGCCCCCTCCGAGACCAACTCCAGCCCGTGACGAATCGCCGCCCCAGGCTCCATGCACTGCCCGCCATCGGAGAAGCTGTCGGGTGTCACGTTGACCACCCCCATCACCAAGGGACGCCCAACGGCCGAGAGCCGCAGCGCTCCGGCTCGCCATGGCGGCGGACAAAGAGGGTGTGGAGTGGCCATGGGCTCGCGGCTGGCAACCTTCAGTAGGTGGCATTGCCGCCCAAGGTGACGGGCGAGCGCTGGATCAACTCGATCTCGTAGCCCTCGGGAGCGTCGATGAAGGCAAACCCGCCGGATCCGTCCGGCTTGTACGTGGGCCCATCGGAATACGCGAGCCCGAGGGACTTCAAGTGGTCGCCGAACGTCGCGAGGCTCTCCACCTCAAACGCAAGGTGCGTCAGGTCCGCCTGGACGTGCACCGGGCCGCTGGCTGGGAAGCAGCACAGCTCGATGGTCTCGTCGCTGCCCGGGGCCTTCAGGAACACCAATTCGGAGCCCCGCGGCGACTTGTGCCGCCGAATCTCGTCCAGTCCAAGGACCTCCTTGTAGAAGCGGATGGACCGGTCGAGGTCATCGACGCGGTAACGAGTGTGAAGCAGGCGGGAGACGCGCATGGTCTTGATGCTTTGCCGCGTGGCCCGGGTGGATCAAGGCCGGTTTTCCCCAACCGCGACGCGGGCTGCTGCGTCGTCGACCCCGGTCGGCAGAATCCTTGAAACCTGAGGATGGACCTTGGAGGCTTTCGCCATGTCCTTGCACAATGTGAGCGTTGAGTGGGGGGATCATCCATCCGTGCCTGGTTTGGGCCATGAAGCGTTGACGGGCAAACGGGCGACTTCATGAGCGGTCCGACCTCCCAGCGCAGGGCGACCCGGTCCAGCTTTCTCGAACGGCTCAAGAACTGGTCGGACCAGGAGAGCTGGCGGCGCTTCACCCTGGATTACGGCCGCGTGATCCGGGCCTCGGCCGTCAAGGCCGGCCTGAGGTCCGACGAGGCCGACGATGTCGTCCAGGAGACGTTGCTCTCCGTGGCGCGGAGCATCCCTGGCTTCATTTACGATCGCAGCAAGGGAACCTTCGAGGGCTGGGTCTGCCGGATCGCACAGCTTCGCGTCATCGACCATCTTCGACGCCGCAGCACGCCGGGCTATGAGACCTTCCCGACGTCGCCGCCAGGGGGCGCGGCCGGTGCGCCGGCACCCAGCCCCGTGGCGCTCAGCACGGACCCATTCTCAACTCGCTGGCAGGAGTTGTGGCGTGAAAACGCCCTTCTGGCAGGGATGGAAAGCCTCAAGCGGCAGGCATCCCCGCAGCATTTCCAGATCTTCCACATGAGCATCATCGACCAAATCGATGATCCTGACATCGCCCGCATCCTTGGGGTGAGCCGCGCCCACGTTTACGTGGTGCGGCATCGGCTTGCCCGAAGGCTCCAGAAGGAGATCGAACGCTTCCGTGCCGCCGAGCCGCCCGGTGCATGACCTCGGCGAGCCGAAGAGATCCTGCGCCCCCGGTCATCCCGGATCACGAGGTGATCCGTTGCGTCGGCGAGGGCAGCTACGGCCGGGTTTGGCTCGCGCGGACGGTCCTGGGTTCATGGCGGGCCATCAAGGTGGTGCAACGGGACTCCTTCGAGAACCAGTCTTCGTATGACCGTGAGTTTGCGGGGGTGCGCCGGTTCGAGCCGATCTCTCGCAATCATCCGGGGTTCGTGGCCATCCTGCACACCGGTCAGGACCCCGCCATGGCGTCCTTCCACTACGTCATGGAACTGGCCGACGACGCGGCGGGCGGACTCGCGGAGGCTACCGCGTTGCGGGATGGCGACGCGGCGGCCCGGTGCTATGAGCCGAGAACCTTGTCGGAGGGTCTTGCGCCGGGTCATCGCCTGCCGGTGGCGGACTGCGTGGAGATTGGGTGGCGGCTGGCGGATGCGCTGGCCCACCTGCACGCAGAAGGCCTGATCCACCGGGACATCAAGCCCTCCAACATCGTCTTCGTGCGCGGCCAACCGAAGCTGGCCGACATCGGGCTCGTCATCGAGGCGTCCCAGGCCAAGACGTTCGTGGGCACGGAGGGCTACGTGGCTCCTGAGGGGCCCAACTCGCCCCAGGCGGACGTGTATAGCCTGGGGATGGTGTTGTACGAGGCGGCCATGGGCATGGACCGCAGAAGTTTCCCGAGCCCCGGGATGGCCATGCGGCACGGCCCCGACGCGTCCGCCCTGCGAGAGCTGAATGCCGTCTTGCTCAAGGCCTGCGCGACACGGCGCGAGGAACGCTATCCCTCGGCGGCCGAGATGGCGTCGGATCTTCGCCTGCTCCGTTCCGGCGGATCCGTCGAGGCTCGCGACCGTCGCGTGCGCCTCCTACGTGCCGCCTCCCAGATCGCAGCCATCACCCTGGCCATGGTGGGATCCTTGTGGCTTGGAAGGAGCGCTTGGCACAATTGGACGGTCGGCCGCGTCCGAGCCCAGGTGGCCCATGGACGAAGCCTCGCCGCGCAGGGTGTTCGTGCCATGGTTGCCGATGATCTGGGAGCGGCGGCCGTCTTGCTTGCGGGTGCGGTTCCCGAGTTGGAAAGCCAGCCGGCCGAGGCTGCCCTCCACAGGACTCGGGTTCGACAGATTCTCCAGCAAGCCCCAACGCCGGCCTTGGCCCTTGCCGCCACCGCTGCCGTCTCATCCCTGGCCTTCAGCCAGGATGGCCTTCGCATCGTGGCGGGTGACGTGGCCGGGAATATCACCCTCTGGGATTCCCAGTCCGGCGCGATCCTGGGCCGGCTCGCGGCGATGGGCGGGCCGGTGGAGGCACGCTTCGTGCAGCAGGGGCACCGCGTGTTGGCGGTGCCTGCGGCCGGGGCTGACCCTCCCGGGCCGTCGCAGGCCATGCGGGCTGTCCTCCTGGACGGCTCGACCCTCACTCCCATCGGGCTCGACGTTCGCGACATCGCGGTGGCCGCCCTTAGCCCGGACGAGCGCACCGTGGCCGTTGTCGATTCGCAGCGGCTCCACGTCCGGCTGATCGATGCCGCGTCAGGGGGCGTCCGGCATGTCCTTCGCGGGCATCGTTCAAGCATCCGGGCCCTCGCCTTCAGCGCTGATTCGAAGCACCTTGCCACGGGTGGCGGCGGGTCGGACCGGGCCGTCCGAATCTGGAGAACGTCGGACGGCACCCTGGAGGGCGCGCCCATCGTCAGCGCCGAGGACGTGAAGCGCCTCGTCTTTTGGCCATGGGACCAACGGATCATTGTCATGACCGGTGTCGGGTCCGTCAGCGCTGGGTTGTCGGTCTTGGGCGGCCCCACGCCGGGCTTGGACCTCCGCGTCACCCGGGCCGCCGAGATCCTCGCGGTTCTCGAACCCCAGGGATTGCCAACCCGCCGCTTCCTCTTGTCGGACGAGGCAAACGGCTTCTCCGTGCGCTCGTTGGACGATGGACAACCCGTTCTTCCCCCATTGCTGCTGCCCGGCGGCCATGGCATCAGCGCCAGCATCAGCCCAGATGGCTCCTCCGTGGTCGCCGGATCCACCGATGGATGGATGCGGGTTTGGGACCTTTGCTCTGGCGCGCCCCGCACCCCTCCCATGCAACTGGGCTCCCCCGTCCATGCCGTCGCATTCAGTCCCGACGCCACCCGGGTGGCGGCCGGCACGCATCATGGGACCGTGATCGTCCTGGACCTCACGGCCCCAACGGACGAAGCCGAGCGCCTGCAGATCGCGGGAATCCCGCTTTCGCCGCCCCACCCGCGATTTGCCTTTCCCGCCGCCATGGTGGCCGGGGACGGCATCGCCGTCGTAATGGAGGTCGATGGCAAGCCGTTGCCGCAGTTCATCGACGGGTCGTCCGGAAGACAGGAATTGATCCACGACGTCCCGGGCATGCTTCCGCACGGGGCCGTGGTGGCCGGACATCGGGCGCGCCTATGGGCGGCCTTCAACGTGCTCATGGTTCCGGACCCGGCAGGTTGCGACGTGGTCCTGGCGCGGCAGGCGGGGACTGCGTGGGCCTCGCAACGCCTGAGCCATCCCTGTCCGGTGGGAGCGGCCCGTTTCACGCAGGATGACTCCCGCCTCATCACCATCGACCGAGAGGCGCGCGTCCGGGTCTGGCGCACCGCGGACGGTTCGCTGGAGCGGGAGGTGCCCATGCCCCATGCGGAGTCCGAGGACATGGTCTTGGTGCCCGGTCTCTCCCCGGACGGCCAGCTTGCTTGCTGGACGGAGAGTCCGGCCCGGTCCCGCCTTTTCTTTGGACGATGGAACGAGGAGCGCCCCGCCATGCGGAGCCATGCGTGGGGCGCATCCGTCAGCTCCTATGCCTTGCATCCCACGGCCCCCTTGGCGGCGGTCCGCACCGTGGATCGCCGGGTGCATGTGCTGGATTTGGACCGCAACGTCGAGGTGCCGCTGCCGACGGCCCAAGGATCGCCCCTGCTGGCGAACTTCGTGAAGTGGAGTCCGTCTGCCAGGACGCTGCTGGTGGAGGCCGCCAATGGCCGGCTGCTACTCTTGGACCTGGACCGCGCCACCCTCATCCCGGTGCTGGGGCCGCAGGGCGGCATGGCCTCTTCTTGCTATAACTTCAGCCCGGATGGCCGGTGGCTGGCGGCCTCCACCCTCGACGGTCGCGCATGGGCTGCGGAGGTCACCACGGGCGAGCCAGCCACGCCATGGCTCCAGCATCCCGAGGCGATTCGCTTCGTTGCCATCAACGCGGCGCATCGTCTCGTCACCATCGATGGGAAGGGGACGTTGCGAGGATGGGACCTCACGCCTGCAACGTCCGCGACGCCCGTCCTGGCGGAGGCGGCGCAGCGGCTTTCCGGGCGACGCCTTCTTGGCGACCAACTGGAGTGGATGCCGTCAACCCTCATGGCCTCCACCTGCGCGGAGCCTCGCCCCACCCGACCCGAGGGGGCGGTTGGCCTGCGGCGCGACCCGGCTGGGTGGCACCTGTCGAGGGCTCGGGAAGCCGACTCCGTCCCGCGATGGAAGTCCGCGAGTTTCCACGTTGAGCAAGCGGCCAAGATCCAGGAGGGGCCAGCACTGGATGCGGCCAAGGCCCGGCTGGCGGCGCTTGCCATCCCCCCTCGTGACCCTCGGAGCCCGGAAGAAGCCCTCGACCTGGGCGCGTTCTACACGCACTCGTTCCCGATGTTGGCGCGGGGTGAGCTCGCTCGCGTCCCCCGCGGCCATGTTGTCCTGCAAGGAATTCCCTTCGACCTCCGCGGCCTCGTACGACTTGAGCCCGTCGAGTATGGCACCCTCCTCCGGGCCGAGGGCTCGGCTCCCCTCGGTTCCCTTCCCATTCGCACGGTCTCGGGCATCCCCGTCGGCCGGCCGTGTCGCCGCATCCACTTCCTCCAAGAGGTGGATGGCCGGTTCCGCGCCCAGGGTGAGGAATGCGCGCGGTGGCGGATTCACTTTGCCGACGGCAGCCATCGGGAGTTCCCGGTTCTCCTTGGGAAGCACGTCACGGGGTGGCCCGTTCCAACATCCCCGTCATCGCCAAGGCCCTCAGCCTCCCATGCCCCATCAACGGCGACCGTCGCGTGGATCGACCCCGGCCGTGGCGCAACCAATGGTGCCTTGGCTCACCTGTGCCGCGTCACCTGGGAGAACCCGGAGCCATCCCAGCCCATCCGGTCACTCGACTTCATGGTGGGCACGAGCCGTTCCCGGGCCTTCGTCGCGGCCATCACCGTGGAGTGATGTCCGGCTGCCAGGGTGGGGTGACGCGCGTCAAAACCGGGCAGGTCCCAGCCAGGCTATTCACCCTTTGCCTTCGCCCACGAGTCCTTGAGGGAGATGGTGCGATTGAACACAAGGGCTCCGGGTTGCGAGGCGGCGTCCAGGCAGAAGTAACCCAGTCGCTCAAACTGGAAACGGTCCGCGGGCGTCGCTCCCGACAGCGAGGGCTCCAGCCAGGCGCGTACGACGCGCAGGGAATGCGGGTTCAGCACCGACTGGAAGTCGCGGCCGTCCTTCTCCGGTTCCTCCTCTGTGAACAGGCGGTCGTAGAGATGGACGTCGGCGGGCACCGCAAGGGCCGCCGAAACCCAGTGGATGGCGGCCTTGACCTTGCGCCCCGCGTTGGGCTGGCCGGTGCGCGTCGTGAGGTCCGCGAAGCAGCGCAGCTCCACGATCCCTCCCTCCGCATCCTTGATGACCTCGTCGCACCGGATGATGCAGGCGTACTTGAGCCGCACCTCGCCCCCGGGGCGCAGCCGGAAGTACTTGGGCGGGGGCGTCTCCATGAAGTCGTCCTGCTCGATCCAAGCCTCGCGCGTGAGCTGGATCGTGCGGGTGCCCGCCGAGGGGTCCTCGGGGTTGTTCGTGGCCTCGCAGGGGATGGACTCGCCGGGCTCGATGTTGGTGAGGACCACCTTGATGGGGTTCAGCACCGCCAGCCGTCGTTGCGAGACGCGGTTGAGGTCGTCGCGGATGCACTTCTCAAGCACGGCGACGTCCGTGAGGCCATTGAACTTGGTGACGCCAATCTGGCGCGCGAACTCGCGCAGGGAGCCGGGCAGCACGCCGCGGCGACGCAGCCCCGAGATCGTCGGCATGCGCGGGTCGTCCCAGCCCGTGACGATCCCCTCGGTGACGAGCTGCAACAGCTTGCGCTTGCTCATCACGGTGTAGCCGAGGTTCAGCCGCGCGAACTCGATCTGGCGGGGCAGGGCGCGCGGCAGGTCCAGCGCGCCCAAGATCCAGTCGTACAGCGGACGATGCACCTCGAACTCCAGCGTGCAGATGGAGTGCGTCACGCCCTCGATGTAGTCGCTCAGGCAATGCGCGAAGTCGTACATCGGGTAGATGCACCACTGGTTGCCCGTGTGATGGTGCGCCGCATGGCGGATGCGGTAGAGGATCGGGTCCCGAAGCCACACGTTGGGCGACGCCATGTCGATGCGGGCGCGCAGCGTGCGGGCCCCGTCCGGGAACTCGCCCGCGCGCATCCTGCGGAACAGCTCGAGATTGTCGGCCACGCTTCGGTTGCGAAACGGGCTTTCCTGCCCGGGCCGGTCCGGCGCGCCGCGGTAGCGGTCCGTCTCCTCGGGCGACAGGTCGCAGACGTAGGCCATGCCCTTCTCGATGAGGCGGACGGCGAAGTCGAAGAGCTGCGGGAAGTAGTCCGAGGCGAAGAACGGCTCGAGGTCCTGCCCGGCGGCTTCCGCGCCGCGCACGGCCTGGATGGCGTGGTCGGGGCGGCCATGGATCGTGGCGGCCTCCGCATGGGCGGATTGCGGCTTGAGTCCCAGCACGTGGTCGGCCCAGCCCGAGACGAGCCAGCGCACGTCCGCCTGGATGGACTCGACGTACTCGACGTCCTCCTTGGTCGGGTTGGTGTCGTCCATGCGCAGGTTGCATCGGCCTCCGTTCTCGCGGGCGATGCCGAAGTTCAGGCAAATCGACTTGGCATGGCCGATGTGCAGGTAGCCGTTGGGCTCCGGCGGGAACCGCGTGACCACGAGGCGATGGCGGCCGGCGGCGACGTCGGCCACAACGATGTCACGGATGAAGTCGGACGGGGCGGCGGGCGTGGAAGGCGTGTCGGACATATTGAATTGCGCTGGGTCAGCATGGGGTGGTTGGGGAGTCCATGCCAGCGTGGAGGCGGGGGGCGTGAAGTGGGGGGCGGGGGCGAGGGGTGAAGGATGGAGGATGGAGGGTCGAGTCAGAATCCGCATGTCAGGACCGCCGATTGGCGCGTATGCATGAAAGCCTCGGTCGAGATTGGGGCGCGGACTGGTGACGGAGGCCAGCGCCTGGGTGAGGTTGTCCTTGCCCATCGCGTGATGAAGGTGTGTCAACGTCGTGTGGCGTGGCTCCGGGATCGGTTGGGACATCGTCCACCAACGCCAGAAACGCACCGGACGAGCGTTCACGCATCGGACGAGGCGACCA
>CAYSGH010000046.1:0-33967 GCA_964430505.1 uncultured Akkermansia sp. | reverse complement strand
CGGGGCACCCTGATCGAAAGGTCGTGGAACGGTTTTGTCGTGAAGGGGTGGGGGGGCTTCACACAGCGCCGGGACGGCGCTGCCACCCTGCGTGAAGGAGAGTGGCAGCGGCGTCCCGCCGCTGGCTCCCGTGCCCAGCGCCGGGACGTCACTGCCACCCTGCCTGGAGGAGAGTGGCAGCGGCGTCCCGCCGCTGGCTCCCGTGCCCAGCGCCGGGACGTCACTGCCACCCTGCCTGGAGGAGAGTGGCAGCGGCGTCCCGCCGCTGGCTTCCATGCCCAGCGCCGGGACGGCGCTGCCACCGTGCCTGGAGGAGAGTGGCAGCGGCGTCCCGCCGCTGGCTTCCATGCCCAGTGCCGGGACGGCGCTGCCACCCTGCGTGAAGGAGAGTGGCAGCGGCGTCCCGCCGCTGGCTCCCATGCCCAGCGCCGGGACGGCGCTGCCACGTGCGTGTGTGATGCGGATGAGACGAACCGATGAAAGATCGAGTACGACGCTGACATGGCGTCGGGTAGCCGAAGGCAACTGCGTCGCCGCGAGGCGGGGTGGGGAGCAGCCGGAGGCGAACCTGCCGTCCCAAACGCGCCCTCCAAGGCGAGTGAACCCGATTCGGCCTGCCCGCTTTGCGTTCTTTGCGTCCTTTGTGGCCAATACCCCCTCACCCGCCTCCATCACGCGACACCGGTTGGATCGCCACAAAGATCGCAAAGCCCGCAAAGGCGCTGCTCGATGTTGCGGCCCCGACGCCCCCCTTCCCGCGTTGGCCGCTCCCACAACCCAACGTCCATTCCCCGCACCGCGTCCTTCACGTTGGGAGCCCCGACGCCGCGCCGGTGCCGCCCCGTGGACACGCCCATCCGTCGGACAAAACACATCGGTGGCCATGCCCGCCTCGCCCCCCCTGAACCCCGTGGCGACGACCCGTCGCCGACCACCCAAAACATCAAGCCCCTATCAAATCTCCCCTTGACTTTCCCATAAGCATCGTTCGCACTTTGACCATGCCCCGTGAGGATTCCATGCATCCCGAATGCAGGACCTTCCCCCTTGCCGATGGCCTCGGCGGGACCCAACCCGGTCGTTCCCCACGACTGGACGACGCAAAAAAACGTCCAAGTCGGTGTAAGAAACACGCCCCGCGCTTCGTTATGCACCGAGGCGGCCCCACCCGGCCCCGGTCATGAACGCGCGCAGCAACATCCGCCACCGCAGCAAGGCCCCGAACGGCCAAGGCCGCGCTGTGTCGGCATCCCCCCTCTTCACCCGCCTCTTCCACAGCACGCAGCCTCCTGTCAGCCCTACCACATCACTTCAACCTCCATCCCTCCATTGACCTATGCCCGTGTCCCCAACCTATCCCGGCGTCTATGTTCAGGAAGTCCCCAGTGGCGTCCGAACCATCACCGGCGTCAGCACCTCCATCGCGATGTTCATCGGAACCTCGCGCAAGGGTCCCATTTTGCGCCCTATCCGTTGCTCGAACTACACCACTTTCCGAGACCGGTTTGGCGAAGATTCGGCTGCCGGATGCCTGGCCCGTTACGTAAAACTTTTCTTTCTGAACGGAGGAACGGACTGCTACGTCATGCGCGTCGCCCGAGATGCCGGGTACTCAACGGTCGATCTAAAGACCGAGAATGGACAAGTCACACTGAAGTTGTCCGCCAAGGACCGCGGCGTCCTCGGCGAAAGCATTCGTGCACGCGTCTTCTATAACGGTGCGCAGCCGGAGGTTACCTTCAACCTCGAACTCTTCCGGTGGGAGGTCTCATCCACCGGGGCCCGGGTCAAGAAGGACGCCGAGACCTGGCGCAACCTCTCGATGGATCCCAAATCACCGAGCTACGCCCCCGATTTCCTCACCCAGAATTCCAGGCTCATCGACGCCTTTGACCTCAACGCGGCGCCCGCGCCGAACTCGACCTGGGGCTTTTCGCTCTCGGGTCGCGCGGTGGCTCAAGCCGCGAACACGGATCCTAGCTTCAAAGCGGCGTGGGCAGCCGTCCTCGGCTCCTCCGCCACGACCAACCGTTTCCGCATCAGTATCAGCGGCAGCCCCTACGTCGACGTGGACCTTTCGAGCATCGTGGTGGATGACACGCCGGGAAACCTCACCACCGCCGTCGCAAACGCCATCCAGACGGCCTTCACCAACGCCGGCCTTCCTGGTGTCACCGTGGAGGTCTCATTCCCCCCCACCACCCCCCCCCCCACCCCCCCCAACCCCCCCGCCTTTAGCCGCCGTCTGCACATCACGCGCAAGAGCGGAGCCAACGGCGACGTCTTCATCCGGTCGGGGACCGCTTCCGGCACCCAACGCGACCTGGCGGTGCCGCTGATGCTGGGCACGGAGCAAGGCGGACTCGAGGTGGGCGCCTTCGCGAGTCGCCGCCCGGCGCCGACCGGCATCACCTTCCGCGCCCTTGACCCGGCAAACGTGAACGCGTTGGGGGACGTGACCCAGGATAACCTCAACCAGCTCACGCTCGAGGCCATCGACAACGCCACCGGGGCGCCGGTGGCCAGCTTCATCAACCTGCAGACGGGGACCCCGAACGTCGTCACCACCGGGCCGGGCAAAAGCGTTTCGCAAGACGCCCACGCGGGATCCGCCAACGGAAACTCCGACGGCATCCGCGAGAAACTCGCCATCATCGCGCAGCGCATCAACGAATTCACCCCACCGGCAGGGAGGAGTTGGCCGTGGACCGCAGAATCCTACGGCTGCCGGCTGGCCATTCTGCCCACGGACGCGGCCGCGGATAACTTCATTTCGACCCAGGTCCAGCTGGTCACGAATCCCCCCCTCCCCGTGTCGCACTTCACGAAAAACGTGCATTACTACAGCGTGGGAGCGGACGGACAGAGTCTCGGGCTGCAGACCTCGGCCGGGAGCGCGGCGTCGGACGGCACGGCCCCCCTGGCGGCGGACTACGATGCCGCCTACGAGGTCATCGACAAGGAAGTGGACCTTTTCAACCTGCTGCTCCTGCCGCCGGTGGCGGACGAGGCGGTCTCGGTGCAAAGCCTGTACGGCAACGCCAGCGTGTTCTGCCAACTCCGGCGCGCGTTCCTGATCATGGATCCGCCGGCGAGCTGGACGGATGCGCAGAAGGCTTCAACCGGGGTCGCGGCCCTGCGCGTCGGTCTCGTGAAGGACTACAGCGCGTTGTTCTTCCCGCGGCTCACCATCACGGAGAACGGTTTGAGCCAGAACATCGGGCCGGCCGGCGCCATCGCCGGACTCTTCGCCCGCACGGACGGGACGCGGGGAGTCTGGAAGGCACCGGCCGGGATCGAGGCGGACCTGCGGGGGATCGTGGGGGTGGAGCAACGGTTTTCGGACGGGGAAAACGGCATCCTAAACCCGCGGGCGATCAACACGATCCGGGTGTTCCCGAGCGGGATCGTGAACTGGGGTGCCCGCACGAACCAGGGAGACGACGACACGCCACACGACTACAAGTACATCCCCATCCGGCGCTTGGCGCTCTACATGGAGGAGAGCCTGTACCGCGGACTCAAGTGGGCGGTGTTCGAACCCAACGACGAACCGCTCTGGTCGCAGATCCGGCTGAACGTGGGGGCCTTCATGCACAATCTCTTCCGCCAGGGCGCTTTCCAGGGGCGGACGCCGAAGGACGCCTACTTCGTGAAGTGCGACGCGGAGACCACGACCCAGAACGACCGCAACCTCGGGATTGTGAACGTCTGGGTCGGCTTCGCCCCGTTGAAGCCCGCCGAGTTTGTCATCCTCTATCTCCAGCAGATGGCGGGACAGATCGAAACCTGAGCCCCACTGAAGCCAAGCGCCCTACCAACGTCACCGCATCCCAGGAACTCATCCCATGGCCGCTCCCCAATTCACCGTCAACGCCTCCCGCTTCGACCCGTACAAGAACATGAAGTTCCGGATCAAGTGGGACGGCCGCTACGTCGCCGGCGTCAGCAAGATCAGCGCCTTGAAGCGCTCCACCGAGCCGGTCACCCACCGCGAGGGTGGCGACCCCAGCACCTCGCGGGTCTCGCCCAGCGTCTGGAAATTCGAGCCCATCACCCTCGAACGCGGCCTCACCCACGACCCCGAGTTCGAGAACTGGGCGAACCTCATCTACAACACGGACGGGGACGCGGCCATCTCCCTCGAGAAGTTCCGGAAAGACCTCATCATCGAACTCCTCAACGAGCAAGGCAGCGTGGCCAAGGCTTACAAGGTCTACCGCTGCTGGGTGAGCGAGTACCAAGCCATGCCGGAACTCGATGCGAATGCTCACGCCATCGCGATCGAACACATGGTCCTCCAGAACGAGGGCTGGGAACGCGACACCTCGGTCACCGAACCGACCCAGACATGATCTCCGGCCCGGTCATCGCCCTGCACTTTGCCTCCGGTCAGCCGCGCGTCCGCCTGCGCGAGCTGACCGGCGCGGACGAACGCTCCGTCCAGGGCACCTCCACGGAAGACGCCATCGACCTGCTGGCGGCCCTGGTGCAACCCGAGCCTGGGGCGCCCCCACCGCCGCCGCCCGACCAACTCGTCGCCGCCGACCGGGACCATTTGCTCGCCGCCGTCTTTCGCCAGACCTACGGCGACCGCATCGAGAGCACCCTCAATTGCTGCCGCTGCCGCCAACCCTTCGACATCGATTTCTCGCTCGGCGAACTCTCGGACACCCTGCACCGACAGGCCGAGACTCAAACCGTCCGTCGCCTCGGCGACAACCGTTTCGAGGGGCCCGAAGGCCTTTGCTTCCGACTGCCCACCGGCCTGGATGAACGCGCGGTGTCACCGCTGTCTCCCGCAGACGCGGCGGCCGGGCTCCTGAACCGATGCGTACTCGACGTTTCCCGCGTCCGCCCCGAGCCCGCTGTCGTCGAATCCATATTCACCAAGTTCGCACCCTTGCTGGATCTCGAGTTGAACGCGGGCTGCCCCGAGTGCGGGGAGTCCCAGGCGCTTCGCTTTGACATCCAGAGCTACCTCCTCGGATCGCTGGTCGCGGAACGTCCCCGCCTGCTCCAAGAAGTCCATCTCCTCGCCCGCGGCTACGGTTGGAGCCTTATTGAGATTCTGTCGCTTCGTCGCTGCGAGCGCCGCAGCTTTGTTCGGCTGATCGATCCGGATTCAGTCATTGGCGAAGGACGTCACCCGACTTACTCACCCTTTAACCATTACGCGCCATGAATAGCTACTTCGGCCGACTTATCGCCCGCACGCAAGGCGCGCCGTGGCCAAGACCCGTTGCGCGACCCGCAGCGACACACGCACCGCTCGCCGATCCGTTCGAGACGACCGGAACACCCGTCCAAAGCCAGCTTGCGGTTCCCCGATTCCAAGCGGAAACGCGGCCGCCCCTGACAACCCGTATAGACGACGATCAGCCCGGATCACAGTCGGCTTTGGTTCCAGCCTCACGGGTCCCGGGCGCCGCAACAGTCCCCGCCCGGAGGCCCATCGAGCAGATCGTTCCTAGCTCGCCCAAGGCCGTGACCCCCAACGACCGCATCACCCCCTCCCCCCCGAACGCGCCCGGGCGGCTTTCAATGCCAAAGGCCGGTGACCTCCCAACCCCCATACTGGCAGGCCACGGAGCGCACGAACCCGCCAGCCATCAGGATCAAGGCTCCGCCACCGCACCAAAGGTGCCCCCGCAGGCCGGGCGGGAGTCGGCCGGTGCGCGGGACCTGCGGAGTCCGAATCCCGATGCCGAAGGCACGACCTCCGGTCTAGCCGTGCAGCCCGAATCCCAGGAGCGCCTTCTCCGGGCTGCCGATAACTTCATGGCCCGTCTCACGCACAGGGCACGATCCGCGACCGAGCCGCCGTCGAGTGTCCGACCCGCGCCCACGCAGACGGAACCGGCGAATCCAGAACCGGTCCCCGCGACCCTGGCACCGGCGAACGTCGCGGGCGTGCGGCCGCCCGCCCCGCCCGCCGTACCTTCACCCACCGTGGTGATCGGGCAGTTGACGGTGGAGGTCGTCCCCCCATCGCCGGCTTCGCGCCCGTCCTTGGCCGCACCTCGGCCGGCACCGCGGCGTGTCACGCATCGAGCCCATCCCGGAGCGGGGTCCTCGGCCCGCTTCGGCCTCGGCCAACTCTGACCCGTCGCCTCCATGCCTCTCCTCGACCTTTCCCTGGTGACGACGACGCTGGAAACCGTGGTGAAGCGCCGCGTGCGATCCGGACTGGTTGCCCTGAATCAGCCGGCGACGGTGCTCAACGCGCTTTCCGTTTCCGCGACCTCGCCGGACCAACTCAGCGGGGACGCCACCGTGGGCCTTTACCTCTATCACACCACCGAATCGGCCACGCTCAAGAATCTGCCCCCACCGGGCCAGGACGAGCCCCCGGTGCGTTTCGCTCCCATGGGGCTGGACCTCTACTACCAACTCACCGCGCACAGTGCTCTCAGCGGCGAAAGCGGCCCGCGCATGGCCCAGCGTCTCTTCGGGCTCGCCTTGAAGGCGCTCCGCGATTTCCCCGTCCTCAACCGCTTCACGCTGGTGGAAGGACTCCCCGCGTTCCCGACTGAAATTCAAGGGACGGACAACCTCTTCCGGATCGTGCTGCAGGTGGTCCCCGTCACGGACGCCAGCCAGTTCTGGACTGCGGGTAACCAACCGGTCCGGCTGGCTGCCTACTTCCAAGTCTCCGCGACGCTCCTGGAGCCCGAACCGCCCACGCGCTTCGGCGGCCGCGTGCTGCGTTACGGAGTCGAGACGTTCGTCAGCGGCGCTCCGCGGCTCGAGGCATCCCGGAGCACGATCGTCTACCGCGTCCCGGGCGAAACCAGCGACCGCGAAGCGCTGGTCCAACCCGCCGAGGCCCCGGTCGGTGGCGCCATCACGTTTCTCGGGAACGATCTCACCGGTGACATCACCACGCTCGTCCTCGAACATCCACAGTTCCCTGCGCCGGTCGAAGTCGGGCTCGACTGGGGTGTCAGTGCCAGCGGCGACCGCGTCTATGCCCGCGTCCAGGGCCAGGCCGGCGGATCCCCAATGCTTCCCGGCTTCTACACCGCGGCCGCGCGGGTCACCCGCCGCCGTCGCATGCCCGACGGCAGCCTGCGCGATTTCACGGGAACCTCGAACAAGGTGACCTGGGTGGTAACGCCGCTTCTGACCAGTCCCGGGCCGACGGTGGTGGGCACCGCCGACGCGAACGGGGTCTTCGTGGTGCAGGGCCACATTTTCCGGCATCCCAACCTCGACGGCTCCGACATCAAGGTGGTCGTCGGCCCCCTCGAACTCCCCCGCGAAACCACGGGTACGCTCCAGCCGGGGCATTTTGAAGTCGTGGACGGCACGACGCTCCTGCCACCCGTGGTCCTCGACGACACAACCCGGCCCTTTGTCATCCGTTTCCGTCTCGCGGACGGCTCGCTCGCACCGGGCGACGTCGTGCCGCTGCGGGTCATGATCCGAGGCGCGGAAAACGCCCCGCGCTGGGTGCTCGTGCCATGAACAGCGTGGTCCAGAACCTCCCCGAAGAGTGCGCCGCACCCGGTCCATCGCCGTCGTTGGTGGAGACGATGCCACTCGGGGTTGAGGAGACCGAGGCGCCGCCTGCTTCCGCCGGCCCGGCCTCGGAGACCGACCTTCTCCTGGCGCGTTTCCGACTCCGGGCCCATCGCCGGGCGCTCTGGCTGCAACAAATCTGGATGGAGAGCGGCAAGCCCGGAGGCTGCGAAATCATCACCCACGGGGAGATGGAAGGCCTCCTCGACGACCTCGACTCCCCGGCGGCGGAAGAGGAATGGCAGCGCCGCGATCCGCGAGCTCTGGCGGTGGACGGGCAACTCACCCGGATCGAGGCGGCCCTCGCCGGACTCGAGGATTCCCGTCTCCGCCAGCTGGTCCGGATCTTTGGCCTGGGCGACGCCGAACTGGACTTGCTGCAGGCGTGCGCAGCGGTGGCGCTGGACCCTGCCCTGGGGCGGGTCTGCGCCTATCTTCACGACCACGCCCAGCGAACCGCGATGACCGGGGAACTCGCGGCGAGGCTCTACGGGCATGGCCGCTGCGGCGCCTGGCCGGCGGAGTCGGCGGTTTTCCGTTGGGAATTGGTGCTCACCACCCCGTCCACGGTCGGCGAACCGCGGGCGTTCGCCTGCGATGTGCAGCTCCGCGACTGGCTCCTCGGACGGGCCGTGCTTTCCGAACCGCTGGTCGGTGTCGCCCGACTCCACCCGGCACGATCCCCGCTCGCCGACTGGCCGATCGAGGAGACCCTCGCCTGGCTGCGGCCCGCGCTGGACGGCCAGCCCCAGGCACGGCTCCGGCTCCAGTTGAGCGGCCCGACCGGATCGGGTCGACGCACCTTCGCCGCCACGCTCGCCCGCCACCTTGGTCTGCCCCTCCTCGTCATCGATGCCGACCAGGCGGAGGACGCGAACTGGCGGCACGTCTTCCTCCACGCCCAGCGCCAGGCCTACCTCGACGGTTGCGCCCTCGTCTGGGCTGGGGAGTCGCTCGGCCGCCGGCCCTGGCCGCAGGTCGTGCCGGATTTCCCCCTTCAATTCCTCATCCTCGAGCCCGGGCGCGAAGTCCCGCCCGCACCGCACTTGGTCGAGTACCGGGTGAACCTGCCGTCGCCATCCAGTCCGGAACGGGCCCGGCTCTGGCGGGAGCACCTGCCGGAGGCGAGCGCGTGGAGCCGGGGCGACCTGGAGACGCTCGCCGAACAGCATCGCGTGGAGGCCGGCGACATCGCTCGTGCGGCCCGGCTGCACCCGGCGTCGGCGCGAGACGCCGGCCGTCTCGCCCGCGAGGCCATGCGCGCGCGCCTCGGACCGCTCGCCCAACTCCTGGAGACGCCCTTCCACTGGGACGACCTGGTCGTACCCGCGTCGGTGCGCCAGTCCCTGACCGCGATCGCTTTCGAGGCGCAACACCGGACCCGTTTCTGGGAGCAGGCGACCCCGCGCCGGCTCTTCCCGCAAGGCCGGGGCCTGCTCGCCTTGCTGAGCGGCCCGCCGGGCACCGGGAAAACCATGGCCGCGCAGGTCCTCGCCGCCCACCTGGGCCAGGACCTCTTCCGCGTGAACGTGGCCCAACTCGTGAGCAAGTGGGTGGGTGAGACCGCGAAACACTTCGAGTTCCTGCTGACCCAGGCGGCCGGCATGGACGCCATCCTGTTCTTCGACGAAGCGGATGCTCCCTTCGCCCGCCGCTCAGCCGAGGTCCGGGATGCCCAGGACAAATTCGCCAACACCGACGCCGCCTACCTGCTGCAAGCCATCGAGAGTTTCCCGGGTGTCGCCCTGCTGGCCACCAACCTCAAAGCCAACATCGACCCCGCCTTCCTGCGCCGACTGCGGCACCTCGTCGAGTTCCCCCGACCCGACGCGACGTCACAGCGGACACTCTGGCAGCGGCTCGTCGCCGAACTCGCCGGGCAGGCCCAGGCGACGGCCCTCGAACCGACGTTTGCCTCCTTGTCCACCGGCCTCGACGCGACGGGTGCCCAAATCAAGTACGCCGTCCTCGGGGCTCTGTTCGAAGCCCAACGGGAGGGAGCACCCCTCGGTCCCGGTCATCTCCTGGTCGGCATCGAGCGCGAACTGGCCAAGGAAGGGCGCTCCGTCGGACCGCGCGACCGCGAAAGGATCCTCCGCCATGCCTGAAACCCGCGTGCGCATCCAGGACCTGCGGCTCCGGCTCCACCTGCCCGGCGTCGGCCCCGCCGAGGCGCAGCGCCTCGCCCGCGAGGTCGCGCGCGAACTCGCCGCCCACCCGCCCGCCGCCACCCACTCCGCGTCCCTTGGCGCGGTCGATCTGAAGGTCACCGTCTCCAGTACTGGTGGAACCAGTCCCCTGGCCGCACGCATCGCGGACTCCCTCCGACGCGCGCTCCCGTGAAGACCTCCGCCCAAGCCCGGCGCCCCGCTGCACGTTCCGGATCGCCCCGGACCGCTGCCCGTCGCGTCCAGGCACGGGCTCGCTCGGGGGGAGCTGGAAACCACCACCGACAGGCACCCGACGCTCTGGAACGTCAGGCCCGGGACTTCGCCCGCCGCCTCGGCCGGGGCGAGCCTGGGCTCGCTCACCGCATCACGCACACGCAGGCCGCCGGATTCCAAGCTCCCGGCAGCCTTGGCCGTCCCCTCCCGGCGGCGTTGCGCACGGAACTCGAAGCCTCGCTCGGCGCGGACCTGCGCGCGGTGCGAATCCATACCGGACAAGCCGCCAACGCCGCCGCAAACCAATTCGCCGCCGACGCCTTCGCCAGTGGTCGTGATGTCTATTTCCGGGCGGGCCAGTACGCCCCACAGACGACCGACGGCCGTGAATTGCTGGCGCACGAACTCATCCACGTGCTGCAGCAGACGGGCCGCCAAGACAACCAGGGACGCCTGGCCGCCACCGCCGCCTCGGGTACGGCCGATGTCCAGTGCGACCAGCCGGCGACCCCGCCCGCCGCACCGACGGCGGAGGAACAACAGGCCTTCGAACGGCTGGCCCACCGATTCCGGTCGCGGAGCACCAACCCCGACGTCCCTTCCACGATTGACGACGTTCGTAGTTTCCTCGACGGGGGGCGCCTCGCCGAGAACCAGCCGACCTTCGCCCAGGCCTTCGTCGACGCGGTGCGCGCCCGCACGTTCCACAGCCGATCCGGGGAGGCCCGGGGTCTCGTTTTGGACGCCCTGAAACTGATGGGGTTCTTCGAGGATGCGGTCCGGCTGATCGAGGCCGACACGCGCGGCGAGATCCGCGTCGGGATCGCATTGCCCAGTTTCTTCACCCACCTCGGGACTGCGCCGCGTGGACCCGGATGGATCGGCGACGTCCTGCACCTGCGCGAGTTCAGTGCCTTCTGGCCCGGCGCGATCGTGCAGAACTATCGTGAGTTCTTCCTCCGCCCCCACTCCCCGCCGCCCGGCGAGAACACGACGCTCCGGGACCGCGTCGCGGAGGAGATGCGGCGTCGGAACGAGATCAATTCCGCCAGCGAACTCGTGCCCCAGGACCGCATCGGGCTGGGCTGGGTCCTGTTGCGCGAAATCGACCTCGCCCGCGTGAACGAGTGCCGCGATGCGCAGGCCGAAGGCGCCGCGACCACCGCGCGGGTCACGGCGACGGAGTTGAGGCTGCGCCTGCTCCATACGTTGAAGGAACGGGAACAGGCCATCATCGACGACGACCAGCAGGCCGCGTTCCGGCGACTGCTGGCGGAGCACCTGGTGCGACTGGCGGACGAGCTTGCCCCGACGCTGGAGGGCACTCTCGCCGCGTACCTGGATTGGCAGGCGGGCTTCGCGCGGTTCAGCGACGCCGAGTTGCTCGGTGCTCCCAGCTCCCGCTTCCCGCATGCGTCGCTCACGGAGAGTTTCCTGGCGTCGCTGCGGCGGGTACTGGTGGCCCAGTCCACCGCCCTGCTTGCCCTGGAAATAGCGGAGGACGGCCAACCTCAGTTCCCCGAACCCGCAGCCTATTCCACGCGCCTGCGCACCTGGCGGGAAAGCCTCGACCAGGCGCTTCCCGCCAGCGGCGGACGGGCGGCCGCTCCTGCCGTTCTCCGGCAACTCGACACCGCGCTGGCTCGAGGGGCCCAGGCGCGGCGACCCAACGCCGCCACTCTGCGGGCGCTCGGACTGCTTTCCCTGATCCTCGATCGCCTCGTCCAACTCACGCTGAATTACGATCAAGCGGCCGACGAAGCGACGCCGAGCTTCGCCGACGAGCGCGCCGGCCACCGCATCCAAATGGCCCGCGCCGTCGCCTGGCTTGCCCGCTGGATGCAGTGGCCCGATCTCCTCGATGCCTGCCGCGCCACGCTCAGTGCGGACGGTTCCGGCCGGGTTCAACTCTGGCTCGCCGGGGAATGGGAACCCGAGGACGCACAGCCGATCGACCGGCTCCGGGAGGATTTCCGGCAGAACCTGAACCGGCCGATCATCCGCGACACCCCGCTCACGGTGCGGCACCTTGTGGACTGGTTCCACCTGGACTACGACACCCGCCTGCGTGCCACCCTCCTGGAACTCCTCCAACCCGAAGACCGTGCGACGGCGGCGACCGCCATCCCGCTTGAACGGATCAACGCCCTCCGCCAATCCCGGAGCGAAGTGCGCGCGGCCATGGCGCCAAACGCCGAGGCCGAACAGGCCGCCGCCGCCACGGGTCTGCCCCCGCAGGCATTCGATCTCCGCATCCCGCAGCGTTTCGTGGTCAGGAACTGGGAGGTGGCGATCCCGCCCGGGCAATCCGTCGAATGGGACCGCGTCCTCGAGGCCCACCCCAAGACGCGCCTTTCCTTGGACCGGCATCGGTCGGATGGCGACTACAACATCCTGATCTTTCCCACCGTCCCGGCCCAGGGGGTGTTCGCCTGGATGACCCCCTCCATCCGACCGCTCATCAAACTGCTGCGCACCCTCCCGATCCTGAACGGCGTGGCCGCGGCGGAAGGCCTTTCCGACGCCGACTGGCTGGCCCGGCTCGCACCGGAGCAACTGTCGGAGGCCCAGTGGGCGCAGGTGGACGAACGCATCCACGCGAAACTGGAGAACCGGGACGAGCGCGTCCGACAGGATCTCCCGGAGTTGTGGCGCCGACTGAACATCCTGCGCCGCCGGGTGCTCGTGATGCGGCTACGCCCGCGGCTCCAGGCCTACGTGGCCAACCCAAGCGTGGCCTTCGGCCCGATCGGCGAGACCAACGCCCAGCAGGCCGCGCGCCTCAGTACTCCCGGCGACACGCTCCAGGCGTTGTACGACTACGAGCGGAACGTGGTGCCCCGCGAGGCGGCTCCGGTCCAGATGGCGCTGCTGATGATCGGCCTCGCGGACGTGCTGGATGGCATGGTCAGCGCGAACCGGCCCGAGGCGGAGTTCGGCCGGGGCATTTATCCCTACCTCGTCGCCGCCCTCGGTTGGCTGGATGGCGATGAGGCGAAACTGCGTGAACTGCGACAGGGCACGAACACGCAGGACGAGGCCGGCAACATCGTCTACATCGACCGCAACCTCCGCTCCGCCAAGGACCATCTCCAGAGCCTCAAGACCGCCATCGACGAAACCTACCGGGCGGCCCAGGACACCATCGGCTTCGGGAGCGAGGATGGACTAACCCTCGTGCCCCTTGGATTCGCCACGGCCATCTACCGGAGCCACCGGGCAGGCGACGAACACGAGTGGACCGTGGGCAGCCGCGTGGGGGCCGACGGACGCATCGACACCACCACCGGCACGCACTACCGGCTGCTGAAGGTTTACCGGACCTTCACCTACCACCCGGGCGTCGGCTCGGGTTCGGCCGAGGATGCCTCCAACCCCGGCCTCCCGCCGCGCTACATCGATGAGAACGGGGTGGAATACCCGAGGGTCAACGACGCGGGCGTCGCGGAGCCGATCCCCCACCAGCCACTCTTCCGCATCGAGATCGAAGGCAATCCGCGGGAGGTGCACGCGGACGACACCGCCCTCCTCTCGAGCCTGAATGAGATCTTCCTCTGGCGCTCGTTCCAGATCCAGATGGAGAACCTCGCGGCGGGCTCCGAGGCGTACATGCAGTGGGTGATGACGGTGGTGGGGATCGTTTTCCCCGAGGCCACCGCCGCCGAACTCGCCACGACCGTCACCCAATTCATCGTCAGCGGCGAATTGGAGGAACTCGTCCGACAGTTACGCGATGACCCGGGCGAGGTGCTGAACCGTCTGGTCGAACGCCTGCGCACCGAACTCTTCACCGCGGAGAATGTCTGGCGCTTCGTCCTCCTCGGTGGCCAGCACAACCCTTTTGCCGCCCTCGAAGGACTGCTCCCAACCCGCGCGCGCACCCGCGTGTCGGTGCCACCTTCCGGCCGGCTCGCGCGGATCGTCAACCGGCTCCGCCTGATCGGCCGCCAGTTCAGCCAGGCACTCCATCGCGTGCGCCTCTATGCCGACGGCCCGATCCGCAGCGTCCAGGGCAACATCGCCATGCGGCCGACCCTCGGCTGGATCCTCCGCCGCGCCTCCCACCTGCTCGAGGCCGCCGCCGACCTCATCCCGCCGGAAGTGCTCGACGCAGTGGCTGCGGGAGAACTCCCCGGCACACCCACCGAACTCGTCGACGCCGCCCGGGACGGCATCAGCAACGCCGGGCAGGACCTCGAAGCGAACGTGGTCCGACTGCTCGAGGCGATCCATCACTTCGAACTGCCGTACGAACTGCTCGACCTCGACGCCGCCACCGAACTCATCGTCGGCTTCGTCGTGGATCGCTTCGGACCGCGCGCCCGCGCCGCCCGCCTCGTGCTCGACATCATCCCGATCCCCCAGGAGCACGAAGGACGCTTCACCGGCCTCCGCACCCTCTACCAATGGATCTGTGCCGAAATCGCCGCGGTGTGGCGCAATTCGCCGCTCGACCCGAACACCTACTGGCGTGACGAAATGCTGCCCCTCATCGGGACGCGCTTCCGCGAAACCCGCGACGACCTCGTCGACGGCCTCTACCAGGCGACCGACCGTTTCCTGAACGAAATCGGTCAACCGTCCCTGCCCCGCCCCGCCGCCCTCCCCGAAACGGAAATCGAAGCGGTCGTTCCCGAGGCCGAAGCCCACCCCGCGGCCGCCCCTCGCTTCACCAACCAGCCCTGGCGGCTTCCCACTTCCGGCGGAGCGAGTCTCCCCCCGCCCATCCGCCGGCCTCTCGAGCGGGGATTTGGACAGCAATTCGGGCATGTGCGGCTGCACCGGGGCGCCGAGGGCAGGTCGGCCACGGAACCGGTGGGCGCCGACGCCCTCACTTCCGGCAGTCACGTCTTCATCCATCCCGCCCAACGCCTCGACGGTGGCGCGGGCCGCCGCCTGCTCGCCCACGAATTGACCCACGTCATCCATCAGACCGGTTCGCATCCCCCCGGTACACCCGCCCCGACGAGCCGGCCCGGGCGGCCGGCCAGCGGGCTCCGGATCGATACCAGCCGCGAGGCCGAGGCGGAACGCGCGGCGACCCGGTTCGCTTCCGGCCAGACCGTTCCCGCGCCCACCGCCGGTCTGCCGTCAGGAAACCCACAACCCTCCCTCAGCGAGCGAATGGTCAATTCGGTGATCGACACGATCACCGTGGCGCGAAGTTCCGCGGACTTCACCGAAACGCCCCAGGGCGGCAGCGCGTCCCACGTGCCTGGGATCGAAGTCGCCCTCCAGCTCTGGGCGCGGACCGTGGAACTCATCGGCGCCGCGACCTTCGCCGCGTTCCTCCGCACCCCCTCCGGCTTGAGCGCAATTCCCGGGGTCTCAAATCCCGACGTCCAGGAGATCATCCGGCAGCAGCTGCGCGATCGGCACAAGGAGTTGATCGGGGAGAAGGTGCCGGAGATCGCCCAACTCGCACAGCGGCCGCGGACCAACCGGCAGCCGAATGATCCGGAGACCGAATTGAACCCGGCGCGTTTCATCAACCTGCTGGAGGACTTCATCGCCGCCGAGCGAGGCATCGGGCTGCAGATCGCGTTCAGCGCCACGGACAACTCCATCTCCGGAATTGGGGTCATCAACGTGCTCCTCCAGAACGTGGGGGGCACAAGCGGTCTGTGGCGCATCGCGATGCACGCGTCCTTCAGCGGGCACGCCGCGGATGTGCCGGACCTCGCCCGCGCGCAAGGCGAAATCCGCCAGCGACTTCGCGCGCTCGGCCCGAGCCCGGCGGTCTTCAGCCCGACCTCGTTCCAGTTCTCCGAACTCTTCGTCCACGACTACCTGGAACTCGTCCGATCCCGCGGCCGCACCGTCGACGACATCCCCAACGTCCACGATTACACCCAGCCGACAAACAACCGCGCAGACAGCCTGGCGGTCGCCACGCACGGCAATCTCACCAGCCGTGGGATCGGGCCCTTCGGGCGCGAATCCCACCACACCACCCAGTACCTCCTGGTCGAGTTCTTCGGCAACCTGGAGGACGCCTCGCGCAAGGCCTTCCCCACCTACCACCCCCACTACCCGAGCGGCGTCGAGTTCCGCAGTGGCACCGGGGGAGAGGTGCGCGGGATCCGCTCCGGCGGCCGCTTCCTCGACCTCGCCGCGCTCAACCCGGATAGCGGCCGCGGCAACAACATGCCGGCGGTCCTGCTGGCGGCACGCACCCACCAACGCGGCGAACTCCACGTCCTGCGGGAGGCGCGTTGGGATGCGGGCACAGACTACGCCACCGAACGCCGCGGCACCGTCACCCAGGGCTTCGCCATCGAAAACACCTTCAACCGGCTGCTCCCGGCCGAGCTCCGCCCCCACGGCGATAGCGAGGCCCACCGCACGGCCTTCCAGGAGGCCGTTAGGCGCGATGAGGCGCGCGCCAACCGCGAGTTCTACACCGCCGCCGTCGGCACCTACCACTGGATGTACAACCGCATGATCCCGGCCCTCCAGCGAGGCCTCCAAACCGAGGAACTGGCCTACTACCGGGGCGTCGCCGCGATCCGGCACCGCCGTTCCAGCGAGTCGGACGAACTCCAGGACCCGTTCGATATGCGCGCCGAGGACCTCATGCCCGTCTGGCGTGCCGCCAAAACGAACAACGACCGCGTCATGTCCGCGGCCGGCTGGCCCACCCCCTGAGCCCCCTTCCCATCCCATGTCCAACGGCTACACCCGCAGCCCCAAGCTCCTCAAAGGCGCCTTGATCCAGTTCTCGGCGCCCATGCTCATCCCCATCCCCAACATCATCGTCTTCCAGTACAACCCCGAGACGATGACCCGGACCCTCACCCCATGGTCCCCCACCGAGCGCCAGCACACCTACCACGACGACGGGTCTCTCGACAAAACCACCGCCCTCACCGGAGCCCAGATCAACTCGCTCAGACAGCCCTACGATCCCGCGGAATCGTTCTCCCTGACCCTCGAACTGGACGCCGCCGACGCCCTCGAGTCGCCTTCGACCCATCCGGTTGCGGTGATTGCAGGCGTCGCCGACCGCATCTCGGCCCTCGAAATGCTCTGCTACCCGCCCGGCCAAAGCGCGCTCGGCGGCCTGCTCAACGTCTCCGTAAGCGTCTCCGTCGGTTCCTCAGGACTCAGCGCCAGCGCCTCCACCGCCGCCGCCGACGTGCTCCCCCGAAAGGCGGTGCCCATCGTCCTCTTCTTCTGGGGCCCGGGCCGGATCGTTCCCGTGCGCATCACCAGCTTTTCGGTCGAGGAACAGCAGTACTCGCCGCTCCTCTACCCCCTCCGCGCCAAGGTCACCGTCGGACTCAAGGTGCTCGATGAAAGCCACCTCGTGAACGTCGAGGGCGAGACCGGCGGGGGCGCGGCCGTCGAAATCGCCAAGGCCTGTTACACGTTCACGCGCGCCCAAAAGGAAGCCCTCGCCACCGCCAACCTCGCCAACTCCGTCGAATCCATCATCGGCATGCTGCCGATTTGATCCCCCGACCCAGCCCATTCCGCCAACCTCCTCCCGACCCCTGCCATGTTTGACGCCAAGAGCCGCTACGCGAACGCTCCGACCCAGGCCGTCCCCGATTCCCGAGGCCGTACCGTCGCCGTGGTCCTGCCGCCTGCCCCGCCCAAGCCCTCCCTGCTGGGCATCCACGCCCTGCGACAAGGGGAACGCCTCGACCATCTCGCCGCCAAGTATCTCGACAACCCCGCCGGCTATTGGCGCATCGCCGAACAAAACGACGTCATGCTGCCGGAGAGCCTCACCGAGGCACCGGAGATCCAGATCCCCACCAAGTCGCAGCCCCGCTGACCTCGCACCCCATGGCCGCCGGTTTTTCCATCCTGATCAACGACGCCCCGGATCCTGAACTGGGCAGTCCCGCCGCCGTCGAGGTGTACGAGTGCCTCGGTTGTCCGGCGACGTTCCGGCTCACCTACCCGCTGGATATCGTCGAGGGCGACCTGCCGCTGCTCAAGGACGTCCGCCTCGCGCCCGGCGCCACGATCTCCGTGTTCGCGCAGACGGCAAACGGCCTGCCCTGCCTCATCCGAGGGCCAATCACCGCCCAATCGATCCACCTTGTCCATGGTGGCGCCGGGTCCAGCTTGGAGGTGATGGGCACCGACACCAGCATTACCCTTGATCGCGAGGACAAGGCGGCGCTGTGGAATGGCACGGACTCGGAGGCCGTGACCCAGATCGCCGGGACCTACGGACTCGTGCCCGACGTGGAGAGCACCGCCGCGCTGCACGAGGAAACCAAGCATGTCCTCGCCCAGCGCGAAACCGACCTGGCGTTCCTGCGACGGCTCGCCCGCCGCAACGGCTGCCTGTTCTGGATCACCGTGGATGACACCGGCCTCGTCGAGACGGCCCACTTCAAGAAGCCACCCGTGGGCGCCGCCCCCGCGGCCGAGTTGGTGATCAACCTCAGCGATCCACCGGCGAACCTCGCCTCGCTCGAGCTCTCGTGGGACGTCGAACGCCCCACGAGCGCCGGATCCAACCAGGTCGACCTGGGGGATATGTCCGACATCAGCGGGGCGGTCCCTCAATCCTCGTTGTCCCCGCTCGGCGCCCAGTCCCTGAGCGCCATTGCAGGCGGGACCCGGGCCCTCCATCTGCATGCCCCGGTCGATGATTCCGGAGATCTCCAATCCCGCGGCGAGGCAGCCCTCGCTGAGGCCGCGTTCTTCGTCCGAGCCCGGGGACAGACCACCGCCGAGGCGCTCGGCGCCGTCCTGCGGGCCCACACCGTCGTGAACCTCCGGGGCGCCGGCTCGCGGCACAGCGGGAAATGGTTCTGCGCCGCGGTGCGGCACACGCTCGATGCGGTCGGGCACCGTCAGGAGTTCGAACTGATCCGCAACGGCTGGGAGGCCTGACCATGGACTACCAGGATACCGCCCAACGCCTGCTCACGTGGGTCCGCGGCCACTTCTTCGGGAAGTTCCGTGGCGTGGTGCGCGACAATCAGGACCCCTCCAATCTCGGCCGGATCAGGGTCACCGTGCCGGCCGTGCTGGGCGAGAACGAGGTCTGGGCGATGCCTTGCGTCCCCTACGCCGGGAACGGCGTCGGCTTCTACTGCCTGCCCGCCCCCGGCACCGGTGTGTGGATCGAGTTCGAGGCCGGAGACCCCAGCTTCCCGGTATGGGCCGGTTGCTTCTGGGGCACCGGCGAACTGCCGGACCCGGGCGGCCCCGCCGTCAAGATCTGGAAGACCGACAAGGTCACCATCCGCATCGATGACGACGCCGACGAGATCGTCATCTCCACGACCAGCGGCACCAAGATCACTCTCGCGATCGACGCGAAGACCGAGAGCGGCGGGGCCACACACACCGTCGGCGCGAGCGGTGTGGCCAGCGAGAAGGGCACCGGCAAGGTCGAGGTGACGGATGCCGGGACCAAGATCAACAACGGCGCCTTCGAGGTCACCTGACATGCCCGGCTTCCTCCTCAACACCAGCGCCACTCTGCAATGCCCGCACGGCGGTCAGGTGCAGATCGTCAGCGCGAACAGCCGCGTGAAGGCGGATGGCGCCTTCGCCGCGTTATCCACCGACACGTTCACAGTCTCCGGCTGCCCCTTCCAGGTCCCAGGCACACCGCCCATTCCCAGCCCGTGCGTCAGCGTCCGCTGGCTGGTGACCAACCTGCGCACCAAGACCAGCAGCACGCCGAATCTCAACCAGTCCTCCGTGGGCCTCTGCCTCAGCGCCGCCCAGGTGCCGCAGGGCCCGGTCACAATTGCCAACACCCAGAGCAAGGTTTCCGGCCAATGACGCCCACGCCCTTCACCAGCATCGCCTACCCGTTCGCCATTGACGCCGGCCGAGGCCGTCTCGCGGAGGAGGAGGACTACGCCCGTCACATCGAACAACTCATCCGCCAGGTGCTCTTCACGGCGCCCGGGGAACGGATCAACCGGCCTGACTTTGGCTGTGGTATCAAGCGGCTCGTTTTCGCCCCGAACAGCGTGGTCACCGCCGCGCTCGCCCAGGTCACCATCTACCAGGCCCTCACGAAATGGCTCGGCTCCGCCATCACGGTCAATGACGTGAAGGCGGCCGCCATCGAGGAGCGGCTCGAGATCACCCTCGCCTACACGCTCAAGGCCCGGCAGGAACGGCGTTACCTCAACCTCGAAGTCACCCGCTGACCGATATCGCCATGGCCACACCTGACCGCATCGAAGCCCTGCACCAGACCGACGCCGTCGTCGGCATGGACTTCGTCTACGTGTTCCCCGATCAGGTCACGCTCTCGCTTTTCTTCCACCCCGCGAAGACGAAGAACGCGGAGCAAATCCTCGGAACGGTCCAAGCCGGCCAGGTCCTGATCCACAGCCCGTCGGGTGGCGAATCGCTGCCGGTTGTCCCGGTCACTTCCGCCAGTTGGCAGACACAGGACGGCCGACGCGTGCTCCGGATCGTCACGGCCCGGCCCGGGGACTTCTCGCGCTACCGTCTCCGCATCCACGACACGACCGGGCGCCTCGACCCGTACTTCAACGACCTCGACTTCAGCTTCAAGGCCAACTGCCCCAGCCAGCTCGATTGCGCCCCGCCACCCCACGAATGCGCTCCGGAGGCGGCGGTGGATTTCCCGGTCAACTACCTGGCCCGTGATTTCCACAGCTTCCGACAGGCCCTGATCGATTTCGCTTCCGAAAGGCATCCCGAATGGAAAGACCGCCTGGAAGCGGACCAAGGCATGATGCTCCTGGAGGTGATGAGCGCCCTCGGCGACGAATTCGCCTATTATCAGGATCGAATCGCCCGCGAGGGCTCCCTGGAAACCGCCACCCAACGCCGCTCGCTCCGCCGGCGGGCGCGCCTGGTCGATTACCAGGTCCACGATGGCCTCGGACCGACCACATGGCTCGACTTCACCGTCACCGCCGACGGCGCGATCGCCGCCGGCACGCCGATCTGGATGACGGCCGACGCCTCGGAGCCGGACCCGGCGAAGCGCCGAGACGCCAGCCGCGCGGTGTTCGAGGTGGGACACGGGCTGATCGACGGGCACGCCACCCACCTGACCCCAGCGGCCGTCTTTCCATTGCGCGTCGGCGCGAACGAACTCTCCCCGTACGCCTGGGATGAGAATGAGACATGCCTCCCTGCCGGGTCCACGTCCCTGTTTCTCACTGGTCATCACGCCGCCGACCTGCCTCTGGAGGATTTCACCGACCCGGACGTCCCGGGGAAATGGGTGCTCCTGCGCACCCGGCCTACGGACGCCAGCATCCCGGCACGTGCCTGGCGGGTCCGGTTGATCCGCGTCGAGGATCGGCTCGACCCGCTGTTCAACCCGCCGGCCGGGCAGGCGATCACCTACCTAGAGTGGGAGGCGGCGCAGGCCACGCCGTACGAGCTTGAGTACGAATCCCTGGCCGTCCGCGGAAATCTGGTGCCCTCGAGCGCCGGTGAGACGCGGCTCGCCGATTTCCAGATCGAGCCGCAATCCCCTGCCGGCAGCACGGGGCTCGAGCTCGCCGTCGAACGCCAGGGCGCCCTGCTCAACCTCCCGGCGCCGCGATCAGCCGAGGAAGCGAACGACGCAGTCGACACCGAACTCAACCCCACGTTCCTCTTCGGCCTGGTCGGATCGGACCAGCGCCCGCTGGTCTGGCGAGGGGCGAACCTGGAGGATGCGGCCCCGGAGGTGCGCCTGTTCGAGACCACCGCCGGATCCCGACAGGAGTGGGAGTGGAAGCGGTCCCCGTTGGGCACGAATTCCTCCCAGCCCGGCGACACCCATTTCACGCTGGAGGATGGTCTCTGGCGCCGGGTCGCCGGATATCGCCGGGTCGATGAGTCGGGCCGGGTGGCGGAATACGTCCACCGGGACTACGCCACCGGCGAAGGAAGCAGCGTGCGCTTCGGCGACGGTGAGTTCGGCCAGCCCCCGGCGCGCGGCGCCACCTTCGAGGTCCTCTACCGGCTCGGCCACGGACGCCGCGACAACCTCGCCGCCGGATCGCTCACCGACTTCGACCCCGTCGCGCTCGGGTTCGTGGCGGCGGTCACCAACCCGATCGATATCACTGACGGCATTCCGGCCGAAAACCCCGCCGAGATTCGACAACTCGCCCCGGAAGCCTTCCGCGGGATCACCTTCCGCGCCGTGCGGGCGGCCGACTACGCCGAGGCGGTGGAACGTCTGGATTGGGTGCAACGTGCGGGGGCGCGCTTCCGATGGACGGGGAGCTGGCTGACCCTTTTCGCCACGCCCGATCCCCAGGGCAGCTTTGAGCTTCAATCGGCGCAACGCGACGAGCTCGGCGCGCAACTGAACCGATTCCGGCTGGCGGGGCGTGAGGCCTTCGGCCGTGATCCGGTCTTCGTCACGCTCGACCTGCGGATCCAACTCTGCGTCGAGCCAGGTCATTATAGAGGCGAGGTCGAGGCGGCCGCCCTCGAAGCCCTGTTCGGCCGACGCGGCCTCCGACCTGTCCGGGGTTTTTTCGACCCGGACAACTTCACCTTCGGCACGCCATTGGACCGGAGCCGGCTCGAGGCCGTGCTCCAGGCCGTGCCCGGGGTTCGGGCCGTGGAAACCCTCTGGATTCGGCGACGCGGCTGGTTTGACTGGCGGATCTTCTCCGAAACCGCCTGCGAGGTCGGAGACGACGAAATCATTCGCATCGAGAACAAACGCCTTCTGCCGGAACGCGGCGTGGTGCGACTGCTGATGCATGGAGGCGCCTGATGAGCTGTCCCTGTGATACAACCGAGTTCCCCCCCCGGCTCTATATCCCCGCCGGGCTGACCCGCCTCCCGCGGCAGCCGGCCGCCTTTCCCGAGTTCCGCGCCGCGCTCTTGCAGGAAATTGGCCGGCACCCCGCCCTCTCGGCCTGGCGTGGGCGGCAGGGGGACGACTTCGGCGTGATGCTCCTCGAGATGTGGGCGTACGTGGCGGACGTCACGTCGTTCTACGACGAGGTCCTCGCCCACGAGACCTACCTGCGCACCGCCCGCCAGCGCGCCAGCCTCCGACGCCTCGTCGGGTTGCTCGGCTACCTGCCCCGGCCCGCGGTCGGCGCCTCGGTGGAACTCGCCGCTCTCGCGGCCCCCCCCAAGGCCGTGTCCCTGCCCGCAGGCATCGCCTTCCGTTCCGGGGCTTTCTCCGGCAATCCGCCGCAGGTCTTCGAACTGACCGGTTCGGCGACGATCCACGCGCGGTCCAACGAATGGGAACTCGAACCGGTCCGCCCAACCACGTTTGGGCCCACGGCCATCCAACTCACCGCACTGCTGTGCGCACCGGGCAGCGTCTCGGCGAAGTTGGACGACCTCGTCCTGCTCAAGGCCGGCAACGTTCTCTCGCCGGCCATCGTGACCAGGGTCGCGGACCACACCGGGTACGACGGCGCCCGCTACTCGCGGGTCGAGTTCGACCGCCCCGTCTCGATCCCAGCCAACACGGCCATCTCGGGCGTCCGCATCCTGCGCCCGGCCAGTCACACCCCCATCACGCCCCTTGACCACAGCGGCAGCGAGGAACACACCTACAACGCCAGTCCGGCCTGGGTCTACCTCGACTCCGTCTACCGTTCCATCCGCAGCGGCCAGAACGTGATCCTCGAGTACAATCGGACGTTCCATGCCCGCACCGTCACCGGCGTGGACGAGGTTCAACGCGTCGTCACCGCCGCGAGCACGGTGAGCTTCACGCCTTCCGGCGGCACCGCCACCAGCGTCACCGTGCCGGCGGCCAACACGCCCCTCACCAAGCTGAGCCTCGATGGGGGCGTCCCCGACCTCACCGCCTCCTGCGGACTGGACATCGTGGTTCACTTCGCTTTCGTCCCCGCCGGCACCGTGACCATGGAGGCCCTGACCTCCCTCTCGGCCACCGACCCGCTGCCAGTGCCCTCGCCCGTCGTGGCACCAGCGGATGCCCTGCCCCCGTCGCGTTTCCAACTCGAGGACGCCAACGGCAAGGGCCTCGGCCTACGCGCCACGCTCGTCTATCCCACGGGCCGCATCCAACCGGATCAAGGCACCGTCTTCCCTGCCGGAGGCCTCGCCACCCCAATCCGCGCCTACGGCAACATCCTCAGCGCGACGCGCGGTGAAACGGTGGCCGGCGAAAGCCTCGGCAGCGGCGACGCCGCTGTGCCGAGCCAGGAATTCCCTCTCAAGAAGAGCCCGCTCACCTACCTCCCCGCCCCCAGCGAAGGCAACGCCAGCGGGCTCGCCAGCACCCTGACCGTCTACGTCGACGGCTTGCGCTGGGCGGAGGTGCCGACCTTCTATGGCCAACCCGCCGAGGCCGAGGTCTATGTCGTCCGCCAAGATGACGAGGGAAAGAGCCGGGTGATCTTCGGGGATGGCGTGCGCGGTCGCCGCCTCCCGACCGGTGCCGCCATCACCGCCTCCTATCGCTTTGGCGCCGGCGCAGCCATGCCGCCACCCGGCTCCATCCACCAACTCGCCCGACCCGTCGCCGGACTGCGTGCCATCCGGAATCCTGTCGCCGCGTTCGGTGGCGCCGACGCCGAACCCGCCAAGGAGATGCGCCGGTATGCGCCGCGATCCGCCCTCCTCCTCGGACGCGCGGTTTCGTTGGCCGATCTCGAGGCCGCGGCCGCGGCGGTCGGCGGGGTCCGAGCCGTACGGGCGGACTGGCGATGGAACCCGACGCGCCTGCGACCATGTGCCCAGATCCATTACCTCGGGGATCGCGGCATCGAACCCCTCATCACGCAGCGCCTGCGTGGCCTGGCCGAGGAGGATCTGCCTCTCGACGTCGGCGTGGCGACGCCGCTGGTGCACACCCTGGCCATCCAGGTAGAGATCGATCCGAGTTACCTGGAGGCGGATGTCCTCGCCGCGGTGCGCTCGGCACTGATGGATCCGGACTCCGGCCTGCTCGCACCCGAGCGGGTGGGGATTGGCCTCCCGCTGTTCCGCAGCCGGATCCTAGAGTTCGTGCTGCGTGTGCCCGGAGCGATCTCGGTTCCGAGCCTGCGGCTTGATAACGTGCCGTTCGCCACGTGGGCGATCTCGCCGGGCGCGGGCAACTACTTCGATTTCGAGAACGGTTCCCTGCTCCTGAACGGAGATTAAGCCATGGCCAGCACCGAAGCCCGCGACCAATTCGACCGCTACTTCGCCGAAAAACTCTGGGCGTTGATCCCGGAGGCATTCCGCGAGGAGGACGGGCAGGCCACGCCACCCGGCGTCCTGCGCGCCTTCATTGAGACGCTGGCCACGCACGCGGCCGTCCTCCGGCGAAGCCAGGATCGCCTGTGGGAAGACCAATTCATCGAACTGTGCTCGGAATGGGCCGTGCCCTACATCGGCGAACTGGTGGGCACCCGGCTCATCTCCGCGCTCAACCGCCGCGGCCGGCGGGTTGACGTCGCGAAGACGATCTACTACCGCCGCCGCGCCGGCACGCCGCGCATCCTGGAGGAACTCGTCGCCGACATCACCGGCTGGGAAGGCCGGTTGGTCGAGCAATTCCAACGACTCGGCCGTCTCCGGCACGGCCTCGATCCCGCACCGGCCGCTCTGGCAGGCCGCTTCACCCAAACGCCCCCGGGCGGCTGGGCAGACCTGCGTAATGTCCGGGGCGCCGAGCTCGCCCCCGGCCCCTTCGACGAATTCCATCACACGCCGGACTTCCGGCGTCCGCGGGGACGCGACGGCCGCCACGGCATCACGAAGCTCGGCTTCCATTTGTATCATCTCGCTGCGACCCGCCTGGACGGGGTTCAACCCCATCCCGGCCCAAGCCCGGGCACCTTCCTGTTGGATCCCTCGGGCCGCGACGTCCCGCTCTTCATCCGCCGCCATCGCACGGACGACCGGGACCAATACAACTGGGAGGACTGGCGGCCCGCGCAGGAATGGGAACTCCCCGGCCCGATGAGCTGCCGGGTGCTCAACCACGCGGAGTACCAGATCACCGAAGCCGCCCTGGCCCGGCTCCGCCCGCTGCTGATCAGTCCCGGCGGCCTCGCCGGCACGGCCGCCACCGCTGCCATCGCGGAGCTCGGCCGGTTCCGCAAGCTGCGCTTCCGCAACGAAGCCCAACTACGAACCCTCACCGGATTCATCCCAGTCGCCTTCGCAACTGCCCTGCAGGTGGAGGCGGTCTGGGAAGCCTTCCTCCGCTTCACGCTCCTGCCGGACACCGGCAAGCACGCCCTCCTGCCCGACGGCGGATCGTCGACCGACACCAGCGACGCCTCGGTCCACGTGCGGGTGGGGAACCTGGTCGCCGCTCGTGAGAACGTTGTCGCCGGAAACCTCGCCTCCTGGTCGGCGACCGCGCAGCAGCGGGAATGGGTCATCGATCCCACCCGCGGCCGCCTTTCCTGGGTCGGCACCGGGATCGCTCCCCGACCACTCACCGGCTATCATTATGGGTTCTCGGGTCCAATTGGCGCCGGGGGTCAGGACCGCTCGGACACGCTGCTCACTGCCGCCACGGCCACCGCCGCCGGTGGCGGGAGCCTGGCGGCGACGAACCCGAGCTCCGGGGTTCTCGAGATCGGCGATTCCAGGACCTACTCGCCCTTCGGCAACCGGCGAGGCATCACGACGCTGGAGCTGCGTGCCGCCAACCGGCGACGCCCTTACCTCCTCTTCGCCTCCGCCCTCGTCTTCGACACCGGAACCAACACCGAGTCCACGCTCCTGCTCAACGGGCTGTGGATCGGTTCCCGCGGCCCGGCGGGAAGCCATCGGAACCTCGAACTCCACGGCGATTTCGCAACCGTCACGCTGCGGCACCTGACCCTCGATCCGGGCGGACAGAGCGCCCTGGGCGAATCCCTGCCTCCGGTCACCCTCCGCATCGTCGGCAACGTCGAACGACTCGTAATCGAGCATTCGATCCTCGGTCCCATCCGCCTCGCTCCGACCGGCACGGTCGGCCGGATCGAAATCAGCGACTCCATCCTCGATGGACGCAACGCTCCCAATCAACAGGCGCTGGTGGCGGCTACCGGGCAGGTCTCACTCGAGCGCGTCACCGTGTTCGGGGAGGTCGATGTCGAGTGGCTCTACGCCTCGGAAGCGCTGATCACCGGCTTCACCGACGTCACCAACACCCAGGAAGGCTGCTTCCGCTTCAGCGCCGCGCTGCGCCGACGGGACCCCCTCAACCCCAGCTCACCCCACTCCCGGGTCCCGCATCCGTACGAATCGCACCTGCTCCCGGACACCACCGGGTGCTTCGTCTCCGGGATCTTCGGCCAACCGGGCTACGCCCAGCTCAGCGAAGCGGCGCCGGAAGCTCTACGGCGCGGGGCGGAGAACGGCTCGGAGATCGGCGCCTTCTCCGCGCTCCTGGCCCCCATCAAGTTCGACGGCCTCCGCGCCAAAATCGACGAATTCGCCCCCTTCGGCGTCCTGCCCTTCTACGTTTTCGAAACCTGACCCCTATCGCCCACTGCCATGTCCACCATCGACCTCTCCCGTCACGCCACCGATTTCCGGAAGCACTACGCCGGCGTCCGCATGCAGCAGGGACGCGTGCTGACCGACGACGATTTCAACGAGCAGTCCCGCATGGACGCCGAGGAAATGCGCCGCACCCGCCTCGCCGTCATCGGGCCTGCCGGCAGCCCGGACGCGGGCTTCCAAATCGCCGACCCGGTTATCGACGCCACCACCCATCGACCGACCTTCACCTTGAAGGCGGGGACGTTCTTCCTGGGCGGACAGCGCCTGGTCCTGGATCAGGACGAGAAATTCCATCTGCAAAGGGACTGGCTCCAGCAGGGCGCACGCACCGGGGACCGCCCCAGCCCACCCGACGGCACCCGGTTCGACCTCGCATTCATCGAAGCCTGGCAGCAGCCCGTGACCGCGGTGGAGGACGCGGAACTCCTCGAGGTCGCGCTCGGCGGCCCCGAGACTTCGGCCCGTATGCGCAACCTCCGGCGCGTGCGCGTGCTGGCCGATGTCGGCAGCGCCGACTGCCAGGCCGCCTGGTCCGCCCTCGTCGCCAGCGTCGCGGCGCTCGGGAACCTGAACGAGGATTTCGAACTCGTCCCCGACGCCTGGCTGCGGGTGCAACCCGACGCGGCCAGCGGTTCCGCCGACCTTTGCTCGCCCCCGGTTGCCGGTGGTTACCTGGGCGCCGAGAACCAAGCCATCCGCGTTCAACTGGTGGACTCCTCCCACTTCACCTGGGGCTTGAACAACGGCACCCCGCTGTACCGCGTTCAACTTGGCGTGGATGGCTCCGCCCAGCGTCGGCGCCTCACTCTCCTCACCTTGCCCAAGGACCAAGCACACTGGCCGCGCGCCGGTCAAACGATCGAACTCCTGCCCTGGTCGGCGGTACTGCCCAACGGCCAGAAGATCGCCGAGACCCGCGGCCACCTCGCCCGCGTCACCGCCGCCTACAACCCGGACACGCACACCTTCGACATCGACGCCGCCCCGCCCCCCGGGGCCGACGGACAGCCCTTCGGTGAGAGCTGGAAAGATCGGACCGGGCCAGAGGGTGACGCCGCCGCCCTCGCCAAGGGCGGCGAGTTCTTCTACCTCCAAGTCTGGGATCGGGGCTCCGACACAACCTCCCCGCCCGCGATCCCGTTCACCTCCGGCACCCCGGTGGTCCTGCCCCACACCGGGTTCCGCGTCACCTTCTCCGGAACCCACCTTCGCGCCGGGGATTTCTGGATCATCGCGGCCCGCCCGGATTCGCCGGATACGGTGGTCCCCTGGGATCTCGCGACCCAACGGCGTCCGCACGGCATCCGGCGCTGGTTGGCGCCCCTGGCGGTCATCCGTTGGCCGGACGGGGCCAGCCCAGGTTCGGTGGTCAACGATTGCCGTGACACCTTCCTGCCGCTGACGCGACTGGGTTGCTGCTGCACCGTGACCGTGGGAGACGGCAACTGCAGCCATGGCCATTTCACGTCCATCCAGAAGGCTGTCGACAGCCTCCCACCCCGCGGAGGCCGCGTGTGCATCCTGCCGGGCCGCTATGACCAAACCGTGCGACTGGTGAACCGCCATCACATCGTGATCAGCGGCTGCGGACCGCGGACCCGGATCGTCGGTGTACCGTCCGTGGGCGAGGGCCCGGCAACGCCGGTGATCACGGTGATTGGAGGCCACAACCTCGGGTTCGAGGACTTTGCCGTGGAAGCTTCCGACACGGGGACCGGCATCGAGATCCTCGGCCGCAACCCATTTTCCAAGGCGGAACAGGAAGCGACCCACGAAGTGATCCAGGTTTCGCTCCGTAGCCTCCGTGTCACCGCCGGCCAACGCCCTGCGCTCCGCGCCCGTTTCACCCGCGAACTCACCGTCGCGGAGAACACCTTCGCCAACCGCGACCGGGCGGCGGCCGAACACACCGTCGTCCTGCTCGCCGATGATGTGACCTTCGAGCGAAACCTGATCGAAGTGCGCAGCCGCCGCGCTGAGGAAACCACCCCCAACAAGACCAACGATTCCGCCGAGACAGCCAGCGCCACCAGCAACGCCACCAAAAGCGTCGGCGCCAAGCCTTCGGCGGAATCCCCCCCTCCCGCTCCATTCCAGCCGGGCAGATCCGCCCCTGGCGGCCTGCAAATCGAGGGGACCAGTGAGCGCGTCGTAATCCGTGACAACGTCATCCGCGGCGGCAGCGGCCACGGCATCACCCTCGGCTCCGTCCGCGTCTTCACCGACCCGCAGGAGGTCGGCCCCGGCGACGACGACGGCTCCTGGACGCCCATCGACTTCTGCGATCCCAAGGACGACCTGGATTTGTCGGTGCCCCCGCCGACTTCGGACGCCCGCAATCGCATTCTCTCCACCGGCCCGCTCGACGACGTGCGCATCCTCGGGAACTCGATCCATTCCATGGGCGGCTGTGGCATCGGCGTGGCTCGGTTCTGGGATTTGACTGGCGCGGACGAGTACATCTCGGTGCTCGGCCTCGTCATCCGCGGCAACGTGATTCGGCAATGTCTGCAAAGGCCCGTACTCGAGCCTTCGCCGACGTTCGCCCCGATGATCGGTTACGGCGGCATCGCGCTCGCCGACGTCGAGGATCTCGTGATCCAGGACAACGTCGTCGCCGAATGCGGTGCAGGGCCGCGGGAACCAGTGTGCGGCGTCTTCGTCCTGCATGGCGAGGGGATCGATATCACCCGAAACCGGATCCTCGACAACGGTTACCTCCCGACCGCGGACCTGGCCTCAGGCACGGGGACCATCACCCACGACACGGCGGGTGGATCCGCGAGTGCGAGTAGCGCGACGCCCAAGCGCGGTCGGCGTGGCGGGATTGTGATCGGCTACGCCCTCGCCCCGACGCGCCCCGCCGCCCTGAGTGCCTTCGGCAAACTCGCCAGCTTTGCACCGGTTCAAGTCGGCGAACCGGCCGCACGGATCCACGACAACATCGTTACCGCGCCATTGGGCCAGGCGCTGTTCCTCAACGCGCTGGGCCCGGTGACCGTACAGGCCAATCAACTCACCACGCGCGGCGTCCTGCCAGGCGCAGGCTCGGGCGGATTCCTGGCCTCGACGGTCTGGATTCTGAACCTCGGCCTCTCCAATGAGATCTACCTCCAGCACCTGGCGTTCTCGTCGCTGGCGGACTCCTCCAAGGTCGATCCCGCCGCCGGGCTTGCCGGCGCGAGCCTGGACGACTTCGGCGCCGGACGGAGCATGGCTAACGGCCAGGTCCTGTTCAGCGACAACCAGGTGAACACCGACCTCCTGGACGTTGGCCGCAGCTTCAGTCTGTCCGCCGTCTTGATCGTGACGCTCGACGACCTGGGCTTTCACGACAACCAATGCGAAGCCAACCTGTACCTGCTCGACGACCTGCTGGTGTCGCACGCCTTGCTCTTCGGCCTCACCCTCCGAGCCATGGGCAATCGGCTCAAGGAGGGATTTTACAGTGCAGTCCTTTCGGCGCTAACCGCAGGACTCTTAGCCAACACCACGTCTCTCAACCAAGGTACCCACTGCATCTTTGCTCTCGGCAGGAACCTGGTGCAGAATGCCAACACGACGATCTTCGGCACCAGCCCCCTTCTCGTGAACCTCCCTAGCCAAACCGACTGTGACAGCCTAGGCAAAATGTTCAGCGAAATCCTGCGGAGTGCCGCCGGGAGGCCTGGCCTATAGCTGGTTCGCGCCATGAACCGCAACCCATACATCTCATCCACAACCGCAGAGTAAGCGCAGCTTGCTGCTTGCGTGAACCGGAAACTCTATTTCGCCATGAACAACCGCCCAGACCGCATGAATTCAACTGCCAAGCCCCCGAAGACGATTCCCATCAATGAGCCCTTTCGCCGGCTCGCTGAAGGCATTTCCCAACTCGACGCCGACCGCGAGAATGCCTACGCAGAGCTTGCCCAGTTACGCTCCGCCCACGCTGGCTCGCTCGTTCGCCGCGAGGCGATTTACGCCCGCAAGTACGGTGCAGAGCATCCCCGCGTAGCCGACGTCCGCGCCCGACGAGAGAGAAGCGCCCGGCTCACCACTGAAATCCTCATCGCCCAAGCCCAATCTGCCTCTCCCACGCCACAACGAGATCCCGAGAGCTATGTCCTGCATGGCTTTGTCCGAAACCTTCAACGTCAACCTCTTATTGGACTCACGGTGTCGCTTCATGACGCGGGGGGGCGGTGGCTCTGGGAGTTGGGCTGTAGCTGTACCGACGAGCACGGCCACTTCCTGCTTCGCTACCCCGCCACTTCCAAGCGTGCACGGGCCACCCGCGACAGTGGAAATACCGCCGAGCCTGCAGCTGAGACCTCCCTTCATGACCAGCACGGCACGAAAATCCATACCGGGCAGGGCAGAGCCGAGGCAGCGACGACAGGCCCGAGACTGAATACCGCTCAGCCAACGCAGGCATGGATCCGCGTTCACAACCCGAGACAAGAAGTCCTACACCGCGACATCACGCCGCTCGAACCACAAGTGGGACACGTGGATTATCGGGAAATCCTGCTTGGTGGCGATGGTTCATGCTGTACCCCGCCGCCAAGCACCCCCAACGATTCCCCGGATTCCCGTCCTACTAACACTCCGTTCAACCAAGCCCCATCATCCATGGGCGTTGCGGACCAGTCGTCCTTTGACAGGCCGCTTGGGCCTGCCTCCCCCCTTTCGGCGAGCGAGGGCAAAGTTAAGCTGTCCTCCGAAGCAGCAACCGCCGCCGGACCTGCAACAATCGGTGCCCAAAGGGCATCCGCTAGGTCAACTTCGAGGGCAAAACCGAAGCGCGCCGCAGGCAATCCAAAGTCCTTGGAGCGCTGAGCTGGAGAGGGAGGAATCGCGTTAGTCGCCTACATGAAACAATTGTAGGGATGGTAATGCAGCGCGGTCAGCCCTAGAGCTTGCATTCTGCCGCAAAACCCCTGTTTTGGGGAGCGTTTTCGTCATGGTCGAAAACAGCCATTTATTTAACGATCCAATTTGGCTTGTGGCGCATTTTGGCAAAAACCGATGGGAGGGTTTTAGGTTTTTCGCGGACTTGCGGGGAAGAGGGGCTGGAGGGGTCAACGGCTAGCCCAATAGGCTCGCCGAAGTGAAAAAGGAACCGACTGCGGACAACCCGCCACCGTTGACCCGTGCCCAGCTTGCCCAACTGCTCGGTGGGTGGAAGGGCTATGAGCTGGGAACTTTCGGGAGGCGTCCCCAGGAAGGCGACGCCCCGGAGGAGGTTTGGCTTGAGCTCCGCCCTTCCCCGGGGCGGGCCAAGGTTTGCAGTGGTTGTCTCCAGCCCGTCGATGCGGTCCATGACACCGAGGAGCGATGGGTCCGTGACCTGCCACTCCTGGGGACGCCCGTGGTTCTCTTGGTTCACCGGTGCCGCCTGGCAGTAAGCGTTCGCCGAGCCCCATGGTGTACGGGTTAGCCCGGGCTGTGGTAGTCGGAGGGAATGAACGTTCCATCCGCCGACTCGCGGCGACGCTATAGGTCCCGGTCCGAGGTCCAGGACCTCGTCCGCCAGTTCCATCAGTCCGGCCTCTCGGCCAAAGACTTTGCAGCCCGCATGGGTGTCCACCTCGCGTCGATCCGGCGCTGGATTCGGATCTTGTCCTCGCAGATCTCTGCAATGCAAACAAAGTCAGTTCTGGACATTGCACATTTAGGCAAGTCCGGTCGCGATCGCTCCCATGGATTGCAAGAGGGCTTGAGGGACGGGGATGCGATGTTCCGGCCGGGCCTTGCGCGTGGTGTAGTCCAAGGTTCGCTGCGACGTGGGCGGCGGGTGGGACGCTTGGGAGGTACCCTTCGTTGAGGGAGCACGTAGGGTCGAGCCTGAGCCGGAGCGAGATCAAGGCCCTCCTCCGCCAGCATCGCGCCAGCAGCCTCTCCCTGCTCGCCTTCGCCCAGCAACACCACCTCCCCTATCCCGCCCTCTGGCGCTGGCGTCGCCACCTTGCCGCCCGTCCCCGCCCGTCCCAGCCCAGGCCCTCATCCCCGTCGAGCTCAAGCCCGCACGCGCGCTGGCCGACTTCCTCCTCGCCTGGGCTCCCAACCGCTCCCTCCGCATCCCACGGGGCTTCGACCCCGCCGACCTCCAAGCCCTCCCCGACCTCCAGGGGGTGCAACGGTGTCAGGTCTTGGACCTTCCCATTTGGACAAGGCAAGGCGTCGTTGGATTCGTTGTTGGGAACACGGCTATCCATGAGATCACCGGTCTCATGGGTGCAATCCAGCAACGTCAGGGGTGGACCTGAAAGGATCGGTGCGGTTCTTCTGCGCGGCGGGGGACACGAGGGGCAAGACCGGGACGGTCTTGCTACCTTCTCCGCGTGACACGGGCCAAAGGCTGAGGCGGCGGTCGTATCGGGCAGGACTGGGTCGGTCTGGTTCGCATCTCCGAACGAGGATTTGCCGGGAGCCTCGTCCTTCGCCGGTAGGGAGGGCACTCGCGGAGGCACGGAGCACATGGGATCCGGGGCCGACATGCCGATTTGTTCGGATGGAGCCGGCGTGGCCTTCCTGCTTTTCGGCCTCAAGGCGGCTGTCGAGGCGGGTTCCCAACCAAGGAAAGGACCTTCCCATTGGGGCGCATGGGCTCGATGCGGCTGTAGGCCGGGTCCCCTGACCCGGCGCACCGGGCATGCGGCATCGCCATC
>CAYSGH010000045.1:0-34239 GCA_964430505.1 uncultured Akkermansia sp. | reverse complement strand
CGTCGTCCGGGCGCACCACGTCGTCCATGAAGTATCCCCTGCTCATCATTGCCGTCGCATGGATCGTCTTTGCCATTGCCTGGTCGCGGTGGCGGGTACGGGCGGTGGGGGGCGAGGGCTTGCCGGATGGGCTTCGGATCCTGCTGACGCTGGCCATCCTGGTGACGATGGGGGGCGTGGCCGTGCTGATGCGGGGCGTGCAAGGCCCGTCGGCGTTCGGGTTCGGGATGGTCTTCGCCCTGGGCCTCTACATGGGCGGGTTCCTGGCGTTGTTCGTGTTGTGGCACCAGACGGTGTTCGCCCTGATCTCACGGCCCATCACGGACGCGTTCGACGGCGGTGCCACCACGGAGGAACTGCGGCCCTTCTACTACAAGGCGATTGCGTGCAAGGGCCGGGGCGAGCACCGGGCGGCCATCGAGGAGATCGAGGATCAACTCCAGCGCTTTCCCAAGGACAAGGAGGGCTGGTTCCTCAAGGCGGAGATCGAGGCCAACGGCCTGCAGCAACCGGTCGTCGCCCTCACCACGCTGGATGAGTTCCTCGCCTTGGCCCGGCCGGAGGACCGGCCCGAGGTGATGTTTCGCCAGGCCGAGATCGAGCTGGAACGGATGCAACGGCCGGAGGCGGCACGGCGGCGACTGGAGCAAATCGCCAAGGATTTCGAGGGCACCGAGGCGTCCCGGCTTGCATTGCAAAAGATCGCCCGGCTGCCGTCGGGCGGATGGGCGCAGGGCAACCCGTTGGGCGACCGCGACGGGTTGGTGGTCGTGAGGCACGAGGAGAAGGTGGGCTTGTCCGAGGACCTCGGCGCGCGGCTTGTTCCCCGGGGCGAGACCCCCGAGAGCACGCGGGACCAGCTCGTGCTTCAACTGGAGCAGCATCCCGACGACCACGTGGCCCGGGAATCGTTGGCGCGCTTGCTGGCGAACGAGTTGGGCGATCCCGACGAAGCCCAGGCGCAGCTCGAAGCGCTGGTCGCCGCCCCCGGCCAACCCGATCGCGATATCGCGCGCTGGATGAACATCATGGCCGACATCCACCTGCGTTCGCCCTCGGGCATTCCGGCGGCCGCGATGGTCCTGGATCGCCTGATCCAACGCATGCCCGGCAGCCCCGCCGCCGAAGCCGCCGAGCGTCGCCTCGCCTTGCTCAAGCTGGAGGCGTCGTCGAAGCCCGAGGCGCCCAAGGTCCGCATTCGCAAGACCACGAGGAACGTGGGACTGGAAACCAATCGACGCTTCTCCGCCCGGCGCGCCAACATCCCCGGGCTCTTGCCCGATCCCGAAGCGACGGAACCTTCCGAAGGCCAGGCGCCACCCCGACCGTAGGGACCCCGGCTGCTGGCACCGTCGGTCCACCGAGATTTACACGCCCCCGTTTTCTCATGTCCGCCACCGAAGATTCCCTTGCCGAACGCCTCGCCACGATCCGTCGTCGCATCGATGCCGCCGCGCGCCGCGCGGGCCGCGATCCAGCGTCGGTCCAGTTGATGGCGGTGACCAAGAACCATCCGGCGGAGACCGTGGCCGAGGCCGTCGGCCTTGGGCTCGACTTGATGGGCGAGAACCGGGTGCAGGAAGCCAAGGCCAAGATCCCGCTCTGCCCGGCGCGTGCCCGATGGCACTTCATCGGCCATCTCCAGTCCAACAAGGCGCGGGACGCGGCGGCGTTGTTCGAGGTGGTGCAGGGGGTGGATTCGCTGGCGATTGCGACCGAGCTGGACAAGCAGGCGGCGAAGCTGGGCCGACGCCTGGGCATCCTCCTGGAGGTCAACGTGGCGGGCGAGTCGTCGAAGTTTGGGTGGCGACCCGACGATGCCGTGGCGTCCATCCCGGCGCTGAACGCGCTTCCCCGCCTGGACCTTTTGGGCCTGATGACGGTGGCGCCCTACGCCACGGACCCCGAAAAGGTTCGGCCCGTGTTCCGGAGGCTTCGGGAGCTGCGGGAACGTTGCGAGGCGGCGCTGGGCGCGCCGTTGCCCGTCCTCAGCATGGGGATGAGCGGCGACCTGGAGGTGGCCATCGAGGAGGGATCCACGCTGGTCCGCGTGGGGACGGCGTTGTTTGGGGCGCGCCCCAGCGTGGTGCGGAAGCAGGGCGAGAGCGAGTAGGCGGGAAGCGAGGACGCGCTGCCTTCAAGTCGCGAGCGGCCTCCACACCGCCCGACGGATGGCCGGCGCCGCGTGAGGGCACGCGGCCTACAGACTGCCCAACTGCCGTTTTTTGGCTAAACGGAAGCGTGAGAGAGGCGCCTCGCGGCTACTTCGCCGCCGTGCTGCGGCGTGCGAGGACGGCGGCGCCGGTGATGCCAGCCTTGTCGCCGAGCTTGCTGGCGATGATTTGGATGCCGTCCGAGGTGCCCGTCATCGCGTGGTCCCGCGCGGTCGCCTCGATGATGGCCAGCATCTCGTCCTGCAAGGCGTCCATCACGCCACCCCCGAGCACGATGACCTCGGGGTTGAGGAAGTTGATGATGTTGCCGACGGCGATCCCGGTGTACTCGGCGGCGGTCTCCACGACCTTTTCCACCAGCTTGTCGCCCTTGCGCAGCGCCTTGCGGAGGTCGCCGGACTTGAGGTCCGTCACGGCCTCCCCCGGGGCCAGCATGTCCACGAGGTACGACTTGGCGCCGTCGCGGATGGCGTCGGACAGGTCCCGGAAGATGGCGGTGCGGCTGGCAAGGGCCTCGAAGCAACCGCGGTTGCCGCAGCCACACTTGGGGCCGCCGACGTCGAGGACCATGTGACCGACCTCGCCAGCCGTGCGGTTGAAGCCGCCATAGAGCTCGCCATCGAGGATGATGCCGGCCCCGATCCCGGTGCCGAGGAAGATGCCGACGAGGGACTTGGGCTTGGAGTCGAGCTCGACGGCGTGGACGCCGAGGGCGCAGACGTTGCAGTCGTTCTCAACGAAGACGGGGGCGTCGAGGAGGCGGGCGAGGTCCTCGCCCAGGGGCACGTCCCGCCAGCGCAGGTTGGGGGCGAACAGTACCTCGCCCGTGGCGGGATTGATGGCTCCGGGTGCCCCGATCCCGACGGCCCGGACCTGCTTGGGGGAGAGGTCGGCCTCGTCGATGGCGTCCCTGACGCAGCGTTGGATGCGTTCCACCACCGCGTCGTAGCCGCGGTCGGCCTTGGTGCTGAGCTTGGCGGTGGCGAGGCACTTGAGGCCGGGCCCAAAGACGCCGGCGAGGATCTTGGTCCCGCCCAAGTCCACGCCCACGATCACGTCCTGACGCACCGACGAGTCGCCCATGTGCTGATCGTCCCGCGCAAGTGCCACGCGGCAAGCGCGAAGTCAGGAACCTTGCCGTCCGGCGCCGGGCCTACCCGTACCGCAGGGCCTGGATGGGGCTCAGGCGGGCCGCCTTGAAGGCCGGGAAGATGCCCGCAAGGATGCCGACGCCCGCGGAGAACGCGACGGCCAGCAACTGGGCCTGCCAGGTCACCACCGGCGTGTTCCCCGTGGGCGAGATCAGGGACAGGACGCGCACGAGCCCCCCCGAGGCCAGCAATCCCGCCAGCGCGCCAAGGATGGAGAGCACGACGCTCTCGACGATGATTTGGGTGAAGATGGCGAGGCCCGTCGCCCCAAGCGCCTTGCAGGTGCCGATCTCCCGGATCCGCTCCGTGATGGACGCCAGCATGATGTTCATGATGCCGATGCCGCCCACGAGGAGGCTGATGCCCGCGATGATCCCGCCGCTCAGCCGCGCGCTGGCGATCTGCTTGTTGATGCTCTCCACCTGGTTTTCCTGGGTCCGGAAGTTGAAGTCCTCGATGCCCCGATGGGTGACCAACAGGACGTTGCGCGCCTGCTGGATCGCCGTCTCCAACTGGCCCATGTCCCGGACCTTCAGGTCGATGTCCGACAACCGCGGGTCCGGGATGCCGTCGAGGTCGCCCGCGAGGCGGAACCGGACCCACGCCGTGTTGAGCGGCACGTAGACGGTCATGTTCTTGCGCGTGAACGCCCAGCCGCCGCGACCGCCCCAGCCCTTCTGCCGCTTGGGCCCCGCCTGGGCCGCCGCCGGGGTGGGGTTCGCCTTCGCCAAGGCCCGCTCCTTGGCCTCCTGCTCGCCCATGTAGCGCTGGAACATCCCCACGATCGTGAACGGCTGCCCGTTGATCTGGATGCGCTCGCCCACCGGGATCACCTCGCGCCCGGTTTCCTCCGGCGACCCAAACAACGCGTCGCGAATCCCCGTGCCGACCACGCAGACCGCGTTGGCCTTCTCCTCGTCGATGTCGTTGAAGAAGCGGCCGTGCTCCACCGTGTGGAGGTTCATGTCGAGGACGGCCGGGGACACCCCCACGCACTCGGACGGGTCGCAGGCCTTGTCGCCGCGCGTCAGGATGGCGGGCGAGACCTCCATCTCGGGCGACACCAGCCGGAGGAGGGGCGCGCTGGCCCGCAGCGCCATCACGTCGTGCATCGTGCGCCCGGGGGCCTGGTCCGCGAGGTGCTCCTGGTGCGCCGGGACCGGCTGCATCTCCAGCAGGACCTTGTCCGCCCCGCCCATCGCCACCATGGACTCGCGCATCCCGTTCTCCATGCCCTTGATCAAGGCCGACATCCCCACCAACGACGCCACGCCCAGGACGATGCCGAACATGGTGAGGATCGACCGAAAGGCATGCGCCCAGATCTCCTTCAACCCGATGACCAGCGTGTTGATCAAGGCCATGGCGTCAGTCGTACCTCAGGGATTGGATGACGCTGAGGCGGGCGGCCTTGAACGCGGGGACCAACCCGGCCAACACCCCCACCAGCGCGCTGAACGAAAAGGCGAACAACATCGAGCCCGCCGTCACCACCGGCGCGTTGTCCGTGGGCGTCAACGACGCAATCCCCCACACGACGCCCCGCGAGCACACCAGCCCCAGCAACCCGCCCAGCACCGCCAGCGTCACCGACTCCACCACGATCTGCACGAAGATGTCCGGCCCCGACGCGCCCACCGCCTTGCGGATGCCGATCTCCCGGATGCGCTCCGAGATCGACGCCAGCATGATGTTCATGATGCCGATGCCGCCCACGAACAACGAGATCGCCGCGATCAACCCGCCGCTCATGCGGGCGTTGCGCACGGAGGTTTGGATCTGGTCCGCCCAGTCCTCCTGCGTGCGGAACGAGAAGTCCTCGATGCCGCGGTGGTTCACCATGAGCACGTTGCGGACCTGGGTGAGCGCATGGTCCAGCCGCGACACGTCCCGGACGCGCAGCTCCATGCTCGTGAGGCGCGGCTCCGGCGGCGCGTTGGTCTGCACGGAGCGCAGCTTCATCCACATCGCGTTCAACGGGACGTACACCGTGTTGTTCTTGATCCAGAACGCGAAGTTGCCGCGTCGCCCGCCGCCCCAGCCGCGGTCGCGCCGGGCCCCCTTCCCCTTGTCGCCCGCCGGGTTCAACGCCCGCTGCCGCGCGGCCTCCGCCTCCTTCTCCATCCGCGTCTTGCGGTCCGCCTCGCTCTCGTAGTGCTCGAACATCCCCACGATCGTGAAGGGCACGCCCGCGATGTTCATCGTCCGCCCCACGGGATTGACCGGCTCGCCCGTCTCCTCCGGACGCCCGAACAACTCGTCGCGGATGCCCGTACCGATCACGCACACCGCCCTGCCCTGCGCGTCGTCGTCGAGGTTAAACATCCGGCCCTCGGCCACCTTGTGCTCCATCAACTGCGCCTGCACGGGCCACACGCCCGTCGTCATGAAGGTGCGGTAGTAGCGACCGTTGGCGGACAAGACCGGCGACGACCCCTCCAGTCGCATCTCGGGCGAGACGACCTCGATCTCGGGGGCGGAGGCCTGCAAGGCGAGGACGTCGTGCAACGTGACGCCGCGGGCAAAGTCCTGGAGGTGCCGTTGCTCGACCGGCACCGGCTGGGCCTCCACCCGCACCTTCCGGAGCCCGCCCACCGCCTCCAGCGCCTCGCGCAGCCCGTTCTCCAGGCCCTGCGTGATCGCCGACATGGCGACCAGCGACGACACGCCCAGGATGATCCCCAGCATCGTCAGCGCGCTGCGAAACTTGTTCGCGGCGATCTCCTTCAGCCCGACCAGGATGGCGTTGATGAAGGTCATGCCGCGCCTGCGGCGGCCCGTGCCAGCCCCGCGAGCCGCTCGTCCACCTTCTCCGCGATCTTGCCGTTCCGGATCTCGATGCGCCGGGGCGTGACCGCCGCTATCTCGGGGTTGTGCGTCACCAGGATCACCGTGCGCCCCTGCCGCGACAGGTCCCGGAACAGGTTCAGGATCAACTCGCCCGTGTGCGTGTCGAGGTTCCCGGTGGGCTCGTCCGCCAGGATGATCTTGGGGTCGTTCACCAGCGCGCGCGCGATCGCCACGCGCTGTTGTTGCCCCCCGGAAAGCTGGTTGGGGCGGTTCTTCACCCGGTGCGCGAGGTCCACCTGCCGCAGCGACTCCATCGCCCGCTCGCGCCGCTGCCGCCCGCCCATGCCCGCATAGACCATGGGCAACTCGACGTTCTGCAAGACGTTGAGCTTGGGCAGCAGGTTGAACGACTGGAACACGAACCCGATCGTGCGGTTGCGGACCTTCGCCAACTGGCCCGCGGACGCCCGCGAGATGTCCACGCCATCCAACCGCACCTCGCCGCGGCTCGGCGAATCCAGGCAGCCGAGGATGTGCATCAACGTGGACTTGCCGCTGCCGGACGGCCCGATGATCGATATGAATTCCCCGTTTTGGAGGTCGAGGCTGACGTCATCCAACGCGCGGATCTCCTCGCCGCCCGTGTGGTAGATCTTGCTGACGTTGCGAAGCTCCAGGAGCGCCACGGCGTGGAGGGGGTTGAGGTCCTAGCGGGTCGGGGTCGCGGATGTCTTGGACGCGGAGCCCGTTCCTCCGCCGCCCGAGCCACCGCCGGATGCCGCGCCTCCGCCGCCCTTGGCCACGGCGGAGCCCTTCGCGCCCTCGGCCCCCGGCTTCGCGCTCTTGCCCTTGTCCTCCAACGAGACCTCGTCGCCGGCCGCCAACCCGCGGGTCACCTCCGCGAAGAAGTAGTCGCTCACGCCAATGTCGATGCGGCGCTTCTCCCACTCGTCGCCGTTGCGCACGTAGGTGTATCGCTCCACCTGGCGCGTCTCCGGGTTCGTCTCCGTGAACACGGCGGCCAAGGGGGCCGCAACGACGTTCTCGGCGCTGGCGACGGGGATGCTGATGTTGGCTGTCATGCCAGGCCGCACGACCTTCTCGACGTCCTTGAGGAGGATGCGGGCGGCGAAGCCGCGGATGTTGTTCTTGATGGTGGACTGCGGGGCGAGGCGCTCGACGCGGCCACTGATGCGGAGGCCGGGGATGGCCTCGATGGTGACGTTGACCTCCTGGCCCACCGTGAGGCGCGTGACGTCCGCCTGGTTGATGTGGGCGTTGATCACGAGGTCGCTGAGGTTGGCGATCGTGAGCACCTCGGTTCCCGCGTTGAAGCCGCCGGAGCCGCTGACCGCCTGGCCGACCGAGATGGGCCGGGTCAGCACCGTGCAGTCAAATGGCGCCGTCACGCGGGTCCGGCGCAGGCGGTCCACGACGAGGTCCATGGACTTTTGCGCGCGGTCGAGGCCGTTCTTGGCCAGGTCGAACTTGGTGCGGGCGTCCTCGAAGAGCTCCTGGGAGATGAGTCGGTTGGTGAAGAGGTCCTGGGCGCGCTTGTACTCGCGCTCGGCCTGGCCGAGCTCAAGGCGAGTACGTTCCACGGCCTTCATCTGGGCGTCGTGCTCGATCTGCAGGTCGCGGTCGTCCAGCTTGAACAACAGCGCGTCCTTCTTCACCGCGTCGCCCACGTCCACGGGCAACTGCTCGATCTTGCCATTGACCTCGGGACGGACGGACACCTGCTCGGCCGGGCCAATGTCGCCGGCCGCCGTGACGGCGAAGCGGATGGAACGCGTCTCGATGACGGCGGAGGTCGGGCGTGCCGAGGCGATGGCGGCGCCGGCGGCGGGGTTGGCCGCGCGGTGGTTCCACAGGTACCAGCCGCCGCCCGCGAGGACGGCGACCACAAGGAATGAGGAGAGGAACTTCATGCCGCTTTGAGGTGAGACTGAATCATTGATACGCACACGTGCAATCGACGATTTGAGCTCCGTCGTTGTCCGCGTGCCGCGCTTTACAGTAGGTTCCGGACGCCAATGGCCGCCCCCGCATTCACACCCGTCGTCGTCGTCGCCGCCGCGCTCGCCATCCTGCAATGCGCCGGATCCATCGGCCTCGAAGCGCTCAACCAACGCCACGCCCGCGCCCACGCCCACTCCATCCCCGAAGCCTTCAAGAACTCCCTCTCGCCGGAAACCCACCGCCGCTCCGTCGAATACACCCTCGCCAAGGGCCGGCTCTCCATCGTCTCCGCATTGCTGGACCTTGCCGTTTTCCTCGTCGTAATCGCGTCGGGCATCCTGCCGGCCTCGGCTGGATGGATGGCATTGGACTCGGCTTCGTCGCCATGGTGGGCCGCGACGTGGTTGCTGGGCGTGGGCACCGCCCTGTCCCTGCCCTCGCTACCTCTGGAGTGGTGGGCCCAGTTCCGGCTGGAGGCGCGGTTTGGATTCAACACGACGACGCCCGGGACGTGGGTCGCGGACCGCATCAAGGGACTCGCGCTTTCGGCCGCGCTGGGGCTTCCGCTGCTGGCCTTGCTCTTGTTCCTCGTGCGCGCCATGGGGTCCTTGTGGTGGTTGTGGGGTTTTGTCGCCATCGCCGCGTTCCAGGTGCTCGTCCTGTTCCTGGCGCCGGCCGTCATCCTGCCCCTCTTCAACAAGTTCACGCCGTTGCCCGACGGCCCGCTCAAGGATCGCCTGCTCGCGCTTGGGGAACGCACCGGATTCCATGCGGCCACAATTCAGGTCATGGACGGGTCACGACGCTCCCGTCATGCCAACGCCTTCTTCACCGGCTTTGGCCGGTTCCGGAAGATCGCGCTCTTCGACACCCTGGTGGAGCAGTTGACCCCGGAGGAGATCGAGGCCGTGCTCGCCCACGAGATTGGCCATCACCAACGCCGCCACATCCCGCGCCGGCTGGCCACCGCGATGCTCATGATGCTGGCCGGGTTTGGCGCCATGGGTTGGCTCGCGACCCAGCCCTGGTTCGCCGCCGGGTTTGGATTTGCCCCCGGGACCGGCATCGCGCCCACGCTTCTCTTGTTCGCCTTGGTGAGCCCGGCGGCCTTGTTCTGGGCCAGCCCCATCAGCCATCACTGGTCCCGCGTCCATGAGTTCGAGGCGGACGGGTACGCCTGCAACGCCATGGGATCCCCGGTGCCCTTGGTGACCGCGCTGCGCAAGCTTTCGGAAAAGAACCTGTCCAACCTGACGCCGCACCCGTGGTACAGCGCGTTCCACTATTCGCATCCGACGCTGGTCGAACGCGAGGCCGCGCTGCTGGCACGTCGGGGCTCCGGGACGTCTGTCGATGCGTCGGGCCCGGCCATCCCGCCCACGCACTAGCCGTTGGAGGGACCCTTCGAGAAGGCGACGCCCAAGCACCGCAGAAGCACGACGGCAGCATTTCGGCGACGTGGACCGGCTGGAACGCGTCGGGGGTCGTGCGGCCGGGCAAGGGCCGTGGGGCGTCCTTGCCGAGTGGCGCCCGTCGAAGGCGCCCTCCTTTGCTTCGCCCGCTTACCGAGACCTGCGGCTGCGTCGGCAACAAGGCAGGGCATGTCGATGGCGACCGGCTCGTCGGAGCCCACGGCTAAGCCGGACCGGTTAAGAATGTCCCGCGTCATTTCCCGATGCAGAACGTGCTGAAGATGCGATCCAGCAAGTCCTCCGTGCCGGTCTTTCCAACCACCTCTCCCACCGCCTGCGCCGCCACCCGGAGGTCCGCCGCCACCAAGTCCAACGCCACCCCTGACCGCATCGCGCCCAACGCCAGGCCCATCGCCTCCATCGAGCGCCTCAACGCGTCCTGATGCCGCGCCGACACCGCCCACTCCTCGCCGACGCCCAACCCGCCGCGAGCCGCGCCATCGCCCAGGCTGGCGCCCATCGCGGCCCGCAGCGCATCCAACCCCTCGCCCGTCCGGCAACTCACGCGAATCCAACCTGCCTCCCCGTCAAAGCCGGGGTCGGCCTGCCGGTCGCACTTGTTCGCCACCCGCAACCACGCGGTCCCCGCGCCGCACTCCACCGGCACGGCCGTTGGCGGCGGCAGCGTCACGTCCGCCACCTCCAGCACCACGTCCGCCCCCATCGCCGCCTCGCGCGACCGCCGCATCCCCTCCCGTTCGATCGCATCCGCGCTCTCGCGCATCCCCGCCGTGTCCACCAACACCACCGGGTAGCCCGCCACCGTCACAAGGTCCTCCACCGTGTCGCGCGTCGTGCCCGGCACATCCGAAACGATTGCCCGTTCCACGCCCAGCAACGCGTTCAGCAGGCTCGACTTGCCCGCGTTCGGCGCGCCCACGATCGCCACCCGCGCCCCTTCCCGAAGCAGGCGACCGTTGCGCGCCGACTCCACCAACCGCCGAGCGTCCGCCATCGCCGCCTCCACGCGCGAGACCAAGGCCGAGCCCGTCTCCGGCGCGATGTCCTCGTCCGGGAAGTCCAGGTGCGCCTCCAGGTGGGCCAGCACCGTCATCAACGCCTCGCGCAGCGCCTCGATCCGACGCGACAACGCCCCGGACAACTGCGCCGTGGCCGCATGCACCGCCCGCTCCGAACGCGCATGGATCAAGTCCGCCACCGCCTCCGCCTGCGCCAGGTCCAGGCGGCTGTTCACGAACGCGCGCCTCGTGAACTCCCCGGGACCCGCCATCCGCGCACCGGCCGCAAGGAACGCCTCCAACACCATCCGCGCCACGACCACGCCCCCGTGGCATCCCACCTCCACCGTGTCCTCCCGCGTGTACGTCCGCGGCCCGCGCAACACCGTCATCAACACCTCGTCCACCACCCGCCCGCCCGCCATCACATGCCCGTGGTGCACCGTGTGCGACGGGGCCAGAGACGGCATCGGCCCGTCCCGTCGCCCGGGCCGGAACACGCGGTCCGCGACCTCCAGCGCGCCCCGTCCCGAGACCCGCAGCACCGCAAGGCCACCCGACCCCGGCGGGGTTGCGATGGCCACGATGGGATCGTCCAGGAACATGGGCGAGCCTACCTCGGGCAGGGACCCGCCTCCGGATCCTGTCCTTCGAGGAACAACCTCGCCTTCTCGTAGGAGCGACGGTGCAGGTAGTGCCTCAGGTCGGCGGGCGCGTCGGCGGGCAGGCCACGCGCCAAGGCGTCCAGCTCCTGGAGCAGGGGCAACACGTTCGCACGGCTCGCGGCCGCCGCGTCCAGCCGGCGCAATGCATCCAGCACCGGTCCGTATCCATCAGGGTGCGACATGGGGAAAAGGTTCGAGAAATGGGGACTCTTGAGGGGAGGGAAAGGGGCCGTCGCGGCGCGCTTCCGTCCGCTACTTCCAAGACCACGACGTCAATTGGTACGGGTCCGGCGTCCGCCACGGCTGCCACCAGACGATCGCCTCCGCCCGGCGCTCCGCCTTGTCCTTGCCCTCGCGGACGGCCAGCACGAGGCGGTAGTTCGTGCCCGCCACCACCTGCGTCTCCGCCGACTCCACCTTGGCCAGTCGCAGGGCCGGGCCATTCGTGGCGGACCTTGAGCGGGCCTCCACGGCGAACCTCGCCGCCTTGAGCACATCCTTGCTGTCGGCAGGGGCCTGGGTGTATCCGCCCGGCCTCGGTGCGTCCGCCGCCCGGGCCGTGAGCCCCGCACCCAGGCACAAGCCCATCCCGATCCACGCCGCCGCCCCAAGCCGCATCCACGCTCGCATGGCCTCACCCTACGGATGCCCCGCCGCCTAGCGGAAGAGCGATTTGGCCAAGGTCCCCGTGATCGTCACGAGCGGCGTGTTGACGCATTGGCTGATGCGCAGGTCCAACGCCACGCTGCACAGGGCGTACGCCTGCTCCGGCGTCAGCCGTCGCCGCGCCACCAGGAAGTCCACCGCCCGGTGAATCACACCGCGCGCCGCGTCCATTGGTTGCTCGGCCGACTCAATGAACGCCCAGCTTCCCATGTCCGGGCCGCGCGGCCGCTGCGGCGGCAGCTCCGCAAAGGGCTGACCCAATCGAAAGTCTCGGCGGACCGTCAGTTGCAGCTCCGCCGTCATCGGGGCCTCGATCCCATTGATGCATACCTCGCCGTCCCCCTGCGCGGCGTGGCCATCCCCGGCCGAGAACAACCCGCCCTCGTTGAAGACCGGCAGATACAACACCGCCCCGGGCACCAGTTGCCGCACGTCCAGGTTCCCTCCATGCGCGCCCGGCGGACGCGTCCGCATCTCGCCATCCTCCCCTGGCGCGACCCCCATGATGCCGAGGAACGGGGCCAGCGGCAGCGTGATCCCGGGCATCGACCGCGTCTCCTCCCCCTCCAGCGTCCACAGGAACAGGAACAGCTCGGGAAACCGCGTCGGCAACGACCCCAGCCCGGGCACGATGCTCGTCCAACCCCAGCCGTGGTGCTCGATCCGGCGCACGCGCACCTCCAGCACGTCGCCGGGGCGTGCCCCCTTCACGAACACGGGTCCCGTGATCGTGTGAATCTTCCCCCGGTCGATCCGCTGGTATTCCTCCAGCGTCGTCCCCCGGTTCACCTGCCCCCCGCTGGAATCGAGGCACTCGAACTCCACGACGTCGCCCGACTCCACCGCGAGGCGCGGCTCAAGGCGACGGTTCCAACGATCATGAACGGCGGGTGGGCCAATCTGGTGAAGCATGGGATCGGTTCCTTGGGCTCCGGGTCAAAGGGGTTCGGGGTGGACTTGCACGACCATCTGGACCTCCACGGCCGCATCTTGCGGAAGGCCCGCCACGGCCACGGCGGCGCGCACGTGACGCCCCGCGTCGCCATATAGCAGCACGAGCAGGTCGGACGCGCCGTTCACCACCTTGGGCGCGTCGGGGAAGCCAGCGACGCCGTTCACGTACCCGTTGAGCGAGACGACCTGGCGCACGCGGCCGAGGTCGCCAATCGCCGCCTGCAAGTTGGCCAACAGGTTCAAGGCGCACAGCTTCGCGGCCTCGTAGCCAGCCGCCACGTCCAACGCCTCGCCGACCTTGCCGCGGTATCGAAGCTCGCCGTTCCAGGAGGAAATGGCCCCGGGCAGGAACACAAGGTCGCCCGCCACGCGGAACGGAAGGTAGTTGCCCCCCGCCACGGGCGGGCGCGGCAACTCCAGCCCCGCCGAACGAAGACGCTCCAAGACCAATGACATCGGCTTCTCGAAAGCAGTCGGTTTGCCAATCCATTCCATGCGGCCGGAATCGCCCAAAGGCCGCACAAATCCCATCGACCGTTCCGCCCGGGGCCACGCCGGTGCCCACGTCCAACCCGGGCCCGTGGCTCCCTTTGACGCCGATGGCAACATCGAGCCATTCCCCTCCGCCACAACGAAGGGTAGCGTGCCCGCATGTTGACGGAGTTCATCACGGCGGTTCAGGAGGGGCGCGAGCTGACACGGGCCGACATCACGCGCGTCGTCGCCCTGCTGGCGGACGCGGCCCCGCCCGTCGAGGACAAGGCCTCATTCCTCGCCTCGTTGGCCGCCAAGGGCGAAACGACGTCCGAGATCGCGGGGTTCGCGGAGGAGCTGAGGAGCCGGTCCATCCCGTTGCCATGGAACGCCGCCGAGGCCGGGGGCGAGGTCCTCGACGTGTGCGGCACCGGCGGCGACCGGCTCGACACGTTCAACATCTCCACCACGGTCGCCCTCGTGTGCGCGGCGGCCGGCGTGACCGTCGCCAAGCACGGCAACCGCGCCGTCACCTCCAAGTCTGGGTCCGCCGACGTCCTGGATGCGCTCGGAATCCCGGTGGACCTCACCCCGGACGCCGCCGCGCGCAGCCTGCGCGAGCATCGCTTCGCCTTCCTGTTCGCGCCGCGATTCCATCCGGCGTTCCTGAACATCGCGCCCGCCCGCGCCCTCTGCGCCCGGCGCGGCCAGCGGACCCTGTTCAACTTCCTCGGGCCCTTGCTCAACCCGGCGCGCCCCACGGCGCAGCTCCTCGGCGTCCCGCGCCCGGACCTCGTCGAGCCCATGGCCCGCACGCTCCAGCAACTGGGCATCCGCCGCGCCATGGTCGTCGCGGGGGCCGTCCCGGGCGGGGCATTCCTCGACGAGTTGTCCACGCTCGGGGACAACACCGTCGCCGAGTTCTACCAGGACCGGGGCTTCAGCACCTCGACATGGTCCGCGCGCCCGTTCCCCCTGTTGCCCGCCGCGCTGGACGACCTCAAGGGCGGCGATTGCCATGCCAACGCCGGGATCATCGGGCGCATCCTCCGGGGCGAGGACACGGGCCCTCGACGCGACGCCGTGCTCCTCAACGCCGGCGCGGCCCTGCTTGTCGCCGACGCCGCCCGCTCCATCATGGAGGGCTGGGAACGCGCCGCCGACGTCCTCGCGGCCGGCTCCGCCTGGCGCCTCGTTGAGGCGCTGCGGGCGGGGCGGCAGACACGGTAGCGAGCCCGCCGCGACCGTGGCACGGCAGGCGGACCCGGCCGCGCGTCCGCAAACTTTCTGAAACAAGCCCCGCCATCGCAGGGTTGCTGTCGATGGGATGAGCGCAACGACCCCTAGGAATGCCCTGGGCGATCTCCGGGCCCTCGGCAGCGCGAGGTTCGTCTCGCGAGCTGCCCCCGAGACGCCGTTGATGGTCTCTGGCGGCCCGCTTCCCAAGACGATCCATCAGGAACCACACGGCCTCCCATGACCACCGCATCTCATCCCGCCCCCGTCACTTCCGCCTCGTCGCTCGTTCTCGAAGGCGTGTCGCACGTGTATCCGTCGGGCGTCCGCGCCTTGTCGGACGCCAGCCTCACGATCCCCACGGGGATGTTCGGCTTGCTCGGGCCCAACGGGGCGGGGAAGTCCACCCTGATGCGATGCGTCGCCACGTTGCAGACGCCCACGTCCGGAGGCATCCGCTTCGGCGACCTCGACGTCCTCAAGGAACCGGAGTCCCTGCGGGCCGTGCTGGGCTACCTGCCCCAGGACTTCGGGGTGTACCCGCGCGTGTCCGCGCTGGACCTGCTCGACCACCTTGCCGTGTTGAAGGGCATCTCCCGGCGCGGCGAGCGCCGCGAGATGGTGGAGCGGCTCCTCCGCCAAGTGAACCTGTGGGATGTGCGCAAGCGCGCCGTGGCCGGGTATTCCGGCGGCATGCGCCAGCGCTTCGGCATCGCCCAGGCCCTGCTGGGGTCGCCCCGCCTCGTCATCGTGGACGAGCCCACCGCCGGCCTCGACCCGGAGGAAAGGAACCGCTTCAACAACCTCCTCGCCGAAATCGGGCAAAACGTCGTCGTCATCCTTTCCACCCACATCGTCGAGGACGTCGCCGACCTGTGCCCGCGCATGGCCATCATCGACCGGGGCGAGATCGTCCTTCACGGCGCGCCGTCGGAGCTGGTCCGGGGCCTCGCGGGCAAGGTGTGGCGCCGCATGATCGACCATGCGGACCTGCCCCGGTTCCAGGCCTCGCACCGTGTCATCACGCATCGCTTCCGCTCCGGCCGGACGCTCGTCCACGCGCTGTCCGACGCGCCGCCCGGCGACGGCTTCGAGCCGGTGGAGCCCTCGCTCGACGACCTCTACTTCGCGACGCTGGCCCTGCGCCGCGACGCCCAACCCAAGCCCTCCAAGCCATGATCTTCCGCGCCTTGGTCGGCTTCGAGATCCGACATCAGGTGGCCTCGCCCCTGTTCCTTGTTTCGTTCGCCATCTTTTTCCTCCTCAGCTTCGGGGCCACCAGCCTGGACGAAATCCGCATCGGCAGCGCCGGCAACGTGTGGAAGAACAGCCCCTTCGCCATCGCCCAGACCATCGCCGTCCTCAACCTGTTCGCCCTGTTCGTCCTCACCGCGTTCGCGGCCAACGCCGTCGTCCGCGACGACGAGACCGGGTTTGCGCCCATCCTGCGCGCGACGCGCCTTCGGAAGCCCTCCTACCTCGCCGGGCGGTTCGTCGGCGCGTCCGTGGTGTCGGTCCTGGTCTGCCTGGCGGTGCCGCTGGGCATCCTCGCGGGCAGCGTGATGCCGTGGCAGGACCCGGAGAAGATTGGCCCGCTGCACCCGTGGCATTACGTGCATGCCGTGCTGGTGTTTGGCGTGGCGACGCAGCTCGTGTTGGCGGCCCTGCTGTTCGCGTTGGCGACGGCGACGCGCTCGTTGATGTGGACCTACGTCGGCGTGGTGGCCGCCTTGGTGGGCTTCCTGACGAGCGTCATCCTGCTGCGAGACGACCGGTTCGAGACGTTGTCCGTGCTGCTGGACCCCTTCGGGCTGGGAGCGTTGGGCAAGGCGACGCGGTATTGGACGGCGAACGACCGCAACCACCTGGTGACGCCGTTGGAAGGCTGGCTCCTGTGGAACCGGTTGCTCTGGTGCGGCGTGGCCGCGTTGGTCCTTGGGGTGGCGGCCCGCGTCTTCCGCATGGAGGAACGCGCCGGGAAGGGTCGCCCGGCGTCGGCGGGCGGCGCGGACGAGCGTCCGGGCGAGGCTGCGCCCCCGCCTTCGCTGGCGGCTGCAACCCACGCGGCCAGCCCGCAACGGCCGACCCTCGCCACGGCCATGGGACAATGCCTCGCACTGGCCCGCATGGAGGCGTCGTTGGTGCTGCGAAGCCCGGCGTTCCTCGTGCTGGTCGCGCTCGGGGTGTTCAACTGCCTGGGCTCGCTCAGTGCCGTGGCGGAGTTCCGCGGCGTGGCGGCGCTGCCGGTCACGCGGGCGGTCGTCGAGGCGTTGGCGGGATCCTTCACGATGTTCCCCGTCCTCATCGCCATCTACTACGGCGGCGAGTTGGTCTGGCGGGACCGCCAATGCCGGATGCACGAGATCGTGGACGCCACCGCCGCGCCGAACTGGGCGTTCCTGCTGCCCAAGGTCCTGGCCGTCGCATGGGTGTTGCTCGGGACGCTGGCGGCGGGCGTCGTCACCGGCATGGCCTTCCAGGCGGCTCATGGCTACTTCGAGTTCGAGGCGGGCGGGTATCTCCTGTGGTTCCTCGTGCCCGCGTGGATCACCGCCGTCCAGCTCTCCGTGCTCTCCGTCGCCGTCCAGTCCGTCGTGCCCTCCAAGCCCGTCGGCTGGGCCGTCATGCTGCTGCACATCGTGGCGGAGACCTCCCTGCGCTCGCTGGGGTTCCAGCACGCCCTCTACAACTTCGGCGATGCCGCCGCCGTGCCGCTCTCGGACATGAACGGGATGGGGCATTTCTGGGTGGGACGCGCCTGGCACCAGGCCTATTGGACCGCGTTCTGCGCGCTGCTCCTCGTGGGCGTCCACCTTGTGCGCGTGCGCGGGGCCGAGACGCGCTGGCGACCGCGCCTCATGTCGGTGCCCCGCCGCCTTGCGGGCCCGGCCGGGCGCGTGCTGGCCGTCGCCGCCCTGGTCTGGGTCGCGCTGGGCGGATGGGTCTTCTTCAACACCAACGTCCGCAACCGCTACTCGCCCACGACGGAGGACGAGCGACTCCTGGCCGAGGCCGAGAAGGCCCTGCTGCCCTTCGAGAAGGTTCCCCAGCCCACCATCCGGCACGTGGAACTCGCCGTGGAGGTATGGCCGTCCGACACGCGCGCCCGGACCGTGGGCCGCTACCGCCTCGAAAACAAACACGCGACGCCCGTGGACTCGCTCCACGTGGGCACGCCCGCCCGGCTCAAGGTCCTGCGGCTCGACATCGCCGGCGGCTCCCTCCAGAAGGCCATGACCAACTTCGGCCATCGGATCCTGGCATTGTCCCCGCCCATGCAGCCCGGCGAGCAACGCGACCTCGCCTTTGAAACCCTCCAGGAGGAGCCCGGCTTCGTGAACGCCTCGCCCGCCACGCGCGTCGTCCGGAATGGCACCTTCCTCGACAATGACTCCATCGCCCCCACCCTCGGTGTCCACCGGGCGTCCTTCCTCCAGGACCGCGCCCGCCGCCGCAAGCATGGCCTGCCCGCCGACCTCCGGCCGCCCGCCCTCGAGGACCGCACCGCCAACGTCCAGCACTACCTCCGGCACGACAGCGACTGGGTGACCGCCCAGGTCACCGTGACCACCGACGCCGACCAGGTGCCCATCGCCCCGGGCCGCATGGAACGCGAGGAGGTCCGCGACGGCCGGCGCACCCGCGTCTTCAAGGCCGACGCCCCCATCCAAAACTTCTTCTCCATCCAGTCCGCCCGCTACGCGGTTCGCTCGGACACGTGGGCCTCCCCGTGGGGCCAGCCCGTGCAGCTCGCGATCTTCCATCACCCGCCCCACGCCCGGAACGTGGAACGTATGATGGCCGCCATGAAGGCCTCCCTTGCCCTCTTTGGGGAACGCTTCTCGCCGTACCAGTTCGAGCAGTTCCGCATCCTCGAGTTCCCGGCCTACGCGTCCTTTGCACAATCCTTCGCCAACACCGTCCCGTACTCGGAGGCCATCGGCTTCATCCAGGCCTTCGACGACGCCGACGCGGCGGAGAAGATCGACATGGTGACCTACGTCACGGCCCACGAGATCGCGCACCAATGGTGGGCGCACCAGGTCATCGGGGCCGACAAGCAGGGGGCCACCCTCCTCTCCGAGTCCTTCTCCCAGTACTCGGCGCTGCTCGTCATGGAGAAGCTCTACGGGCGCGAGCAAATCTGGAAGTTCCTGAAGTACGAGCTCGACGCGTACCTGCGCGCCCGCGGCTCCGAGGTCCGGGAGGAGGTGCCCCTCGCGCGCGTCGAGGACCAGGCCTACATCCACTACCAAAAGGGCGCCCTTGCCATGTGGTGGCTCAAGGAGGCCGCCGGCGAGGATGCCGTCAACCGCGCCCTCCGGCGCCTCATTCGCGAGTTCGCCTTCAAGCCCGCCCCTTACCCCGACGCCCTCGACTTCCTCCGCATCCTCCGTGAGGAATGCGGGCCGCAGCATGCCGATGTCATCACGGACCTCTTCGAGCGCATCACCCTCTACGACCTCTCGGTGAGCGCGGCCAAGGCCACGCGCCGGACCGACGGACGGTATGACGTCGTCATGACCGTCGAGGCCAAGAAGCTCCAGGCGGACGGCCAGGGATCCGAGAAGGAGGCTCCCCTCGACGAGCCGTTCGACGTCGGCCTCTTCACCGAGAAACCCGGCAACAAGGGCTTTGGCAAGGCCTCCATCCTCGCCCTCGAACGCCGCCGCCTCCGGTCCGGCACCCAGCAGATCGAATGGGTCGCCGACAAGCCCCCCCGGTTCGTCGGCGTGGACCCGTTCCACTTCCGCATCGACCGCAAGTCCGACGACAACGTCCGCGAGGTCGATGGCCCAACGAAGTAGGGCGCGCGTGGTGCGGCCCGGATGGCCGATGCCCTCGCCCCGGCCGAGGCGTCCCTTCATCCGGCGCGATGCTTGCAGAACGCCCGAGCCCATGGCGGGTGGCGTTGGTTCCAGTCCATGCCGCCCATGCATGGGCCCTGCGCCCGCAGCATTGTGAACCACCGATGAACGCAGACGTCGGGACTGGGGCCATGGGGCCGTCCTTGCCGCCCGGGCCGTTCCTCGGCCAACGTCGATGGATGCGCGTGGTGCCCGTTTCGTTGGGGGAACGTTCGTATCGTATCTTGGTGGGGAACGGCCTGTTGGGCCGAGTCGGCCGCGAATGCTCGCGGCTGGGCCTCGGCCGACGGTGCGCGGTGGTCACGGACGACCAGGTGGGCCCCTTGCACGGAACGCGCGTCATCGAGTCGCTTCGTGGGGCTGGGTTCGACCCCGTCGAGGTGGTCGTGAAGTCGGGGGAGCGAAGCAAGCGGTGGGAGACCGTGGCGCGGTGCCATGATCAACTGGCGGCCGCCCGGCTGGAGCGACGCTCGTTTGTCGTGGCCCTGGGCGGGGGCGTCGTGGGCGACCTCGCGGGCTTCGTCGCCGCCACCTACCTGCGGGGCGTGCCGTTCGTCCAGGTTCCCACCACACTGCTGGCGCAGGTGGACTCGTCCGTCGGCGGCAAGGTGGGCATCAACCTCCAGGCTGGGAAGAACCTCGTCGGGGCGTTTCACCAGCCCCGGCTGGTGCTGTGCGACCTGGACGCGCTGGGGACGTTGCCGGGGCGGGAGTTTCGGGCGGGCCTCGCCGAGGTGATCAAGTATGGCGTCATCGCGGACGGGGCGATGTTTCGTCGGCTGGAACGAGGGATGGACCGGATCCTGGCTCGGGATGCACGCGAGCTGGCGTGGGTGGTGGCACGCTCCTGCCAGGTGAAGGCGTCGGTGGTGGGCCAGGACGAAACGGAGACGGGCCTTCGTGCCATCCTGAACTTCGGCCACACGATTGGCCACGGCCTGGAGGCGATCTCCTCGTATGGCCGTTGGCTGCATGGGGAGGCCATTTCCGTGGGCCAGGTGATGGCGTCGCGGCTGAGCGTGGAGCGCATGGGGATGCCGGCGGCGGACGCGGATCGGGTCCGGGCGTTGCTGGCCCATGCGGGTCTTCCCGTGGAGACGCAACTCTCGGCCGCGCAGGCCGCACGCCTGGCTCAGGCCATGCAACTCGACAAGAAGGTCGTGGGCGGCGAGGTGCGGTTCGTGCTGGCCCGGCGGATCGGCGAGGTCGCCTGGGGCCAGGCGGTGCCGGTCGATCGAGTCCTCGCCCTCATGCGTCCCGCCGGGACGCGCTGACGGCGTCGCCGCGAAGGCCCGGCAGGAGCGCCACCAACCGGATCCACTGGGCCTCCCGACGTGACGCCTCCTCGCGGGCTTCCTCCATGTCCCGGGCCACGGCGGCCAGGGCGCCCAGGCCCAGCGTCAATGCGGCCCCCTTCAGTTCATGAGCCCTCTCTGCGATCGCCTCCGTGTCGCCCAAGTCCAGGGCCTTGCGCAAACCGGCCAACGTCGGCCCGCCCTCGTCGCACAGGTCAAACACGAGGTCGCGGTAGCCCTGGACGCCCAGGGACTCCGAAAGCTCCTCCATCTCGGCCATGCCCTCCGGATGCCGGGCGTCGTCCCGCCCCGCCCCGTGGGAACCGGGCGCATGGGAATTCCTGCCGCCCATGCGCTCCAGGACGAGCGCCAGCTCCGCCGGGCGCACGGGCTTGGCAAGGAACTCGTCCATTCCTGCCTCGGCCGTGCGCCGCCGCGCCTCGGCGGTGGCGTCCGCCGTCAACGCGACGATGGGGAGGCTCTCGCCCTGGGGTCGGAGGGCACGGATGCGGCGCGCGGCTTCCCATCCGTCCAGCACCGGCATCCGGACATCCAGCAGGACGATGTCGAAGTCCCCCGTGGACGCCGCCTCGACGGCCTCCGCGCCATGGCTGCACATCACGGCCTCATGTCCCATCCGGGCCAGCAGCGCGGCCATGTATCGACGGTTGACCGGATGATCCTCCGCGACCAACACGCGCAGCGTCCCGGCCGCCGCCACGATCACGCCGTTGCGCGCCGAGTGCGCCTCGGGCTCGGTGCAGGGCTCGCATGGCAACACCAAGTCGAACGTGCTCCCGACCCCCGGTTGGCTCGTCACCAGGATGTCGCCGCGCATCAAGCGGGCCAAGGCGAGAGAGATTTGGAGGCCAAGGCCCGCCCCCTCGATGCGCCGCCCCGGCGTCCCGGCGCCCCGCGCGAAGCGCTGGAACAACGACGCGACGGTCGGGCCATCCATGCCCACGCCCTGGTCCCGCACCTCGAAACGCAACCCGCCCTCGCCGCCCCGGGCCAACCCGCCCATCGTGAGCGTCAGGTGAACCTCGCCTCGGTCCGTGAACTTCACGGCGTTTGACAACAGGTTGAACAACACCTGCCGCACCCGCGTGGCATCCAGCCGCACCCATCGCGGGACGGCATCGTCCACGCGCGTGTGGAAGCGCAACCCCTTGGACTTGGCCATCGGACTCGCCAAGCCGCCCAGGTCGCGGACCATCCGGGCCAAGTCCACCGGCTCCAGGTGCAACTCCATGCGGCCCGCCTCGATCCGCGAAAGGTCCACGACGTTGTTGAGGACCGCCATCAGGTGGTTCGCCGAGTTCAGCGCCCCGTCCACGTAGTCTGCCTGGGTCGTGTCCATCGAGGTATCCCGCAGCAGGGACAGCATCCCAATGACCCCGTGAAGGGGCGTGCGTAGCTCGTGCCCAAGGTCCGCCGCCATGTCCACGCGCCACCCGGCCGCAACCTCGGCATCCTCGCGAGCCTGCGCTTCCCTCCTCTCGCGTTCCCAGCGTTGGACACACCGCAGCCCCCACCAGCACGCCAGGCTTGCCAGCAATGCCAAGCATCCTAGCAACACCCCGTGCATCACAACGCCCCCGGGGGAGGACCCGGACCACCCCAAGGCAACCGCCAACCACGCCGTCGCCGCCCCCACCCACAACGCGCCCCGGACACAAGCTGTGCCGAAGCCCGGCCCCCTTCCTTCGAGGGCTCCGGCCCGAAACATTCCGGATTTGTTGTTTCCCATGGCTATCCTTGGCGCCGACTCAACGCCCCTCGTTGGCGGATTAGCCACGCTTCGATGCCGTTCGATCAACACCAAATCTGATCCTGCACGCCGACGCGGCGCCTCGCCGCGAGACGCCCGGGCCTTCCCGCGCTACCCTTCGGCGTGGGCGCATTGGACCTTCGGATGCAGCGTGGCGGACTCCATTTTCCCTCCCTGGGCCTTTGGATGGACCCGCACGAGCCCATCGGCCCGGGCGAGGCGGTCGTCGTGACCCATGCCCATGCGGACCACACGGGGGCGCACGCAGAGGTGTTCCTCACCGAGCCCACCCGACGCCTCATGCGCGCCCGCGTCGCGGGTGAACGCACCGAGCATGTCCTGCCCTTCCACGAGGAGGTGAGCCTCCGCAATGCGCGGCAGGGGGCCGGGGGCGACGCGCACTTGGCGCTTCTGCCCGCCGGACATGTCCTGGGCTCCGCCATGGCATGGCTCCAGGCCAACGGCCAATCCCTGCTGTATACCGGCGACTTCAAGCTGCGCCGCGGGCTCTCGGCCGAGCCATGCACGCCCCGGCACGCCGACATCCTGGTCATGGAAACCACCTTCGGTCGGCCCCAGTACGTCTTTCCTCCCACGCCGGACGTTCTCCAAGCCATCGTGCTGTTCTGTCGCGACGCCCTTCACCACGACGAGGTCCCCGTCTTGCTGGGTTACTCGCTCGGCAAATCCCAGGAAGTGCTGGCCGCACTCGCCTCCGAGGGCCTGCCCATCATGCTGTCCGAGCCCGTGGCTCGCCTGACCCGCGTTTACGAACAACTGGGCCAAGCCTTCCCACCGCACGCCCTCCTCGTCCACGAGCGTGCCCGAGGGCATGTCGTCCTCGCGCCCCCCAGCACCCCCGTTCCAGCCCTCCGACGTCGCCTGGGTCCGTGCCGCGTCGCCGTCCTCACCGGTTGGGCACTGGACCCCGGCTGCCGGTTCCGCTACCAGGCCGACGCCGCGTTCCCCCTCAGCGACCACGCCGACTTTCCCGACTTGATGGAGATGGTGCGACAAGTTGCGCCACGGCGCGTCCTGACCCTGCATGGTTTCGCCGCAGAGTTTGCCTCCCACTTGAGGCAAGAGGGATTCGACGCGTGGGCCCTCAACAGCCTGGAGCAACTGGAACTATCCATCGCCACCGCATCCCCGCACTCGCCTCGCACGCGAGCCACCCCTTCACCCATCCCTCCGCCGCCGACACCCCAGCCGGCGGAAGCGCCCGAACGTAGCCCCGGAGGAACGCCCATCCCGGAAGCAGTCGAGACCCCGCCCGTCGCCTTCGCATGCTTCGCCGATGCCTGCCGCGCCATCCGATCCGAAACGTCCCGGGACGCCAAGGTCGCCCGGCTCGGCCGCTTCCTCGCCAGCCTCTCCGAACGCCACCTGCCCCACGCGGTCGCATGGTTCTGCGGCCGCGCCCTTCCCACCCCGGAGCCAGGCCATGGACCCGTGGGATGGTCCCTGCTGCGCGACGCCGCCTGCGAAGCCATCGGGTGCCAACCGGACGCGTTCCAAGGATCGTACATCCTCCATGGGGACACCGCCGCGACGGTGGCCGACCTATGGCGGGATCACCCCGGCGATCCCCTCCACCGGCCGACGCTGGACGACGTCGTCTCCGGCCTGGCTCGCCTCGCGCGCGAGACGCCCAAGGCAACGCGCCTGTCCATCCTTTCCCACTTGCTGCGGCGATGCGACGCACACGAGGCACGGCACCTGGCGAAGGTCCTGACCGGGAACCTCCGCATCGGCCTCAAGGACGGCCTGCTCGAGGAGGCCGTGGCAGGCGCATTCCATGCCGACCCAGACGCGGTTCGCCGCGCCTCCATGGTCCTCGGGGATTTGGCGGGGGCCGCCTGCCTCGCGCGCGAAGGACGTCTCCTAGACGCCGTCATCCAGCCGTTTCGCCCCGTCCGCGTCATGCTCGCATCCCCGGAGCGCAACCCCGCTGCCGTCACCCAGCGCATCGCATCGTGGCCCGGCGGCATCGCCCGCGGCGCGTGGGCCGAGGACAAGCATGATGGCATCCGTTGCCAGGCACACGTCACCCAAGGGAACGCCCGGCTGTACTCCCGCGACCTCAAGGACATCACCGCAGCTTTCCCGGAGGTGGCAGGGGCCCTCGCCTCGGCGGGGCTTCATGTCGTCCTCGACGGCGAGTTGCTCGCCATGGACGGCGACCGCCCCCTTCCCTTTGCCGACTTGCAGACGCGGATCGGACGCAACGAGCCCGACCTTTTCATGCGCACGGACATCCCGGTCGCCCTCGTTGCCTTCGACATCCTGTGGAAAGACGGCCACAGCCTCATTGACCACCCCTGGGAAGCTCGGCGGCAGGCCCTCGAGGCCGTGGCCATGCCCATCCCTTCCAATCTCCGCGTCGCGCACGGCCAGAACGTCCACGACGAGGCCTCCGTCCGCGCCGCCTTCGACAACGCGCGTGCCCGTGGCCATGAAGGGCTCGTCATCAAGGATCCTGCCGCCCATTACCATCCCGGACGTCGTGGCATGGGGTGGGTCAAGCTCAAGGACCCCATCGCAACTCTCGATTGCGTCGTCGTCGGGGCGGAGTATGGCCATGGGAAGCGCTCCGGCGTCCTCAGCGATTACACCTTTGCCGTCCGGGACGTTGCCTCCGGCCAGCTTCGCGTCCTTGGAAAGGCGTACTCCGGCCTCACGGACGCCGAGATCGCCCACCTCACCCACCGGCTCCTCGCCCGCGTCGTTCGGCGGGACGGCCCCTTCCACCAGGTAGAGCCCGAGGTGGTCCTCGAAATCGCCTTCGACCGCATCCAGGCGAGTTCTCGTCACGACTCGGGTCTCGCGCTGCGCTTCCCCCGCATCGTGCGAATTCGGGATGACAAGGGACCAGGGGATTGTGACACCCTCGAATCCGCCCGCGCCCTCGTCTCAGCCAAGGTGAGTTCCAGTGCGGCCCCAGCGAGAGGAGCCTAATCCGAGGAAGGGCGGAAGGCGGACAGGAGCCCAACCCGCGCGCGCGCACCGTCGAAGCGCACTGCCGGCCTCGCGGTTCACGATCCTCGCGGGTGCGGACGCCTTCGAAGGCCGTCCAAGATCTGCGCGAGCCCCATCAGCGTGTCCGCACGACGCGCCCCAATTTCCTCAAGCGCAACAGAGTAGGCATCCGACGCACGGCCCCCCACGATGACCGGGATGCCCGAGGGCAGCAGGCGACGCATGCGTCTCAGCTCGGTCGCCAGCAAGGGGTCGTCCTCGGGATGCACAATGGACAGGGCCACCGCAGCAGCTCGGTGCGCCAAGGCCGCCGAGACGATCTCCTCCGCCGGAAGGCTCGCCCCGGCATAGACGACGCGCCACCCATGGCTCGTCGCGGCCGCCGCAACCATGACGGCGCCCAACTCGTGGAGCTGGCCCGCCGGCGTCGTCGCCAAGAGGACGGGCGCGCCGGGATGCACCGAGATGGGACGCGCCACCTGCCCCAAAAAGGTGCGAATGGCCGCGGACGCGATGTGCTCGTGGACCACCTTGAGGGCCCCGTTGCGCCAAGCGTCCCCGATACGTTCCACCAACGGGACAATCACCTCGTTGAGCAACCGAACCTGCCCAAGCTGCACCGAGCCCTCGTCCAGCACGGCCTCCAAACCGCCTCCATCCATCGCCACCACCGCCGCGTAAGCCTTCTCAATCAACCCCTGCGGCGCGACGGGGCCTGCCATGGGTCGGGCTCCCGCAGCGGCCGACGCCTTCTCCTCGGAGACAAGCGAGGACAACTGAGCGTCCGAGAGTTGTGCCACCGCTCCAATCGGATGCCCCAGGTCGGTCGCAGCCTTCAGGAGTCCCAGCCGCTCGATGTCCTCGGCCGAGTACAACCGCCGGTTCCCTCGGTTGCGCGACGGCGAAACCGTCTGGTAGCGCTTCTCCCAAATCCGGATCAGGTGCTGGCTGAGGCCCGTGCGGCGCGCCACCACCTTGATTGGATGCCGAAGATTCTCCTGCGCCTTTTGCTTCCCTGCCACTGCTTGCACCGTTGCCCGGATTCCCATCCGCGCAACTCGCTGTTTATCCGCAGGGCTTCCCGCTCCGGCGGCCCTCCGAAACCGCCCCGGCGGTTGACTCTTCCGACCCTCCATCCATAGGGTGCCCAACCGCTGCGCGGGCCGTTCGCCCGCCCAGTCTCACGCCATGCACGAAGGTTACTGCGTCAAGTGCAAAGCCAAGAAGCCGATCTCCGACGCCATCGAGGAGATCATGAAGAACGGCCGCAAGGCCGTGAAAGGCAAATGCCCGGACTGCGGCGTCGTCATGTTCAAGATTCTCGGCAGCAAGGCTGCCTCCTTGGATTCATCCCTTGCCCCTGCCCCCGCCGACGGGCTGCCGCACCGCGACCACGGGGATTCAACGGCATAAGGGTGTCCCTTGGCACCCGGGGGCATCCGCAGCCCCGGTAGCAGGCCTCGGGTCCGTCAAACGGGCCGCCAGCCGCGGCCCGGGATGAACTCCCGACTGCCCGAGCTCGACTTGCAGCCCGCCGTGCCCGCCAGCAGCAGCGCGACGGTCAACACACCCAAGATCCGCCAAGCAAACCTCTTCATCCCCCAGACCCTATGGCCAACCCGCTCCGGCTTTCCAGCCGCCAGTGGGCAGGGCTACCCGGGACGATCCCGTCGGCAAGGCTGGAACCTGTCGGTGGAGCGGGTCGCGCTCGGTCGATCTGCCTCCGCACATCCTTGGTTCCTCGCCCGTTGCTGGCCTCGCACCATCCTGCGTCTCCGCTAGGGACCGGAAGCAGCGGGCTTCAGGATCTGGTATTCACGGTCGAAGACCTCCCGGGATGCACCCCCGGTCCCCGACCCTTCGCCCGGCGACGCGGTCCCGGCCCGCGAAACAATCGCCCGGTGCACCAACCCTTGATGGACCATCGCCGGGTACCATGGAAACGGGGCCGAGACCACCACCAGCTTGCGATCTCCAACAACCTCCCTGCCCAACACCGACTCATCCGCCAGGGGCAACCCCATGAAGAAAACCACCGCCTTGGCCCCACGATGCTCCTCCAACAGCGACGCCAGCCTTTCCAGCGGCACCGCGCCCCCCGTCCGCATCGCGGTGAACCCATCCATCACCACCCTGGACACCTTGCCCACGCGCGCCCTTCCCGCCGACGCCAACCCCTTCCGGAAGGCCTCCACCTGAGCATCCATGACGGGGTTCGCCTCGCCCCCATCATCCGGCAGCACCAAACCCACCTCGCCAGCTCCACCCACCAGCCGCGAGGCTTCCTCGCCGGCCACCACGCCCAAGGCCTCGTAGGGCTGAAGGTCCAGCGCACGGCCGGGCGATACCCGAAGGAAGTTCCACGTCGCCCAGCCCACCAGGGCGACAACGGCGACCACCTGCCATGCCATCTTGCGGTTCATGCAACGCACGGATCCAAGGGGAGGCCTTTCCTGCAACGACCGCCCTTCATTCACGGTCCCAAAGCCAACGCGGGTCATGCCTGCCGTTGCCACCAAAGGCGGTCGTGCCCGTCGCGGTGCCGCCGCCCGCATCCTTGCCCGGAAAGAACTGCAACCCCAGCGCGCTCACCCGCTGGGCCGCCGCATGACCATCCACAAAGCCCATGTTGCACCGGCGATTGTGCCTCCCAACAGGCCGCTGTGGGTCCGAGTCATACCAACCTTGGTTCGTCGGCGTCCGCCAATACAGGAACGCCGAGTTCTTCTTCTCCACCCAGGCGTCCGGATCCTTGTCCCGGATGTTCAGGATCAGCCCCGAGTCCGCCATCGGCACCGTCTCCGTCGGGCTTTTGATCGACGCCATCCTGGGACGCGAGATGTCGCTCCACGCCGTCAGTTCCACGTGGTTCATGGCGACGCCGAAGCCATTCCGCACGGATGGGCATGCAATGACGTTGGTGCCGCCGAGCGTTGGGCGCAGCAAATCTACCCACCACGTCACGGAATCCTGGATCAACGCCCCGGGTGGCGGCTTGGCGAACAGGTACAAGGTCACGATCTCGTCCCGGTTGTCCTCCGCGTAGATGTGATAGGCCAACGCCATCTGGCGCACGTTGTTCAGGCACCGGATGCCACGGGCCTGCTCCTTCGCCTTCGACAACGACGGCAGCAGCATGCTGGCCAGCACCGCGATGATCGCAATGACCACGAGCAGCTCGATCAACGTGAATGCCGAGGGACCAACGACGCGCGGCAAATTCGGGAAACGGCTCGTCTTCATGGCAGGATCCATCTTCGGGAAATCATCCTCGCGGGGCGACGCACCAAGGCTTCCCCCACGCACCGCCCCATGGCAAGCACCGCCCCAAGGCACCCCTCCCATTCCGGCCGCTGGGCTTTCCAGCGGGTTCCTGCTCCCATCCAACCGTGCCGCACATCCACGAGAAGATCGACTTCACGGTCGCCGTGTTCGTCGTCGAGCATGGCAAGGTCCTGCTCGTCCACCATCGCCGCCTCGGCAAATGGCTGCCGCTCGGCGGGCATGTCGAGCTGGACGAGGACCCCGAGCAGGCCGCCCTCCGCGAGGTCCGCGAGGAAAGCGGCCTGGAGGTCGATCTGGTCGGGGATCGCCCCCCCACCACCGAGCCCGGCACCCGCGCCCTCATCGCCCCACGCTTCCTCGACATCCACCGCATTTCCGACACCCACGAGCACATCGGCCTCATCTACCTCGCGAGGCCACGTTCAGGCACCCCGCGGCTGGCCCCGGAGGAACACCATGAGATCCGGTGGTGCAGCCAGCAGGACCTGGACGACTTGCAGCCCCCGTTGTCCGGTGCCGTGCGGTGGTACTGCCTCGCCGCCCTCCGCGAGGTGCGCCCCGCAAGCTGAGCGGCTCGGTCCTGCCCACCGAGACGAACGCCCGGTGACGCGCCCGGTGGCCCCCATGCACGGCCACCGGCGCCTCGCGCGTCATGATCCTCTTCCGCCGCTGCCCCGGCCCAAACGGCCGGCTGGGATTTCCAAAAGGCGACGCCCCATGCACGCCACGTAGCAGGTGACCTCCAACCGCCGCCCCCACTCGCCCAACATCGGTCTGCGCCCCACCACGCTCCCGGGCGCCCATGGCGAAAACGCGGGGAGGATCACCCCCCGCTTGCCCACCACGAAGGCCGGCACGCGAACCTCCCCCGTCCCGGGCCGCCCCACGTCCACCATGGGATGCTCATGGCCGCTGACGACGACGACGCCATCCTCCACCCGGGGACATTGGTCCCCGTGGACGCCCAGCAGGCCGTCCCCGCCCCATTCCAGCCCGCACGTGACTCCTGGGATACCCAAGCCCTCGATGACCGAGGCCAACCCCCGGTCATGGTTCCCCAGCACCACGTGCCACTCCATCCCGGGCAGCGTCCGCAGGAGGGCCGACACGGCGGACCGCACCCCCTCCATGCGCGGATCCCCGTGCACCACGTCTCCCAGCGCCACGATGCGGCGGGCCCCCCATCGCTCCGACAAGGCGCGAAGGCGCTCCGGCACATGGTCGGGCCGCGCCAGCGGTATCAAGTGCCCCCGCGCGCGCTGCACCCACTCGAACCCCAGGTGCAGGTCCGCCACCAGCAAGGTTCGCGAGGGCCCATGGAACGCGGCGCGGTCGGGGTCCCATGACAATCCCCCGGGCCAAGGCTTGGCGCCCAACTCGTCCATGGGACCATGCTGTCGGGAGCCCCGCAACACGCCAGCCTTGTGTCGTAGCCGTTATTTGGTATTCAATCGCAAGAATCAACAAGACGATACCCCAACTCTGCCAGATACGATTTGCCCCATGATTCCCCGCAGCATGTGCCCCCAGCCCTCGCCCCGCGTTGTCCTCGTGGAGGACAATGCCCCCACGCTCCGCGTCCTGTCCGACTTCCTGGCACAGTCCGGCTTCGACGTTGCCAAGGCCCAGACGGTGGCAGAGGCCAAGGCCACCATCGCCCAGGTCGGCTGCAAGGCCGTCCTGCTCGACATGCACCTCCCCGACTCGACGGGCCAGGAATTCGTCAGGGAGTTGCGAAACCACCCGGATCCAGAGGTTAGCCACGTCGTCATCGTCCTCCTCACGGCGTCCTCGCTGGCATCCGACCGCGACGCGTGCCTTCGGGCCGGGGCCGACTTGTTCCTGACCAAGCCGATGCCCTTGCGGGAGGTGTCGCGCCTCTTGAAGGCCTACATCCGGTCGCGTTTCCCGTAGGCGAGGGCCGCGGCGGCGTGGGTCCCTCGCTTGCCCTCCGGCCGCGCGCACGCGACAAGCCCGAGGGGACTCCCCCGGGCATGCACCCGGCGTCGTGCCGAGGGTCGAGGGCAACGTTTGCGCAAAATACCTACTATTAGCAACTCCGGGTTGGGCCACCTTTGGCATCCTGTCATGGTATGCCAAGACATGGGAACCATCCGTGAGTAGATGCAAGGCCACGCCACAGTCCGCCGGGGACCCAGGGAATGTTCCCTGGACGGCCTTCCATGCCCTCATCCATGAAACACGGTGCCCGCTGACCGTGGTGGCCTACGCCTCGGAAATCCTCCTGGACGCCAGCAGGCCCTTCACCCGCCGATCCCTTCGCCAGCACGTGGAGTCCATCCACCGTGCCTGCCACGAGGCGTCCTCCTACGTCACGCTGCTGTCCCGATGCATCGAGGTCGAGCAAGCAGGGCAATCCCCGTCCCCCGAGCCGTTCCCGGTCGAGGCATTCCGAGACCCGGAAGGACAGGCCGCCGGTCCGGCCATCCAGCATGACGCCGTCGCCTACATGGACCTGCGCCTGGCAGGCAACCTGGCCGTCACCCTCTGGGAGCTGGCCTCGCTGCTTCCCGGGACGCGCCCCGCCCTGTCGGCGGTGGGGCTGGACTCCCGCCACCTGCGGCTTCGCATTCGTGCTCCTGGCACCCTAGGAACGGTGCTGACGGAGCCGGCCCAGCCCGAGCCCCGGCATGGCCGGGGTGCCACCAGCACCCCCGATCCCTTCCCTGTCGTGTTCCGGGCCCGGCTGCTCCGGCGTTGCCTCGCGCTGCTGGGTGGAACCGTGGAGCGCACCCATGCGGGCGCGGACGACGGCGACATCCACCTCCGAATCCCCGTGCACCCGCCCGTCCCCACGGCGGTCAAGAAACCCTCCAAGACCCACTGACGCCCATGCAAGTCAGCCTGGCCATCATCGACGACGACCGACAGCTCCTGTCGCTCATTGGAACGCATTTCGAGCAGTACCCGGGCTTTGCTCCCCCCATGCTCTTCGCCGACGGCAAGGTCGCCCTGCAGAAGCTCGCGCGCCGCAAGGTGGACATCGCCCTCGTGGACCTCCTGCTGCCCGGCGACTCCGGCCTGCGGGTGATCCGCCGGATTGCCGAGAAGGGGCTCGCCCGCCAGATCATCGCCTTCACCAATTGCGACGACGACGCCACCATCAGCGAGGCCCTGGCGTGTGGGGCGACGGGATACCTGCTCAAGGGGATGCCCTTGGGAGAGCTCGCCAGCAGGCTGGTCCGGTGCCTCAAGGGCGAGCCGGTGGTATCCCCTCCGGTCCTTCGCAGCCTGATCGCACGGTATCGAAAGCCAAAGCCCTTGAGCATGGCGGACATCCTGTCGCCTGCGGAAATGCGGGTGCTCGAGCTCGGGGCCGCCGGACACGACTGCAAGACGGTGGCCGCGCTCCTCGGCCTCTCGGTGGCCACCGTGTACGTCCACAACAAGCGCATCGCCAAGAAGCTGGGCGTTCCCAACCGGCTCGCTGCCATCGTCAAGTTCCAGGAATCCAGGGGCCGTGCCCCGGGCTCGTCACGGGCCGACCCAACCGATGGCAAGCCGGACGCACTGCCCGTTCGGTAGCCCCGGGGCAACGCAACCCAGCGGCACGGCGTCCCGGCCAGACAAACACGCTGGACTTCGCCTCCGGATTCAGGCCTATCGGTCGCTCATCCGCATGAGTGCATGTCCGTACATCGCGAGCCCCCTTGGGGCGCCCATCGCACGGGTTTCGAGAGGGACGCGACTGCGTGCTGCCGCGCGTCGGATGCGAGCCCTGCTGCTGGCATGCATCCCCGTCCTCGGCTTGGCCAAGCCCCCCCCCGTCGCCAAGCCCCTCCCGCCCGGGTACAGCGTGCCCGTCGTGGACTTGGCGAACGACGACGCCCGCCGAGTCATCGTGGATCGCCAAGCCGGCCAGTACCTCGGACATCCCACCACCGTGCTTCTCGAGGACCAGAAGACCCTCCTTTGCGTCTATCCAGAGGGCCATGGCAAGGGCCCCATCCGCCTACGTCGCAGCATCGACGCCGGGCTCACATGGTCCACCAACCTCCCGGTCCCCGCCTCCTGGGCCACCTCCCGCGAAACCCCCACGATCCACCGCGTCGTGGACGCCCGTGGCACGCGTCGCCTCATCGTCTTCTCCGGCCTTTATCCCATCCGTAGCTCCCTGTCCGAGGACGACGGCGCGTCATGGACCGAGCTGATCCCGGTGGGCGAATGGGGCGGCATCGTCGCCATGGCCAGCGTCGAGCGCATGCGCGACAAGCCCGGGCACTACCTCGCCTTCTTCCACGACGACGGCCGTTTCATCCGGGCACGCCCCGAGGTCACACAACCCGTCACCTTCACGGTCTATGCAAGCGAGTCGGCCGACGGCGGCATCACATGGGGGCCGCCCCGCGTCCTCCTGTCCCGACAGGACATCCACCCCTGCGAACCGGGAATTGTGCGATCACCGGACGGCCGAGAGATCGCCATGCTCCTCCGGGAGAACTCGCGCCGACGCAACTCATGGCTGATCACGTCCCGCGACGAGGGACGCACGTGGAGCGAGCCACGCGAGTTGCCCGCCGCCCTGACAGGCGACCGTCACGTGGGCCGCTACGCGCCCGACGGGCGGCTCTTCGTCTCCTTCCGGGACATGGCACGGACGTCCGCCACGCGGGGCGATTGGGTGGCATGGATGGGCCGTTACGAGGATCTCGTCCGCGGCCGCGAGGGCCAGTGCCGGATTCGGCTCATGGACAACCTCCACGCCTACGACTGCGCCTATCCCGGCGTCGAGGCCCTCCCCGATGGCACGCTCGTGGCCACCACCTACGGGCACTGGGATGCCGGGCAACCGCCCTACATCGTGTCCGTCCGGCTCCGGTTGGCCGAGGTTGACGCCCGGCTACGGCGACGATAGCCCCACCGGCCTTGCATGGGATCCGCCCCTTCCGCGGCATCCCGGCCTCCCCCAAAAACATCCCGCAATATGCCTTGGCTGATCCTTGCCCTCGTTGCCGTCCTGCTCGCGGGATGGTCCATCACCCGACTGGGCTCCGTGTCCCCCCAACGAGCCAAGGCCCTGCTCCAATCGGGCGCCGTGGTGATCGACGTCCGGACCGCCCATGAATTCTCCAGGGGGGCTTTGCCGGGGGTGATCAACGTGCCCCTCGATGAAATCCGCCAACGCATCAGCTCGGTCGTGCCGGATCCACGGATGCCGGTTCTCCTCCACTGCAAGTCCGGGGGCCGCAGCGGCATTGCTTGCAAGCTGCTCCGCTCGATGGGCTACCAGCAGGTTGGCAACCTCGGCCCGTTCGGCCGGGCTGCGTCCATCCTAGGCCATCGGTTGCCGTGACTCGGGCGGGGCATCCCGAAATCGCCGGAACGCGGCGCCTGTCATCCGCAACCAGCCCCCCCCCGCCAACGTTCCCGGCCCTCCCAAGGCTCCGGCTCCAAGCCCTTCAGGCGCGTCTTGCCGAGTCCTCCGGCATCCTCGTGGCCACCCACAAGCTGACGAACGACCCAGGGCTCCCCTTGCCCAGCCTCGCCGTCCGTACCGCGTCGCCCCACCTACCTCAA
>CAYSGH010000044.1:0-34889 GCA_964430505.1 uncultured Akkermansia sp. | reverse complement strand
CTGGGATCGGGACAGGACCCGGGACGGGCTTGGGACTGGGGGGACGTTTCGCGCTGATGCTGCTAATGCTGTTTTTGTCTCGGATTCTCTGTCCAGTGAATCGAGGCAACCTCACGTAGCAGGCGGGTCCCTACGCCAGGAGGGCGACGGGTTGGGAGCCAATCTCGACCACCTGCCGGAGGAAGTCTCCCACCGGACGTGAGGCGCCGAGGTCGTGGGAATCCTCCAACTGGGCATCAAACCAGGCACGTTCCTCAGGAGTGCTGAGCACCCGCACGACGGGCAGCGACTTGGTATCGGTGGATGGCGGTGGCGAGGTCTTCATCCCACCCCAACCAAGCCCGAAAGAGGGCTTCGTGTCTAGCCCAATCGAAAACTGCCCGTTTCGGCCTCCTAGCCCCTCCACAACAAAAGACCCTGGGCACCGAGGTGGGGAAGAATAGTTGTCGTTGTACAACGCTGAGGCGGCCGAACAGGATCCCGGGAAGTGGATGCCGTGGAACTACCCCCGGAACCAAGACCCGGCCGAACCCTCACCAGCCACGCCTGCCTGAGGCCGTCCGCCCCCCAGAAAAACCAACCCATCAGCCGGCTCCGCACGCCAGCCGAAGGGACACGATGCACCCGCAGGAAGACATCTGGGAGCTGACGCCCCGGGGTTGGCGGGATGCGCGGGCGCGCCGGGACGGGACGGTTCCGCCGCCGCCGTCGTCGCCAGCCCAGACGACCGTGGCGCAGATCCAAGCCGCTGGCCGCTGACCTGCCGGCCGTCGGCCGACCGGGCGGTCATCCCGTTTGGTCCCTCCCTCCCGACGTCTGCCGCATCGCCCCCGCCATCCCTGTCACCGAGCCCCGGCTTGCCGCGCCGCGCCCGATGCATGACGGGTCGGCCGGATGGTTACGAAAGGACACGGACGGGCGGCGGATGCGAGGGTCGGCCTTGGCAGCCGGGCCGTGGAGGGCGGCGAGTCGGCGACGCCAGCGCCAGAGGGTGGGATAGGTGAGGTGGTATTGCTGGCCGAAGGCGAGCAGTGAGAGGCCGCTGTCGCGATGCGGGCGGAGAAGGGCCTCGATCTCGAGCCGGAGCCGGCCCGGGCTTCCCGCTGGAGCTCGGGACATGGGGTTCTTGGCCTTCACCCGCCCATGCTGCCCGACCACTCCGCACCCGGACACGACGGGTCCGCCGGACGGTTACAAGCCTTTATCCCATACCAACCCAACCCGAGAAAGTGCTTTGCATTTATCCTAATCGGAAACCACCCGTTTCGACCTGATAGCACCGTCATAGAAAAAGACCCAGCTCACGACGGGCTGGCCGAATGGTTGTATTACTCCGGATGGAAGAGCATGACCTGACCCTCCCGATTGGCGCCCCGCCGCATAATCGCCACATAGCGTCCCGAAGCGCTTCCTAGGCGAGCCTCCACATGCACCTCGAAGACGGTACTTTGAATCCCGAACAGATTCCCTTGGTTGATGCTAGCACCCGGCATTTCCGCGAGGTTGCGAAACGGGGTATCATCCAGCGTACCTTCCTGGCCGTCTGGACCTGAGCGGCGTTCTATAATTTGTCGGGCCATTCCCTCATCACCACCCAGCAGCAACTTGAGCACGACGAGCGGAGCGGTGTTCACGTTCACTCGGCTGGATGATATAGATGTGAAGATGTCCACGCATCCAGCGCCGCTGTCATCCGGAGGCACGGCCGTGACAGTCTCGCCGATGCGCGGCCTGATTGGACGCACGTCTCCAGACCCTGAGATCCTTCTACCCCAGTAGAGTCCCGGCGAGACACCACGCACGCGGAGGAGCTCCGATAGGTCATCGATAGGGCCATTCTTTGGGGCGTAAGGTGGGTTGAGCGATGCGTAGTAGGCCTGTTCAGCGCCCCCCCCGGCGCTCTCCATGTCATCCCGGTCACGCCAATCGAGAATAGCAGCCGCAATGAGGGATGCCTCGCCCGACCCTGAGCCCAGCAATTGGAACGCCAGCTCCAAGAGTGGTTGCGGCGCGGTGTTTACGTTGATGCGGCGCTCAAGATCCACGATGCGAAGCGAGATTTCGCCCTCGCCTATGGGAATCCTGTTCATATCCAGCCCCATGTAAGGATTGTCGGATGATTCTACAGGGCCCGGACCACCGGCCCAGAACTGGTTGAGTCCGTCATACATCCCCTCGCCGGGGATAGCTCGTTGTTGCTGGAGGATCCACTTTGCCAGCTCGACCCCGGATCGTCCGAGCCATTCGAGCTCGGGGCCAGAGCGCGTGTTCATGGCCAGTCGCGCCTCGACCTTCATGGCGTAGGCAAATGCACCCGCGACGACGGCCATCGACAGGACCAACACCATGACGATGACGAGAGCCGCTGCCCGTAGTGAGGCTTTGCAGTTTCGACAGGGTTCGCAAGAAGCCTTCACGGGTTGGGAGATGTTGGGAGTCCAGCCTGAGATTCGGACGCAACACCTGCCGAGGGTATGCGCACGATTCGGGTCACCGTCTCGGTGGCAAGCGGAGATGTTGCAGAGGACCGTCCAAACGAGAGGGAGACACGAACGGCTGCAGGCAGGGCGTTCGTCTGGGTCCAGACGGGCTGGAATTCGTTCTTTCTTGGATCCCAAAAGCCGACCTCGAAGGCGGACACGTCGTTTGCAAGGAGAACAGGGAAAGTACGGGGATCTTCCGCGACCTGGTCCAGGATGCTGTTCTGACGCAAGAAGAGAGACGGGCGACCATCAGGATCAGGCTCGATGGTAAATGTCACGCGTCGGACCTGCTCGCCCTCAAAAAAGCCCGACCCCGGAAACGATGTGGCCAGGTGGGCTACGAACGACAAGGCGGATTGCCCCCCCTCGTTGTCAGCGAGAAAGGAGTAATGGCGTGCGTTGGCGGCGAAGAGGACTGCTGAGTCGAGGGCCTCTTGGATGGCTTGGATGGCGTTTCGCTGTCGCTGAGCGTTGGCTGCCAAGCGGAGCCCAGCAGCACTGCTCTGCATTAGGATGCGCCATGTTCCGTACAAGAGGGAGAGGACGATTGCAAAGATAGCGAGCGCGACGAGAACCTCTACCAAGGTGAAGCCTCGCGTCCGTGATGGGATGGTCCGGATCGGGGGCAACTGGGAGGAAGGCAAGATGGTGTTCATCGGCCTGTCCTGCGGGTTGAGTCGGGGCGATACAGGAGTAGCTGCATGGTCGTCCGGTCAGCATTCGAACCTGACCCTCCGGTCACCTCGATTTCAACGAGGAAGAGCCCGTTGGAGACTCCCCCGTTCCCGAAGTCGAACTCCGAGATACGCCGCGTCCATGTGTATCCGGGATTCAGGTCACCGAAATCGCCGGATTCCACGCCTTCTTCAAGGCGGTTGGTCAAGCTGAGGACGGCTGCGACCGACGAAGGATCGACATGGGTGCGGCCAAGGGCGCGGGCGGTGCGGAGGTTTGTGATGCAAAGCGTCAGGATGGCGAAGAGGGCGACGGCTAGGACAGCGGAAGCAATGGCTACCTCGAGCAGTGTAAAGGCGCGTCTAGCTGTTTCTCCTTGGCTGATGAGGCGGGTGTTCATGGGAGTGCCTTGGCGTTTCCCAAGCCAGTCATCATGTCAATGGTGAGGAGGCGTGGCTCGGTGCGTCGCCATGTGATGACGGCCTCGAACTGGTCCGATGTCCCGTTGGGGTAGAAGCGGACCGCTGTGGCGGAGGCCTGGAGGAATGAGAGGGTGTTAACGTCGATGCGTTCGTAGAGGATTTCCTCAGGGAACTCCCTGAGGAACGACGGTGGTGGACCCTCATAGGCTGCTTCCTTGGCCGAAGCTGAGCTGACACCGTTGGCGGCTCCCAAGACTCCTTGAGGGGCAAGCTCGACCGCCAGCTCCCGTCCGGCATTGCGGATGGCGAGCTGGGTGGCCCGGCCCTCCATAATCGCCCGAGCTCGGGCATGCATACAGGCGTCTAGGAAGTCCTTGGCCGCCTGAGCGATCGGCGGGCGACGAATCTCACGCAGGACTGGGACGGCCAAACCTAGGATGATGAGGCCTATGGCGGTCGCTACAAGTAGCTCGACGAGGGTAAATGCCCGGTACAGGCGATGGCAAAAGAGGGCAGGGAGGGGATACCCTCGAGCGAGGCGGCATCCGCATGGTCTGAATTGCCCGGCGGGCTTCATCGCATCTGGATGCTTTGCGTGATGGCAAACATGGCCTGCATCACGCCTACTAGGAGGCCGCCTATCACGACGGCCAAGGTCACGATGAGGAAGGGCTCGATCATGTTCATGACGGAGCGTAAGGCCACGTTGAGGTCGGCTTCGTAGGTTTCGGCGACGTTGAGGAGGGATGCTGGGACATCGCCTGTTTCCTCACCGATTCGGATGAGATCAATCATGAGGGCGGGAAAGACGCCGCTTCGCGCGAGGGGTTGGGCGAGGGTCTTGCCGTCGGTTACGGCGTCGCGAGTTTTGGCTAGGGCGTCCTTGATAACCGAGTTGGGTACGATTTGCTCCGTGATCCGGAGGGCGTGGAGAACCGGAACCCCGTTTGCGAGAAGCGTTGAGAGAATCCGGGCCATCTGTGCGAAGAGGTTGAGCCGAGTGACCTCTCCGAAGATGGGAAGTCGCAGCCTGAGGGCGTCCAGGCGACGACGGCCATGGTGTGTAGCCCCATATCGGCGGACGACGACGGATATGGTGGCCAGGGCGAGGGGAATGAGCCACCACCCATATAGCTTCATGAAATCGCTGACGCCTATGACAATGCGGGTTGCGAGCGGCAGGCCATCCTTAAGCTGCATGCTTTGGAAGAATTCGGTGAACTTGGGCAGCATGACGGCGGTGAAAAAGATGATGAGGAGAAGACCAAAAAAGGAGACGAAGACGGGATAGATCATCGCAGACTTGAACTTGGTCTGGACCTCTGCAAACCGCTCAAAATGGGAGGCGAGGCGTCGGAGAACCTCCTCGATGGCCCCGGATTGCTCACCGGCTCGGACCATGTTGATGACGAGGTCCGGGAAGACCTCCGCCTGTCGGGCCATGGCATCCGAGAGGCTTCGACCCTCGATAACATCCTGCTTGAGCTGCTGCGAGACGGAGCCTGGTATTCCCTTGGATGTCAGGCTGGACATCGAGTGGAGGGCCATGGTCAGTGGCATGCCAGCCCGCAAAAGGTTGGCGAGCTGTTGCGTGTAGGTGGCCAGTTCCTGGAGCTTCGGCTTGCGCTTTCGATGGAGGAGGGACCGAAGGGAGTTGGGAAGGAAGGTGGACTGCGGCGCAGGGCTGGATTGGGTGGGATCGAGTGCCTTGGATCCCTTGGCCGCAAGCACCTGGATGGGCAACAAGCCTTGCCGCTCCAACTGAGCTAAGGCGGCCGTCCGGTCCGCAACGTCGAGTAATCCCTGGATGGACTCGCCGTTGCGTCTTCGGGCCTTGTAGGAGAACTGCGCCATGGCTTCGGTTGGATACCCGGCGTGGGACTAAAGTTCCAGCGCTGTTGGCATGTCTTGCTTGGGTGAAGGAAGTTGCCCTGACGCGGGCGCCTCGGGGTTCTGTGGGCGGGCTCGTCGTCGGCTCTTTCCAGGTGCTGGCCCTTCGCATTGATTGCCTGACGGCCCGGAGGCACTCGCCCACGGCTGGGCTTGCTCCGACCCGTGCATCGCCTGCTCCTCAGCCAGCGGCAGCGTCTCCTTCGAGATCCCAGTCCGCCCGCAGGAATCAAACCAAGGCGGGCCGGCAGGGGCTACGTAGCGGTGCCTGCCTCGTGATGCGCATCTCGTGGCTGGCTTGGGAGTGGTGCTGATGCGTCGGCGCTGCTGGTGGCACCAGTTTCGAGGAGGTCTGGGCTGGCAGGCTCAACGGCATCGATAGGCAATTCCGGCTGACTTGCCAGATCGGGGGCTGTTGCCAGTCCAGGGTCTGCGGTGAGCAAGCTCTGTGGGCGTTGGACCGGGATGGTGCGGAGCTCGTCGGCGGCGGGGAGTTCCTCTAGCCTGCCCAAGCCAAAGTATTCGAGGAATGCATGGGTGGTGGCGTACTGCATGGGGCGCCCGATGACCTCGGCTCGGCCCGCTTCTGAGATCAGGTTGCGCTCGCGCAGCGTGGCTATAACCCCATCGACTGCAACACCACGGATTTGCTCGATTTCAGCGCGGGTTATTGGTTGTCTATAGGCTATGATGGCCAGGGTTTCAAGGGCGGGCTGCGAGAGGCGGTTGGGCCTGGGCTTGACCCCTAGGAACGTCTTCAGCCATGGGAAGTATTCCGGAGAGGTTACGAACTGCCAAGATCCAGCGATGCAGGCGAGGTGGTAGGAACGCTGGGCGGCATGGTGCTCAGCTCGGAGGGCGTGAAGTGCCGCCTCGATGTCTGATACCGAAACCTTCTGCAGCTCGCGAGTGGCCTCATGAGCTCCCTCCTCTGCTCCGGTTCGCTGGAGGACATCGCGCATTTCACTGGGTGATAGAGGCTTCTGGGAGGTATGCAGGAGGGCCTCGAGGGTGAGCTTGAGTTCCATGGATCAAGACGGGCTGGGGCTTGAGGTAGGGTCGCCGACCGGGTTGGTCGCTGGCGGTTGATCCGGCGGCGGGACATCCAAGGGCACGACAAAGTCGGCGGGAGGATAGGTCGGATGGTGCGGTTGTGGATGGGTAGGAGCCTGATTGCCGGGGTCGGCTCCTGGGGGGGCAGCCTCAATGAAGATTTCATCGAAGTCGCCGGCTTGGCTGGCAACCAAGACCTTGAGCCGGATCAGCTCGAGGAGCGCGAGGAAAGTGACGACGACCTCGGTCCTTGTCTTGGCGGCCTCGAAGATCTCGGTGAAGCGGAAGGCTGGCCGGGAGGCGAGGAGGCGGCGGAGAAAGTCGATGCGGTCGCTGACCGTGTGGGGGTCTGCCTGGATTTCGCGTATGTCGCTTCTTTCCGAGTGGCGCTTGAGGATGAAGGAGACGGCTTGGACGAGGTCAAATATGGATACGGCGGCCCTTGGCCCGTCGGGCTCTGCGGGTGGCTCAAACCGTGCCGGCCGATGTTCATAGACGAGGTCCATGACGGCCTCGCGTTCCTGAAGCTGGCCAGCGGCATCCTTGAATTTTTTATATTCGACCAGCCGACGGATCAGGTCCCAGCGTGGATCCTGTGCATCGGATTCATCGCCGTCCTGAGCTGGCTGCTTGTCCGCGGGTAGCAGCTCGCGGCTTTTAATATAGAGGAGCGTTGCGGCCATGACCACGAACTCGCCGGCTACATCAAGGTCGAGCTCGCGCATTTGCTCGATGTAGGCGACGAACTCCGTGGCAATTCGGGTGAGGTTGACCTGATAGATGTCGACCTCTTGCTTCCTCACAAGGTGAAGGAGCAGGTCGAGGGGGCCCTCGAAAACCTCGAATTGGACGCGGTACTCGGCCATGGGCGAGGACGGGTCAGTGGTATTCCTGCACCGTTCGGACTGTGTAGCCGGATTTTTGGAGGGCTCCAATTCCCATGGCGGCAGCCCTGGCTCCGCTGAGGGTTGTCATGATGGGCGTGCCTGTCATGACGGCGGTGGTGCGGATTCGGACCTCATCAGAGCGCGGGGTGGCGCCGGAAGGCGTGTTGATGACGAGCTGGATCTGCTTGTTCTTGAGCAGGTCGATGGCAGTGGGCCTGCCCTCCCCAATTTTTTGGATTCTTTCAACCTTGAGTCCGGCGGCGGCAAGGACGGCTGCGGTGCCATTGGTTGCCACGAGACTGAAGCCGAGTCGGACGAAATGTTGGGCGACCTCGACGACATGCCTCTTGTGGGCGTCTCCGACCGAGAGGAAGACGCGTCCTGAGAGCGGGAGAGGAGAGTTTGCTGCCATCTGGGCCTTGGCGTAGGCGACGCCGAGGTCTTGGTCGAGGCCCATGACCTCGCCTGTGGAGCGCATTTCGGGCGAGAGGATGATGTCTTGGCCCTGGAACTTGTTGAATGGGAAGACGGACTCCTTGACGGCCCAGTAGGCGGGCCAGATTTCGGAGGTGAAGTCGAGTTCGGCCAGGGTTTTGCCGGACATGACCTTTGCGGCGAGCTTGGCGAGTGGGACCCCGATGGCCTTGGAGACGAACGGCACGGTCCGGGACGCCCTGGGATTGACCTCCAAGACATAGACGACGTCGTCCTTGACGGCGTATTGGACGTTCATGAGGCCAACCACCTTGAGTTCCGTGGCCATGGCATGGGTGTATTGCCGTATGGTGTCCATGACGGCCCTAGACAGGGTGTGGGGTGGGAGAACCATTGCTGCGTCACCGGAGTGTACGCCTGCGAACTCGATGTGCTCCAAGATTCCTCCGACGACTATGGTGCCCTTGCTCGGATCGTCGAAGAGGCCGACATCCGCGATGCAATCGACGTCCACCTCGGTGGCGTCTTCGAGGAACTTATCAACCAAGACGGGTCGTTCAGGGGAGGCCTCGACGGCAAAGCGCATGTAATGCTGCAGCTCGTGGTCGGCGTAGACGATCTGCATGGCGCGTCCTCCGAGGACAAAGGAGGGGCGGACGAGGACTGGGTATCCGATTTTGCGAGCGACAGCGAGGGCCTCGGCCTCGTTGGTTGCTATGCCGTTCGTTGGTTGTGGGATGCGAAGCTTGTCGAGCATGGCCGCAAAGAGCTTGCGATCCTCGGCGACCTCGATGCTTTCCGGGGAAGTCCCGATGATGTTGACGCCGTTTCTCTTGAGCCCTAGGGCCAAATTGAGGGGCGTTTGCCCGCCAAACTGGGCGATGGCACCCCAACATTTCTCGCGTTCGTAGATGTTGAGGACGTCCTCTAGGGTGAGGGGCTCGAAGAAGAGACGGTCGCTGGTGTCGTAGTCCGTGGAGACGGTCTCTGGGTTGGAGTTGACCATGATGGTCTCGAAGCCGTCCTCCTTGAGAGCGAAAGCCGCGTGAACGCAGCAGTAGTCGAACTCGATGCCTTGGCCGATGCGATTGGGGCCGCCGCCGAGGATCATGACCTTTCGACGCGAGGAAGGCCTGGCCTCATCGTCGGCGCGGTCGTAGGAGGAATAAAAGTAGGGCGTGTAGGCCTCGAACTCGGCCGCGCACGTATCGACGAGCCGGTAGGAGGGGGCTAGGCCCATGGATCTTCGCCGCGCCCGAATGTAGTCCTCGGTTGCGCCTGTCAGGTGGGCGATTTGACAATCGGAGAACCCCGTGGCCTTGGCCTTCGCTAGCAGTTCATCATTCATGCGCTCGCAATCGGGGAAACGATACCCGATCTTGGAGCGGGCTACCAGCGTCGTGATGACGGGCAGGAAGAAAGCAGGCTGGCGGCCGGTCTAGCTCATGCGCATGGGCATGATCACGTAGAGGAAGGGCTCGCTGGACTTGACAACGCCTGGGGACAGCTCGTCGATGAGCTCGATGAAGACCTCGTCGGTATCGAGCGCCTTGAGAGGATCCATGAGGTAGATGGGGTTGAAGGCAATGGCCATGTCCTTTCCTTTGTAGGTCAAGGCCATGACTTCGCGGGACTCGCCGATTTCAGGCGCATTTGCGGTGATAGCGAGCTGGTTGCGCGAGAAGGCGAGCTTCACGGAGTTCGACTTTTCGCTGGTCATGATTTCCGCACGGCGAAGGCTATGCAGGAGCTCCTCCCGAGGGATGGTGACTCTCTCGAGACTTTCCTGGGGTATGACCTGTCGGTAGTTCGGATAGCTTCCATCGACCAGCTTGGAGATGAGGACGACCGGCAGCCCTGCCTCGGATGCAGGCGCGAGGGTGAAGCACACTTGGTTTTCGCCGTACTTGATTTCGGCGGCCCCGGACTCGAGGAGGCGTGAGAGCTCGGTGATAGCCTTGGTTGGAACGATGAATTCACCCTGGTTATCTGCGGTTACGTCAACGTCCTCATCCGTGAGTGCAAGGCGCCGTCCATCCGTGGCGACCAAGGTAAGCTTGTGTTCCTTCAGGCTGAAAAAGATGCCATTGAGTACGAACCGGGACTCGTCAGAGGACACGGCGAAGGACGTGCGTCGTAGCATCGCCTTGAGCTTTTCCTGCGGAACGGCAATGGCTCTGGCCTGCTTGAACTCCGGGAAGGGGGGGTAATCGTTGGCCGAGAGCCCGTTGATCTTGAAGTAGGAGCCCCCCGATCTGATGACCACGGCCGACTTGTCGTCAGCCTCTAGCTCCACGTCGGCCACGACCAGTTCCCGGACAATACCGAAGAACTTGCGGCCTGGCACAGTGACGGCGCCCTCCTCGGCGATGTTAGCCGGGACGCTGCATGAAACCGTCATGTCGAGGTCGGTGGCGGTGAGGTGGAGCCGGCCTTCAAAGGCCCGGAGGAGGATGTTTGAGAGGATAGGCAGTGTTGTTCTAGCTCCTGCGACGTTCTGGACGGCTTGTAGGCCGAGGAGGAGCTGATCTTTGGCAATCGCCAGCTTCATGGGCGTTACTAATGGACTGGAGTAGCAAGAAAAGAAAGCCCGTAGTATGTCGTGTGAACAAGGCGTACAACCTGTTGTGGTGCGCCATGGGTGGGGTGATCGTGATGATCGGGTCTGTGGACAAGATTTGGCACAGGATGCGAGGAGTTGAGAGCAACCGTGCGAAGGCAGGGTTGTTGACGAGGATGGAGGGGCATGGGCCTGGGTTATTGACGGGTTTGTGAGCGAAGGATTCCGGGCGGTTGGCCGGATCGGAGCGATCGGTGTGATGGTGAGAATAGCCGGGGAATAATCATTTCAAGTACCTGGCCAGCAGTGGTTTCAGTGAGTTTTTCGTCGTGGCAGGCCAGAGGGCGGGGGGGGTCATGATCGCGTGCTGGAGAGCTGCGTGGCATGGCCACTGGGGGGTAGGAGGGATGGAGGGGAGGGCGGCGCGTATGACGGACTGGGCGAGCGAGGCGTTCCGGCCTAAATTATCGATAACCATCTCGGCTGTTACGGGTGCTTCGTCCGTCTTCCAAGCGTCGTAGTCCGTGACCATAGCGAGGGAAGCATAAGCAATCTCAGCCTCGCGGGCGCAACGAGCCTCACCGAGGTTCGTCATGCCTATGACGTCAAACCCTGCCTTGTGGTTGGCGATGGACTCGGCGCGGGTGCTGAAGGCAGGACCCTCCATGTTGACGTAAGTGCCGCCGTCGTGGCAACGAGCCTTCAAGGCCTTGGCGGCCTTCAGGAGAATGAGGCGCAGCTCCTCGCAGATGGGGTCGGAGAAGGCGATGTGGGCCACGATACCTTTCCCGAAGAAAGAGTGGGCGGAAGATTGCTTGGTTCGGTCGAGGAACTGATGAATCAGCACGAGGTCGCAGGGCCGGTATTTTGCCTGGAGAGATCCGACGGCGCTGACGCTGATGATCCAGGCGACGCCGAGCTTCTTGAGGGCCCAGATGTTGGCCCGGTGATTCAGCTCGGATGGAAGGAGACGATGGCCGCGGCCGTGTCGAGGGAGGAAGACGACGTCACGGCCTTCCAGACAGCCTAGGAGGAAGGAATCCGAAGGGGTGCCGAAAGGGGTCTTGATCCTGAGCCAACGGGGTTGGAGGAGGCCGTTGATCTTGTAGAGGCCAGATCCGCCGATGATGCCGACACGATGGGGTTGCATGGGGTCAGGATGGACTGAGGGCTGGACTTGGAACAGCGTTTCGTGTTTGGACAGAGAGGGCGGGTGCGAAGTGCATCATGTGAGAGCATCACGGTGGCTAGCATGGAGGGCGAGCGTGTCGTTCCTGAGATTTGAGGGGATAGGGAAGAGTTTTCCGGGAGTGCGGGCACTGGAGAGGGTGTCGTTTGAGGTCCGGGAGGGGTCCTGCCATGCGTTGATGGGTGAAAATGGGGCCGGGAAGAGCACACTGGGCAAGATTCTGGCGGGAATCTACCCGGCCGACGAAGGGAGGATAACGTTGGGTGGTCAGCCGATGGGGGCGAGGAGTCCGATGGAGGCGAGAGCGGCAGGGATCGCGATGGTGCACCAAGAGCTAGCGTTTTGCCCCAACCTGACTGTTGCGGAGAACCTAGGATTGGGTTCCATGCCGTCAGTGAAGGGTTGGCTGGATGGCCGAGGGCTGCGGCGTCGAGCGAGGGAGTTGCTTGGTGAGATAGGAGTGGACCTAGACGAGGACGCGCCCGTCGGAACCCTGAGCACGGGCCAGGAGCAAATGCTCCAGATAGCGGCGGCAGTCGGGACGGCGGCGAGGGTGATAGTCATGGACGAGCCAACGAGCTCGTTGTCGGAGGTGGAGGCCGATAAGTTGTTTCGGCTCATGGCTGAATTGAGGGGGCGAGGGATCACCATTTTGTACGTATCGCACCGGATGGATGAGATTCATCGGTTGTGCGACGTGATCACGGTGCTGCGCGATGGTCGGCATGTGATGACTCGGGAGGCGGGTGCGTTGGGGCGTGGCGAGCTGATACGTCACATGATTGGACGTGACGTGGAGTTGCATGAGCCGGGGCACGTCCGCCGCAGGGTGGGGGAGGTGGTGCTGGAGGTTGCAGGCTTGACGTCACCGGGAAGATTTCAGGGGGTGACGATGGAGGTGAGGGCCGGCGAGGTGGTGGGGATGGCGGGGTTGGTGGGAGCCGGGCGGAGCGAGGTTGCCCGAGCCATATTTGGGTTGGACGCGGAGGCGCGGGGAGAGGTGAGGGTAGGAGGGAAGAGGATTCGCGCAGGGAGGCCGGCGGAGGCGTTGGAGGCCGGAGTGGGGTATTTGCCTGAGGACCGGAAGCGTCAGGGACTGGTGATGACGATGAACTGCCGGGAGAACGTGACGCTGGCAGCATTGAGGACGGTGTCGAGGGCAGGATGGATTAAGGGTCGAGAAGAGCGAGGGCTCGCTGAGGGCTACATGGAGCGGCTCAAAGTTCGAGCGCCAAGTGTTGAGGAGGGAGTGGCAGGATTGTCTGGTGGGAACCAGCAGAAGATCGCCTTGGCGAAGTGGCTGGCGAAGGGTTGCCGTGTTTTGATTGTGGATGAGCCGACACGCGGAGTGGACGTGGGGGCCAAGGCAGAGATCCACCGATTGTTGGATGAACTAGCCCAACGAGGGATGGCGATCCTGCTGATATCCAGCGAGCTGCCGGAGGTCATCGGGATGAGCCGACGGGTGTTGGTCATGCGAGGCGGCCGTCTTGTAGGGGAGGTAGGACGGGAGGAGTGCAAGCCCGAGCGACTCATGCGATGGATGGCAGGGGTGGAGGAAGGGTGAGCCATTTCGATCTACGGGGGCATGGGGGCAACGATCCAAAAAAGCCCCCGTCGCAGGGAGCGACGGGGGCGGGCAGGCGTCCAGACCGAGGAGGGAGCAGGGGGCTTAGTGTTTTCTGAGTCGTCGCCATGAGGCGAATCCAAGAACGGCAACTGCGGAAGCGACGGCTAGGGTGGCTGGCTCTGGGACAGCGGTGACGGAGCCGTCGAAGCTGGCGGCAGGGGTAAAGGGAGCGCCGGCGCCATTGATGACCTCAATGTTCGAGAAGTCGAGGGGTGAGGTACCGTTGGCCAAGGCCAGGAATGTGACGGAAAACAGGACGAGGTCGTTGGGTTGGAACTGCTGCAAAATGCTGGTGGCAAGGAAAGAGACTTCTTGGGTATCCACGGCCCCGGGCGGCGTGGAGACGAACCATGAGCTATCGGCAGGGTTACCGAGGTTAAGGCCACTCCCGTGCGAGACACTCTGGACCTGAAGGATGCTGGACGAGAAGGCCAAGGTGATATCAAAGGCGGAAACCACCCTCTGATCAAGGCCCGTGATCCGAATGTCTGCTGTGACGGTGGAGCCCACGTTGACCGTGGCGGACGGGAAGCCAGGGAAGTCCACGTCAGGAGTAGCTGGAAAGTCTACGCCAATGAAGATATCCGCCTTGGTGACAGGCGAGAAGACAAGGCAGGCGGCCAACGGAATGATGGCTTGAAGCGAGTTGGATCGATGAAGCATGGGATGAGATTGAGCGTTGAGGGGTTGAAATGGAAGGTTAGAACAGAGTCAGGGGCAGGTGCCAGAAGGGTTGGAGAAAAGCAGGGCAAGACTGCGAGCGTCGGCAAGGTTCACACGGCCATCCTTGTTGATATCGAACCGCAGGTCTGAAGACCTTGATCGGAGGGCAGCCTGAAGCAGCGCGAGGTCGGAGATGCCGACGCAGCCATTGGCGTCCAAATCTCCCACGCGAACGGGCACTGGCGAGGAGACAGCGGCCACGGCGGCGGCGGCATTCAAGAGACCGAAACCGGAGTCAAAGTCGAATCCCGGCGACAGCATGTCGGTGGCCGAGGCTCGCAAGACGGCTTCCAAGGCTGCAGGCGACAGGGAGGGGTTGGCCTCCAGCATGAGGGCTACGGTTCCAGCGGCGGCGGCAGCCGCTGCGGATGTCCCCACGAAGTTCGGCGCGGAATCCCCATCCGTGTCGAAGGCAAAGAAGGAGGTGTTGGCTCCGTCAGGGGCGCACAAGTCCGGCTTGGCGCGGAGGATAGGAGCAGGGAAAGGCGAACCTAGGGAATCGACGTAGATGGAGGTGCCACCCACCGAGGAGAAGCTCTGGGGAACAGGGATGCGGCCGTAGGGAGGCGTTTGGTAGTAGGCAACGGCTCCGATGGCTATGGAGCTATTGGCATTGGGATGTCCGAAGATCGAGCTTTTGCCTGTTTTGGAGGGGAATCCGCCGACGGAGGAATTGCCGGACCAGATGAGCTTGATGAGAGGCAGGGAGCCTGCGGGAGGGGAGGAGCCTTGCAGCCGATTCTCGGTGTATTCGATGCTCAGGGCGTAGGACGCCGAGTCGGCGAAGCTACGGATCGAGAGAATCTCAACGGGGTCATTGCCGACGTTGTGATTGTAGCTGGCGACGCGAAGTCCGGCGCTGTCCATGACGTAGGACCCGTCGGGATTGTGAAGGTAGATGTCGACGTCATGGAACGCCCCAAGATTGGAGGGCGAGTCAGGTGCGGAGCTCTTGTAGGCATCCGGCCATTGCAGCACGAAGACCGTGTCGCCGAAGCCAATGGTTATGGGGAGAAGCGTTACGGGATTGGAGATGTCCGAGTTGAACTGGTGACGGAAGCCGCGGACGCCGTGAACGGTGGAGGTTCGCCATGGACCGTCCTCAAAGGAGTTCTTGTTGTCGTTGCCGGCGGCGGACACGACGACAACTCCAGCGGCCGCTGCTGCATCCACGGCTTGGGCAATCACACCATCGGCGAACATGGGCTCGGCGAAAAAGCCCACATCATCGACGATCACATGGCAGCGCTTGCTCGCCTGTCCGGGAGCAAGTCCGGCCAAGGTCAGGAAGGCGTCGGCGAGGTCGTGCTGGCCATTGCCGAAGGCGTGGAAGGCGATGCTGGCTCCGGGCGCGACGTCATGAACGATCTCGGCCATGGCGCGGCCCTCATCCTCGCCAGAGCCCTCGAGGACAATGTCCACGGCCTGGGGAAGGTCGCCACTGGCAATCCCATCGGCCATCCCGGCGCGGTAGTTGAAGGAGTCCGAGATGATGCCCACGCGTTTGCCAGCTCCGGACACCAAGAACCGTCCACGAGCCAAGGGCGAGGAGGAGGCGGCATCGGCTTGGCTGAACACGGAACCAGCGAATGAGCGAGATTGCGTGGCGCGGGCGAAGGTAATCCCCTGCAACTGGGCGAGGTCGGGGATCTTGTCCACGGGCAATACCCCCGTGACGATGCCTGGATAGGACTTGCAGTCCCTGGCTCCGAGAGCCCAAAGGTTGGATGCGACGTTGTAGGAATGGTCCGAGGTAAGGGCCTCGAAGGCAATGTAGTTGCCACTACGCGGCGGCAAGGGCCGGGCGAGGGAGTGGGGCCCATGGATGGGTATGCTAGATGACGATCCGCTGATGCTGAGCAGGCCGAGGTTCGAGTCAATGCGCCGGGGAAGCAGGCCCTTGTCCGCGAGAGCGATAAGCGGCGCCATCACGACGGCGAAAGATGCCGACACTATCCCGACAAACATGTGATTCATGCTTTGAAATCTTTTCTAGAGCGTTTTGTGCATTGTCTCCAACATCAGGCCATCTAGGCAGCCTCTAAATCCGGAGAAAACCTTTCAATTAGCAATTGACAGTCTCATCCCCTCGATCCTTTGAGAGAATTACATGTCGGTGAAAAGGTCAATGGCAATTGCTGCGGCTGTCGGCGAGTGTCCAAAAGGAGACTCGTTGCGGGAGCAAAAGGAGACTGGGTCAGAGGGAGTACTTTCCAAGGACCTCAGGCCACCGGTTCTCGGGTGGTGCTGGGGGCTCGGTGACGACCCAGAACTGACGGCCCGGGTGGTGGATGATGCTCACGGTCTTGCGAAGGGTGGGGGCGATAGCCCAACTGCGGCCCTCAAAGTCCACCGGGTTGTCCGTGTTGCGGCTGCGGCGGTCGTGGATCGCGAGGTGCAGGTCGAGCAGCGCCGTGCTGGGGACGGGCTGCATGACCGTCATGCCATCCTGCAAGGTCCTGTCCCAGCGGTCGTTCGGGGACATGCCCGTGGTCCGGCAAACGGTTCGGTTGAGGTGGTCGATCTCGGCTTGGAGGACAACCTGGGCATGGGCGAAGGACTGCACCTTCTCGTGCCCGAGGAGCGTGACGACGCGGCCCTGCAAGGTGCCGAAGCGGCGCTCGATCTTGCCCTTGGCCTGAGGGCTGGGCGCGACGAGATGGCTGACGCCCAGGGCGGTCAGAGCTCGTTGGAACTCGCTCTTGGGATCGCGTCCCTCGGCCGTGGACTCGTGGCCGAAGAGGGACAAGCCATCGGTGTAGATGGCCATGGGAAGGCCCATGCGAAGGAAGACGGCGCGGAAGTGCTCGAAGTGGCCCCAGGTGGTGTCGGAGGGGACGAAGGTGGCGGCGACGTACCTGCGGGCGTGGGCGGCGACGGAGGTGCGATGGCGAGTGAAGTCGAGGCGGCTGGCGATTTGGTCGGCGATGAGTTGGAAGTTGGGGGCCTCAGGGCGGGCTAGGAAGGCCGCTCGAACCGCTGGGACGGCCTCGGGCCATCGCTGGAGGTGGTTGCCGCCGGAAACGGCCGTGACGGGCTTGCCGTTGAGGTGACGATGGCGAAGGCGAAAGAGATGGGAACGACTCATGCCGAGACGGGAGGCGGCCTCGGATGCGTCGAGGGCACCGGCGTTGAAGTCGTCGAGGGAGCGATGGACGAAGGAAGGGGGATAGGGGACGTGGCCGGGCCTTGATTCGCAGCGGGGATGCGATGGCCGGGGAAACCGCATGGGATTTATGCCAAGCCCGGGTGTTGTGTTCCGTGGTGGTGATCCTCGATGGGTACTGATGGTTTTTGGGGATCAAAGATATCATTCCGCCATGGGATGGGCAGGCCTTTGATGAATGCGAGGAAGTCGGGCTCGGGCGAGGCAAAGAACTCCGACTCGTGGCCGCCCCATGGCAACCATAGCCGATGGGCGAGCAAGGCATGGCAGGGAAGCATCAGGCGAGCGCATTGACCGGGCGTCAGGCGCCGCTCCACGAAGGCCAGGTAGGCGTCAGGATCATTGCCATACAACTTGTCGCCCACCAATGGATGGCCGAGGTGAGCGAGGTGGATGCGCACTTGGTGGGTTCGGCCCGTGTCGAGCCAGGCGAGGACGAGGGCGAACGGGAGTCCGCCACGCTCGAACCGGTGCTGCACGCGCCATCGCGTCCGGGCGGGTGAGCCGTCGGGCCGCACCCGGTTTCGGATGGCGACCGGGGACTGGTCGTCTGGGCCAATCGGAGCCTCGATCAGGCCATGGTTGTGAGCCGGGTGGCCATGGACGAGGGCGAGGTAACCCTTGCTCACCATCCCGAGGTGCCAGAGGCGACGGAGTTCGAGGGCGGCATCGGGGTTCTTCGCGAAGGCCATGACGCCGCTCGTCTCCCGGTCCAGCCGATGCACCATCTGAGGGGCGTAAGCGGGACCGAGGTGGAGCCGGACACGCCCGACAAGGCTGGAGGCTACATCACCCTTTGACGGGTGGCAGACGAGGCCAGCGGGCTTATGAACGACGAGGAGGTTGTCGTCCTCGTGAAGGACCTGGATCCAGCGGGGCGGGCGGGTCACTTGGGCAGCCACTTCTTCCAGTTGGCCCCGTAGGCCTCAACGTTTTCGCGGGTGACGCGTTCGAGGGGACTGATGTCCTTGGGCGAGGGGGGATCCTTGCGGAAGTGGACCTTGTTGAGGAGGTGCTCCACGGAGCGGTAACCCCATTGGAAGCATTGTTGGGCGAGGAGGACCTGGACGTGGCCGGAGCGGAGGTAGGCGAGCTGCATGGGGAGGGCGTCCACGCTCACGCACTTGACGGTGCCGGGCGGCCAACGCAGGGCGTTTTCGGTGAACAAGGGCCATCCGCCGACCAAGGCCCAGCCGGTGATGTCTGGGCTGGCCTGCATGGCGCGTTCGATGGCGGCGGCGGCGTCCTGGGGCGTTTCTCGATGATAATAGGTCTCGCGGACGCGCAGGCCGGGGTGGCGGGCGGCCTCGGCCTTCACGCCGGCGACGCGGCGCTGGAGGTTGGGGGCGTTTTGGTTTCCGGCCAGGATGGCGACGACGCCCTTGCCATCCATTTCGCGGGCCAGCTCCACCATGACCTGCTCACCGCACTTTTGGTCGTCCACGCCATAGGCGACGAGGCGTTTTGATGCCGGGGCGTCCGAGTCAAACGTTGCCACGGGAACCCCCGACAGGACTGCCTTGTCGATGGCGGACGTGAGCTTGTTGGCGTCGCTGCAACTGACGGCGATGCCATCCGCTCCGGCGAGGACGAGCTGTTCGATGGCCTCGGCCTGTTTCTGGGCGTCCTCGTCGTTTGGGGTGCGCCAGTCGATGCGGAGCTTGAGTCCATGCTTTTCGCCGAGTTCCTTGGCGGCGGCCTCGGCGCCAACGCGGGCGACCTGGAAGACGGCATTACCTTGGGACTTGGCCACCAGCCCAAAGGTATAGGCCTTGCGGGACTGGGCATGGATGAGGCCGGGGAGGGCCGGGGCAGCGACGGCGGCGAGGAGGAACACTCTACGATTCATGGCTGGAATGTTTGAAAACAACCCGCGAGCCGTCCGGGAGTCAACCATGCGCCGCGCCGAGGGGCCCGGCTTCAAGGCGACCGCTGGTGGGTGCCCATGGGATAAAGCCCGGGACAACAGCCGTAGGTTTGGTGGAACGTCTGGGAAAAGTGACTGAGCGAATTATAGCCAACTTCGAGCGCGACCTCGGTGACGTTGTACCGCCCGGTCCGGAGCAGCTCGGCGGATTTTTCCATGCGTAGCTGGCGCAGGTATTGGGGGATGGTCTGCCCCGTCTCCTTGGAGAAGGTGCGGCTGAGGTAGAAGGGGCTGCACCCCACCTCGCGGGAGATGGCCTCGAGCGAGGGGGCTTCGGCAAGGTTGCGCCGGAGGATGGCCTGGACGGCTTCGACGCGGTCCCGGGCCACTCGTTGCTGTCGATGGCAAAACAACTCGTCGCTGGAGCCGGGTTGAAAGAAGAACTCGCCCATCAGCTCGATGGCCTTGGCTTGGAACCACAGGGCCTGCGCCGACTTCAGCACTGGCGGCTGGCGAAGGCTGGCCACGAGCTCGCGTTGCCGGAGGTTCAGGGCTTCCACGAGGGTCCATCCGCTGCGGGCCTCGTCGTCAGCAAGGACCGCAGCGATCAGCGGATGGAGGTCGTCCACGCCTTCGCCGAGGTGCCGCGAGAGGAAAGCTGGGGACAACTCCACCGTGATGAAGCGGTGTACCTCACCAGGGAGGCGGATGGCCCTCAAAGGCTCGCGGCCCTGCCGGTAGAATCCACCCGTGCCGGCCTTGTACCGGGCCATGTCCTTCCCCGTGCCAACTTCCGCCAAGCCCGACAGGTTCAGGCAAAGCTCGACGCTTTGGGGATGGAAGCTGCGAGCCCAGTTGAAGGGCTCGCGGATGGTGAACTCGTGCCATTCGAGGCTGACGCCCAGGCGTTGGAAGTCCCCGAACAACTGCGCCCACGTGGCCCCGGCCGAGCGCCACGTGGCGGCCTCGCCTGGAAAGAGAAGGTCTGGCTTCCGCGCCGTGTTCGCCATGTGCGCGCACCCTATGGACGGTCGTCGGTCACGGCAAACCCCGCGACGCGAGGAGGAACTTGGCCCCTGCCACCATGGCGAACCCGAGGATGAGATGGTCGAACCATCGTTGCGGGAGGCGCGTGGTGAGGGCGCGCCCGGCAAAAAGACCAGCCACGATCACCGGAGCCAGCGTCGCGTTGAGGGCCAGCGATGGCCCGTCCACCAGCCCCAGCGCGGTGCTGAAGGGCACCTTGAGGACATTGATCGACAGGAAGAACCACGCGGCCGTCCCCACAAACGCCTCCTTCGGCAGCCCCACGGCCAGCAGGTACAACGCCATCACGGGCCCCGCCGCATTGGCTACCATCGTCGTGATTCCCGCGATGAATCCGATGCACGCCGCGAACGCGCGCGAATGGGGGATGTTGGCCCACCACGAGGGCTTTGCAGAGCGCGCCACCTGGACGGTGGCCAATGCCAGGACGATCCCCCCGATCACGGGGTTCCAGTCCAGCCGAGGCCAACCCCTCATGCACGCCCAGCCTGCCGCCACCCCCATCAACGCAGGCGGCAACGTTCGGGTCACAAGATCCCATCGGGCCTGCCTTCGAAACAACATCACCGCCCCCACGTCCCCAACGATGAGCATGGGCAAAACCACGCCCGTGGAGCGCATACCTGGAAACAGGTGAGCAAACAACACCACGTGCAGCAGGCTGACGCCGGGCAGGCCGCTCTTCGAGACGCCGATGCCCAGCGCGGCCACCAGCGCCACCAGCCAACCCGTCCATTCAAGCCCAAGCCACACGCCCCTCACGCTCCCCGGTCTTGCCTCGTCTCTCAAGGCTGCCCTGCCGACGGTGTCGGGTCAGCTCGAGGTGGCGATCTGCACGATGCGCTCGCGCACCTGGCCTGCCCAGCGGGACACGTAGCTCAGGGCGCGATAGCACTGCTCGAGACGGTCCATGGGAAGGGCGTGCAAACGGGCGTTGTCGCCGGGCGCGGGAGCATTTTCCCAGGCCTCATTCATGCCGCGCAGCTCGTCCAGCAGGGCCGATTCCTTCTCCTTCACGCGCGCCATCACCGAGGAGAGGCGATCCGCCCACTCCATCGCCTCCCGCATGGACTTGAGCTTCAGCATGGGCGAGGCGCCGGGGTCCCGCCGCTGCAGGAACGCGTCGCAATCCCGGCAGTTCTGCCCCACCTCGACGAACAGGTCCATCGTGCCGGTCGGGATGCGTTGGATGTCGCGCGGGCGGGAGCCTGATTCGATCTCGAAGAGGTGGAGGAGCCGGTCGCGGGGCTCGCGCAGGAGCTGATGGGCGGCGTTCAGGTCCGCGTAGATGCGGCTGGACTCCGCGCGCTGGGCATCGGGCTCGCCGTGATGGCGGTCTGGATGCCACGCGGCCGACCGCTCATGGAAGGAGCGCTGAACGTCGTCGGGGTCGAGCCATGGCCTTCTGGGAAGGCCGAGCAGCGCGAAGGCGTCGGTCATGTCGCCTCAGGCGCTGAAGCTTTCGCCGCACGAGCAGCTCGTGGCGGCGTTGGGGTTCTTCACCTTGAAGCCGCCCTCCGTCAGGGCATCCACGTAGTCCAGCTCGGACCCGGTGACATAGAGGGCGCTCTTGGGATCGACGACGATCCGCACGCCGGAGCTATCGACGACGATGTCTCGGTTCTGGGGCGCGTCTTGGAGGTCCATCTTGTACTGGAGTCCCGAGCAGCCGCCGCCCACGACGGCGACGCGCAGGACGCCTTGGGGACGCCCCTGCCGTTGCAGCAGCCCACCCACCTTGCGCCCGGCAGCGTCCGTGAGCCGGATCAGGCGCTCGTCGCCGATCCGGAACGTTGGCTGCGAGGACGCGCTTCCCCCGATTTTGCCCGCGATCATGGAACGGCACGGTATGAACGATGGGCCAAAGCGTCAACGAATGGCCCGGGGCCGTGGCGGCGGGGCGCAAGGTTTTGAGCTGTGGACGGGCCGAGCGCGGGCCTTCCGGCAATCACGCCGCGACCGCACGCCGTGCTTCCCCCGCAGCCCGTGCCCCGTGCAAGCTCTCCCTACCATGTCCTCCCCGCTTCGCATCGGAGTCGTTGGATGCGGCTTCATCGCCGACGTCATTGCCCACGCCATCGCCGAGGCCGACGGCGCGGTCCTTGTGGCCGCCGCGAGTCGGCGTCGGGAGACGGCGGAAGCCTTTGCCGGCAAGCACGGCGCGGGGCGCGTGTTCGACCGTTGGGAGGATCTGGTGGCGAGCCCGGACGTGGATGCCGTCTATGTCGCCACGCCCACGGTCTTGCGCGAGGTGGTGTCCGTGGCGGCGGCGCGCAAGAGGAAGCACGTTTTGGCGGACAAGCCGTTCCAGTCGCTGCAGTCCGTGCACGCCATCACGGCGGCGTGCGGTTTGGCGGGCGTTGCGTTCCTGGACGCCACGCACTTCACGCATCATCCGCGCACCGCCCAGCTCAAGCGCGAGCGCGCGGAACGGATCGGGGCGCTCGAGGCCGTCCAATCCGTCTTCTTCTTCCCCAACACGGACCGCTCGAACATCCGCTATGACGCGTCGAAGGAGCCCACGGGCGCCATCGGCGACATGGCATGGTACTCGATGCGAGCGGCGGCGGAGTTCCTGCCGGCGGAGGCCAAGCCCGTGCGGGTTTCGGCCGAGGGCACGCGGGACCCGGTTACCGGCACGTGGGTGCGGAGCGCGGGCTGCATCCGGTTCTCCAATGGCAGCACGACGACGTGGGACGCGGGCTTCACGGTGGGGTCGCTGGTGATGGATTTGAACCTGTTTGGGCAGGGCGGCTCCATCCACGTGGACGACTACGTCCTGGATTGGGCGGGCGGGATGTTGGGGGCCGACCCGCGGACGCCCGTGGGATTCGTGCAACGCAACGGGCCGGTGCCGCCCTCCGGGTTCCAAAGGGTATCGACCCCGTCGCCCACGCGGCAGGCGGTCCGCATGATCGAGCACTGGGCGCGGATGGCGAGGGAGCCGCGCCCGTCCGAGATGGAGGAGGCGATCCGACTGGCGTGCCGGACGCAGGGATTGGTGGACCTCGTGGCCGAGGCAGTGGCGCGTCAGGCGTGACGGTCGCGGACGGATGGGGATGGGCCCGGGTCAGGAGGCCGATGCCTTGGGGATGCGGTGCGAGCGTCGGTGCGCATGACGCAATCGCTCGAGCTCGCGTCGAAGGGGAAGCCAATGCTCGCGGTCGCGTTGGCGTTCGGCCGCTTCTTCACCCGCCAAGGCACCTTCAAGAGCAACGAGCTCCCGGCGCAGCGCGTGGGCGAGCAACGGGCGTTGCCGCGACCAGCGGCGGCAGGCCGATGGGTGGAGGCGGGCCAGCTCCACCAGCAGCTCGGGGGTACGGAGTTCTCGGAACCAAAATCCAACCCGGGCGGCGCTGGCACGGCCTTGGTTCTCAAAGAAGTGAGCCTCGACCAACCTCCGAATCATCGGCCCATCCTTGTCACGCTGCGTTTTCTTGGCCTGAACGAGGTCCGGCAGCGAAAGCAGTTCCCATGAATCCCCATTGGGAAGCCGGACTGTCGTCCTACGCCTCCACAATCCAGCGAAGGCATCCACTCCGCGCAGCCGGGACATGACGTCCACGCGCATGCCAGCCGCCTCGGGGTGCGCGCAGCGGAAGTGGATCGCATGGCCGCGGCGCAGGTATTGGGCTCGAAAGGGCGGGACGGCGATGGCACGAGCCTGCAGCTCTGCGAGGGCCCTTCTCAACCGCGCCAGGTTCTTGGCATCGGCGAGGATGGCGAAGTTGGCATCGCGGCTAAATTCCGCCGCGCCGTAGAACACGCACGCCTGGCTGCCCATGAGGAGGGCTTGGACGTGGTGCTTGCGCATCGAAGAAAGGACTTTGCGTATCGGGTTCGGGATTAAGGGAGCCTCCCATGGCGAGGTAGGCCTGCCAGAGCTTCTCGCTTTCCAGCCAGCGCTGGACAGGCGTGAGCCGGTACCATTCGGCCCACTCGTCGCCCACCAGTTCCTCTGGCTGAACCATGCCGTCAGCATGAGGGCGTTGTTGGGTTGGCGTAAAGTCCGTGGGGAACCTGGCGGGGTGAGGCGGGCCTCGGCGCCGGCCAGGGGAGCCGACCTCGATCCCTTTCGAGCCCATGCGTCCTGGTGAGCGGGCCTTCTTCTCGTGAGGGAACCTTCTTCGGAGGCCGTTGCCAGGATGCAAAAGGCCGGGGAAGCGAGGCTTCCCCGGCCTGGTGGGCGGGCCGTTGTGACGGGCTGCGCCCGGTGTTGGCCTAGTAGCGGTAATGCTCCGGCTTGTAGGGCCCCTCGGGTGCGACGCCGAGGTAGTCGGCCTGGGCCTTGGTGAGCTTGGTGAGGACCACGCCAATCTTCTCGAGGTGCAGGCGAGCGACCTCCTCGTCGAGCTTCTTGGGGAGGCGATAGACGGTCTTCTCGTACTTGTCCTTGTTCTGCCAGAGGTCGATTTGGGCGAGCGTCTGGTTGGTGAACGAGTTGGACATGACGAACGACGGGTGGCCGGTGGCGCAGCCGAGGTTCACGAGGCGGCCCTCGGCGAGCATGTAGATGCTGCGGCCGTTGGGGAGGTAGTAGCGGTCGTACTGCGGCTTGATGTTCTCGATGCGCACGCCCTTGGCCTTCTTCATGGCATCGACTTGGATCTCGTTGTCGAAGTGGCCGATGTTGCAGACGATGGCCTGGTCCTTCATCGCGAGCATGTGCTTCACCGTGATGATGTCGCAGTTGCCGGTGGTGGTGACGTAGATGTCGCCCGTGCCCAGCGTGCTCTCGATGGTGTTGACCTCGAAGCCCTCCATCGCGGCCTGCAAGGCGTTGATGGGGTCGATCTCGGTGACCACGACGCGCGCGCCGTAGGCACGGAGGGAATGGGCCGAGCCCTTGCCCACGTCGCCATAGCCGCAGACCACGGCGACCTTGCCCGCGATCATCACGTCGGTGGCGCGCTTGAGGCCGTCCGCCAGCGACTCGCGGCAGCCGTAGAGGTTGTCGAACTTCGACTTGGTGACGGAGTCGTTCACGTTGATGGCCGGGACGAGCAGCTTGCCTTGCTCGGCCAGTTGGTAGAGGCGGTGGACGCCCGTGGTGGTCTCCTCGGAGACGCCCTTCCAGTCCTGGACCATGCGGGTCCAGATGCCGGGCTTCTCGGCATGGACGCGCTTGAGCAGGTTCTTGATGACCTGTTCCTCGTGGCTGCCGGACGGGGTGTTGACCCAGTTGGAACCCTGCTCGAGCTCGTAGCCCTTGTGGATGAGGAGCGTGACGTCGCCGCCGTCGTCCACGACGAGCTGCGGTCCCTTGTCGCCCGGGTGCAGCACGGCCTTGAGGGTGAGTTCCCAGTATTCCTCCAAGGTCTCGCCCTTCCACGCGAACACCGGCGTACCGGTGGCGGCGATGGCGGAGGCGGCGTGGTCCTGGGTGGAGAAGATATTGCACGAGGCCCAGCGGACCACCGCGCCGAGGTCCACGAGGGTCTCGATGAGGACGGCGGTCTGGATCGTCATGTGCAACGACCCGGTGATGCGCACGCCCTTGAGGGGCTTTTGCTTGGCGTACTTCTTCCGCACCGCCATGAGGCCGGGCATCTCGTGCTCGGCGACGGCGATTTCCTTTCGACCCCACTCCGCGAGGCCGATGTCGCGAACGACATAGTCGGCCCCGGTGGGCGTGAGGGCGGAGAACGCGATGAGGTTGGCGACGTCGGTAAGGGTCGAGGCCGCAGGTTTTGCGGCGGGCTTCTTAGCAGCTTTGGCCATGATGTGTTTTCGATGAGGTTATGGTGGCGTTCGGTCAGCGGAGGGCCTTCACGAGGGCCTTTACCTTGTCGGTGCGCTCCCAGGTGAGGTCGGCGTCGTCCTTGCCGAAGTGGCCGTAGTTGGTGGTTTTGGAGTAGATGGGGCGGAGCAGGTTGAGCTGCTTCACGATGTCGGCGGGCTTGAAGCTAAAGACGGATTGGACGGCGTCCGTGATCGCCGCGTCCGTGAGGCCGCCCTTGGCGGTGCCGAAGGTGTTGACATAGACGGAGACGGGGTCGGGGTAGCCGATGGCGTAGGCGAACTGGATTTCTGCGCGGGCGGCGAGGCCGGCTGCGACGATGTTCTTGGCGACATAGCGGCCCATGTAGGCAGCCGAACGATCCACCTTGGAAGGATCCTTGCCGGAGAAGGCGCCGCCGCCATGGCGGCCGTACCCGCCGTAGGAATCGACGATGATCTTGCGGCCTGTGAGGCCAGTGTCGCCCTGGGGCCCGCCCACGACGAAACGTCCCGTGGGATTGATCAGGAAGACGGTGTCCTTGGTGAACATTTCCTTGGGCAACACCTTCTTGATGACCTCCTCGATGCAGAACTCCTCGATCTCGGCGTGCTCGACGTCGGCCGCGTGCTGGGTGGAGATGACGACGTTGGAGATGCCCACCGGCTTGTTGTCCTCATAGACGACGGACACCTGGGACTTGGCGTCGGGCCGGAGCCACTTGGCGACCTTGCCGGCCTTGCGGATTTGGGTGAGGCGGCGGCCGAGGCGATGCGCGTACATGATGGGCGCGGGCATCAGCTCGGGGGTTTCGTCGGCGGCATAGCCGAACATGAGGCCTTGGTCGCCTGCTCCCTGCTCTGCCTTCTTCTTGCCCTTGGCGGCCTTTGCGTCCACGCCTTGGGCGATGTCGGGGGATTGGCCGGTGAGGATGACGTTCACGAACACCTTGTCGGCATGGAAAACGTCGTCGTCGTTGACGTAGCCGATCTCGCGGATGGCCTCGCGGGCGAGGGAGACGACATCGACGGCGTCGGTGGGGTTGCGGAAGCCGATCTTGGGGATGGTGATCTCGCCGCCGACGACGACGATGTTGGACTTCACATAGGTCTCGCAGGCGACGCGGCTGGTCTTGTCGATGGCGAGGCATGCGTCGAGGACGGCGTCGGAGATCGTGTCGGCGACCTTGTCGGGGTGGCCTTCGCCGACGGACTCGGAGGAGAAGATGAATCGATTGCTCATGGGGTATGGTGTGATGATGCCGGGTCGTTCCAGTGAATTATTGACCTATCAGGATTAAATGATGCTTTCATGGGGCAGGGCAGGTCAATCCTGTTTTCCGGCGCTTGGCGGACGGGGTGGCACCCCGGCAAGGGGCACGGGGAGGTTCCACTTCGATAGCCCGCCTTGCGCCGTCTGAAGGCGGGCTTTGTTTCGCGCGTTGCCCGGTGCTTTACAGCCCGGGCATCGCGGGCATGATGCCCGAGGCGTCGCCACACTGGCGGCGTCTTTCCTTCCCTCCCATGTCGAAAGTCATCGCCGAAATGTTGGTGGAATCCGTGAAGATGGAGCTTCCGGACGTGAAGACCGTGCGGTTCCAGTGGCCGACGGGCTACGAACCCGACTTCAAGACCGGTCAGTTCATCACGGTGTATTGGCCGCACAAGCCGAAGTACAAGCGGGCCTACTCCCTCAGCTCGTGCGTGCTAGATCGGGGCGCGTATGAGGTCACGATCAAGCGCGATGGCAAGATGGGCACGTCGGTCGTGGACTGGCTTGAGGCGGGCGACAAGATGTTCGTCATCCCGCCCACGGGCCGTTTCCTTCCGGTGTTTGACCCGCCTGGAAAGCATTTGGTGTGTGTCGCGGGGGGCTCCGGGGTCACGCCGTTCCGGGGGTTCGTGCGCGAGGCGACGATGCGCAACCTGGACGTGCGCATCACGATTCTCTACTCGGTGCGCCAGCCCAAGGACATCATCTTCGAGCAGGAGTTCCGTGCGTTGGAGGCCCAGAACCCGCGCTTCAAGTTCCATGTGACCTGCACACGGGTGGCTCCCGAGGATGCGTGGCCGGGCCGTCGCGGCCGGATCACACCCGAATGGGTGAAGAGCTTTGTCGATGACGCTGCGAACACCGTCTTCTACGCCTGCGGCACCAACGAGATGGTCGAGGGCGTCGAGCACCTCGTGACCCATGACCTTGGCCTGCCCAAGGAGCAGATGAAGACGGAGAAGTGGGGGTAGGAATCCTGCGGCCCTTTGGCTGGGGCGGGTTGCCTTGCTGGGGGCAAGGTTGGGTTGAGAGGTCCGAGGGTCGCGGTTGCAGGGCCGGAAAAGGTTCCGTGGACCCACAAAAAGGCCGCCGCAGTTTCTCCACCTGCGGCGGCCGGCACCGGAGCGTCCGCCTCCTTAGAGGACGGTCCGGAAGCTTGATGGATTTGGTTTGGTTACGTTTGGTTTGGTTTGGGGAAGGGGGCGCTCAGCGATTGGAGGCGTTTTCCTTGGGCGTGGGCGCGGACGTGGCATCTGTGTCGGCCGCCTTTTGCTTGGGTTTGCGATCCGGCTTGGGGCCCAGCGTCGCCTTGACGACCAGCTCGCGGTTGCCATCCGGCTTGGTGAGCAAGCCCTTGGCGTAGTCGCCCGGCGCGACCTCCTCGAGCTTGGCGGGCTTTCCGTCCTTCTCGAGGGTGGTTTCCGCCGTCACGTGGAGGACGCGCTCGGACTTCTTGCCCTCGAGGGTGATGGTGCGGGCCGTGGCGTTGACCGCCTCGACGGTGCCCCGGAACGGATAGGTGCTTCCGGAGGCCTTCTTGGCGGCCGCAGCCGGCGCCTTGGGGGCGTCGGTGTCCGCGGCGAGGGTTGCGGTGGTGAAGTGCGCGGCACAAACGGCCGCGGCCAACATGTGAATCCAATGATGTTTCATAGGCTGTCGTCGGCGGGCTACGGGCTCGTGCGTCGGCCGTTACAAAACTTTTTCCACTTTCCAATCGGGCGTTTGGGGCTGGCTTCGCTTCTTGCCGTCGTTGGCCGGTCGTTTCTAGCGTGCCGACATGCGCGTAGGTTGGTTCCCCTTGCTGGCGGCCCTGGGTTTTTCGTGTCACTCCCTTTTTGCCATCGACGTCGATGCCGAGGACTTCCGTCGGCTTGTGGACCGGGTGGTTGCCCAGGAGGAGGCGATCGAGACGTTTCGTTCGTCCGTGACGCAGCTTCGCACCGACCTGGCCCGTCTGCGGGCCGAGAACGACAAGCTGAAGGCCCAGCTCGACGCACCCCGCAACTACGCCACCCAGGACCAGATCACGCAGCTTGGGCAGCAACTGAAGGAGGTGGAGAAGAACCGGACGGCGGACAAGCAGCAGATTTTGGAGGCGCTCGACAAGCTCAAGTCCGCGCCGCCCATTGTCTTGCCGCCTCCCGTTCCCGTTCCCGCGCCCAAGCCGTCGGCCGCAGAAAAGCCCGCGACGTCGCCCGGGGTGGGCGCTACTCCCGACAAGCCCGCTCCTGCGGCGGACATCGGCCCGGAGCTACCTTCCGAGTTCTACGAACACACGCTCGCCGAGGGCGAGACCTTGGGTGCGGTCATTGAGGCCTACAACAAGGCCCATGGTCTCAAGACCCGCCTGGCCCACGTGCTCAAGGCCAACCCGTCGATCAAGGATCCCAAGCGCCTCCGCGTGGGCCAGAAGCTCCGCATTCCCGCCGTAAAATAAGGCCCACCCATGAAGCTACTTCGGCGTCTTCACCTGTACCTCGGCGTCCTCTACGCGCCGCTGCTGCTCTTCTACCTTGCGACGGGCTGGTACCAACTCGCCGTGCCGGACCGCCTCAAGACGCCCAGCGAGGCCGAGTCGTTCTGGCAGAAGATGCGGGTCATCCACACCGACCAAATTTATCCGACGGACCGCGCCGGGGTTCGCGGGGCGTCGCCCAAGTGGTTTCGGTGGTTGAGCCAAGGCCTGTCGGTGGCTTTGGGTCTTGCGACGGTGATCGGGTTGGTACTGGCGGTGCGCATGGTGCGACCCTCATGGGTCGCGTGGGCGGTCCTACTGTTGGGCGTGCTGCTCCCTGTGGGCGCCCTGTGGCTCGGTTCGAGCCCTTGATGCTCGTTGACGGCCCGGCTCAGTCGAAGGTCCTCCCTGTCCTCCCATGAAGACCCCGTTGCCGAGCGTTTCCCGTCGCCTGTTCATCGCGCTGGCGCTTGGTTCCCCCTTCGTGCGGCAGGCGGCGCAAGCCCAGGAAGATCCTTTCGGGGCCTTGCTTCAGGGGGCGCAGGAATGGGCCAAGGACAACCTCACGGACGATGCCAATGCCCTCCTCCAAGGGTTGGCCGAGGGCTCGCCGGGAAAGGTTCGGGCGGCCGTGGCCGCCCTCGAGAAGGGGTTTGGAGGCGAGCAGGTCTTGGATGTCGCGAAGCTTCGTGGCATTGCCGAGGCGGTCTTGCCAGTGCTGGGGCGACTTGAGGAAACGGCCCCCTATCTCCCATGGCTGCGCACGCGGCTGGACTACTTTGACGCCGCTGATGCATGGGCGGCGGCAAAGCCCGCCGGGTCGGTGACGGTGACCGTGCCGCCACCGTCCAAGGGTCCCCCCGAAGCCCGTCGGCCCGTAACCAACGCGCCGGCGCGCCCCGCGCCCGTGGCGCCCGCGAATCCTTCCGCTGCCACCCAGCGGTCCTTGTGGGGCCGAATGTTCGCCAGGCGACCGGCCCCAGCGGGGGCGGAGGCCATGGCGGCCCGGCTCAAGCCCGTGTTCGCGTCCGTTGGAGCGCCACGCGACCTGGTGTGGCTGGCGGAGGTGGAATCCACGTTCAACCCGGAGGCGCGCAGCCCAGCAGGGGCTGTCGGTTTGTTTCAGCTCATGCCGCAGACGGCGCGCGGCCTGGGGCTTTCCACCTCGTTGCCGGACGAACGCAAGGATCCCGAGAAATCCGCCCGCGCCGCCGCGCGCCACCTCGTGGGCCTGCGCCAGCGCATGGGTGACTGGCGGCTGGCACTCGCATCGTACAACGCGGGCGAGGGGCGGATCCGATCGCTGCTCAAGCAGCACAAGGCCCGCACGTTTGACGAGGTCGCGCCGCGGCTGCCAGCCGAGACGCAGTTTTACGTTCCCAAGTTCGAGGCCGTCCTTCGTCGCCGCGAGGGCAAGGGGATCGACCAGCTGACGCCGTAGCGGCGGCGTCGCCGCGACGGTGAGGGTGCTCGTGCGGCTCGCCAGCCGGCCCAGGGCCATGGCACGTTGCCAGGCGTGCGACGATGGGACATCAATGGATGGACGCTTCTGTTCCTGGCCGGGCTGGCGGCGTTCTTCGGCGCGTTTCTGTTGTATCCCGCGAGCCACCTGCTGCGGCAGGCGTTTGGAACGTCGGGCGAATGGACGCTGCGCCACTTCGGATCGTTGCTGGCGAGCCCGATGTCCCGCGAGGCGTTGCTGAACTCGCTGGCCTTGGCGACCGCGACGACCTTGGGTTGCTCCGTGTTGGCAGTGCCCTTGGCGCATGTGTTCACCCGATGGGAGTTCGCTGGGCGCGGCCTCCTGTCGTCGCTCCTGCTGGTCCCGATGATCATGCCTCCGTTCGTCGGGGCGATAGGGCTCAAGCAAGTGCTGGCCCGGTATGGCTCGCTGAACCTGCTGCTCCAACAATTGGGTTGGGCGGACCCGGCGCATCCGATGGACTGGCTGGGCTTGGGCGGCTTGGGTGGGGTTTGGGCGCTGCAAGTGCTGAGCCTCTATCCGATCCTGTTCCTGAACGTGATGGCGGCGATGGCCAACATCGACCCGTCGCTGCGAGAGGCGGCGCAGGGACTGGGCGCGGGGACGTGGCGGTTGTTCCGGACGGTGACGCTGCCCTTGATCGTGCCGGGGTGGTTTGCGGGCGCGATCATTGTCTGGATTTGGAGCTTCACAGACCTGGGCACGCCGTTGGTGTTCGGGTGCTCGCGGGTGGTGCCGGTGCAGGTGTTTGACGCCGTGAACGACCTGAACACGAACCCCCAGGGCTACGCGTTGGTGGTGGTGGTGCTGGTGTTGACGGTGGCGTTGTTCGTGGCATCGAAGCGGCTGTTGGCCCACCGCGGCCATGCGATGATGGCGCGGGGCCACGTGGCGGGTTTGGCTGCCCGCCCGACGATGGCTCGCACGGTGATGGCATGGGGCGCGTGCTCGCTGCTGGTTGGCCTCGCGCTGCTGCCCCACGTCGCGGTCGTGGCCCAGTCGCTTTCGAGCCGTTGGTTCCTGACGGTGCTGCCGACGGCATGGACGACGGAGCACTTCGGCGAGGTTTTTGGGCACGGGCTGACGGCGTCGTCGATCCGCAACAGCCTCTTGTACTCGAGCCTGAGCGCGTTCGTGGACCTGGTGCTGGGCGTGATGATTGCGTGGTTGCTGACGCGGCGGCGGATTCCGTTCTCGGGCGTCTTGGATGCGCTGGCGATGCTGCCCCTTGCCTTGCCCGGGCTCGTCCTGGCGTTTGGGTATGTGGCCGGGTTCGACATTGACGCCAAGGCCTACCCAAGGCTGGACGGATGGCTAGACCCGCGGACGAACCCCACGCTGCTCCTCGTGATTTCGTACTCGGTCCGGCGGCTGCCCTACATCGTCCGGTCCGCCGTGGCGGGCTTCCAGCAGACGTCGGTGACACTGGAGGAGGCGAGCGCTGGGCTGGGCGCTGGGCCGTTGACGACGCTGCGGCGTGTCACCCTGCCCTTGGTGGCTGCCAACCTCATGGCGGGCACCATCCTGACCTTCTCGTTCGCCATGCTGGAGGTCAGCGACTCCCTGCTGCTCGCCATGCGCGACCAGTTCTTTCCCATGACCAAGCAAATCTGGTCGTTGATGGGGCGCATCCATCCGTCGTCCGCCTCCGTCGCGTGTGCATTGGGCGTCGTGGGCATGGGGGTGCTGGTGACCAGCCTGTTGGTCGCGGGGCGCATCATGGGGCGGCGGATGGGGCAGTTGTTTCGTGCCTGACACGGCGTCGGAGCCAGCGGCCGGCGATCCATCCCGTCAGCCAAGGGTCAATCCGGTACAACACCCAAAACGCCAGTTGCTCACGCGCTCGTTCCAGCCAGGAACGCGCCCCCCAGCCGCGCCGGGGAACCACCACGCTGCGGGCCACGATGTCATCCACGTCTGCCCGAGCCCGGCGCGCCGCCTCGCCCCCCGACAGGCGCACCATCACCTCGTAGTTCAGGTGGAGGCTCCGTGGATCGAGGTTGGAGGTGCCCACGTACACGATGTCGCCGAGGCACCATACCTTCCCGTGGAGCATCTGGGGTTGGTACTCCAAGATACGGACTCCGGCCCGCTGCAACCCTCCGTACACGTGGCGCGCCGCGCGTTGCGCGATCCCCACGTCCGAGTGCATCGGCAGTACCACCGATACGTCCACCCCTGTTCTCGCCGTCCGCCGCAGCAACCTGCGAAACCACGAGGGGGGCACGAAATAGGGGGTCACCAACACCACCCGACCTTGGGTCTCCATCAATCGGCGCAAGTCGGACCGCAACGCCGTCGTCACCGCGCTTTCGCCCCTTCCGGGCGACACCGCCAGCAATTCCACCCCGCTGCAACCTTGCGTCCCGGAAACGTCGCGCTTTAACAACCGGGCCACCCCGCGGAGCCGTTGGCCCGCCCGTTCAAACTGCTCGTCAAACAACGCCTCCACTTCCGTGGCCGCGCCGCCCTCCATCCGCACCCCGGCGTCGCGCCACCCCGACTCCACCCCGTCTCCCTCGTACTCCGGCGCGATGTTGAACCCCGTCACGAACGCGACGCTGCCGTCGCACGCCAGTAGCTTCCGATGGCTCCGCACGACGGCGAGCCCGCCGCCTAGCGGATGAAACCACCGCACCTCCCCTCCGGCATTCCGCAACCCATGCCAGTAATCCTCGTCGAGGCCCCCCGACCCGATCGCGTCCAGCAACACGCGCACGCGCACCCCGCGCTGCGCCGCCGCCACGAGCGCCATCCGAAACTCCTCCCCGGGCCCGTCCGGTTCGAAGATGTACATTTCCAGGCGCACCTCCCGGCCCGCCAGCTCCACCGCCTCCAACATGCGCGCCAACCCCACGGCGCCCGATGGCAGCCATTCCACCCTGCACTCCTGGCCAGTTTGATCTTTGCCGCCCATCCCGTCGTTCCTAGCCTGACGTGGCATGTTCGACGCCCTTAGCTCGCGACTCCAGAACGTCTTCCGCAACCTGCGCGGGCTCGGGAAGATTTCCGAGTCCAACGTCACCGACGCCCTCCGCGACGTCCGCCTCGCGCTGCTTGAGGCCGACGTCCACTTCAAGGTGGCCAAGGACTTCATCGAGGCCGTGAAGGTCAAGGCCCTGGGCCAGGACGTTCTCCAGTCCGTCGCCCCTGGCCAGCAGATGGTGAAGATTATCCACGACGAGCTGGTGACCTTCCTTGGATCCGAGAATGCCGGGCTCCAGCTGGCCGGAGGCCCCGCCATCATCCTCATGTGCGGCCTGCACGGGTCCGGCAAGACCACGTCGTCGGCCAAGCTCGCCCGCCTGCTCCTGAAGCAGGGGCGCCAGCCCCTCCTCGTTGCCGCTGACGTCTATCGGCCGGCCGCCATGGACCAGCTCCGCATCCTCGGCGAGAAGCTGGGCATCCCGGTGGTTGTGCGGCCCGGCGAGAAGGATGTCCTGAGCATCGCGCGCGACGCCCTCGCTGAGGCGCGGTCCACGGGGCGCGACGTCCTCATCCTCGACACGGCCGGCCGGCTTCAGATTGACGAGCCGCTGGTCCAGGAGCTCGTGCGGCTCCGCGACCTCGTGCGCCCGTGCGAGATCCTTCTCGTCCTGGACGCCGCCACCGGCCAGGAGGCCGTCAACGTCGCCACCCACTTCGACAAGGCCCTTGGCGTGACCGGGGCCATCCTCACCAAGCTCGACGGCGATGCCCGTGGTGGCGCCGCCCTTTCGTTTCGTTCCGTCGTCGGCAAGCCCATCAAGTTCATGGGCACCGGCGAGAAGCCCGAGGACTTCGAGCCCTTCCATCCAGAGCGCATGGCGCAGCGCATCCTGGGCATGGGCGACGTCGTCACGCTTGTCGAGAGGGCCGCCGAGGCCGTGGACCAAAAGAAGGCCATGGAACTCGAGGAGAAGATGCGCAAGGGGCACTTCACCCTCGACGACT
>CAYSGH010000043.1:30402-35040 GCA_964430505.1 uncultured Akkermansia sp. | reverse complement strand
TCGTGCGGTCGTTGCGACGCATCGTGCGGTCGTGGGAACGCCTCGCGAGGACGCTTGGGAAATGGTTCTCTCTGATCTCCGGTCGCCGAACCCAGCCATCAACCCCTTGCCTAACCACCCGATACCTCGCGTCTTGCGCTTCGCGCCGGAAGCGGGGTCCAATCGGGTCATACCCCATGGGATTCCGTTCCAAAGCCTGGTCCGTTCGATGGCCCGCCCTACGCCAATGGCGACGGGCGGCCGTGCCCTGGATGTCCGCGTGCGCCGGGCTTCTCGGGTGGTTGGGCATCGCCATGGCTGCACGCGCGGCCGTTCTCGTTCCCGGCGTCGATGCGTCGCGCATCGAGCCCCGGATCAAGGGCCTGATCCTGGTGGAGGAACTGAACTGCGTGGCGTGTCACGTGGGCGACGGGTCGCTGGTGCAACGCTCCCGCAAGGCCCCCCGCCTCGCGGACGTCGGGTCCCGGCTCAACCCGGCCTTCATCGAGGCCTTCGTCCGGGACCCGCACGGGACGCACCCGGGAACGCCCATGCCCGACCTGCTCGGCGGCCTGCCTTCGTCCGAGCGCGAGGGGGTGGCACGGTCGCTGACGCACTTCCTGATGTCGCTGGGGCCGTCTTCCTTTGCCTTGCAACCGCCGGACGCCGTAGCCGCCACCCACGGTCGTCGCCTGTTTCATTCGCGCGGCTGTGCCCATTGTCATTCGCCCCGGGATGAACAGGGGAAGGAAACGGCGGCCGCGACGTCGGTGCCGTTGGGGCCGCTCGAGGGGAAGTACAGCGTCGCCTCGCTTGTTTCCTTTCTCGAACGGCCCCATGCGGTGCGGCCATCGGGCCGGATGCCGGACCTCCAGCTTCCGAGGCAGGAGGTGGAGCGCATCGCCCACTACCTGCTGCAACGCACGCGCGTGCCCGGGCGGCTGTCGTACACGCTGTACCAAGGCAAGGTGTGGGAGGGAATCGATGGCGAGAACGTCCGGGCGGAACGCGCGGGGCAGGTGGAGGGCTTCGGCGCGGGCGGCCTTGCCAAGCCCTCGCATCACTCGGCGGTGGTGTACGAGGGCTGGATCAGGGTCACGAACGGCGGGCGCCATGTGTTCCACCTCACGGCCAATGGCGGCTCGCTGGACCTCGACGGGCGGAACGTCCTCCAGCTCAAGCCCAGCGACCGGCGCGGCCCGAAGTCGTTGGAGGGGGTGGTCGAAGTCACGCCGGGTTGGCACGCCCTTCGGCTCGTCTATTACCACACCGGCCACGATCCGCGATTCGCCTTCGAGATGGAGGCTCCCGGCGTCGCGCGCGGACCCATCCCCGCCGCCATGCTTTCGGTGTCGAACGAGGAGATCCCGGCGCTCGAACCCTTCCGGGTGGACGCGACGCTCGCGGAGGCCGGGCGCGGCCACTTTGGCAGGCTGGGTTGCGCCCGATGCCACGACGACGTCCGCGTGGCCGGGTCGCCACAGGTGCCTTGGGCGAAGATCGACCTGCGGCGCGGGTGCTTGAGCGAGGGCACGGGTGCGTGGCCGCGCTTCGACCTTTCGGCCGATCAACGGGAATGGATTCGGGTGGCGCATCCGCGCGTGGAACGGCCGGCGTTGGACTACGACCAGCAGGTGGCGAAGACGTTGGCGTCCTTGAACTGCGTGGCGTGCCATGAACGCGACGGGCTGGGCGGACCCGCCCCCGAGCGCCGCGCGTTGTTCACGGGTTCCCAGCCCAACTTGGGCGACCAAGGACGCATCCCGCCGCCGCTCACCGGCGTCGGGGCCAAGCTCAACCCCGAGTGGCTGGCGGAGGTCCTGCTGCGGGGCGGGCGTCAACGGGAGTACCTCGACGCGCGGATGCCACGGTTCGGGGAGGCGCAGGTGGGGCACCTCGTGGCGTTGATGGGCAAGGTGGACGTGCTGGAGGCCACGCCCATTCCTACGTTGGCCAACCTCCAGGAGGCCAAGGACGCCGGACACGCCATGGTGGGTGCGTCCGGGCTCGGGTGCATCGCGTGCCATGAGTTCAATGGCCAGAAGCCCGCCGACTTCGGGGCGCTGGACATCGCGCGCGCGCCGGAGCGTTTGCGGAAGAACTGGTTCCACCAGTACCTGCGCCAGCCGACGCGGTTCCATCCCACCACGATCATGCCGTCGTATTGGCCGGAGGGACGCGCCACGGCCCCGCAGTTCCTCGGGGGCGACGCGGCGATGCAGATCGAGGCCATCTGGGCGTACCTCGCGGACGGCACCCGCGCCAGGAAACCGCAGGGGTTGTCGCGCGAGTCGAACGAGGTTCGCGTGGCCGACCTGGCCGAGATCTGCCGGGGCCAGAGCGGGATGGGGTACCGCGGCATCGCCGTGGGCTACCCCGAGCGCATCCACCTGTGCTTCGACGCGGGCGAGATGGCGTTGCGCCAGCTTTGGAAGGGCGAGTTCGTGAGCGTGAGCCCCGGCCACTTCCGCCCGCGCGGGTCCGACGTCGTCACGTTGCCGCCGGGCGTCCCGTTCCATCGGTTGGCGACGATGGACGAGGCATGGCCCGCCAAGAAGAAGGCCAACCACGCCTTTCCCCAGGACCACGGCTACCAGTTCCGGGGCTATCACCTGGACGCACGGCGCCGGCCCACGTTCCGGTACGAGTATGGGACCATCGCGGTGGAAGACTTCTTCGAGGACGTGCGTGGCGCGGACGGCAAGGCCTGGTTCCGGCGCACGCTGCGGCTGGACAACCGGGGCGCGGCCGCGTGGTTCCACTTCCGGGCGGCGGCGGGCAAGGACGTGCGGGGACGCTCGCCCCGCGACGTTGCGTGCGACGGGCTGACGGTGCGCATCGTCGAGGGCCCCGACGGCGTCGTTCGCGACGGCGACCATGGCGACGTGCTGGTGCCGTTGTCGGTTCCGCCGGGTCGTTCCCAACTCGTGCTCGAATACCAATGGTAACCCTTCGCCACCTGCCGAAGCCCGTGCTGGCCCTGCTGTGCCATGCCCTTGCATGGACCGTCGCCGCACCCGTCCGCGCCGACGAGGACCTCGGGGCCATGTGGGGGACGGCCTCGGAGGAGGCCCGATATTATCCCATCGTCACGATCCCCATTCCGGCGGGCGTGCCCGTGCGGCCCGGGGGACTGGAGGTGCTGCCGGATGGCCGCCTCGCCGTCGGCACGCGGCGCGGGGACGTCTATCTGGTGAAGGGCGCGTTCGAGACGCCGCCACGGCCGGAATACCAGCTCTTCGCGACGGGGCAGGACGAGGTGTTCTCGTTGTCATGGCGGGACGGCGCGTTGACGGCGACGACGTGGGGCGAGGTGACGCGGATCACGGACGCGGACGGCGACGGCGTGGCGGACCGCTACGACGCGTTGACGAGCAACTGGGGCTACGCGGAGGGCCATGAGTTTGCGTTTGGCTCGAAGCATGACGCCGAGGGGAACATCTGGGTCGCGCTCGGGCTGAGCGGGTCGTACGAGTCGCACAACCTGTTCCGGGGCTGGGCGGTGAAGGTCACGCCTCAGGGCAAGATGATCCCGGTGTGCAGCGGGTTGCGAAGCCCCGGCGGCGTGGGGACGAACGCGGCCGGGGCGATGTTCGTCACCGAGAGCCAGGGGCCATGGAACGGGTGTTGCTCGTTGAAGCCGTTGAAGGAGGGCGCGTTCCTCGGCCATCCCGCGAGCTACAACTGGTACCCGTTCGCACCGGGCGTGCCCGCTCCCGCCGTCGAGCCGCGCAGCGACTCGCGCATGGCCGTTGAGCGCCAACGCGTGAAGGAGTTGGTCCCGCCCGCCGTGCGGTTCCCGTACATCAAAATGGGCCGCTCGATCTCCGGGTTTCGCACCGACACGACCGGCGGGAAGTTTGGGCCGTTCCAGAACCAGCTTTTCCTAGGGGACTACGCGCTGAGCATCATCGTGCGCGCGACGACGGAGCAGGTGAATGGGGTGTGGCAGGGGGCGTGTTATCCCTTCCGGGAGGGCTTGGCGACGGGGATCATGAACGTGGAGTTCACGCCCAGGGGCCAGCTCGTGGCGGGGGGCTTCACCACGACGAGCCAATGGCCCGTGCGCGGGCCCGAGCCGTTCGCGCTGCAACGCATGGACTGGTCCGGCGTGGTGCCCTTTGAGGTCCAGGAGGTCCGCATTCGCCGCGACGGCTTCCTCCTCACGTTCACCCTGCCGGTGGATGCGGCGACCGCGTCCCAGCCGGGCTCCTATGCCATCACGACCTACACCCACGTCTACCATGCGGGCTATGGCAGCCCGGAGGTGGACCACGCCACGCCACGCGTGCTGAGCGCGGAGCCATCTGCGGACGGGCTTTCGGTTCGGCTGCACCTCGACCGCGTGACGAAGGATCACATCCACGACTTCGACCTCGCCAAGGTTCGCTCGCGCGACGGGAAGCCCCTGCTTCATGCGAAGGCCTACTACACGGTGAACGAGGTGCCGACGGAGTGAGGCTGGGAACGGTGATCGGGCCCGGCTGTAGGCCGCGTGCCCTCACGCGGCACCGGCCATGCCGCATCCCCCGTGCGCCGGGTCAGGGGACCCGGCCTACAGAACCCAATCGCCCCGGCTGTAGGCCGCGTGCCCTCACGCGGCGCCGGCCATGCCGCATCCCCCGTGCGCCGGGTCAGGGGACCCGGCCTACAGAACCC
>CAYSGH010000043.1:0-30302 GCA_964430505.1 uncultured Akkermansia sp. | reverse complement strand
CCGGCCATGCCGCATCCCCCGTGCGCCGGGTCAGGGGACCCGGCCTACAGAACCCAATCGCCCCGGCTGTAGGCCGCGTGCCCTCACGCGGCCTACAGGGGGGAAGCCCTCGGCCTGGCTCAGGCCATGATCGGTTGGATGGGCTGGCCGTGGTCGATCTCGAGGCGCTTGCGGCCCGGGATTTCGAGCTGACGCGAGTCGAGCCCGAGCTGGTGCAGAATGGTGGCGTGGATGTCGGTGACATAATGGCGGTCCTCGGCCGCATGGAATCCGATCTCGTCGGTCGCCCCATGTACGACGCCGCCCCGGATGCCGCCGCCCGCCATCCACACGGAGAATCCAAAGATGTGGTGGTCGCGCCCGTCGCTGCCCTGCGAGCCCGGCGTGCGCCCAAACTCCGTGGCGAAGACGACGAGGGTTTCGTCCAGGAGCCCGCGACGCTCGAGGTCCACGAGGAGCGCCCCGATGGGCTGGTCCACGGAGCGGGCAAGGGATTCATGGTTGGCCTTGAGTCCGGAATGGGCGTCCCACGCCCCTGCCCCGCCGCCGCCGTGCTGGATTTGGATGAAGCGCACGCCGCGCTCCACGAAGCGGCGCGCCGCCAGCAGTTGGCGCCCCATCTCACGGCAATGCGGCACGTCCACGCCGTACAACGCCTTCGTCTCGGCTGATTCCCGCGAGAAGTCCACGACGTCGGGCACGGACATCTGCATCCGATAGGCGAGGTCGTAGGATGCCAACCGCGCCGCGATGGCCGGGTCCTCCGGATACTCCACGCCGCGAAGGCCATTCAACGTGCGCACAAGGTCGAGCCCCGCCCGGCGCTCCTCGGCAGACCAAGTGCCCTCGTGCCGCCCGAAGTCGAGCGGGTTCGCGGGGTCGATGCGCAATGGCACGGCGTCGTGCGACGGCCCGAGGTAGTGCCCGTCGCGCTTGTTCCAGTACTCGCGGGTCCCGATGGAGATGAACTGCGGCAGGTTCTCGTTGAGCGAACCCAGCCCATAGTGAACCCATGCACCCAAGGTCGGGAAGTCACCGTCGTTCTGGTGTCGCCCGGAGTGGAACTGGGTCTGCGCGCCGTGGTTGCTGTCCGTGGTCCAAAGGGAACGCACGAATGCAATGCGGTCGGCCTGCTGGCCGATGTGCGGGAACCAGTCGCTGACCTCGATGCCCGCCTTGCCATGGCGCCGATACCCGACCTGGAGGGGATAGAGGGTGTTGCGTTGGTTGCCGTTCGCATCGGGCACGACCAGGCGCTCGATGGCGAGGCGCTTGGGATCCTGCACGTGGGCGAACGGGGTCTGCGCGATGGTCTTGCCCGCATGGACGTTGAGCATCGGCTTCGGGTCGAAGCTTTCCATGTGGCTCACGCCACCGTTCATGAAGAGCCAGATGACGCTCTTGGCGCGGGGCCGGAAGTGCGGGCGTCCATCGGGGAGAGTCCATCCCGGGGCGGAAGCGCGGGCGACGCCATCACGAGCGAGGGCGGCTCCCAAGGCCAAGCCCGTGAAGCCCATGCCCAGATCCGCGAGGAAGGTCCTGCGCGATGGGAGTCCCGTGGCCCTGGCTGGATGGCGGGCATTCATGGTGCTCAACGGATCGTGACGAAGTCGGTGTGGTTGATCAGGGACCATGCGAGGCCCTCGCGGGCGCGCTGGGATGCGGCGTCGGCGTTGGCGTTGGCCTTGGCGCCGCTGGACGTGCTGGGGTTCCGCCAAGCAGCCATGGCCTGCAGGCTCGCCTCCATTTCCCGCGTGCCCGGCTCAAAGCCCAGCAAGGCAACGAATGCCTCCCGAACAAAGCGGCGGTCGTCCTCCACGCCTGAACGCGCGGCGATCCGGCGGGCAATGTCCGGCACGGCGTCATGCACGACGCGCGAGTTCAGCAACGCCAACGCCTGCTGCGGCACGATGCTCGTGTCGCGCCGGTAGCATTCCTTGACCGTGGCGTCGTCAAACGTCGCGAGGAACGCGTTCCTCTCGTTGTTGGAATGCTGGAAGTAGAGGCTGCGACGGCGGGACGTCGCCTGCGCGTCGGACGGCACGACGGGCCCGCCCATCACCGCCTCGATGCGGCCGGCATGGGCGAGCAACGAGTCCCGCACCCCCTGCGCCTCCATACGCAGGGGAACGCGACGCCACAGGTGGCGGTTCTCCGGGTCTCGGCTCATCTCCACGTCCGCGCCGGCGACCGACGATTCCATGCGGTACGCGGCGGACAGGACGATCACGCGATGCAGGTGACGGAGGCTCCAGCGGTGCTCCATGAGCTCGACGGCCAACGCGTCGAGGAGGGGTTGGTTGGCGGGAGGGATTCCCTTGCGACCGAAGTCGAAGACCGTCGGGACCAAGGGGACGCCGAAATGACGGCCCCAGACGTGGTTGACCGCGACGCGCGCCGTCAACGGGTTGTCCGGGCTCGCAATCCAACGCGCCAAGGCCGTCCTGCGCCCCGTGCTCTCGCGCGGGAACCCCGGGTCGGGATCATCCTTGGTCGAGTCCAGGAACCGCGTGGGCGTCCAAGCAGCCCCCGGCAGCAACGCGGGCTGCGCGTTGGCCTCGACGACGGCATCGCAGCGGGCGAGGGCTTCCGACGCCTTCTTGCGGGCTGACTCCAGTTCCTTGCCGACGGACTCCTTCTTGGAGGCCTCGGCCACGGCCAACTTCTGCTCGGCCTCAGCCACGGACAGTTGGGCGCGCGCGGCGGCCAGGCGGCGCTCGGCCTTCACGGCGGCAACACGTGCAACCTCCGCCTCGGGCGACGTCGTCCCGGAATCGCGGTCGCGCCAGCACGCCCGCATCGCCGCCGCCCGGGCAAGGACGGACTCCATCTCCGCGCGCGCCACGTCCACGCGTCGTTGGGCGACGGCTCGCTTCAGGGGATCCGCCGACGTCTCGGACTCGAGGAGTTGGCCGGCCTTGATCTCGCGCTCGCGCGCAGCGGCGACGTGGGCCTCGAGAACCCACGGGTTGCGCTCCGGTTGATGAGCGCGAGCGGGGAGGACGACGCGCTGGATCAAAGGCGGCGTGCGAGCCAGAAGCGGCGGGACGCCAGGCAGGATGACCTTGTTGGTGTCCGGCGCGTTTTCATTGCCGCGGACGAAGCGGAACGTGGGCCGGTCGAGGTCGCGGTCATAGGCCCGCGGCAATCCATCGCGGGCAAGGTCGGGCTCGCCAGGGCGGACATCGAGGCGCACGTGATAGGGCTCGAAGAAGGCGCGCATCCGATAGTAGTCCGCCTGTGGGAACGGGTCGTACTTGTGGTCGTGGCACTTGGCGCAGTTCAACGTGATGCCGAGGAACCCCTTCGACACGTGTTCCACGGCCTCGTCGAGCCATTGGTTGCGATTGAAGAGGAAGTAGTTTCGCGCGAGGTAGCCGGTCGCGCGCAACCGCCCCGGGTCCTCCGGATGCATCTCATCGGCGGCCAGCATCAGGCGGACCATCTCGTCGTAGGGAACGTCCGCGTTGAGGGACTCGACGATCCAATCGCGCCAGTGATGGATGTGCTTCTGGCTGTTGCGGAGTTGGTCGCCAAGGCCCCAGGCGTCGCTGTACCGCCAGATGTCCATCCAATGCCGCGCCCAGCGCTCGCCATGACGCGGGTCGGACAGAAGGCGGTCCACCAGTCGCTCATACCAGTCGGGCGCCGGGTCCGACATTGCAGCCATCCATTCGTCCGCCGCAGGTGGCAAGCCGATCAGGTCGAGGAAAAGCCGTCGGACCAAGACTTCACGGCGGGCCTCCGGGCGCGCCCGAAGGCCATGGGCGGAGCGGTCGGCTTCGAGGAGGGCGTCGATCACTCCCAAGGCCCCGCAAGTCGCGGGAACAGCGGGTCGGACCGGGGGCCGAAAGGCCCAATGATCACGCGGATCCGGATCAGGATGTTCGTTGGGTGGGGCCGGCGCGCCCGCCGTAATCCATCGTTGTATGGACTCGGCTTTGGTTGCGTCGAGCGGGAGTCCCTCGTGCTGGGGAGGCATCCGGTCCGCGACGTCCTCCGTTGTCACGCGCCTGAGCAGGATGCTGGCGGGGGCGTTGCCCGGAACGACTACGGGGCCCGAGTCCCCCCCACGAAGCATGGCGGCCACGGTGTCGAGTCGCAGTCCGGCCTTTTGTTGAAGGGCTCCATGGCAGGAGGCACAGCGCTCGCGCAGCAAGGGCTGGATGAACGCCCGGTAGGTATCGACGCCGTCGGCGATACAGCGGGCAGTCACGAGACAGCCCAAAAGCCCCACGAGGAAACATTGCCAGTCGCGCGCCATGGAAGAACTCCGACACTCTGCCCCCGCACGACGAACCGTGTCGATAGCCGGGCTCAATCCCGCGCGGAAGCTGCTGCGCTGGCTCGGACGCGGTGATGCGCCAAGGCGGCCTGAACCGCCGATTGGAGTCGGATCGCTAAGTCCGTAACGCCAGCCAAGTCTCCACCACCAAGACGACGGCGAAGACCAACCACGCAAGGATTTCAGCGGGGCGTTGCGGGCGCTGGCGACCGGGCGCGAGGCCTGGACAAAGGCGGACGCCACCCAGGTGGAAGGGTTCGCCGTTGCGCAGCATCCAGGACGCCTCATGGACGGATGCCCGGTACCCGGTGGCATCGCCCAACATGCGGATGTGGAATCGTCCGTCCTCGCCCAAGGTGATCTCGGCGTGGCGATCCCACACGCCCGGCCCTTGCAGCACGGCTTGGCTCGATGAACCACGTCCAACGACCCCGGGGAGGACGTCGATCCGAAGGATCTTGCCTTGGTCCGGGCCGGATTGGACGAGCAGCTCCAGCATGGCTCGCGACTGCGGATCCCAGCGAAGCAGAAGGGCTAGAAGGGAAACAGGCCGCGCCGGTCCACCTGGATCTTGTCGCCCGGAAAGACCTCGACGTCGTGCTTGGCAGGATCGTCGAGGGCCTTCTTGCAGTTCACGAGGATGGGCTTTCCAGATCGGATGATGCGGACCTTTCGGCGATCGGCGTACTCCGTGAAGCCTCCGGCTTGATCGATGGCCTTGAGGATGCTGAGCCTGCCAGGATGCGGATAGGTATTGGGTGCCCGTACCTCGCCGCCCACGGTGATGGGCCGCGCCGGAACCTCGATGGACACGGTGATGATCTTGTAGAAGCCGTTGGTGATGTAGTAGTCGCGGATCTTCTGTTCGAGGACGTCGCGTCGCTCGCCGCGAAAGTTGAACTTGTGCCCGAGGTGAAGGGTGACGCTGCCGCTCTCGGGAATCTGTGTATCGAGGGTCGCAGGGGGGTCAGCAATGTCACCAAACGTCACCCGAACCTTGTCGCCTACATTCAGGACATCGCTGCTGAGGTCCGAACCGCCGGCGGGTGGCGGGTTGATGTCTTCAGAACGAACGGGAAGGACGGCTGCGAGGAGCGCCAAAAAAAAGGCAAGGAACCCCTTGGGAATGCAGGATCGAATGCGAGGCAATGGCAGCATGGCGAGGCGGGGAGGAAACCGAGCTACAGGATGTTGGCTAGTATTTGGTTTGGATGCCCGATTCCGGCTTGGACGGGTCGCTGGGGGAGGGCTTGGCATCTTTGCCGACGGCCGTTGTTCCGCCCTCCTCGCCCTCCTTGTTGTAGTAATCGTAGTAGTAGCCGGAATAGTAGTAGTAGTAGCTGTCCTGCGAGATGTTGATGTTGTTGAGTACCACGCCCAGAAGGCAATTGGGGCCGCCGATTTTCTCGACCATTTGCTTCGCGCGAATCGTCATCTGCTGAGGGTACTTGCGGTATTGAACCACGAGGACCGCCATGTCCATCTCCGAGGCGAGGATGGAGGCATCCGAAACGCCCATGATCGGAGGCGAATCAAAGAACACATAGTCGTAGCGACGACGCGTCTCCTCGATGAACTCCTTCATCTGGGGAGAACTGAGGATGCCGACGGAACTGCTTGGAAGCCGGCCGGAGGGAAGGAAATGGAGGTTGTCGAGCGGGGTGGTCTGGACGACTTCCTCGAAGGTCTTTTGGCGGAGAAGAAGGTTGGTCAGGCCGATGGTATTGGCCACGCCGAGGATCTTGTGGAGGCTGGGTCGGCGAAGGTCGGAGTCCACGATCAATACCCGGCTGCCCTGCTGTGCGAAGATGGTGGCGAGGTTGAAAATGGTGGTGGATTTGCCCTCGCCGGCCCCGCCGGAAACAACGGTCAGGGTGCGTTGATCGGGATCCTTCCTTGAAAAAAGGATGTTGGTCCGAAGGACGCGGTACGCCTCGGCATGCGCGCTGTCGAGGCCGCCCTTGATCAGTGGCGCAACGTTCTGGGGGATGACGCCCAATACCGGTGCGCCGAGGGCCTGCTCCACGTCGTCGATGGTCTTAACGCTCGTGTCCAAGTACTCGATGAAGAACGCGAGCAAGAAACCAAGCAAAAGGCCGGCAACGGCACCGATGGCAATGAACAAGGGCTTGTTGGGCCGCACGGGACGCATGCCCGGGAGGGCGCGGTCAATGATGTCCACGGAGGCATCTCGAACCAACTGGCTGTTGACCACCTGCTGGTTGAGTTCCATCTGCATGGCCTCTTTTTGGCGAAGCAAGGTCTCCAGGTCACGCTTGGCACGCCCGTAGGGCGCGGAGGCGGCAAGGTCCTTGGCGCTCTTCTCGGTCGCCTCCTCAATTTGCTTCTGCAGGTCGTCAACGGCCCGCTTGCTGGCGTCCAAGCGAGCCTCCATGGATGCGCGGATGCCGGAGACTTCCTTCTCGATCTGGTCGTTGATTTCGGAGAGGAGCTTCTCGATGCGCTGCACGTCCGGGTGGTTCTCACCCAACGTGGTGAGCAGCGAGACCTTCCTTTGCTTGGCTTGGTTGAGGTTGCCCAAGAGCGCTGTCAGTTCCTGCGTGGGATTGGATGCGGCTAGGAAGTGTCGGAGATCGTCGCCCGTCCGGGCGCGGACCTTCTCGTAGGTTTGTTCCAACGCCGCCACCTCTCCGCGAAGCTGGGTGCGGGCCGCCTCAAGGCGGGAAATCGTCTGGGTGAAGAGCGTGATGTACTGAGGGTTTTCAGGTCCGAGGTCCGAGACCTTCCCGGACTTGCGCAACTCGTCCACGTTGGTTTGGGCAACCTTCACCTGGAACTCGAGGTCGGCGACCTTGTTGGACAGCGTGGTCAACCCGCTGTCAAAGCGCTTGGTTCGCGTCTCGCCGCGGGCGGACCTGTAGGTCTCGGCAATCGCATCGGCGATGTCCCGAGCAAGTTCCTTGTCCTGGTCGTAGGCGCTGATCTCGATGATGGCGGCGTTGCGGCGCTGCTTCAGGTCGATGTTGCGCGAAAGGATCTCGTAGGCTTGCTGAACTGTCACTTCGGGCAACTTCAGGCGCTTGGCATATACCTTGTCCAACGACGTCCGCACAATCACCGCATCGAGGATGCGATGAGACTTGAGCACCTCGAACTCGGTGTTGAAAAAATAGGGGTCGAACTGCTGCTGGGGCAGGCCAAAGGCCGTGAACGGCGCCACGTCCGGGGTATCCTTCTCTACCTTCATCCCCACCGTGCTCATGTAGAGCGACGGGAGGAAGTTGGTGACCACGGACACGGTAGCCACCACAAGGAAGAACACCGTCAGGATAATGGCCTTCCTCAGGCGGATGATGCGCCAGTAATCAAGGAAGTGCTGCCGCGACTCGGCCGGGGCGGCGACGCCGCCGAGGGCGGGGTTCTTGGAGGCATCCATCCGTTAGAAAAAAAGGGAGGCGGAATTGCTTCCGGCCCCCCATTTGAAAATCAAGGCAGGCTCAGGGGTGAATCTGATCAATAAACCGCCCGGAAGCCCACGAAGACGCGGTTTCTGGTGAAGTCACGAATCAGGATGTCCGACGACAGGCGGTCAAAGAAATAGGAGGTCTCGGCTGAGAAGTAGGCGTTGATCCGATAGTTCAGCGTCAAGCCCACCGAGCCCAATGTCTCAGCTAGGTCGTTCACGGCCGAACCCTTGCTGCCCACAAAGCTCGCGTTCTGAAGCTGCCCTGTCAGGCTGGCCCGGAGGTCACCGGTAATCTGGTGGTTGATCGCTGCGTACACGGCCGTCGATTGCTGGTCGAGGGCTGCAATCACGTCCGTTGCATTTCGCCCATGACGAAGACCGATCTGCGCACTGCTCGCCTCCGAATAGGCGTAGGTCAGGCTCGCATCCACGTAGGGGTTCGATGCACTGGACCGCCCGGCCAAGTCATCGTTCACCCAACTGATCATCTGACCGCCCACGCGGACCGACGCCGTCAGTCGTGCCGTCAGGGATTGGTCAAGCCCGATGAAGGCATACTGGGCTCGGGAGTCGCGCGCGTCGTACTTGCTGTAGTTGATGTCGCCGTACTGGTAGTTGGCCGAGACCACCGTGGTGGGCGTCCATTGATAGCGAACGCCCAGAGAGGGAAGATTCTCAAGACGGTTGAGGCCCTTGAAGAGCTCGGAATTGTAATTGAAGTAGGAATTGCGATATCCCAGCACCGCAGACCACAGGGGCGTCAACTGGGCCGTGAAATCGACCGAGGCGATGTTGTTGATGTTGTTGCCCTCGGCTCGGAGAAGCTGGCTCCCGGGAGCCCCAGGCGATCCCAGCGCTTGTGCGGGCTCCTGGGCGTCCGCGAAACGGTCCTCGACCACGACGCTGTAGTTGTCGCTGAACCGGTGGTTGGCTTGGATGTCCGCGAGGTGAAACTGATCGTAGCTTCGCCCGGGGCGGTCAGCGAAGTAGCGGAGGCCGTAGGTGTACCCGGCAGACAACGTCGTCTGCTCCCATGGCACCGAAAACCGCACCCCCGGGGTAACTTCAAGGCCGAAGCTATCGAACTTGCGACGGTCCAATTTGCCGTCGCCGTCCAAGTCCACCTTGTCGTTGCCGGTGAAGATGTTGTCGTCGTAGAAGCCACGAAGCCCGGCAGACAGGCTGTACAACTTCGCACCGCCCTCAACGGCCAGCACCGAGATGGACGATAAAACAATCCCGGCGGTCACGATCGAAGCGGTCTTCAAGTTCTTGTTCATACGCGATTTGCAGTTTCGCCCCATCCAGTTCCGTACACCATGCGGAGAGCGTGGGTTGGTTGTATGGAGATCGGTGGAGGCTGTCAAACGCCAAAAAAACGTCCCTCGCATCCCGGCGGCTCCGCAGCACCGCCACCATGGCTGTGCGGGTTGGACCTCGGTGGGTGTCCCCACCCCTACTCCACCAACGCCTCCAGCAGGTCACGGACCTCGCCCCGAGTCATCAATCCCCCCAATCCATCGGGCATCGGCGACGCCGCACGATCCCGGGCGCGAACCCGAGCCAGCGGAATCCGAACCTCCCCTGCATCCGTCGTCTGCAACCGGAGCGTCCCATCCTGTTCCCCACGAACGACGCCCACGCGAGTCTCGCCATCGTCCAACGTCACGACCGTTGTCTCGTACCCCTCCGCGATGCGGCGGTTCGGATGCAGGATCGACTCCAGCACCTGCTCGCGGCCAAGCCTTTTTCCAATGCCCTTCAATTCCGGCCCCACGTCGCCGCCCACGCCGCCCAGCCGATGGCATCGTTGGCAGCCCCAGTCCGCCTTCTCCGCAAACAGCCTGGCCCCGCGCACGGCATCCCCGCCCGACACCAAGTCCGCGACGTTCGCCGGTTCATCTCCCACCACCTGGTCGTCCCCGGGCCGTGCCGGCCGACGCTCCGTGCCGACGGCCTTTCGCACCAAGGGCGATGGATGGTTCGTCAAGGCCGCCAAGCGCGCCCCGAGCCCTGGCAACGCCAGCCTTCGCGCCGCGTCCACCATCGCCACGACCAAGCCCTCCGGAGCCCCCTTGCCCGTGCACGCCTCCCACGCATCGGACAACGCCCCGCGCGGCCCGGCGTCGTCCCGTGGCGGCAAGGTCATCGCCAACCCCGTCACGCGGTCCTTGCGCGGCGGCAAGGGCCAGTCGCGGAGGCTCTGCACCGCCTCGACGCGCACGATCTCAGGCCATTCCCCGTTCATGGCCGTGCGAGCCAGCGTCCCGAGGTCTTCCCGGTCCCCGCGCCGGTAGGCGGCATTCACCGCGCGCCTCAAGTAAAACGTCTCCCATTCCAACGCGCTGAAGGGATACCGCCCCTTCGCCGGGCCCCGGATCGCCGCGGAGGCACCCTTGGGCAGGCCCGTGTCCAGGTGCTGGATCAAGTCCCGGTAGCCCGACTCGACCCCCAGGTCGTGAACGGCCCTCGCGGCCTCCAACGCCAACCACGGGTCGCCGTCGTCGAGGAACCCGGCCGCGTCGGGCAATCGCAAGGCCCGGTAGGCCAGCAACACCACCCCTCGAACGTTCGGGTCCGGCTGCCGAAGCAACGGCGTGATCCCTGGGAACAACGACTGCCCCGACGCCATCCACATCGCCACCACGTGTTGCACGGCGGCGTGCCGCACCACCGGGTCCGCCGGGCCGCCACCGTTGGCGGACGCAGCAAGCGCCGACGCCAACTCCGGCAACGGCCACTGCAACGAAGGGCCCCGCGAGGATCGCCCCATCCATCGGCGCAACGCCATCGGCAGGGCGTTGACCACCGAATCCATGGCGGACACCTGCCATCGCGGACCGCCAAGAGGCTGTGCGGACCCCTTCGTTGGCGTGCCCGAGATGGCCCGGAACAACTGCGCGTGCGCCAGGATGGCGGCCGCCACCACCCGGGGGTTGGGATGCGAAAACGCCTTGCGAAGCCGGGCATCGGCCGTCACGAAGCGCGTCTCGCCCATCAATCGACACGCCTCCACGGCCACCGAAGGGTCCGCGTCATCCAGCAAGCGGAGCAACCCCGCCAACTCGTCGGCCCATCGATGCGGGCTGGTGTCCGCCCGCGCGATCTGCGCGAGTGCTCGCAGGGCATGGCGGCGCTGGAACGAGTTCGCGCCCCGCAGCGCGGCCTCCGCCAATGGCTCCCATGCGTCACCACACTCCGACGCGAGGTGGAACTGCGCCTTCTGCCGCACGCGCAGGTCCGGGTGTGCCATCGCGCCCAACGCGGCGCCGATGTCCTCGAAGCCCGTCGCCAACCACCGCGCCACCGACGCGGCGTCCGCATCCCCGGCCGCCGATGGGTCCGTCACGCGCCACAGGCGGCCCTTGCCCGTCTTCTCCCAACCCTCCACCCAGTCGGCCACGACCACGCCGCCGCCGGGCGGGAACGCCACGTCCACCGGCGACAACCCCCACAACAGCTTGCCTTCCTTCTCGTCGGGCCGGTTGTCCTCCATCCACGACCCGGCGTCGGCCACGCGATAGAACGCCCCGTCCGGCTCCACCCGGAAGTGCCGGATGCCGCCGGGGAAGTCCGCCATGAAGAAGGAGCCCGTGAACCGCCGGCCCAGGCCCGTGCCGGGGTAGAACGCGATTCCCGCCGGGCCGTGCCCGACGTGCGCGACGGGCGGCAGCACATGGAGGGCCGTGTTGGACTCGCGCGTGTGCCACAACCGCTCCGAGTTCCACGCCCCCATGCCCGGCAACCATTGCCAGCCGATCGTCCATCCGTGGTCCGACCCCGGCAGGACCAGCGTCCAGCGCGCCTTGTCGCCCCCGTCGCCGTTGTTGTCGCCGGTCCAAAGGTTGCCCAGGTCGTCGAAGGCCAGTTCCTGAGGGTTGCGCAGGCCGCGCGCATAGACCTCCAAGCCGCTCCCGTCGGGCTCGCATCGGAACACCGCGCCGGTGTCCGGCTCCGCAACGGCCACGCCGCCGGGCGCACGCACCGATGCCCCGCGGTCGGCGATGCTGAAATACACCCGTCCATCGGGCCCCATCGTCAGGCCGTGCAGGTCATGCCCGCCATACGCCACGTGGACGCCAAAGCCGCTCAGCAGCGGCTGGCCCTTGTCGATGCGGGCTGGCTTGCCTCCAGGGGCGCGCCACTTCCACACGTCCGGGATGCAGGCCATCCAGACATCGTCGCCCGACACCATCACGCCCGCCGCCACGCCGCTGGTGATCCCGTCGAGCCCCTCCACCAACACCTCCGAACGGTCCGCGCGGCCGTCGCCATCCGAATCCCAAACCAAGCGCAGCCGCTCCGACTCCACCGTCAGGTCCCGCACATCGACGATGCCGTCGCCATTGAAGTCCCGGAGCCCGCCGCGCCCGCCGCGCGTGGCAGCCGCGCGAAAGGCGGCGTTCGTCGCCAGTTGTCCCGACAGGAAACGCGCCCGGTCCTCCACGGACCGCAGGGCAAGGTCATCCTCAACCCAGTCCTTGAAGTTGCGGATGTCGAACACGCTGGTGCGGCGTCGCCCCGTCTCCACCACGTAGGCCCGGCCGGTGCCGTCAAAGTCGATGGACGTGACGTCCTGGAGCAGCGGTTCAGCGGCCCATGCCTCCACCCGAAGGCCCGCCCCGACGATCAATCGAGCCCGGGCCTGCTCGACGGCTTGGGCGGCCACGGCGGCGTCCGGCGCCGACGACGCGGACGGGTTGGGTGATCCCTTCGACGTCGCCGCGGAGTCGGCCCTCGCCAGACCGGCCAAGGCCAATGCGCCCACCAACGCGCACCCCAACCAACGTTGCCGTTGCAGACGAAGCATGATGGCGACGCTGCCACCGGTCCGCGATCGCGCAAAGAAGCGCTCCATGCCCCAGCCACCCTCAACGCCGGACGCGGCCGCCGCCCGATCCCGCCATGAGCGCCTCCACTTCCGCCCGCGTCACCACGCATGCGTCGCCCTCGACCGAGTGGGCGAGGCACGACGCGGCCGTGGCAAACGCCACGGACCAACCGGGCTCCGCACCCGTTACCCAGCCATGGATCAACCCGGCGGTGAAGGCGTCGCCCGTGCCAATGCGGTCCACCACGTGCCGGATCTCGTGCTGCGACCAGTGGCCTGATACGTCGAGCGGCGCCACGTGGTGCTGGCCCGTCCGTCCGTCCATCACGAAGCCGGACCAACCCAACTCGGACGCATTCGGCGCGTTGCGCCGCGTCATCCCGACCGCCGCCAGCCACGGGAAGGCGGCCATGGCGGCGCGCGCCCACCGCAGCTCGCGGGGCTCCGCCGAACCGACCCCGTCCACGCGGCCCGCGTCCACCCCCAGCATCAACGCGAGGTCCTCCGGCCCGCCGACCACGTGCGTCACGTGGGGGATCAACCTCAGCATTTGCTCGCGCGAGAGATCGTCCGGTGACGTGCCCGGGCGCCAACGCCAGAGCTTCGACCGGGGGTTCAGGTCGCAGGACACGGGAATGCCCCGCGCGCGTGCCGTCCGGGCGGCGAGGACGTTGGCGTCGGCGGCGACCTCGGAGAGCGCGGGCGTGATGCCCGTGAGATGGAGCCACGCAGCCCCTTCCAGAAGGCGCTCCCAGTGGTAGGCCTCGCCCGGGGTCAGGGCGACGGAACTGCCGGAACGGTCATACACGACGTTCCCGGGCCGTTGGCCGGCGCCTTTCTCGAGGAAGTACAGCCCCAGGCGGCCGACGTCAGTGCGAAGGATGGCCGAGGTGCCCACGCCGCGATGACGCAAGGCAGCGACGCAGGCGTCCCCGATTTCGTTCGCGGGCAACGCCGTCACGAGGCGGGCGTCATGGCCGAGGGTCGCCAGGAAACCGAGCGTGTTGGCCTCCGCGCCCGCGAAGTCCACGTCCACGCGGCCGGGCATCGCCTGCCCAAAGCGGAGGAAGCCGGGCATCGAGACCCGCCCCATGATCTCGCCGAACCCCAGGATGACGCCGGGCTTCATGGCATTCGGGCGGCGCGCGTGGCTCCCGCGAGTTGGTGGGCGGCGCGGGCGTTGGCGGTGATGGTCTCCCAGTCTGCGGCCGCGATGGAGGCACGGGGCGCGACCCATGAGCCGCCCACGGCCACGACTCCGGGCTGCGAGAGGAACGCGCCCGCCGTCGCCGACGTGATGCCACCCAGCGGGATGTAGCGCAGGCCCAGGTGCGCGTAGGGCACCGTCACGGTCTGGAAATGGGCCGTGTCTCCGCCAAAAGACGCCGGGAAACACTTCAGGACGCGGCAGCCCAGCTCGAAGGCGGCCTCGATCTCGCTGGGCGAGAAAACGCCCGGCGCGAACGGAAGCCCGAGTTCACGCGCCGCCCCAACCACCCTCGGGTTGAAGCCGGGCGCGACGCCGAAGCGCGCCCCGGCGTCGCGTGCCTCCGCCGCCTGCTCCGGCCTTAGAATGGTTCCCGCGCCCACGCACATCTCCGGGAAGGCCCGGCACATGCGGCGCAGGGCCTCCATCCCGGCGGGCGTCCGCAGCGTCAGCTCGACTGCCTGGATGCCCCCCGCGAGCAGCGCCTCGGCCGTGCGCTCGGCCGCGCCCGCATCATCCAGCGTCACGACCGCCACCACGCCGCACTCGGCGAACGTCCCCAGCAACGAAGTCATGTCCATCAAAGTCCCTTGCCTCACGAGTCGTTGGCCCCGGCCCGGGGCCCACCTTTTACCGAAGGCTGCCCTGGCGGGGCTCCTCAAGGCGAGGCTGGAGACGGTGGCCGGCCCGACGCATGGGAACCGGGCGATGCGGCACGCGGTTCCAGCGCGTTGGTGGACGCGGGCCTCGGCTTGTGCTTCTCCGTGTAGAGGACGATGGCCGCGCCGAGGAGGATGAAGCCCACGCCCGCCCAACGAAGCCCCGATACCTGCTCGTGCAGGACGATCCTCGCGGTGAGCGTGGTGATCACGAGCGACAACGACGTCAGCGGCCACACGAGACTTACGTCGAAGCGGGACAGCAGGAACAGCAGGCACCCGAAGAAGCCCGCCTCCAAGGCCACGCCCAAGAGCAGGACCGGGCTCGCCAGCGCCTCCCGGGCCATCTTGGCGACCACCTCCACGCGGGGCTCAAACTGCGTCAGGAGGGCCTTCTGCCCCTTGCTGATGAGCACGACCCCGACGGCCTCCATCACCAGCCCTAACAACAGGACCATCACCATTCGCGTCATGGCATGCCTTCGTTCATCCCACGTCCCAGGCCTTCCGGTTCACAGGTCGGCGTACCGCGCCAAACGGATGCCGTGTTCCTCCGCCGCCCGACGCACCCGCGCGCTGCACAAGGCCTCGGTCTCGTGGCGGTGGGCTCCCTCGTCCGGGTGCCCGTACACCTCGAAGTCGCCCGGCCCCAACCGGGGGAGCAATCGCAACAGATACTCCTCGTCCAGGCGGTCGTTTTGCAGGAGCCCGAAGACGCGGCTCGCGTGCCGGACGCCCGCCCGTCTAAGGCCCGGTCGCGCCAGGGCGCACAGGACGCGATAGACCACGGCATGGCTGACCCGGTAGGCCAGCCGGCCTTGGGCCATCGCGAGGTTGAGGCGCAGCGGGTCCCGGGTGAGGCGCAGCGTGCGCAGGCCCCATGCGCGCGCCCGTCGCTGGATGATCCCGAGCACGGTGGGATGCAGGTGGATGTTGCAGTGTCCGTCGAGGTGCCCGGGAGCCAGCCCCAGCTCGGTGAAGCGTCGCACCTGCGCCTCGATTTCCTCCGCGAGCTGGCGCCGAAGGCCCGGAAGGAAAAAGAAGCGGAGCCCTGCCGTCACGGGACTGGCCGCCAGGCCACCGTCCCGACCCACAAGCCCCGGGATGCGGGCGGGCCCCAGGACGGGGCGTGCACAGGCCAAGGCCAGGTGGAGGCCCACGCCCAGGGAAGGATGCCGCCGGGCGATCTCCGCCGCCTCCTCCGCGGCATGGCCAGACACCATCAGGCTGGCCGAGGTCAGGATGCCATCCCGGTGCGACCGAAGGACGGCCGCGTTGGCGCCCGGGGACGATCCGAAGTCATCGGCGTTGACCACCAGCCGGATGTTCGCGCTAGAACCCATGCGACGCCGGCCGGAGGCCCAGCTTCCACCGGAGCACGGCGCCGAGGATGATCAACAGCTTGCGGGCGCGACCGAGCCGGAGCGGGCGTGGGTTGAGCACGGGAAATCCTTGCCGCTCAATCTCCACGAGGAGGCGCCCATACACCGCTGCCATCAACTCGGCGGTCATCATGTTGCGCACGTCGGCGGGAGGCAGGGCGGCTCGGGCCATGGCGAAGAAGCGCCGCGCGTGACCGGCCGTCTCGCGTGCCAGCGCCAGGAAGCCATCCGAGCCCCGCCCTTGCAGGATGTCCGACTCGGAGACCCCGTGCGCACGCAGGGCATCCTGCGGCAGGTAGATGCGGCCACGCTGCGCGTCGTTGCCCACGTCACGGAGGATGTTCGTCAACTGCAGGGCCTTCCCCAGTGCGTCGGCATAGACGCGGCAGCCGGGGTCCGAGTAGCCGAACACCTCGATGCTGAGGAGGCCCACGACGGATGCGACGTGGTAGCAGTAGCGTTCGAGGGACGGCAGGTCGGGGTACCGCAGCGTGACCAGGTCCATCTCCACGCCCGCCAGCAGGTCGTCGAAGAGGGCAAACGGCAGCCGGTGGCGAGCGATGACGGGGGCCAGCTCCCGGACGACGGGGATGGTGGGCTCGCGGCCATCGCAGGCGCGGCGCGTGTCCTCGCGCCATCGCTGAAGGGCGGCCGCGCGCTCGGCCACGGGCACCTCGTCCTCGTCGGCGACGTCGTCCACCTGCCGGCAGTAGGCGTAGAGGACGGACATGGCGGCCCGCTTCTCGGGGGGGAGCAGGATGAAGGCGAGGGCAAGGTTGGATCCGCTCTTGCGGGTGATCTCCTCGCTGACGGCCGCCTGCGGCTGCTGTGCGACCGGCGCGTTCACGGCTCCGGGGGCCCGCCGTGGCCGGGCCGTGCCTCGTCCCGCAGCGGCGGCAGCCCGCCCGTCTCGGCCAAGGTCGGGTTGCGGCGCTCGCTGCGACGGCGGCGGCGCCTCGACTTGCCGCCGGGCTCCGCCGGGGGCGCGGCGGACGTCAGCCGGCCACGCTCGCGGCGTCGGCCGCGCCCGGGCTTGCGGATGAAAACGGCCCAGACAACGAAGAGAAGGAGGACCCCAAGGACCGCCATCAGCACGAGGGCGTAGGCACCGGTGGAATCGGGGCCCGCCTCCCGCACGACGCGCAAGGCTTCGGGAAGGTTCGGGGCGGCGGCGATCATGCGGGTGCCTTGGAGGAGGATCCGCCGGACATGGACGGGGCGGGACCGATTTGCAGGCGTCCGAGGCGGAACTGGAGGGCTTCCAACGTGAGCCCGAGCTGGGCCGCGGCGGCGGGAAGGTTGCCGTCGTGCTGTTGCAAGGCGGCGGACACCATCTCGCGCTCGAAGGCGATCAGCGTGTCGCCGAGGTTCGACAGGCGAGGCGACGGCGACGGCGTGACGGGCTGGCGCAGCCGGGACTCGACCTCGAAGTCGGGGAGGCTGGAGGGCTGCACCTCCTGGGTGGACTCGAGGATGACGGCGCGCTCGATGACGTTGCGCAGCTCGCGGATGTTGCCGGGCCAAGTGTGGGCGACCAGGGCGGCCCGGGCAGCCTCGCTGATGGACCGGACGCTCTTCCCCAGCCGCGCGTTGAAGCCGCGGAGGAAGTGCGCCGCGAGCATCAGGATGTCGCCGCCACGCTCGCGGAGGGGGGGCGGGCGGAACTGCATGACGTTGAGCCGGTGGAACAGGTCCTCGCGGAACTCGCCGCGCCGGATGGCGTCCACCACGTCCCGGTTGGTGGCGGCGATGAGGCGGACGTCCACGCGGAGCTCCTGGGTGCCGCCCACGCGCGTGAAGGAGCCATCCTCCAGGAACCGGAGCAGCTTGGCCTGCAACGGGCGGCTCATGTCTCCGATCTCGTCGAGGAAGATCGTCCCGCCGTCCGCCTCCTCCACCTGCCCATGCTTGGTGCGGTGGGCGCCGGTGAACGACCCCTTTTCATGACCGAAGAGCTCGCTTTCCAGCAGCGTCTCGGGGATGGCGGCGCAATTGATCCGAACGTAGTTCCCCGAGGCGCGGCGGCTGAGGGAGTGAATGGCCCCCGCGATCAACTCCTTGCCCGTGCCGCTTTCGCCGAGGATGAGCACCGTGGCGTCCGTGGGGGCGACGGTACGGATGAGCTGGCGCAACTCCTGGACCTTGGGGGAGTCGCCGATGATGTGGTCCACGGAGTAGGCGTCGCCCGCGCGGGCCTTGAGGGCGGCGTTTTGCGCGAGGAGTTGGTGGCGCTCGGCGCAGCGGGCAACGGCATGGAGCAGCTCGTCCGGCTCGAAGGGCTTGGCCAGGTAGTCGATGGCCCCGGCCTTGATGGCCTCGACGGCCAGCTTGGGCGTCGCATAGGCCGTGATCATGATCACCGGGAGGCCAGGCTTCTTGCGGGCCATTTCGCGCAGCAGGTCGTAGCCGCTCATGCCCCCGAGGCGCCCGTCCGTCACCACCATGAAGAACTCCTCGGCATCGACGGCCTTCAGCGCCGCCTCGGCGGACTCCGCAAGCCGCACCTGGTAGCCCTCGGCGCTCAGAACCGTTTCGAGCGACAGGCGCATGTTCTTCTCGTCGTCCACGACGAGCATGGGGGGGAGCTTCATCGACGCAGCCGCATGACCGAGCGGGCGGGCAACGTTACGACAAACGTCGCGCCTTGGCCAAGCACCGACTCCGCCCGGACGCTGCCGCCGTACATCTCGGCGTTGTGCTTCACGATGGCCAACCCCAGGCCGGTCCCGTGCTCCTTCGTGGTGAAGTACGCGTCGAAGAGCTTGGGCAGGCTTTCCGGGGCGATGCCCGGGCCGGAATCCCTCACGCGCACCTCGACCTCATAGTCCGGCGTCACGCGGGCATGGACCCACAGCTTGCCGCGGCCGTTCATGGCCTCGCGCGCGTTCGTCAGGAGGTTGAGGAAGATCTCCGAGAAGTGCGCCCGTTGCCCCAACAGGTGCGGGATCGCCGGGGCATAGTCTCGCTTCACCTCCACCTTGTAGTCCGTGCCCGCCGGAAACGCCTCGTCCAAGGCCCTGTCGATCTCGTCCGTGACCATCACCCGCTCCACCTTGCCCTCCGCAAGCTGCGCGTAGCCCATCAACTCCGTCAGGATCCGGTCCGAACGGACGACCTCCTCGCGGATGATGGCGATCTGCTGGGTGATGGTCTTCCCCTCCTTGACGGTCTTCTGGAGGGTGTAGGCGGCGTTGTTGATGATGCCGAGCGGGTTCTTGAGCTGGTGGGCGATCTCGGCCGCCAGTCGACCCGCCGCCTGCAATTGCTTCTCCTTCAGCGCAAACTCCCGCGCCTCGGCCTCCTCCATGCGCTTGCGGTCCAGCAACACCTGCAAGGCGTAGCAACACGCCGACAACAGCAACAACAGCAGCATCCGCGTCACCAACGACTCCACCGGCTCGTGCACGCCTTCCTCCACCCCGGCCCCGAGCGCCCCCTTCCCCGTCGTCTCGATCAACTCCAGGTCCGCGCGGTCCAGCACCCGGTGCAGGAAGCCCGCCAGCATGTACAACCCCGGCACCGCAATGTTGAGCAGGATTTGGAAGTCCGCCCGCGGGATCACCGCCGCGTTGCGCAGGATCAAGCCCGGGCAGAGCCAGTAGAGCACGCTGCCGAAGCCGCCCGTGAGCAGCGTCAACGCCGCCACAAACAAGGCGTCCACCAACGCCAGCAGGTACACCGCCACCTCCACCAACCGCTGCGGGACCTCGTTCATCCCCCAAATCACAATCCCACCGCCCACGTTGATGCAGAAGTACACCACATAGAGCGCCCGCAGCAGGTTCCAGGCGTCCTCCGCCATCACCGGCATGTTCTGGAACCAGGACGACACGAACAGCAGGTACAGCAGCACCAACATCGACACCGCCTTGGCCGGCAACGCCACCCCCCGCTCCACGAACGCCACCCGCTGCATGAACACCGCCCCGTCCGCCTTCGGCGTGTTCACCACGTCCCGCCACCCCCGCAGCCAACCCGCCAGCCAACCGCCCGCCGCGTTCGCGCCCGTCGTCATCGCACCCTCATCCTCCCCCCGAGCCCATCAACGCCAGCACCTTCCCCACCACCGCCTCCACCGACGCCAGCCGCCCCGCCCCCTCGTACCCGCACGACAACATCCCCTCCTCCGGCCCCACAAACTCCACCCCCCGCGACCGCAGCACCTCCACGTTCGCGCGAGTCGCCGGATGCCCCCACATCTTCCCGTTCATCGCCGGGGCCACCACCACCGGCGTTCCTGGCTCCAACGCCAGCGCAATGCAGCCCAGCGCGTCGTCCGCCAACCCCTGCGCCAGCCGCGCGATCGTCGCCGCCGTCGCCGGGGCCACCAGCAACAGGTCCGCCTCGTCCGCCGCCCGCACGTGCGCCGGCCGCCACCCCTCGTCCTCGTCGTAGAGGTCCGTGATCACCGCGTTCCTCGACAACGTCTTGAAACCCAGCGGCGTCACGAAGCGTTGTGCGTCCGCCGTCAACACCACCTGCACCCGGCAGCCCGCCTTCGTCAGCGCGCTCGCCAGGTCCAGCCCCCGGTGCGCCGCGATGCTCCCCGTCACCCCCAACACCACGTTGCGCCCGCCACGCCCGCCGTCCTTCCCCTTCATGACAACCTCCCGAAATCCAGCCGCACCCGGTGCCTCCGGCATCGTTCCGCCGCGTAGATCGCCTCCACCCGCGCCAAGTCCTCCTCCCGCGTGCCACTCACCACCACGTAGTCGAAGTGCACCGCCTCCCCCACCTCCCCCGGCGCCGCCTCCAAACGACGCCGCACCACGTCCTCCGCCTCCGACCCGCGCCCACGCAACCGTGCCTCCAGCTCGGCGAGCGTGCCGGGCGTCAGGAACACCGTCGCCAACGCCGCCCCAAGTTCCGGGTCGCACGACGCCATCCGCCGGATCGACGCCGCACCCTGCACGTCGATGTTCAACAGCACGTCCTGCCCCCCGCGCAACACGTCCAGGACGCTCGTTCGCAACGTCCCATAGCGGTTCCCATAGACCTCCGCGTGCTCCAGGAACTCCCCCGCGTCCAGACGCCGATCAAACTCCCCGCGGGAGAAGAAATGGTAGTCCACCCCGTCCGCCTCCCCGGCCCGCGGCGGCCGCGTCGTGCACGTGATCGCACGCCGCAACACGGCGTGCCGCGAAAGCATCGCGGTGCAGACCGTCGTTTTGCCCCCGCCCGATGGGGCCGATATCAAGAGAATGACGCCGCCGTGTCGCATGTGTCGTGGAATCGCGCTCCGGAAAGCCCCAGGAATCCAAGCCCCCCGTCACTCGACATTCTGGACCTGCTCGCGGAAGCGCTCCAGTTCCGTCTTCGCACGCACCACGGCCGCCGAGAGGACCGAGTCGTTGGCCTTGGACCCGACCGTGTTGATCTCCCGGTGCATCTCCTGGGCCAGGAAGTCGAGCCGTCGGCCGGCCGGCTCCTTGGCCCCGCACGCATCCTCGAACTGCACGAAGTGGCTCTCCAGCCGCGCCAGCTCCTCCGAGATGTCCGACCGGTCCGCGAAAACCACCAGCTCCTTCAGGATGCGCTCGTCGTCGGGACCCACCCCCTCCACGCCCGCCGCACGCACCCGCTGGACGAGGTTCTCGCGGTACCGCCGCATCACCTCCGGCGCGCGGCCGCGGATCCCGGACACCTCCGCCCGCAACAAGTCAATGCGCCCCCTCAGGTCCCGCTCCAAGGCCTCTCCCTCCCGGCGCCGGGTGCCGTCCAAGTCCCGCAATCCCGCCCTCAATGCCTCCTCCATGACCGGCCATGCGCGCTCCGGGTCCTCCACCGTGGCGCAGGGCTCCAGCACGCCCGGGCAACGCAGCAGGACTTCCAGCCCGGGTTCCTGGGCTCGGCCCAGCGCCTCCGACAACGCCCTCAGCTCCGCAGCGTAGGCCAACGCCACCCCGCGGTTGACGCGCGAAGGCATCCCCATGCCCGGCACCTCCACCTGCACCCGCACCTCGCAACGGCCGCGCGAAACCGCCGCCGCCACCAGGTCCCGCGCCCGCCCCTCCATCGACGCCCAAGCCTCCGGCAGCAGCACCACCACCTCCGCCTGCCGCCGGTTCACGCACCGCAGCTCCGCCGTCGCACGCATCCCGTCGCGCACGCATTCGCCACGGCCATGGCCCGTCATCGACTTCATCCCCGCACCTTGTCCAAAACGCCGCTCCGCCGGAACACCGAATCGCGCGGGGGAAGCGGGGAGCGGGAAGAGGGATCGTCCTCAATTGTGGCGTCTTGTGGTCCTTGCGATGGCCCGTGCGGTCGTCGGAACGCGTCGTGCGCGGGCGTCATGGCGTGCGCGGGCACCCACGAAACCTCACCCGGCCTGCGCCCGCGCCAGACGGTCGGCGATCCCGGCCCACGCCGGGGAGGACGGCACCCGTTCCACAACGAGCCACGCCACCCCGCTGGCGTCCGCCGCATGCAACTCCGCATACAACGCCCGCGCAAACGCCTCGGCGTCGTCCGGGATGAATCGAACGTGCGGGAACCGGTCCCCGGACGGGATGCGGGAGTGGGCGATGATCCACCCCTCCGCCGGGGCCAGCCCGCGCGCAGACAACTGCCGGGCCAGGTCGTCGTCCGATTCCCACTTCAGGACGTGCAGGCGCGCGCGCGGCGCATAATGACGCGACAACAGGCCCGGGCTTCGCAACGCCGGTCGGGCCGCGTCGTCCGCGCCCCCTGCATCGCCCGGGGGCGCAATGGCTCCCGGCCCGACAGGCTCCCGGCCGCACGCCCGGGCCACGTCCTCGGCGGAGATCATGCCGGGCCGGAGGATGCGGGGCGCCGCTCCGGTGGCGTCCACGACGGTGCTTTCGATGCCCACGTTGGACTCACCGCCGTCCACGATCAGCGGGATCGAGGCGCCCAGCGCGGCGGCAACGTGGGCGGCCGACGTGGGGGACAGGGCATTGGCCGGGTTGGCACTGGGGGCGGCCAAGGGAAACCCGCAGGCCCGAATGACGGCCTGCATGAACGGATGGAACGGCCAGCGCAGGCCCACCGTCGGCCCGCCCGCCGTCACCACGTCGGGAACGCGTTGGCTGCGGGGGACGACCAACGTGAGGGGGCCGGGCCAGAAGGCGCTGGCGAGCCTCCCGGCCAGCTCGGGCCACTCCCGGGCGCACGCGTGGGCCATGTCGGCGCTGGCGACGTGCACGATGATGGGGTTGTGCGCAGGCCGACGCTTGATCTCGAAGATGCGGCGCACGGCCTTCGGCGACCACGCGTTGGCGGCGAGGCCATAGACGGTCTCCGTGGGCAAGGCGACGACCTCGCCGGCGCTCAGCAGGCGGGCAGCCTCGGCCACGGCGTGCTGGAACAGGGCGGGCGTGTGGACGGACAGGGTGACGGCCGGCACGCCCGCGAGGATGGGGGAGCGGGCACGGGGATGGAACCGAGAAACCGTTGGCGTTTGCCGGGGAGGAGGGATAAGGGGGGAGGACGATGAGCGAGCGGCGAGCGCGCCTAAAGCGGGTTACCAAGGAGACAGCCATCCGGTTGGAGCTGGACGTGGACGGCACCGGCAAGTCCCGGGTCCGGACCGGGGTGCCCTTCCTGGATCACATGCTGACGTTGTTCGCCAAGCACTCGAAGTGCGACCTGACGCTGCGGTGCAAGGGCGACCTGGAGGTGGACGCGCACCACACGGTGGAGGATTGCGGGATTGCCTTGGGGCAGGCCTTCCTGGCGGCCCTGGGCGAGAAGCGGGGCATCCGGCGCTACGGGGCGGGCTTCGACCCCCGCAACCCATGGACGGGGGAAGCGTATGTCCCGATGGACGAATGCCTTGCGCGTGCCGTGATCGACTTCAGCGGCCGCGCCTACCTCGTCTGGCGAGGGCTGGACTCGCGGGCGCACCAGAAGATCGCGTGGGCGGACCGGACGCAGGACATGTCCTCGGCGTTCCGCTTCGGGCTCGCGCGGGAGTTCTTCCAAGGCTTTGCCAACGAGGCCCGTTGCAACCTGCACCTCGAGCTTTTGTACGGGGGCGAGCCGCACCACGTCGTCGAGTGCGTGTTCAAGGCGTTTGCAAGGGCGGTGGATGCCGCCTGCCAGCACGATCCACGCATCGCCGGCGAAATCCCCAGCTCGAAGGGCAAGCTGTGAGGCGGGCTGAATAGGTCCGGAAGGGGTCGCGTCCATGGCAGGGTCGTTGAAACCGGATGTAGCCGCCGAGACGGACGAGGCCTTGGTCTCCCTTGCAAAAGGGGGCGACATGGACGCCTTCGAGGAGCTGGTCCACCGGCATCGCGACAAGATTTACGCTCGCGCGATGATCATGATGCGCAACGAGGTGGAGGCCATGGACTTGTCCCAGGAAGCGTGGGTCAAGGCCTGGCAACGAATCCACCAGTTCCAGGGGGAAAGCTCCTTCGCCACGTGGGCCACCCGCATCGTCATCAACCTGTGCCTCGACCAGATCCGCCGCCAAAAGCGCACCCGGGCGGAGTCCATCGAGCAGATGGAGGAGGAAACGGGCGGCGTCGAGCGCCACATGCCCGTGGTGGAGGCCAACCCCACCGAGGGGCTCGAGACCGAGGACGTCCGCAAGCGGATCGACGAGGCGCTCGGCAAGCTCACGGAGGCGCACCGGACGGTGATCGTCCTCCACGAGTTTGAAGGCCTCGAGTACAAGGCCATCGCCAAGCGCGTGGGCATTTCCATCGGGACCGTCATGTCCCGTCTTTTTTATGCGCGACGCCGGCTGGCGTCGTTGCTGCAAAACCTGAAGAGGGAACGATCCGAATGAACGACAAGGAATGGACGCTGGACTTGCAGGCCTACGTCGATGGCGAGCTCGAGCCATCGCGCCGGTCGGACGTCGAGCGCGTGCTGGCTGGGGACGCGGAGGCCCGGGAACTGGTCGCGGCCCTGCGCTCCCTCGGGGAGGTGGTCCGGGCACACGAACCCATTGCCCGGGTGCCCGAGACACGGGAGTTCTACTGGTCCCAGATCCAGCGCCGCATTGACCAGGAGGCGACCTCGGACGCCCGGCGGGCAGACGGCGCAACGCGGGCGGCGGGATGGCTGCGTTGGCTGGTCCCCGCCCTCGGCGTGGCAGCCGTCGTGGTCGTTGTCTCCCTCAATCGACGCGGCTCCGGCCCGGTTGTGGAGGTGGCCTCCGCCACCATCGACGACGCCGTCGGCATGACGTTCCGCTCGGATACGGATGGCGTCACGGTGCATTGGCTGCGTTGACAGGCAGGGGATGGGGAAGGCTGGATGGAAGCACGGCGCCGCCACGGCGGGCCTCGATGGGAAACGCATGAAGAACTGGACACGACGAAGGATGGGATGGTGGATGGCGGCCACGATGGCGTGGCTGGCACTCCCCATCCATGCCGAGGACCCCGCCGCAAAGTACCGCGTCCAGTTGGTGTGGGGCACCGACGGACAAAGGCCCGTCGGCAAGGACATGAAGCCCCTCGACGCCGCCGCCGCCTCGCGGCTCCGCCAGCTTCGCTGGACCAACTACTTCGTCACCCGGACCGAGTTTTCGCCCGCAGACCCCAAGGAACCCCGGCGCGTGACCCTGTCCGACCGCTGCGCCGTGGACCTCAAGGAGGTGGAGGGCGGCAAGCTCGAGGTCCGCATGCTCAGCCTCAAGCCCGGCACCGAGGCCCGGCAGGTGGCCAATCGCACCATCGGGCTCGACGCGCTGAAGAAGGGCGAGATGCTCGTGTATGCCGGGGACTCGAAGGATCGCTGGGACGACTGCTGGCTGGTGATCGTGGACGAGCCCGCGAAGACGGCGGCCGCCCCGGGCGCCAAAAACTGAAACGCGTCCCGGACAGCCTCATGCAGCCCTTCCAGATCATCTTCAACCCCACCAGCGCCGGCGAGCTGGCCCGCATGCCCAAGGACCTCCAGTTGCAGGTCCTCGGCCAGTTCCGCGGCCTCCCCCAGGAGCTGCAACGCGAGAACCCGCACTTCGGAAGCCTCGCCCGCAACGGCCGCACGCTCACCCGCTACCGCCTTGGGGACTACCGCCTCTACTTCGAGCGCCACCCCCTCGGCATCGTTGTCCACCGCATCCTCAGCCGGAACACGCTCAAGGACTTCCTGTATCGCTCCAACCTCCCCACCGGCGAGGACGAGCAATTGCAGGACAACCCGCGGTTCTGGGACCTCATTGAGCGCGCCTCCGTCGCCGCCACCGCTCCCGGCACGGGGCCCCAGGCGCCCGGCCCCGTCACCGCGTTGTAACGGTTCAGTCATTGCCTCCGGGGCGCGTCCCCCATAGGACAACGCTGGATATGGCGAAGATCCTGGTGGTGGATGACGAGCCGGACGCCCTCGACCTCGTGGCGTTCAACCTCAAGCAGGCAGGCCTCGACGTCGTCACGGCGGACGACGGCGCCGCCGCGTTGAAGCGTGCCCGCGAGGTCGTCCCGGACCTCATCCTCCTCGACCTGATGCTGCCCGAGGTGGATGGGCTGGAGGTGTGCAAGCAGCTCAAGCGGGATCCGGCAACGTCCGCGATCCCCATCATCATGCTCACCGCAAAGGCCGCCGAGATCGACCGCGTCCTGGGCCTCGAGCTGGGGGCCGATGACTACGTCACCAAGCCCTTCAGCCCCCGCGAGCTCGTCCTGCGCGTCAAGAACCTCATCCGTCGCCGCACCGAGCCCTCCGACGCCCCCGAGCAACTCGCCTTCGGCGAGCTCAACATCGACATTCCCCGCCACGCCGTCACCGTCGGCCGCAAGCGCGTGGACCTTACCGCGACGGAGTTCAAGCTCCTCACGACCCTGGCCCTGCGACGGGGCCGGGTGCAGACGCGGGACCAGCTCCTCCAGGACGTCTGGGAATACGACGCCGTCATCGACACCCGCACCGTGGACACCCACATGCGTCGGCTCCGGGAGAAGCTGGGCACCGCCGCCCGGTTCCTCGACACCGTCCGCGGCGTGGGGTATCGCTTCGTCGAGGGCTAGCAAGGCATGTGGACCTGGATCGCAAGTGCCGTCGCGCTGCTGGCGTTGGTGTCCGCATGGGCGGCCCGCGAACGCCGATGGCGCAACCGCCTCCGAGACCAATCCCTGCGCATCGCCGACCTCCGCACGCAACGCCACCTCCAGCTCGTCGAGGAACAATCCAAGCAACAGGCCCTCCTCGACAGCATGCTCGAGGGCGTCCTCGTCCTCGACGCCGAGGGCCGCGTCGAGCACATGAACCCCGCCCTGCTCCGCTTGCTCACGCTCGACGCCGAGGGACGCGGCCGTCCCGTGGCCGAGGTGGTCCCCATCCCCGGCATCGCCGACCTCGCCATCCGGGCCATCCAACAGGGCCGGATTACGGACCACGAGGTCGATCTTCCAGGCCCGCACCCGCGTGCCTTCCAGGCCAACGCCGTCGCCCTTCGCGACGCCGACCGCATCCTGACCGGCACCTTGTTCGTGTTCCACGACCTGACCCAGCACAAGCGGCTCGAGGAGCAGCGGCGCGAGTTCGTCGCCAACGTCAGCCACGAGCTGCGCACCCCCCTCTCCCTGATCAAGGGCTATACCGAGACCCTCCTCGGCGGCGCCATGGACCAACGCGACACCATGGTCCGCTTCCTCCAGACCATCGACCGCCACGCCGACCGCCTCACCTTCCTCATCGAGGACCTCCTGACCATCTCGCGGCTCGAGTCCGGCCAGGTCATCATGAACCTCCAGCCCACGTCCTTTCGGGACGTGGCCGACGCCGTCCTCGCCGACCTCCGCCGCAAGGCCCACGACCGCTCCGTCACCCTGCGCAACGACGTGCCCGAGAGCATCCGCGTCCATGGCGACGGCGACCGCCTCCAACAGGTCGTCCTCAACCTCGTGGACAACGCCATCAAGTACGGCAAGCCGGGCGGCACCGTGTCCATCGGGGCCCGCGCCGCCCAGGAGGACATCGTCGAGGCATGGGTCACGGACGACGGCCAGGGCATCCCCCCCGAGGCGCGCGACCGGATCTTCGAGCGCTTCTACCGCGTGGACCGGGCGCGTTCACGCGAGCAGGGCGGCACCGGCCTCGGCCTGAGCATTGTGAAGCACATCATCCATGCCCACGGCGGCGAGGTCCGCGTGGCCAGCGAGGTCGGCAAGGGCACGACCTTCTCCTTCACCCTCGCCCGCGTGAACGACGAGGCGGCCGCCTGATGCACGGCCCGAGGCCATGCCCGGACCGGAGACGATGCTTTCCGGCGCACGGCGGCCCATGGTAGCCTTTGGCAGATGAAGCACGCAGGAAGGGCGAGCAAGGCGGCGAACCGGATGCTGGGCGTCGTGGCGGGCGGAGTGGTCGGGTTGGCGTTGGCGTTGTGGCTCCTCGGCGTCCCGCCCGTGGCCACCGTCGGCGCCCTGCTGGGGCCCCTTCTCCTATTCGCCGGGTTCAACGCCTACTTCTTCCGGGACCCCGATGCCCGCGTGCCCAAGGGCCCCGGCCTCGTCGTCTCGCCCGCCCACGGGACCGTGGATGTCGTGGACGAGGTGGACGAGCCCCTCGTCATGAAGGGCCGTTGCCGACGCATCTCCATCTTCCTCTCCGTCGTGGACGTCCACGTCCAGCAGGCCCCCGTCTCCGGCAAGGTCACCCGCGTCACCCACACGCCCGGCCTTTTCCTCAACGCCCTCGACACCGAGTCCGCCGAGAAGAACGAGAACGTCCTCATCGGGTTCGACGCCACCGAGCCAGCACGCGGCCCGGTGGCCGTGCGTTTGCTGGCAGGGTTGATCGCACGCCGCATCATCCCATGGGCGGCCGTCGGTGAAAAGGTGACCAAGGGGGAGCGCATCAGCCTCATCCAGTTCGGCTCGCGCGTGGACCTGTACCTGCCGTTGGACGCGCGCATCGAGGCCAGCCTCGGGCAGAAGGTCGTGGGCGGCGAAACGGTCCTGGCCAAGTGGAACGCATGAGCGGGGACAGGGACACCGCCACCGGCTCCGCCCGATCGGCCCAGGATGACGCCTCGTCGTCCGCGCACCACGACAAGCTGCACATCTACCTGCTCCCGAACCTGTTCACGGCGGGCAACCTGTTCTGCGGCTTCCTCGCCTTGACCAAGATCGTGGAGGCGGACCTCGCGGACGGGAACTACCACGACGTCAAGGTGGCCCTGACCCTGATCCTGCTGGCGTGCATCTTCGACCTGCTGGATGGCCGGGTGGCACGCATGGGGGGCTACGAAAGCCCCTTTGGACGCGAGTTTGACTCCCTGGCGGACATCGTGTCGTTCGGCGTCGCGCCGGCGTTCCTGGTGCACCGAATCGTGCTGCACGACGTGTTCCGGAACCATCCGGAGGTAGGCTGGTTCATCGCCGCCGCCTACGTCATCTGCGGGGCCTTCCGCCTCGCGCGGTTCAACTGCCTCGCGGCCATGTCCGGGACCGGAGGCGGCCGATACTTCCTGGGATTCCCCATCCCCGCCGCCGCCGGGATGGTGGCGTCGCTGACGCTGTTCCTGATCCGCTGGGAGGAGCGGGACTTCCCCAAGGGCACGTGGCGGTTCGCCTTGCCCGTCATCCTCGTCTTCCTCGCGGCGATGATGGTCAGCGAGGTGAAGTACCCCACGTTCAAGAAGGTGGACTGGAGGACGCAACGCCCCTTCACGAAGATGGTGGTCATCGTGCTGGTGGCGGGCTTGTTCGTGCTGCTCTTCAACCGCCTCCTTCCCTTCGTCGCGCCCCTCTTCTTCACCGCATACCTGCTCTACGGCTTCATCCGTCCCTTCATCTCGCGACGCATGCAACGCACGGTCGAGGCGGACGACGACGACGACGACGAGGACGACGACGTGGGCGACGCGCATTCTGGGAAGGGCCACGCCCAAAACCCATGAACGCCGGAACGGAGGCGGTGTTCTCGGTCGCCCTCGGCGCCGTCGCCGGGTTCGTCACCAGCATCCCCGGGGGCCCCATCAATGCCACCATCGTCGCGGAGGCCCCCCGGCGCGGCCTGCGCTGGGCGCTCTTCCTGGGCCTCGGCGCCGTCTGGATGGAGGCCATCTATTGCACCTGCGCCTTCGCGGGATTCGCCCAGTTGCTCATGAAGGGATGGGCGCTCGCCGTCATCGAGCTGGCCAGCTTCCTCCTCATGCTCTGGCTCGGGCTCAAGTACCTCCGCGGCGGCACCGTCCCGGGCGAGCAACGCATGGAAGCCCTCGTCGAGGGCACGTTCCACCCCAGCTCGGCGTTCTGGACCGGGTTCCTGCGCGTCCTCGGCAACCCCGGCGTCCTCCTCCTTTGGGTCACCGTCGTTGCCACCCTCCTCTCGCGCGGATGGCTCGACAACGACTGGTCCAGCAAGTGGCCCTTCATCGGCGGCGTCGCGGCTGGCGGCTTTGCATGGTTCGCGCTCGTCAGCTGGGGCGTCTCACGCGGCCACGGCCGCTTCGAGGAACGCACCCTCCGCCGCTTCTCCATGGCCAGCGGCCTCCTCCTCCTCCTCGTCGCCGTCGTCGTGGGCTCCCGGCTCGTCCAACTCCTCGCCGAACGCCACGGCGGCGTTTAGGGCCCGGATGGACCT
>CAYSGH010000042.1:0-35306 GCA_964430505.1 uncultured Akkermansia sp. | reverse complement strand
AGAGCCGGGTGGCGGTGCCGCCCGGCGCGCGCGAGGTGCGGGTGGAGTAGGGGGGAGCATCGAAGGTTGAAGCAAGGGAAGCCCAGCCTGAGAACAGGAACACGCATGCTCCACGCATCGCACTAGCATCCTGGAAACGGCAGTCGAAGGAGGTTCCCAAATTGGGAAAGGACCTTCCCATCGGGTCGGATGGGCTCATGGACAGGGATCGACGGGCTCCCTCTGCGGGTGATGTCGCGTTGGGCTCGACAGGGCTGTAGGCCGGGTCCCCTGACCCGGCGCACGGCAAGGCGGCATGGGTTGGCGCCGCGTGGGGGCACGCGGCCTACAGTTGGGATGAATCCGGGCCTGTAGGCCGGGTCCCCTGACCCGGCGCACCCGGCTTGCCGGCGTGCGCCGAAATCCCGCTCGGGGCCGGACGCGGGGTTGAACCTTTCCTTGATGTTGCAAGGATGTCCCCATGCGTTTCCCGGTGACCTTGATGAGCCGTTCGATGGGAATGGCGCTGGCGTGGGTGGGATTGAACTGGGCCGTTGCGACCCGAGCCGAGGCTGCGGCCGGGGAGGGCGTGGTGCAGTTCAATCGCGACGTGCGGCCGATCCTGTCGGACCAGTGCTTTGCGTGCCACGGGTTTGATGCGACGAAGCGGAAGGCGGGGCTGCGTCTGGACGTGGCGGAGGGCGCGTTTGCTCCGAACAAGGAGGGGCGCGTGGCGATCAAGCCCGGCGATCTTGCGGGAAGCGAGTTGTGGAAGCGGATTGAGTCGAGGGCCCCGGACGACGTGATGCCGCCGCCGGAGACGCACAAGGCGGTGTCGGTAGAGCAGAAGGCGGTGTTGCGGCGCTGGATCGAGCAGGGGGCACGGTACCAGAGGCATTGGTCGTTGGAGACGCCGACGCGGCCGCCGGTGCCGACGGCGGCGACGGCGCATCCGGTGGACCGGTTCATCCGGGACCGTCTGGCGCGCGAGGGGCTGAAGCCTGCGCCGGAGGCGGACGCCCGGACGTTGGTGCGGCGGGTGACGTTGGATTTGACGGGGCTGCCGCCCACGCCGGCGGAGGTGGCGCGCTTCGTGGGGGACACGGAGCCGGGGGCGTACGAGCGGTTGGTGGACCGGTTGCTGGCGTCGCCGCGGTACGGGGAGCGCATGGCGCGCTTGTGGCTGGACGTGGCACGGTACGCGGACACGCACGGGCTGCACCTGGACAACGAGCGGCAGATGTGGGCCTACCGCGACTGGGTGGTGCGGGCGTTCAACCGGAACCAGCGGTTCGACGAGTTCACGCGGGACCAGTTGGCGGGGGACTTGGTGGAGTCGCCGACGCTGGAGCAGTGGATTGCGACGGGGTTCAACCGTTGCAACGTGACGACGAGCGAGGGCGGGTCCATCGACGCGGAGTTCGTGTTCCGGTATGCGGTGGACCGCACGGCGACGGCGGTGCAGGCGTGGATGGGCCTGACGGCGGGCTGCGCCGTGTGCCATGACCACAAGTTCGACCCGATCTCGGCGCGGGAGTTCTACTCGATGTACGCGTTCTTCCACAACGCGGCGGACCCGGCGATGGACGGCAACGCGTTGCTGACGCCGCCGGTGTTGAAGCTGCCGACGGCGGAGGAGAAGGCTCGCATGGACGCGTTGGAGGCGGAGGTTCGCGCGGCCGAGGAGGCGTTGATGGCCAAGGCGCGGACCCATCCGTACGCGGACCCCGCCGACGCCAACCCTCGCCCCGAGCCCAAGGAGGTGGACGTGTCATGGGTGGATGATGATGCGCCATCGGGGTGGAAGATCTCGGCGAGCCCGGGCGCGGGTCCGCGCTGGGCGACGAAGGAGGACGGCACGGCGCCCCGTCGCGGGCGGCGCGCGTTGGTGCGCGAGGACGGCGGGCTGGCGCAGGACGTGTTGGAGGGCGGTACGCCGTTCGAGGTGCCGCAGGACGGGCGCTTGTTCGTGCACGTCCGGCTGGAGGCGGCGCGGCTTCCCAAGTCGGTGATGGTCCAGTACCGGACGAGCGACTGGAAGCACCGGATGGTGTGGGGCGACGTGGACGCGATCGACTGGGGAGCGAAGGGCACGACGGAGCGGGCGCATGGCGGGCCGTTGCCGGCGGCGGGCGAGTGGGTGCGGCTTGAGTTCGAGGCCTCGAAGGTGGGCTTGAAGGCCGGGGACCGGGTGACGGGGATTGCCTTCACCCAGTTTGGCGGCCGCGTGGCGTGGGACGACGCCGGGGTGAAGGGACGCATGGACCCTGCGACGGAGCCGACGCGCTCGTTCGCGGCGTGGCTGAAGGCGAACCAAGGGAAGGACCTTGGGGAATTGCCGGGCGACCTGCGGAAGGTGCTGAAGGAGGTGGGGGCCACGAACCGGACGCCGGCGCAGGTGGCGGGGTTGCGGGCGCATTACGTGGCGCGGGTGTGCGCGGACACGCGCGAGGTGTTCGCGCCGTTGATCGCGGCGGTGGAGTCGCCCAGGAAGCGCCGATCGGAGCTGGAGGGGATGATTCCCTCGACGTTCGTCTGGAAGGACATGGAGAAGCGGCGGGAGAGCTTCGTGATGGTGCGGGGTGCGTATGACAAGCCGGGGGAGAAGGTGCGGCGGGGCGTTCCCGCCGCGTTGCCGCCCATCCAGGCGCGGGCGGACGAGCCGACGCGGCTGGACTTGGTGGCATGGTTGATGGCTCCCGAGCATCCGTTGACGGCGCGGGTGGCGGCGAACCGCCTGTGGCAGCACTTCATGGGGACGGGGTTGGTGCGGACGTCCGAGGACTTTGGCTCGCAAGGCGAGCCGCCGTCGCATCCGGAGCTGCTGGACTGGCTGGCGGTGGAGTACCGGGAGGGCGGCTGGGACACGAAGGCGTTCGCGCGGCTCCTGGTGACGTCGGCGACGTACCGGCAGGCGTCGGAGGCGACGCCGGCGTTGATGGCGCGGGACCCGGAGAACCGGTTGCTGGCACGGGGGCCTCGGTTCCGGCTGGACGCCGAGCAGCTCCGGGACTCGGCGCTGTACGTGGGCGGGTTGCTGGACGAGCACATGGGCGGCAAGGGCGTGCGACCGTACCAGCCGCCCAACATCTGGGAGCCGGTGGGGTTCGTGGGGTCGAACACGCGGGATTACAAGGCCGACACGGGCGCGGCGTTGTATAGGCGAAGCCTGTACACGTTCCTGAAGAGGACGGCCCCGCCGCCGTTCATGGTGACGTTCGACGGGCCGAACCGGGAGCAGCTGTGCTCGCGGCGGGAGCGCAGCAACACGCCGTTGCAGGCGTTGCAACTGATGAACGACGTGCAGCACCACGAGGCGGCGCGTTGGCTGGCCACGCGCATGATCCGCGAGGGCGGGCCCGACGAGGCGGCGCGGCTTCGGCACGGCTGCGAGGTGGTGCTGGCGCGGCCGCCGTCCGCCGAGGAGCTGGGCGTGCTCCAGGCGACGCTCGGGAAGCATCGGGCGCGCTATGCGGCGGACGAGGCGGCGGCGCGGGCTTCCGTGACGTATGGGGACAGCAAGCCCGACGGGCGGATCCCCGCGCCGGAGCTGGCGGCGTACACGCTGGTGGCGAACCTGCTGTTGAATCTCGACGAGGCCGTGAACCGCAACTGAACCGGAGGCAAGACCATGGATCCCTTGATGGAACATCACGTGCAGATGACGCGGCGCCGGTTCTTCGGCGACGTGGGGCTGCGAATGGGCGGCGTGGCGCTGGGCATGTTGATGGCCGGGCGCGGCGGGAGGTTGGTGGGCGCCGGTGCCACCGGCGGCGGCGGCATGGCGGCGGGAGCCCTGGCCGACCGCGTGCATCCGCCCTTGCCCGGCCTGCCGCACTTCGCGCCCAAGGCCAAGGCCATCATCTACCTGCACATGAACGGCGGGCCCACCCAACTCGACACGTGGGACTACAAGCCGGGCTTGAAGGAGTACTTCGACAAGAACCTCCCGGACTCGGTCCGCAAGGGACAGCGGCTGAGCACCATGACGAGCGGGCAGGACCGGTTCCCGGTGGCGCCGACCCGGTTTGCGTTCCGGCAGCACGGGAAGTGCGGGACGTGGGTGAGCGACGTGCTGCCGCACACGGCCAAGATCGTCGATGACATCGCGGTGATCCGGTCGGTGCACACGAATGCGATCAACCATGACCCGGCGTGCACGTTCGTGATGACGGGCAGCGAGATCCCGGGCAAGGCCAGCATCGGATCATGGCTGGCGTATGGGCTGGGCAGCGAGAGCAACGACCTGCCCGCGTTCGTCGTGTTCACGCCGTCGTTCCCGTCCACGGGCAACGGCCAGGCGCTGTTCTCGCGCATGTGGGGCAGCGGCTACCTTCCCACGCGCTTCAACGGCGTGGCGCTGAGGGGCGCGGGCGACCCCGTGCTGTACATCCAGAATCCGCCGGGCGTGTCGGCGACGGACCGACGCGCGATGCTGGATGGGCTCAACGACCTGAACCGTCGGCACCTTGGGCGGTATGGCGACCCGGAGATCCAGACGCGCATCGCCCAGTACGAGATGGCGTTCCGGATGCAGGCGAGCGTGCCGGACCTGACGGACCTTTCCGGGGAGTCGGCGGCGACGCTGGAGATGTACGGCGCGGACGTGAAGCGGCCCGGGAGCTTCACGCACGCGGCCATCCTGGCGCGGCGGTTGGTGGAGCGCGGGGTGCGCGTGGTGCAGTTGCTGCACCGGGGCTGGGACCAGCACGACAACATCCCCACGGCGCTGAAGAACCAGTGCCTGGACACGGACCAGGCGTGCGCGGCGCTGGTGACGGACCTCAAGCAGCGCGGGTTGCTGGACTCGACGCTGGTGGTGTGGGGCGGGGAGTTTGGGCGGACGGTGTACTCGCAGGGTCGGCTGACGGCCGACAACTACGGCCGGGACCATCATCCGCGGAACTTCTGCATGTGGATGGCCGGAGGCGGGGTGCGGGGCGGGATCGTGCACGGGGCGACGGACGACTTCAGCTACAACGTGGTGGAGAACCCGGTGCACGTGAACGACCTGAACGCGACGATCCTGCATTGCCTGGGGGTGGACCATCGTCGGTTCACGTTCAAGGACCAGGGGTTGGACCAGCGACTGACGGGCGTGGAGGAGGCGTCGGTGGTGCGGGCGTTGCTGGCGTAGGGATCGGGCGGGAAGCCGGCGGGAAGCCGGGGCGGCGACATCCCCGGCAGGGGTGCCGCCGCCCCGTTTTTGTTCAAACTTAAATACCTAACAGTAGGTATTTTCTATCTTGCAGGGCGGCGACCGGCCGCGTTTCCTTGGCGCGTCGGTAATACCTAAAAATAGTTACATCACACAACATCATGAAACTCCTATCATCCGCAGCGTTGATCGTGGCCTCCGCCCTCGCGACCCAGGCCGCGCTCGTGTCCTACACCATCCTCCTGCCGGGCGGCGGCGGCGGCGGCGCCTTCGACAACGTCTCCTACCAGGGGACCGTTGGCGGATCCGTCCTCGTCCCTGCCGGAAGCGGCGTCACCTCGGCCGGCATCTACCAAGGCTCCGCAGCGGGCCCCCTGGTGGGCAGCCTTTCCCTGCTCACGATCCCCTCCCCGGCGGGCAGCATGGAGGTCTTCTTCAGCGCCTCGCCCCTCACCCTGACCGCGCCCCAGTTCGCCCAGTTCATGAACACCAACCTCTGGGTGTCGCTCAACACGGCGGGCGGGGCCTCCGTGGTCAGCGGCGTCCTCACGCCGGTGCCGGAGCCGGAGACCTACGCCGCCGCCGCCGCCCTGGGCCTCGCCGGCTTCGCCATCTGGCGCCGTCGCCAGGCCAAGTAGCCGGACGCCCGGTTCACAAGGGCGTGGCGCCTCGCGGCGCCGCGCCCTTTTTCATGGCGTCGCGGGGTGTCCTGACGCCGCCTTGGGGGCCAGCGCGACCCGGGGCAGGGGCCCGCCCACCATCGAGGCAATCCCCGTCGCGAGCACCCCGGCCTCCCATTGGTGGCAACGGGAAAGGAGATCGCCGACATCCAGCCCGCGGTGCGGCGTGGGGTACTGGCCCAGGTACGAGCGCGCGAGCCGGAGCAAGGCGACGGCGGGGCCAGGCCGCCCCTTGCGGGCGTGCACAAACGCGCCGGCCACCTGGATCAGCCCCTTGTGGAAGCCGTGGTCCGGCGCCTCGCGGCCCTGTTCCAGCCACAGGTCCTCGAGCACGTCGTGCGCCTCGTAGTACTCGCCGCGATTGAAGCACTCGAACCAGCCCGCATACCGAGGGTCCCACCCCTTGGCATCCACGCCCGCCACGCGCGCACCGACCTTCCCGGACTTCGCTGACATGCCCCGGACCTTCCCCCTGTTTCCCCTCGCGGCACGCGGAAAAGCCGTCGTCCGCATCCCCGGTCGCCCCGGCGCCGGCGCGACCCGGTTCGTCCCGGCGGGTCCGACCGTGCTTGCCGACGGGCGCATGGAATCCGTACAAAGCCGCGTCATGCCGCGCGCATCCTCCGCCCCCCTTGATCTTGACGCATGGTTGAAGGCCGCCACCCGCGACGTGGACGCGGCGCTGGGCCGTTTCCTGCCCAAGGCCGCGACGCGTCCGTCCACGCTGCACCGCGCGATGCGGTACTCGTTGTTCGCGGGGGGGAAGCGGATGCGTCCGGCGCTGGTGCTGGCGGCGGCGGAGGCGTGCGGCGGGCGCCGCGAGGAGGCCTTGCCCTTCGCGTGCGCGGTGGAGTGCATCCACACCTACTCGTTGATCCACGATGACCTCCCGGCCATGGACAACGACGACTTCCGCCGGGGCAAGCCGACGAGCCACAAGGTGTTTGGGGAGGGGGTGGCGATCCTTGCGGGCGACGCCTTGCTGACGCAGGCGTTCGAGATCCTGGCGCGGGCGCGCCCGACGCGGCGCCACGGGCATGCGGACTTCGTGCTGGAGCTGGCCCGGGCGTCGGGGAGCCTTCGCCTGATCGCGGGGCAGGTGGCGGACCTGGAGGGCGAAGGCCGCGACCTTTCGGTCCCCGAGCTTCGCTACATCCACGAGAACAAGACCTCGGCCCTGCTGTGCGCCTCGGTGCGGCTGGGCGCGATGAGCGCGAACGCGGGCGACGCACCGCTGCGTGCCCTGACGGCCTTCGGCCGAAACGTGGGCCTGGCGTTCCAGGTGATCGACGACATCCTGGACGTGACCCAGACGACGGAGCAGTTGGGCAAGACGGCGGGGAAGGATGCGGCCGTGCGGAAGGCAACGTATCCGCGGTTGGTGGGGCTGGACGAGTCGCGCCGCATCGCGGCCCGGCTGACGTCGCGGGCGTACCGGTCGCTGGCCCCGTTTGGCGGCCGTGCGGCGGCCCTCATGGCGCTGGCCAAGTACCTGCTGGGGCGGCAGAGCTGAGGGAACCGCGCATTGAACCTACCCAACAAGCTGACGGCCTCGCGGTTTGCGCTGACCGTCCTGTTCCTGGCGGCCTTGTTCGCCTCCTTCCCCGGCCACGAGACGGCGGCCTTGGCATTGTTCACGATGGCGGGCCTCACGGACGCCCTCGACGGCCGCATCGCGCGGGCGCGGGGCCTGGTGACGAACTTTGGCATCCTGATGGACCCGTTGGCGGACAAGATCCTGGCATGCTCCGCGTTGATTGCGTTCGTCGAGCTGCGTCGGGTGGACGCATGGATGGTGGTGGTGATCGTGGCGAGGGAGCTGGCGATCACCGGGTTGCGGCTGCTGGCGGCGTCGCGGTCCGTCGTGTTGGCGGCGGAGCGCTTTGGCAAGCACAAGACGATTTCCCAGATGGTCGCGATCGTGGCGATCTTGGTGTCGATGTCGCATGACCAATGGGGGTGGGTGGGGCGTTGGACGTTTGGATGGCCGGTGGCGGGCCGGCCCTGGATCGAGTGGCTGGTGCCGGCGGCGACGTGGCTTGCAGTGGGGCTGACGCTGTGGAGCGGGGGGATTTACCTGTGGCGCAACCGGGACCTTTACCTGCGCGACGCATGAGGCGGGGCGGGGCGCTGGTGCTGTGGCTTGCCCAGGGGATGGGAGCCGGGAGGCTGCGGCCGGCCCCGGGCACTTGGGGCAGCCTGGTGGGCGTGGCGTGGACGTTGGCGCTCCTGGTTCCGGGAAGCCCGGCCTGGTACGGGCTGGGTGCGGCGATCGGCGTGGCCCTGGCCATCCCGGCGTGTGGGTTGGCCGAGACGGCCTTGGGCGAGCACGACCCGCCGTCGGTGGTCTTGGACGAGGTGGTCGCCATGCCGCTGGCATTTGGCGGGCACGTGGCGTTGTGGGCTTGGTCCGGGGCGGGCGTTCCGGGCCTGTCCACGTGGAAGGCTTGGTGTTTTCACCTCGCCTTGGCATTCGTCTTGTTCCGGATGTTGGACATCTGGAAGCCGTGGCCCATCCGGCTCTTGCAACGGCTGCCCGGGGGGTGGGGCGTGGTCCTGGATGATGTCGCGGCGGGCATGGGCGCGGGCCTGTTGCTCCTGCTGGGGACGCAGGGGGCTTTCTTGCTTCGTTTGGTGGCCGGCTAGGCCTTGGACGGCTCCCCCGGGTGGGAGTGGAATTCGTTCGTTGCGTCCTCGACGACCGGCCGTAACCTGCGCGTCAAGGGGGGCCGACGTGCAGCGAGCGGGTGCGCCCCCCATTCATGCTATGAAACTCCAGTTCCAATCCAGCCGCATGGCGCTTGCCGTGGGCCTGCTGGGAGCCGTCTCGAGCGGTCTTCTGGCCCAAACCAGCATCCCGGCCTCCCTCAAGGCCACCGGGGTGGACACCAACAAGCCGGGCTACCTGGTCCGGACCTACCAAGCCGAAGGCATCGACCATTCGGGACTCAACGCCACCGTGGAGCGCCTGCTTGACGGGGCCCTCGGGCCCAACGTGGCCAACCTCGCCGACCCCAAGTACCCCTACGATGCCTCCTTGGGCGCCTTCGTGGTCAACCAGCCCCTGAACTTCCGCGGCGACGCGGGCGAGGGTTCCGACAACGGCCTGCTGGTGGGGCCGGACTTTCCGGACGCGACGATTCCCGGCCTGCCCGGGACGTCGGGCTCGCTGGAGCAGGCCGCTGCGGAGGCCATTGCGTTCCTTGAGTTCCCCGCGCCGGGCACCTACGAGCTCGCGGTGGGGTCCGATGACTCCTTCAAGCTCACCGTGGGCACGAACCCTCGGGATCGCTTTGCCACCGTGCTGCGCCAGTTCAACGGCGAGCGGTCCATGGCGGAAACCCGCGTCATCCTCGTCAACATCGCCGAGGCCGGCGTGTATCCCTTCCGCTGCCTGTGGGCCAACCGGCTGGGGGCCTCTGGATGGGAGTGGTACGTCTATGACAACGGCGCCGTCGTGGCGATCGGCGACGCCACCAACCGGGTGAAATCCTACTTCTCGGGCACGCTGCGTCCCTACGTTGCCTCGATCTTCCCGGAGTCCGGCGCGCAGGGCGTTGCACTGGACGCCAACGTCACGGTGTCGTTGCGCGACGATTCCGTGGCCGTGAACGGGTCCTCCATCAAGCTCACCCTCGCGGCGGGCACCACGGCCGTGCCGGGGAGCCTCAACGTCACCAAGGAGGGCACGAAGACGACCGTCACCCTCGACCCGTCCGCCAACCTGGAGGCGGGCAAGGCGTATACCGCGACGCTGGTCTTTGCGGACCAGGGCACGCCCGCCGTCACCCGTACCAACACGTGGTCCTTCACCGCCAGCGCCGCGTTGGTCTCGGCCAACGCAGCCATCCCGGCCGGCCAGGTGGACAAGGCCAAGACGGGCTTCAAGATGTTCGTCCACCAACTCGCGGGCGACGTCTTCGAGAACGAGGCGCTCCTTCGCAACATTCGCGACCAACTGGGCGGCTTCCGGGGTGACAACACGGCGGACCTCGCGGCGGCCGGACCGGATGGCGCATTCCTGCTCAACACCCCCGACAACAGCCTCATCAACTTCAACAACTTCTACGAGGTCGTTGAAAAGGGCGGGTTCAACACGACGAACGGGTTCCCCGACGTCGCCTTCCCCGGCACCCCCGGGTCCGGCGGCATTGACTGGACCGCAGACAACATCGCCACCGACACCACGGCCCTCATCGAGTTCCCCCGTGCGGGCAGCTACACGCTGGGCGTCCGTGCATGGGACTCCTTCTCGGTGTCCATCGGCGACGGCGTGCGCAGCCCCAAGGACCTCTTCTCCACCGTGCTGGGCGAGTACGACGGCGATGCGCCCGGCAACTACCTCTTCTCCTTCTTCGTTCCGGCCCCCGGCTTCTACCCGGTGCGCCTCATCCACAACATCGGCATCAAGCAGGGCGACCTGGAGTTCATCTCGGCCGATGCCGACGGCAGCAACGTGAAGCTGGTCAATGCCGTGGGCGGGTTGAAGGCCTATCAGCCACAGGGCACGTGGCCTGCCTACGTCCTCAAGGTCACCCCCGGCGTCAACATCACGGGGATCCAAGACTTCACCACCACCGATGTCCTCCCCAACGCCGCCGTCACCGCCATCATCGAGGACGACGGAACCACCGTGGAACCCGGCAACGTGTCCTTGAAGGTGGACGGCCAAGGCACCTCCACGGCCACCAAGTCCGGCAAGCGCACCACGGTGACCTTCACCAAGCCTTCCGACTTCGAGCCCAACTCCTCCCACACGGCCACGCTGGTGTACACGGACTCGGCCGGCACCACGGTTACCAACGAATGGGAGTTCGACATCGTCGCGACCTTCACCGCCGACGCCACCCTCTCCTATCCGCCGGGCAGCGGTGACGCCGCCAAGCGCGGCTTCAACGTCCGCGTGAGCAAGCTGTCCATCGGCTTCGTCTCGGGCGAGAGCGGCTCCGTCACCAAGTCCGAGGGCATCCTCAACGGCAACCTCTTCGGCGGGGCCGAGGACGTGAACCTCGACGACACCACCTATCCCCGGGCCGGCGACACGTGGGAGGCTCAAACCGTCAACTTCGGGACCGGCGACCTCGGGCGCATCCCTGGCAACACCGTCGCGCCCGGCGTCCCGGGCAAGTCCGGCCACTCCGATCATTTCGCGGCGGAGGCCGAGGCTTACATCGAGTTCCCCAAGGCGGGTTTCTATCAGTTCGGGGTGCACACCGCCTCCGGGTCGCCGCGCATCATGCAGCAGGAGGCCCAGTCCCATGCCTACGGCAACGTGGAGATCATCGAACCGCTCGCCCTCAACGGCACCCGGGTCGCCATGAGCGCCACTCGCACGTCCATCGGGTCCGGGTTCGGCGTGGACCTGCCCACGAACCCCATCGTCGCCAAGGCCGTCGTCGCCGACCCGCTCCTCGCCAACACCGCGCTAAACAACGCGGCGGATGTCTCCAACAGCATCGTCATCATCCAGCGCGGCGTCGTCGCGTTCGGCATCAAGGCCGCCGCCGCCAAGGCCGCCGGCGCCAAGGCCGTCATCATCTTCAATGACGCCTCGGGCGACCGCGCCAACCGCCCGCCCATCTTCATGGGCGGCGTCGCCGAGGGCGTGAACATCCCGTGCTTGTTCGTCAACTTCCGCGACGGCACCAACCTCGTGGCCCTCGCCAACGCCGGCGGCCTCGTCCTCGGCCTTCAGGACAATCCCGCCCAGCAGGCGCTCGACCCGAACGACGGCTACACCGGTGGATGGACCTACGCCGTCTCCGTGCCCGCCCCGGGCCTGTATCCGTTCCGCTTTGTGTGCGGTTCGGGCAACGGGTCGTCGTACTCGATGGAGTGGACCTCCGTGAAGGCCAACGGCGAGCATGTGCTCCTCAACTCCCCCGACGATCCGGAGGCCCTCAAGACCTACCGTGCCGTCAAGACGGCCCCGTCCCTCGGGTCACCCATCCTCGTGGACCAGGCCCGCGGCATCGTGGACATCAACTGGACCGGCAACGGGACGCTGCTGAGGTCTGACAGCATCGGCGGCCCGTACACCCCGGTGAACACGGGCGGCAGCCGGCCCGCCAAGGCGAACGGTGGCGACCAACGGTTCTACCGGCTCCAGGCAAACTAGCACCGCCGCCGACGAGCGTGAGGCTCCAGGCGGTTTTCTGCGGCCCGGCGTCGCCATCGTGCGATGCCGGGCCTTTTGCTGGCTACGTCCATCCGGGTGCCCATCCCTGCCGTCATCGAAGAAACAGCAGGCGAAGCTCGTTTCCGGTCGCATCGGGATTCGCAAGGCTTGGCACGGGGCGCGGCGTGGGCACAAGGTTTTCAAATTCCCCCGTTTCCCTCATGGACATGCCGAGCCATCCCAGGTGTCGCCCGCTGATTCGGTTCCTCCGGGTCATGCTGGCGATGCTTGCGGTGCCGACGGCCTGGCCTCAGGGCAACCCGCCCACCCTGCGTCCCAGGCCCTTCGTCATCACAACGGCCGACCGCGCCCACTGGTCCCTCCAGCCCTTGAACCCCGGCCAGGTGCCACGGGGCGAGGATCATCCCGTGGACGCCTACCTCGCCCACGGCCTGAGGCTGCGCGGCCTCGCGCTCGCTCAGCCCGCGTCGCCGCGCGAGCAGGTCCGCCGCGGGTGCCTCGACTTGCTCGGCCTGCCGCCCGATCCGGCGGAGGTGGAGGCCTTCGAGAGGAATCCCACGGACGCGGCCTGGGCGGCGTTGGTCGATCGTTGGCTCGCCTCGCCGCACCATGGCGAGCGCTGGGGACGCCATTGGCTGGACTTGGTGCGCTATGCGGAAAGCAACGGCTACGAACGAGACGGCCCCAAGCCCCACGCCTGGCGCTACCGCGACTATGTCATCGGGGCCTTCAACGACGACAAGCCCTACGACCAGTTCATCCGCGAGCAGGTCGGCGGCGACGAGCTGGCCGAGCACGAGTGGGGCGCGGCCGACTCCCTTTCGGACGCGGCGCGCCAGGCCATCGTGGCCACCGGCTTCCATCGGCTTCACGTGTGGGATGACGAGCCCGACAGCACGGCGGCGGCGGAATATGACGACCTCGACGACGTGCTTTCGACGACCGGCACGGCGTTCCTGGGGTTGACGGTGGGATGCGCGCGTTGCCACGACCACAAGTACGACCCCTTGGCCCAGCGCGACTACTACTCGCTTCTCGCCTTCATCCGGAGCATCGACGGCTACGGGCTGCAGCATCGGGGCGGCGGCGGGCGTGGCACGGGCAAGATCACCCGGCCGTTGGCGACCCGGCGGGAGCTGGCGCGTTGGGAGGAGTCCAAGGCTGCCCGCGTGCGCGAGCTGGAGGCCCGGCTGGCGGCTGCCGCGCCGGATGCAAGGGCCGTCCGCGATGCCGTGGCGGCCGAGTTGAAGCGGGAGCGCGACATGGCCCCGCCCTTCGATCACGCGCTGGTGGTGGCCGAGAACGGGCCGAACCCGACGCCCACGCGCATCCTGCATCGGGGCGACGTGGGGTCGCCGGGCGATCCGGTGATGCCGGCGTTCCCCGAGGTGTTCGGCTTGCAGGCCCCGATGCCCGAAGCCCGTCCTGCCGATGCGCGCACGACGGGCCTGCGGACGCGGCTCGCGGACTGGATTGCCAGCCCCGCCAACCCGCTCACCCCCAGGGTCATCGCCAACCGCGTCTGGCAACATCACTTTGGACGCGGCTTGGTTTCCACGCCCGACGACCTCGGCCGCACGGGGGAACCACCCACGCATCCCCAGCTCCTGGACTTTCTCGCGTCCGAGTTGGTGTCGGGTGGATGGAGCCTCAAGCGGCTGCATCGGCTCATCATGACGAGCCGTGCCTACCGGATGTCGTCCCGCGCCGTCCCGGGCCCGGGCCTCGCGGCCGACGAATCGAACGCGCTGCTCTGGCGGCAAAATCCTCGTCGCCTGGAGGCAGAGGCGATCCGGGACACGTGGCTGGCGGTGAGCGGCTCGCTCAACCTCGCGCGCGGCGGGCCCAGCGTGTACCCCACGCTCCCGCCGGAGGTGCACACGACGCAGGACTCCGCCGGCAAGGGCTGGCAGGACAGCCCGGTGGACGAGCAAAACCGCCGAAGCGTGTACCTGGTGGTGAAGCGGGCGCTCAAGGTTCCCTTGCTGGAATGCCTCGACTTTGCCAACAGCACGTCGGCCCAGGGGGAACGTCCCGTGACGACGGTGGCCCCACAGGCCTTGATGCTCCTGAACGACCCCTTTGCCCGGGCGCGTGCGCGTGCCTTTGCCGAGCGCCTGACACGCGAGGCCGGTCCTGGCGACGATGCCCGCGTGCGGCTGGCATTCCGGCTGGCCATGCAACGGCCGCCGACCGAGAACGAGGTCGGCGCCGCAAGGCGGCTCCTCGCCGCGCAACGTGCCGAGGGATCCGCAAGCCCGGCCAGGCAGGACGCCCAGCACGCCGCGTGGGAAAGCCTTTGCCGCGCCATCCTCAACTTGAACGAGGTCATCCACGTGGACTGACCCCAGCCCCACGACGCCATGAACCCCGCCGACCCTTCGACCCCGCGCAGGCAGTTCCTCTGGGACATGGGCGCGGGCTTCGCCGGGCTCGCATTGACCTCGTTGCTGGAGGGCGATGGCTTCTTCGGGCGGCACGGCGACGGACGCGCCCGCAACCCCGGCCCGAGTCTCCCGGGCGCCCTAGCCCCGCCCGCCGAGTCGGCGGCACCCCTCCAGCCCCGCCCGCCGCACCGGCGCACGCGTGCGAAGTCGGTGATCTTCCTCTTCATGTTCGGCGGCCCGTCGCAGGTGGACCTCTTCGACTACAAGCCGGAGCTGCAACGCCGGGATGGCCAGACGATCGACAACGAGTTCCGCCGCGCCACGAAGACGCGGGCGGTGTTGCAGGCGAGTCGCCGGACGTTCCGCCAACATGGCCGGTCGGGGCTTTGGTGCTCCGATGCCTTCCCGAACATCGCGCGGCACATGGACAAGCTGGCGGTGGTGAAGTCCCTGTACAGCGACTCCTTCGCCCATGGGAGCGCGGTCTTGCAGATGAACAGCGGGCGCATCCTGCAAGGGCATCCGTCGATGGGGGCTTGGATGTCCTACGGCCTGGGCACGTCGAACCGGGACCTGCCGGCGTTCGTGGTCATGCTGGACCCGCGGGGTGGCCCCACGACGGGCGCGCCGAATTGGTCGGCCGGCTACATGCCCGCCGTGCACCAGGGCACCGTTCTTCGGACCTCCGGCGACCCCATCCTGGACCTTCGGCCGCCGGCGGGCGTGAGCCGCGCGATGCAGCGGCGCGAGATCGACTTCATCAACGAGGTGAACGCGGCGCACCTGCGGGAGCGGCCCGGCCAATCCGAGCTGGCGGCGCGCATCGCAAGCTACGAGCTGGCCTTTCGGTTGCAGGCGACCGCGCCCGAGGCCCTTGACCTTTCGGGCGAGGATCCCAGGACCCTGGAAGCCTACGGCCTCCACGAGCCCAAGCCGGACTGGCATCCGCTGGCGTTGGGCCCGGCCCCGTTTGGCAGGCAATGCCTCACCGCCCGGCGACTGGTGGAGCGCGGCGTCCGGTTTGTGCAGATCTACTCGGGCGGCGGCGGCGCGGGCGGCCAAAACACGTGGGATGGCCATCACGGGATCGAGGAGAACCTTCGCATTCATTGCCCGGAGGTGGACCGCCCGATCGCGGCGTTGCTGGCGGACCTGGAGCAGCGCGGCTTGCTGGAGGAGACGCTCGTCGTGTGGGGCGGCGAGTTTGGGCGGATGCCGGTCTCGGAGACGTTCAACACCGGGGGCAAGCCGGGCGGGCGCGACCACAACCCCAAGGGCTTCACCTATTGGTTGGCGGGCGGCGGCGTTCGTGGCGGGACGAGCCATGGGGAGACCGATGAGCTGGGCCAGGAGGCGGCCGTGGACCCGCATCACCTTCGGGACCTCCACGCCACCATCCTGCATCTCATGGGCATGGACCATGAACGGCTCACCTATTTCCATGGCGGGCTCGAGAACAAGCTGACGGGCGTGATGGAGGCCGCGCCCATCCGCCCGATCATCGCGTGATGCCGGCCGCGCGGCGCGGGCCGCTAGAACGCCAGCCGTGCCAATCCCACGGCCACCTGGGCGATGCGGCGTCCGGCACGCGCGAGGGCCTCGACGGGTGCCATGGATCCCGTGACGGCTGGCAGCGCCACCAGCAATAGCAGCACGTGCATCAGCCACACCCATACGGCCGAGAAAACCCAGCCCTCGCCGTCGATGTCCGGCTGACGGTTCCGCAGGACGTGCGCCGTCAACGTGACGTGGAAGGCGTAGGTGAGGCCGATCCCCAGCCGCAGCCAGAACTCCTGCCCATGCCATCCCAAGGCCCAGTTCACCACCATGAACGCCCCCCCCCAGAGCACCGTGTAGAGGGGGAAAAAGTAGGGGGCGAGGACGATGAAGGCGTTGGACTTGGAGACGATGACATGCCCTCCCTTGGCGGTGGCCTTGAACCCGCTGACGCGCCCCCCGAAGGCCCATGTCCACAGCGCATGCGTCAGCTCATGGCCGACCACGTACAGCCACATGGGCTTGGGCAGCATGAGGAATACGACCGTCCAGATCAGCGCCCCGCACGCAAGGGGCACCCAGGCCTCCAGGCGGTTCCGAGGGGCCCATGCAACGTCCACCAAGGCCCACGTCAGGCCCGCCGCCACCGGTGCAAGGGCCAGGGCCACCCCCCATCGAAGGGGTCGCCGCCACCATGGATGCCGCGGGGTTGCCATGGGGTCCCGTTGACGTTCGGATGACCGTGGCGCGGGGCGTGCCGGCCACCGGTGTGTTCGCCGGGCCTAGGCAGCTTCTTGGTCCGTGCGGCGACGCAGCAGCGGTGCGGCCTCGCCACGCACCACGGCACGGTTCACGGTCACGCCCACGACGTCCTCGGTGCCCGGGATCTCGAACATCACGTCGCGCATCAGGCGCTCGACCATGGCGCGGAGCGCCCGTGCGCCGGTTCCCTTTTCCCTCGCCCGCGCGGCGAGTTCCCGGACGGCGTCGGGGGTGAACACCAGCTCCACCCCGTCGAGCCCGAGCAGCCGTGCAAACTGCTTCACCAGCGCGTTGCGCGGCTCCGTCAGGATCCGGACGAGGTCGTCCTCGGCCAACGGCTCCAGGACCGTGACCACGGGCAGGCGGCCGATGAACTCGGGGATGAATCCAAAGGCCATCAAGTCCTCCGGCTCAACCCGGCGGAGGATGTCCTCGGGCTTGGCCTGGGCGGAGGCGCGGTCGCCGGAAGGGCCGCCGAAGCCGAGGACTTGGCGCCCCAGACGCCGCTCGATGATGCGCTCGAGGCCGACGAAGGCGCCGCCGCAGATGAACAGGATGTGGGTGGTGTCCACCTTGATGTACTCCTGCTGCGGATGCTTGCGCCCGCCTTGGGGCGGGACGTTGCAGGTGGTCCCTTCCAGCAGCTTGAGCAGCCCCTGCTGGACGCCCTCGCCCGACACGTCCCGTGTGATGGACACGTTCTCGGTGCGGCGGGCGATCTTGTCGATCTCGTCGATGTAGATGATCCCAACCTGGGCGCGCTTGACGTTGAAGTCGGCGTTCTGGAGGAGGCGAAGGACGATGTTCTCGACGTCCTCGCCCACGTAGCCGGCCTCGGTGATGGAGGTGGCGTCCGCGATGGCAAAGGGGACGTCGAGCAGGCGTGCGAGCGTGCGCGCGAGGAGGGTCTTGCCCGAGCCCGTGGGGCCGAGGAGGAGGATGTTGCTCTTCTCGAGATCCACGTGGTCCGGAGAAGGCGCGGCGGGCGCGGCCCCCGACTCCCCGTCCTCGCGGGCGGGCTCGCCCTGGGCGAGGGCCGTGACGCGCTTGTAGTGGTTGTACACGGCGACGGCGAGGGTGCGCTTGGCGTCGTCTTGGCCCACGACGAACTGGTCGAGGTGGCGCTTGATGTCGGCCGGGCGCGGAAGGTGGAGGGAACGGACGGCGGGTCGTGCGTCCTGGGCGGCCTCCTTGTCCAGCACGCCCTTGCAGACGGCGACGCAGGCGTCGCAGATGAAGACGCCCGGTCCTGCGATCAGCTTGCGGACCTCGGCCTTCGCCTTGCCGCAGAAGCTGCACATCGTGATTTGGGTGGGTCGCGCCATGGAGGATCGCTTGCCGGGCCAATGGATGGGGACGATCTGCGGGGCGGGCGCCTACGCCTTCGCCGGTTCCGTGGTGGGGCCGGGAAGATCGCGGCGGCTCTTCACGACCTCGTCCACGAGCCCGTAGGCCTTGGCCTCCTCGGCCCCCAGGAAGTTGTCGCGGTCCGTGTCGCGCACGACGTCGTCGATGGAGCGCTGGCAATGGTGGGCGAGGATCTCGTTGAGGCGGTCGCGGAGCCGGAGGATCTCGCGGGCCTGGATGCTGATGTCGGAGGCCTGGCCCTGGGCGCCGCCCCACGGCTGGTGGATCATGATGCGGGAGTTGGGGAGGGAGAAGCGCTTGCCGCGGGTGCCGCCGGCCAGGAGCAACGCCCCCATGCTGGCGGCCTGCCCCACGCAGTACGTGTTCACGTCGCAGCTCACCCACTGCATGGTGTCGTAGATGGCCAGGCCGGCCGTCACGCTGCCCCCGGGCGAGTTGATGTAGAAATGGATGTCCTTCTTGGGGTCCGCCATCTGCAGGAACAGGAGCTGCGCGATGATGACGTTGGCGACCATGTCGTTCACCTCGGTGCCGAGGAAGACGATGCGGTCCACCAGCAACCGCGAGTACAGGTCGTAGGACCGCTCGCCGCGGCCCGTTTGCTCGATGACGTAGGGAATGGAAAAGCCGTACATGTGAAAAGGCGCCCGGGTGCGGGGCGCGACCCTAGGGTTGTCCATGAGGTCGAAGTTTCAAGTTTCATCTTTTGTCCCGCGCAATTCCGCAGGCGTCTGAGGTGGAGGGCCTGCCTCCATCGCCTGTGTCGCGGTCGGGCATCAGCACCGGAGCAGGATACGGCAAGGGCCGCGCGTCGCCGGTTGCGATGCGCGGCCCTGTGCACGGCCTGGAATGCGTTGGGCCTAGTACTCGCGCCTGCGGGTGATGCCGGGCATGGGGACGGGGTACTTCCCGTCGGCATTCGCCTGAAGCGGCGCGGGCGACTCCAGCGTGATCTTGTCGAGGCCGGGTGCGAACTCGTGGTCCGAGTTGAGGATCTGGTCGTAGGTGATGATCTGGCCGGTGTGGGCGGCCATGCGGCCCATGGAGGTGACGAGCGAGGCCTTCACGCCGCGCTCAACCTCGTTGTAGGGCGTGTTGTTGCGGATGGCGGCGACGAGGTCCTCCCACTCCAGGACGTAGGGGTCCATCGTGGGGCCTTCCATCTCCTTGGTGGCGCGCCAGGTGATGTTGGCGTTGGACATCTTCTGGCCCGAGTAGATGCGGGCCTTGGACGGCCAGTGGCCCTCGGACGAGATGACCGCGAGGCCCTTGGCGCCATGTGCGTAGGACGCGAACTGGTCATGCACGCCCGGCATGGTGCGCCCGTAGAAGAAGAACTTCGCGCCGTCGGCGAACGTGTACTCGACGGAGTAGTTGTCGAAGTTCTGGTCCACGTTGTTGCCGCGGTAGTGGCGGCCGCCGGACGCCTGGGCCTCGACGGGCCAGTCGTTCTTCATCCAGCAGGTCTCGTCGATGTTGTGGATGTAGAAGTCCGAGAAGCAGCCGCCCGAGGCCCACAGGAACGAGTGGAAGCGGCGGATCTGGTACAGGGTCTCGTTCTCGTCCGGCTTGCGGGCCTCGGAGAAGGCGGAGCCCACGGGGCCGTGCATGCGATAGGCGCGCATGGCGACGACGTCGCCGATCTGGCCGTCCTGGATGCGCTTGGAGAGATCCTGGCGCATCCGGCAGTGACGGCACATCAGGCCCACGCCCACCTTGAGGTTCTTGGCATCCGCCTGCTTGGCGAGGTCGAACATCCGCCGCGACGTCGGGCCATCGACCGTCACCGGCTTCTCCATGAACACGTTCAGGCCCTTCTGGATGGCGTAGGTGAACTGGACCCAGCGGAACGCCGGCGGCGTCGCGAGGATCACGATGTCCCCGGGCTTCAGGGCGTCCATCGCCTGCTTGTACCCATCGAACCCGATGAACTTCCTGTCGTCCGAGACGTCCACCTTGTCCGCGTGCTGGCCCTTCAGGCCCTCGTAGGAGGACTTCAGGCGGTTCTCGAACACGTCGGCCATCGACACGAGCTTCACGGGGCCGCCGTTCTTCATGCTCATGGCGTTGTTCGCGGCTCCGGTCCCGCGCCCGCCTGCGCCCACCAGCGCGATGTTGATGGTGTTGCTCTCGGCCCCATGCACGTGGGGGATGGCGACGCCCGCCAGCGCGGAGGCGGCGGCGATCTTGCCGGTGGTCCGGAGGAAGTCGCGACGGTTCGTCAGAGGAACTGCGGGGGATTCGTTCATGCGCAAAAAATCCCGCCGACCCGGGGTGGGTGTCAATCCAAGAACGGGAAGCATTTGCGGCCTTGCAGCCATGGGGACGGGACGCGCCTTTTGGGTTGACCCATCCACTCGAAACAGGAGGACTGGAAACACGTCGTGCGGTTCGTCCCGGTGGATGGGCGCGCGCCCTTGATCCAACATGGCCCCTCCCAGCACGCCTCCATCATGAACCCCCGCGCTCGCTTCATCCTCGCCATCCTCCTGGGCCTCTCGACCTCCTTGGCCATGGCCGCGCTCCTGTCTTGGGTCGGGCGCGAATCGGGCGTCGCCTTCCACACGTACACGCTGTGGTTCGTCATCCCGGCGGGCGCGTTGTTGTCGGGCTTTTTGGCGGCGAGCGGCTTCCTCGCCGGGGCGCGCCTGTGGCATTGCAGGCCGAGCCTTCCGCTCTTGGCCACCATGGTCCTGGCGTCCCTGGGCTCCTACGTCATGATCCATTGGCTGGACCATCACTTCATGCGGATCGAGGGCATCCGCGTGGCGGACTATGTCCCGTTTGGCGAGTACTGGCGGGTGGCGACCTCGCACCAGTCGCTTCGGGTTCACCTGGCGAGGGTGGGCACGTTGGGTGGCCCGCCGATGGAGCTGGGGATGCTTGGGTATGGCTACAGCGCGTTGCAGGTCCTGGGCTTCGCGGCGGGGGCCTTGGCGATCTATGCCCACCTGGACGCATCGCCCTACTGCGATGCCTGCCAGCGCTATTTTTCCGGCAAGCTGAAGACGGTCCGCTACTGGGCCGATCGCAACGCCCTCCAAGACTTCGTGGGCCGGTTCTTCGGCCTCGTGCAGGCGGGCAGCGTGCTGGAAGCCATCTCGGCTCATGCGGTGGAGGCGGGCGAGGAGAAGTTCGACCCCAAGGCGCACTTCCTCTCGACGGCGGTCCGGACGAGGGAGTGCCGGGCCTGTGGCCGATTCCACCTGTCCTTTGTGGCGCAGGCTCGGGCGCCCCGGGGCGAATGGGAGCCCGTGAAGGGCACCGAGTTCTCGACGGTTGCCGACCTCCGTGCCGGGGGGCTGGACTGAGGCGTGGCACCGCCCCGGCGGGCGCGTGGCAGGGGGCTCCCCGCGTTCCGTGGTTCCCCGCGGGGGCGGGACGTGCTTGGATGGCGGCGCACCATGAGTCTCACGGAGCATCGGCAGGCCATCGACGACATCGACGCGCAGATTGTCGCGTTGCTGAACGAACGCACGAAGCACGTGCTGGAGATCGGCGCCATCAAGCACAAGCAAGGGCAGGAGATCTATGCGCCGCACCGGGAGCGCGCCGTCCTCGACAAGGTGTGCCGCCTGAACAAGGGGCCCATCACCCACGAGGGACTCCGCGCCATCTACCGCGAGGTGATGTCCTCGGCCTTGTCGCTCGAGAAGAGCCTGACCATCGCCTACCTCGGGCCCGAGGCCACCTTCACCCACCAGGCCGCCGTCAAGCGGTTCGGGTCCAGCCTCGCCTACGCGCCGCAGCGCACCATCGCCGACGTCTTCAACGAGGTCTCCAAGCATCGGGCGGACTACGGGGTGGTGCCGGTGGAGAACTCCACCGAGGGCGTGGTGACGCACACGCTGGACATGTTCGTGGACAGCGACCTGAAGATCGTGTCGCAGGTGGTGCTGCGCATCTCGCATTGCCTCGCGGGGAAGGGGAAGGGCGTGGGGCTCGACGGGATCCGCAGGCTCTACGTGCACCCCCAGACGCTGGCGCAGTGCCGGGCATGGATCGCCCGCAACCTGCCCAAGGCGGAGCTCGTGGAGACGTCGTCCAACGCCCGGTCCGCCGAGTTGGCCGCCCAGGAACCCGCGTCCGCCGCCCTCTGCGGCGAGCTGGCGGCGGAGACCTATGGCGTCCCGATCCTGGAACGCGACGTGCAAGACAACTCCGCCAACGCCACCCGGTTCTTCGTCCTCGGCCGCCAGATGCCCCCGCCGGGCGCGAAGGACCGAACCAGCCTCATGTTCAGCATCCGCGACGAGGTGGGCGCGTTGCACAAGGCCCTCGCGCCGTTCCGAAGGCACCGAATCAACATGACGAAGATCGAGTCGCGCCCGTCGAAGCGGCGCGCGTGGGAGTACTTCTTCTTCGTGGACTGCGACGGGCACGCGGAGGCCGGCCGGCTTGCGAAGGCGATCCAGCAGCTCGGCGAGCATTGCTCGTTCGTGAAGATCCTCGGGAGCTACCCGAACGGCGACTAGCCATGGGGGGCTCCGGCGAACACGGCGGGACAGGCAGCGCCGGCGGGGCGCCCGAGGCGCCGGCCGGGCGCGGCATTCGATGGTGGCCGGCCACTACCGTGCTGGGCCTCGGTGCGGCCGCCTTGGCCGTCGTGTGGCTCGACCCGTCGCGCTCGCACCAGCAACGCAACCTGACGGCACTGGCGACGGTGATCTTCGTCGTGCCCTTGGTGCTCGCCTGGTGGGGCTTGTTGTCGCGCGCCCCCATTCGGGCCCGCGCCGCGGGCGTGGGCGGCTTTGCCGGCCTCGTGGCCGTGTTCTTCGCGTTGTTCCGCGTTTCGGGCGTCAGCGGCGACCTGCGCCCCATCTTCTCGTGGCGATGGCGGGCAAGCACGTCCGCCCCGGCGGCCGCCGCTTCGGCCGGGGCTTCGAGAGCCTCTGCGCCGTTCGTCCGCGCGGACTATCCCCAGTTCCTGGGGCCGCAACGCGACGGGCGCGTGCGCGGGATCGAGCTGGCCACGGGCTGGGCCACGCATGGTCCGGTCGAGCTCTGGCGCAGGCCCGTGGGCGCGGCGTGGTCGGGCTTTGTCGTGTCGGGGGGCTTCGCGGTGACGATGGAGCAGGACGGCGAGGAGGAGGTGGTCTCGGCTTGGCGGTTGGAGTCCGGGGAACGCGCGTGGTCGGCCCGGACGCCCGGCCGACATCACACGACGATTGGCGGCGAGGGGCCGCGTTCGACGCCGTTGATCGCGGGTGGCCGGGTCTATGCCATGGGGGCGACCGGCACGTTGAGCTGCCTTGCGCTTTCGGATGGCAAGGTTGCGTGGCGGGTGTCGTTGACGGAATTGGCGAAGTGCGGCGTGCCGGAGTGGGGGTTTGCCTCGGCCCCGCTGTGGCTGGATGGAAAGGTCGTGGTGTTGGCGGGGGGCGAGAAGGCGGCCTGGGCCTTCGATGGCGAGTCCGGGAAGGTGGCGTGGTCGGCCGGAACGGGCGGGGCCAACTATGGCTCGGCCCATGTCGTGGAGTGGGCGGGCGGGCGCGTCCTCACGTTTTTTGCGGGCCGTGCATGGGTGGCGTTGGACCCGGCGGACGGAAGCGAGCGGTGGCGGCACCCGTTCGGCGCGGGGATGCCCTTGGTGGCCGCGCCCGTGTTGGTGGCGTCCAACCGCGTCGTGCTGAGCGCGGGGTATGGGGTCGGGGCGGAGGCCGTGGAGTGGACGGGGCAGGGGGTGCGGACGGCGTGGTCCAGCAAGAAGCTCAAGGCGAAGTTCGCCAACCCGGTCGGCTTGGATGGGATCGTGTGTGGGCTGGATGACGGGATTCTGGCGGCCGTGGACGCGGCGACGGGGGCTGGATTGTGGAAGGAGGGTCGGTGGGGGCACGGGCAAGGGGTCGTGGTGGGACGGCATTACCTGTTGATGGCCGAGACGGGGGACTTGGTGTTGCTGGAGCCGACCCGGTCTGGCCCGGGCGAGCTGGGACGCAGGAAGGTCCTGGAAGGCAAGACCTGGAACCCGGTGGCGCTGGCGGGCGACCTGTTGCTCGTGCGCAACGACCGCGAGGCGGCCTGCCTGCGGCTTCCCTTGGTGGGGCCCTCCTCGCAAAAGCCCTGAAGCGCGGTAGGATGGCCCGTGAGGATTCGGGAGCTTCGATTCGAGAGCGAGGTGGCGGCCCCGCGCGCCCGGGTGTTCGGGTTCTTTGCCGAGCCGTCCAACCTGATGCGCCTGACGCCGCCGTGGATTCGGGTGCGATGGGCGGGGCCGCCGCCAACGGCGATGCACGAGGGGCAACGGGTGGCCTATTGGGTTTGGCTTCGGGGCTTTCCCATGCCATGGCGGGGACACATTCGGGCTTGGGATCCGCCCCGGATGTTTGCGGATGTTCAGGACCTCGGGCCGTACCGGCGCTGGGACCACGAGCATCGGTTTGAGGAGACGGCGTCCGGGACGCGGGTGGTGGACGTCGTGCGCTATGCGGTATGGGGAGGCGAGTGGATGGACCGATGGGTGGTGCGACCGGAGCTGGAGCGGATGTTTTCGCATCGGCAGGCGGCCTTGGCGGAGGCCATGGGAGCCTGACCGGTGGGAGGCGGCCAGGTGCAGGGGACGGGCGCCGATGGCGCGGGGCTCGAACGGGTGAAATCCGGCACGACCCATGCCACGGGCTCGGGCCCCGACGCGACGCCGCCAGAAGGAGGCCGGACGGGCGGCCATGCACCCCCGGAACCGGCGCGCCTTGGCGATTGCCACGGATCCTTTCCATCCTTCATAAAGCCCGCGGATGAGGGGAGGCGAGGCAGCTGGGGAGGCCGATGCGCGGACGGGCTCGCGCGACGCGCTCTCGACTCGCCGGAGCCAGTTGGAGCGTCTTCGCAACCTCGACGACAAGACGGTCTGGGCCGAGTTCGTCGGGCGATACCGCGGCTTGGTTCACGGCTTGGCGGCCAAGGCGGGCCTTGGGCCGGACGAGGCCGAGGACGTGGTCCAGGACACGCTGGTGGCGATTGCCCGCAAGATGCCGGGCTTCGTGTACCAACCGGAACGCTGCTCGTTCCAAGGTTGGATCCGCCATGTCGCGGCCTGCCGCATCATCGACCGCATCCGGCGTCGGAAGACGGACCCATGCGAAGGCGGGGCTCGGGAGGAGGCCATGACCGAGGGGACGCTGCTCGGCGCGCTGGCGGACGAACGCGAGGCCGAGGCCCGCGAGGCGGGTTGGGAGGAGGAGTGGCGGCGGCACGTTCTCGCCCAGGCCATGGACCAGCTGGAGCTCCGTGTGAAGCCCGAGCATTTCCAAATCTTCCGCTTGGTCGTCCTGCGTGACCTGCCTCCCGCCCAGGTGGCGAAGACGGTCGGCGTCCTGGTGGCGCAAGTGTACTTGGTCCGGCACCGCTTGACCCGGATGCTTCAGGAGGAGGTCCGGCGGCTGTGCTCCGAGGCCCTGCCCACGCCATGATCCCGGGGTCCTTTGGCAATCGACCGTCGGTTCCCGGGCACACGGTCCTGCGGGGAATCGGCGCGGGCAGCTCGGGGGAGGTTTGGCTCGCCCGCTCCGAGACGGGAGCCTGGCGCGCGGTGAAGGTCGTCCGGCGGGATCGCTTCGAGGACGAGCGTTCGTTTCTCCGCGAGTTCGAGGCCGTGCGTCGGTTCGAGCGGTTGTCGCGCGAGCATCCGGGCTTCATCGACATCTTGCAGACCGGTTGGACCGACGACGGGGCTGGATACTTCTACGTCATGGAGCTGGGCGATGGCGACCGCCCCGGGTGGACGGCGGAGAACTACGCGCCCAGGACGCTGGCGCGCGTGCTTCGCGACGAAGGGCGCCTGACGACGGATGCGTGCGTGGAATTGGGGCTTCGCCTGTGCGAGGGACTGCAAGCCCTGCACGCCGAGGGCCTGATTCATCGCGACATCAAGCCGTCCAACGTGGTGTATGCCGACGGCGTCCCAAAGCTCGCCGACATCGGGACCGTCATCGGGACCCACGAGGCCCAGTCTTATGTCGGCACCGAGGGGTTCATCGCGCCCGAGGGACCCAACTCCGCCCAGGCCGACGTCTATGCCCTGGGAAAGCTCCTCTACGTGGCGGCGACCGGGAAGGACCGCCGCGACTTCCCGGACCCCGGCGCGGAGATGGAGTCCGGCCCGGAGGCCCCCCGCCTGCGGGAGCTCAACCTGGTGCTGTTGAAGGCCTGCGCCGCGCACCCGTCGCGTCGCTATCCTTCTTCGAGGCACCTCCACGCCGACCTCGGACGCCTTCGCTCTGGCCGATCCATTCGTTGGCATCGGAGGCGGGAGGTCCTTGCCCGTGGCACGGCGGGCGTCCTGGCGTTGGTGGCCGTTTGGGCCCTGAGCCTCCCCATGGCGAGGTTGAGCCGACCGCACCCTCCTTCGTCAGCGCCCCCCCACTTCGACCGAATCCAGGCTTCGTTGGCCAAGGGCCAGGAACGACTGGACGCAGGCGACGAGTCCGGGGCGATGGTCTGCTTTGCGGAAGCCCTTTCGGAAACGCCCCGGGACACGGCCGAGCACCGGGCGCAACGGGTCCGCCTCCGCCTCCTCTCCGATCGCATCCCGGAACTCCTCCACGCATTCAGGGCCGGACGGTCCGTTGCCTCGATCGCGGTGTCCCCCGACGGCAAACAGGCCGTGGTCGCGGATGAGGAGGGTTCCCTCACGAGCTGGGAGGACGGCCGCACACGCCGGCTGTCGCCTCCGGGCAAGACCGACGCCGAACCGGTCTCGATCCGCTATGGTGGCGGGCGCGATTTGATCGTTGCGCCGGATGCCCTGGGCTACTGGAGCCCCGCATCCATGCAGCGCCGGGTCGGAAGGATCCTGGACGCCCGCAGCGGCATGCCACTCGGCCCCGACTTTGCAACCGACGGCCCGATGGCCTTCGACAGCGAGGGCCGCGTCGTCGTTCTCGCCACTCAGGAAGGCAACATCGAGGTTCGGGACGCCAGGACGGGCCGCTCCTTGCTCCATGCTGGCCAGCATTCCTCTGGGGTTGTCCGCATCGTGATCAGCCCCTCCTCCCGCCTCGTGGCCACGGCGGACAAGAACGGGTTGGTCCATGTCTGGACGCTGGCGGATGGGATGCCAGCGGGGCCTCCCGTCAGCACCGGACGTCCCGTCGTGGCCATGAACTTCACGCCGGACGAGCAACGCTTGGTCCTGGTTTCCGAGGACCGGCTGAACCGGTCCAGCCTTCGGGTTCACGGCATCGACGGCAAAACGGCCGAGGCTGCCGTGTTCACCTTGCCAGGAAGGGTCGGATCGCTGGACGTCCGTCCACACGCGGGGCGGCGCATGGTGGTGTGGCATAGGCCAGGCCCGGGCGAGGCGTCCAGCGGCTTGTCGATCCGCGATGGTTCCACCCCCGGCAGCGTCCTCGCGGAATTGTGGCCCGGGGGCCAGTGTCGCTGCTTCGCGGTGAGCCACGACGGCCGTTGGATCGCGGCCGGTGGCGATGGTGTCGGCGCCTGTGTCTGGGACATGGCAACGGGCCAACCCGTCACGGCGATGCTCGGCCACGCAGGCGGGGTGCGCGCCGTCGCGTTCAGCCCCGATGGCTCCCGCCTCTTTACCGGCGGCGCAGACGGCCTCGTCAAGGTCTGGGACCTGTCCAGCCTCGGCTCGCGCTGGACCACCATCCCGGTCCGCGGCCGCCTCGCCCATGCCTGGACTCCCGAGCGACCCTATCCCGTGGTTGCGGCGGGAGAACGGCACCTGATCCTGAAGACCGTCAGCGATGGAAGGCCCGTTGCGAGGTGTGTAAACCTCGCGGCCGGTCACGAGGAATCGTTGCCGCCATGCCCGGAGGACCTGCCCGCCGCGTTCTTGGCAGCCTCGCCCGATGGCGATGCATGGGCGATGTTTGACGATGCGGCGACCCCACCCGCGCCTGGCTGGGACATCGGCGTGTGGCGGCGCATCGACGGCCACTGGGCGCTCCGGCGATTGCCTCATCCAGCCCCTGTCGTGGCAGCCGTCTTCGCATCCCAGCCTTCGCGACTCCTCACCCTCGACGCCACCCAGCAACTCTATGCCTGGCATGACGCTGGCCCGCCCAACTCGGCGGGCGCCCGACGCCATGGAAGCAGCAGCAACCCCGTGTTTTCCCGAGATGGCAGCCGCCTCGTCGCCATCGAGGACGGCAAGGTTCTCCGGGTTGTCAATACCGCTGACCCAAGGTCTCCCCCGTTGCGGATCCCCATGCCGGATTTCATCGAGTGCTTTGCGATCTCGTCGGATGGAACCCTCGTGGCGACGGCGGTTCGCGGCGTAGGCTTGATGGTGTCGTCCTGCATCGAAGGGAGCCGTGTCACCATGGGAGGTGCCATCCAGCGCAGGGTCATTCCGTTCCCAGCCCTGCTGTCCTGGGCGCCCAAAGGGCGTCGCCTGATCGTGCAACCCAACGGTGCGGAGGCCCAAGTGATCGACTGGGACCGCCATGACGTCGTTGTCCTGCGCGGGACGGGTGGGGGTCCCATCCAGTGCAGCGTCTCCTTCGGCGAGGACGACCGATGGATCGTGGTCCGAACGTCGCACGATGCCGTCTGGGTGGCCGACGCCGCAACGGGCTTGCCGGTCAGCCCTGCCTACCGCTACGCCAGCCGCGTCCGGCACGCGATGATCACGAGCCAAGGCCGCCTCGTCATCCTCGCCGACCCCAACGAGGTTCACGTGCTGGACATGGAGGCCGATGCCACCCCGGTGCACATCCTGCGAGATCAGGCTCGATGGACGTCGGGTCGCCAGTGGGATGGCTCTGCCAGTCTGGCGTGGCTAAACTTGGATGATTTCAAGCGGCCCTCGCCTCAGCCACAGGAACGCCCCGGCCGGTCAAGCGCTCTCCAAGGCGCCCGCGTTCCGAGCCACCCGCCCAATTCGCCAAGGCGATCTACCCCTCCGTTCGGTCAGCCCCCCTCGCTCTCGCCGCGCCATGCCTCCCTCCCGGCACGGGCGCTCGACCTGTCGCGCTTCTATACCCACTCGCTGGAATCCCTGGGGGATGGCGACCTCGCGGCCTTGCCGACCGGCCGGCATCGCCTTGCGGAGGTGGAGTTTGACCTGCGTGGCATGGTTCGCCTCGAGTCCGAAAGCCACCTGCTTCACTGGCGGCGGCGGGGCACCACCCCCCCCGATGCCTACCCGCTGTCCGCAGTCCGAGGCATCCCGCTCCCGGCCACCTGCCACCGCATCCAGTTCCTCATGGGCGTGGACGCCCCCCAAGAGGACCACGGGGCCATCCTTGCCACATGGCGCATCCACTTCTGCGACGGGACCTCGTCGGAGAGGCCGGTCCTCTATGGCCACGACCTTCTCGACTGGCATTCAGACTTTCGCCGTGACGGTTCCGGACCGGCTCCCAGGGTCGCCTGGTCCGGACCAATGCCGTCGCCCCGGTTGGGCGACATTTCCACCCTCTACGTGGTGACTTGGGAGAACCCGTCGCCCGGCCAACCCCTCCGCGAGCTGGATTTCCTCCTCGGCTCCGCCATCTCGCGACCGTTCTGCGTCGCGATCTCGGTGGAATAGCTCTGCGCTCCATGGGCCGGGGGGAGGCCCTCCACGCGGGCCGTGCGCGGTGACCGGGCATCGGGAGAAAGGGGTTCCTCGACGTTTGCCGTGGGTCCTGGACCCGGGAGCGCCAACGGCGCGGCCCATGCCAGCCCGGGCAACGCCCCGGATTAGCCCACGTAGGCACCAGCCAAGCCCTGAAAGGGCGCGCCAACCCATGGTTCACTCCCTGATGCCGGGGTTGGGCGGCCCTCGCAGGGTCCATGGCGTTGGGGATTGCGGGAACCCGAGGCGTTACCCCGAGCGGACATGGGGCTGCTCCTTTGGGGCGCCGAGGTCTCGGACGCGGGGCATGGGGCGCCATGCCTTCTCGAAACCGGATGCCCACGTGATGACCGAGGAGCGCCCATCGAAAACGCCGGGGAGGCAAAAAAAGATCCCGTGTCGTGAAAGATCCGGCCACCCGCCGCGATAGGGGTTCAGTGGGTGTGTTGTGTCCCCGGTCTGAATGGCCCGGGCCATGCCATGGCCCAAGGAAGCCGATTCCCATGATGCAAGAGTCTCCAGCCGATGGGCGCCCCCCCGGGCGCCGCGCCCCGCACCTCGCCCGCGCATGGGCATGGCTACGCGCGAGTGCCCTTCGCGCGACGTCGCAGGTCATGGTGTCCGCGATGGCCTTGGCGTGGCTCCAAGGGGGGAAGGCCCTGGCGCAAGCCCAAGGCGAGACCCTCATTGCCGCTCAGTTGAACAATTCCGGCTTCACCTCGGCCACGTCCTATTCGCGAGGCGGCGACATGACGGTGGAGGGATGGGTGTACCCCACGAGTGCGGGCGGCCCGTGGACTCGGTTCGTGGAGCTCTCAACCACGACGGCCAGCCTCGTGAACGCCCTCAACTTCATCACGAGCTTCGGTGACACGGGACGCCCGTTCATGGAGATCTGGGTTGGATCCAGCCAATCAACCTTGGTCGCTCCCAACGCCCTTCCGCTGAACACTTGGAGCCACGTCGCCTACACCATCGAGGGCACCACCTACCGCATCTATGTCAATGGCGGCCTCGTCGCCACCGGCACCGGCAGCGCCCCGTCCGCCGTCAGCCGCACCTTGACCATTGGGCGCTTCCGCACCGGCGGCAACGCCATCGACGGCCGCGTGGCGGACATCCGCATCTGGTCCGTCGCCCGGACCGCCGCGCAAATTGATGCCTCCAAAGCTTGGGGCTCCATTACCGGGCCGACCACCGGACTCGTGGCGTGCTGGGCCCTGGGCCAAACCGGTCGCGACGTCCTCGCGGATTCCGCCGGCAACATGCCCCTCACGGAGGTCGGCACGGTCGAGTACCTGAAGCTGCTCTCCGGCACCAACGTGACGACCGCCGCCAACACGCATGCCGGCACGTTCACCATCCAGGCTGGCACTTACCAAGTGGGCAACGGCGGCGCCTCGGGCACCCTCGGCTCGGGCGACGTCGTCAACAACGCCACCCTGGCCTTCAACCGGAGCGACGCCATCACGCCCGCCAACGCCATCTCCGGCACCGGCAAGCTCGTCCAAAACGGATCGGGGAGCCTCACCCTTTCCGGCAGCAAGACGTTCACCGGCGGCATCGACGTCAACGCCGGCATCCTCTACGCGGCGGGCACGCTGTCCGCCGTCGCCGGGAACACGTTCACCATTGGCCCCTCGGCAACATGGTCCTTTTCGGCGGTCAACGTTCTCGGCAACCACAGCACGGTGCCCGCCAACGCCATCGTCGTTCAGGCGGGCGGCGTCTTGAACAACGACGGCAACAATCGCTTCAACCTCCTCCCCGCGCTCACCCTGAATGGTGGCTCCATCCGGGCCACCGGGACGGACCTCGGCTACTCCTATGCCTTGCGCGGGAATGTCACCGTCAATGGCGGGCCCAATACCTCCACCATCGAGGCCCAAGCCGTCGGGCTTGGCTCCACGGCCCTTGCAGGGGCCACCTTCGACGTCGCGGACGGTGCTGCCGACATCGACCTCCTCGTGAGCGGGACGCTCATAGACGGGCCGTCTGCCGCTTGGCCCACGCCGCAGGCCAGCTTCCTCACGAAGACTGGCGCGGGCAGCATGGTGTTGTCCGGTGCCAACACCTACTCCGGAACCACCACCATCTCGGGGGGAACCCTTCAGGTGGGCAATGGAGGCACCACCGGCACCTTGGGCTCGGGCAACGTCCTCAACAACGCCACCCTCGCCTTCAACCGGAGCGACACCGTCGCCGTGGCCAACGTCATCTCCGGCACCGGCGCGCTGCAAAAGCAAGGCGCAGGCACCTTGGTCCTGCTGGGCGCCAACACCTACTCGGGCCCCTCCACCGTCAGCGCCGGCATCCTTCAGGTAGGCAACGGCGGGACCTCCGGCGCCTTGGGCTCCGGCAACGTCATCAACAACGCCGGGCTCATCTTCAACCGCAGCGACAACATCTCCTTCCCGGCCGTGGTCGAGGGATCTGGTACCCTCGCAAAGCAAGGCGCGGGGACGCTCGCCCTTCTCGGCAACAACACCTATTCCGGGACCACCACCATCGGTGGAGGCACGCTCCAGGTCGGCAACGGCGGCACCACGGGGACGTTGGGAACGGGCGACGTCGTCAACAACGGCACCCTGGCCTTCCAACGCGGCGACAACAGCGCCATTTCCACCGTCATCTCCGGCACGGGCTCCCTCGCCCAGCAGGGGTCCGCCACGCTGACCTTGGCCGCCAACAACACGTATTCCGGGAACACCACGATTAGCGGAGGCACGCTCCAGGTGGGCAATGGAGGCACCACGGGCACGTTGGGAACGGGCAATGTCGTCAACAACGGCACCCTGGCCTTCAACCGGAGCGACGCCGTCACCCCTGCCAACGCCATCTCCGGCACAGGCAAGCTCGTCCAAAACGGATCCGGGAGCCTCACCCTTTCCGGCAGCATGACGTTCACCGGCGGCATCGACGTCAACGGTGGCACCCTCTACGCCGCCGGCACGCTGCCCGCCGTTGCCGGGAACACCCTCACCGTTGGCCCCTCGGCAACATGGTCCTTTTCGGCGGCCGATGTCCTCGGCAACCACAGCACGGTGCCCGCCAACGCCATGGTCGTTCAGGCCGGCGGCGTCGTAAGCAACGACGGTAACAATCGCTTCAACCTCCTTCCTGCGCTTACTCTGAACGGTGGATCCATCCGGGCCACCGGGACGGACCTCGGCTACTCCTACGCCTTGCGCGGGAATGTCACCGTCAATGGCGGGCCCAATACCTCCACCATCGAGGCGCAAGCCGTCGGGCTTGGCTCCACGGCCCTCGCAGGGGCCACCTTCGACGTCGCGGACGGCTCCGCCGACATCGACCTCCTCGTGAGCGGAACGCTCATCGATGGGCCGTCTGCCTCTTGGCCCACGCCGCAGACCAGCTTTCTCACGAAGACCGGCGCGGGCACCATGGTGTTGTCCGGTGCCAACACCTACTCCGGAACCACCACCATCTCGGGTGGAACCCTTCAGGTGGGCAATGGAGGCGCATCGGGCACCCTGGGCTCGGGCAATGTCGTCAACGACGGCACCCTGGCCTTCCAACGCAGCGACAACGTCGCCGTTTCCAGCGTCATCTCCGGCACGGGCGCCCTCATCCAGCAGGGGGCCGCCACCCTGACCCTGGCCGCCAACAACACCTATTCCGGAACCACCACGATTGGTGGAGGCACGCTCCAGGTGGGCAATGGAGGCACCACGGGCACGTTGGGGACGGGCAACATCGTCAACAACGGCAGCCTCGCCTTCCACCGCAGCGACAACGTCACCGTCTCCAGCGTCATCTCCGGCACGGGCTCGCTCACCCAGCAGGGAGCATCCACCCTCACCCTCGCCGCGAACAACACCTACGGCGGATCCACCACCATCTCGGCCGGCGCGCTTCAGGTGGGCAATGGAGGCACCACGGGGACTGTCGGGTCGGGGGCCATCGTCAACAACGGGGCCCTCATCCTGAACCGCTCCGATGCCCTCATGGTCGGCGGCGCCGTCACCGGCTCGGGTTCCCTCACCAAGTCGGGTGCCGGCACGGCCACCCTCGCCTCCGGCTACTCCGCGACGGGGGACGTCGCCATCGAGGAGGGCACCCTCTTCTTGAGCGGGGCGACCCCGTTCTCGGCGTCGCAGGTGCGCGTCGGGGGAGGGGCCGCACTGGACGTCTCGGCCCGCCCTGCCGGACTGGCCCTCGGCGCGGGACAAGCGTTGGCCAACACCGCCGGGACGGCCTTGGTGATCGGCAGTTTGGAGGCATCCAACGGCACCCTGAACCTGACGTTTGGACTGGGCACCCCAGCGATCTCGGTCAGCAATGGAATGCTGGCGCTTGCGTCCACGACCACCCTGCGCATCACCAACAGCGGAGCCCCGCTGCCTCGGGGCAACTACCGCATCATCTCCAAGCGGGATGGCGGTGCCGTGGTGGGCACCGTGCCCTCCACCGTCGTCGAAGGCGGCGGCATCGTCTCCGGTGGCGTCGCCTCGCTCACGATCACCGGCGGCGAATTGATCCTCACGGTGAAGGCCTTCTCGTCCCTCGCCACGACCACCGAGCCGCCGGAAACCATCTTCCACCAAGGCTTCCTCGTGGACGCCGCCGGCCAGCCGTTGGGTTCGCCCAATCCTCGAAACTATGACATCGCCTTCCGCATCTACGCCGCCGCCAACGGCGGGACCGTGCTTTGGGGCGAACGGCAGGTGGTCACCGTGGATGCCGGCCGCTTCGCCATCCATCTCGGCACGGGCGATCCCAACGCGGGCGATCCACTCCCGTCGCTGCCCTCACTCTTCGCGGGTGCCGCCACGGGATTGTACTTGGAGACGACAATCAAGGGAGGCGGCACGGGCGGCGACGACCTCGTCCTGATGCCCCGCTCGCTCATCCCCCCGACGCCCTACGCGTTCCTTGCCCGTCATGCCCTCGGCGCCGTCAACCTCGTCAACAGTTCCAATCAACCGGTCCTGGCCGTCGTCGGCTCCCGCGTCGGCATCCAGCAGCCAGCACCCAACTCGACCCTCGATGTCCGGGGATCCCTTCGCTCCACCAACCTCCTCGGATCCGGGCCCGCCACCATTGGAGGCACCGTCATCGCCAGCGAGTTTCGGGGCCGTGGCATCGTCCCCGTCGGCGGCATCGTCGCGTGGTCCGGGGCGAACCCTCCTGCGGGCTGGGCGCTGTGCGACGGCCGGGTGGTCAATGGTCGCCGGACGCCAGACCTTCGCGGTCGCTTCATCCTCGGCGCCGGCAACGCCTCGGGCCTCACCCCAAGGGCCGCCGGGGACATCGGCGGCGCCGAAACCGTGACGCTCGCCACCGCCCATCTTTCCTCGCACACCCACATCCTGGACATCCCGCCCATCGACTCCGCAGGCGGTGGTGGCCACAACCATGTCTTCCAGTCCGGTGCCGGCAGCACCGAGGGCCTCGGCAAGGATCCGTGGACGGCCCCGTGGTTCGGCACCGGCGCATTCATCATGCGTCGACGAACCGAATGGGCCGGCGGACATGGTCACTCCGTGGACTTGCCCGGGTTCACGACCGCGAGGGCCGGTTCAAGTCAACCTCACAACAACCTTCCGCCGTTCTACGCCATGGCCTTTGTCATGCGCGTCGAATAGTCGCCCACCCCCCAAGCCTCCTCACCCTGTAGCCAAGCACGGCATGAAACGCCCGGCCTTCCGCCACGCATCAATCCTGCTTGCCCTGTCGCTTGGATGGGCACCCCTCGCCATCGCCCAGGGCACCGCCTTCACCTACCAAGGCCGTCTCGCCGACCAATCGCGGCCCGCCAACGGCTCCTACGACCTCCAGTTCTCCCTCT
>CAYSGH010000041.1:0-36338 GCA_964430505.1 uncultured Akkermansia sp. | reverse complement strand
CTAGCGCGGGGTTGGGCGTGGCCCGCGCGAACTTGCCCGACGGGCCGGGCGTGCCCCAGCCTCCGGGTCTCGCCATGCCTCGAAGCTCTCGCCGCCAATTCGTCAAGATGGCCACCTTGGCCGCCGCCGGTGTCGGACCTGTCGCCGCCGCATCCGCCCGTGCCGCATCGGGGCCCTTCAACCCACCCGCGACGCCCGATTCCATCCCGCCGCACGTTGGCAAGGTCATCCCCGGCGTCCATGGCTACGCCAGCGCCGTCAGCGTCCGCGCCGGCGAATCCATCGGGCTGCACCTCAGCAACACCGTCCCCTGCCGCGTCACCATCTGTCGCCTCGGGACCCGGGTGGATGATCCCTCGGGCGACGACGGCCTGCATGCGTTCCCGGAGGTTCCCCCGGCACCCCGCCCGATCCATCCGGGCTCCTACGTCCATGTCGCGCGCCACCTGAAGGCCGCGCCCGCCGGTTTCTCCATCGAGGCGTGGGTCCGGCCATGGTCCGTCGAGCGGCTCCAAGGCGTCGTCTCGCAGGAGGACAAGACGAGCGACCACGGGTTCGCGCTCGGGATCGGCCCCGGCGGCTACGTGGGGTTCTTCCTTGGGAACGGCGTCGGCCCGGACGACGCGGTCGTGCATCGGACGGGACCGGGCGTCGTGCGGAAGGGCCGGTGGCATCACCTGGTGGCCACGTGGGACGGCGTCGCGAAGCGGGTGTGGGTGGATGGCCAGCTCGCGGGCGAATGGCCGTTTGCGGGTCCGTTCTCGCCGGGCACGCATCCCATCCGGCTTGGGGCCATGGGCGAGGACGGGGCGACGACGCGCCTCCTCGACGGCGACCTGGCCATGGCCAGCCTTCGGTGCGCCGCGCTGGGGCCGGAGCACGTCCGCGATCGCCACGCGACCCGCGGACTGGAACGTCCCCAGGGCAAGGACGTGCTGGCCTGCTGGACGTTCGCCGAGGAGCGCGGCGAGTCGGTCGCGGATGCGTCTGGCCATCGACGCCACGGGCGGTTGATCAACGGCGGGACCTGGATGATCGGCGGGCCGTCCTTCGATCCCGAGGTCCGGCGCTTCGCGGACTATGACCCGGCCCGCGACCCGACGCGCGGCCACGGGCTGCGGCTGGCCTCGGATGACTTGCTGGACTGTCGTTGGCCGGTGGCCCTTTCGTGGAAGGTGCCCGCCAACGCGCGGCCGGGCGTGTACGTGGCGCGGGTGGGGCACGAGCGGGCCGGGCGCGAGCACCTGCATCACATCACGTTCGTGGTGCGCCGGTCGCCGAGGCGCGCGCCGGCGCCGATCCTGGTCGTGTGCTCCACCAACACGTGGCGGGCGTACAACGGCGCGCCCTTCGGGACGTGGCCCGACGCCCTGCACGCGGTCATCGGCACCGACGGCCTGCCCAACCCGCCGGAGGCTCCCCCGGCCTTCTGCCTGTATCGCGGCCATGCGGCGGGACAGGGGACGTATCACCTGGGGTCGCGCGTCCCATGGCCCGCCGCCAGCCCCTACGCCCTCTACGGCGGCCCCACGCGCTACAGCCATCTCCTGCGCGCCGAACGGTTCCTCCATGCGTGGCTCGAGGCCGAGGGCATCGACTTCGACGTCGCGACGGACCTCGACCTCCACCGCGACCCCGCCCTCCTGCGACGCCACCGGGTCGTGGTGCTGAACGGCCACTCGGAATACTGGTCGGTGCCCGCCTTGAAGGGCCTGGAGGGCTACCTGCGCGGCGGCGGCAACGTCGCGGTGTTGTCCGGCAACTCGTTGTTCTGGCGGGTGAGCTTCGACCCGTCCGGCGAGGTGATGGAATGCCGCAAGGTGGACGCGCCCGGCGACCAGTTGCCACCGTCGCGCCGGGGCGAGTGCTGGCACAGCCAGGACAGGCAACGCGGCGGCCTCCTGCGCGAGTGCGGGCACCCGGGCTGGCGGCTCGTGGGCATGGAGACGCTTGGATGGAACAACCAAGGCGAAGCCCGGAACTTCGGGCCGTACATCGCGTCGGAGACGTCCCATTTCCTGTTTCATCAACCCGAGGAGACCGGCCTTGGCGCGGGCGCGACCTTCGGGCACGGCCCCGACGGAGGCCTGCCCTTGGCCAACGGGCACGAGTTCGACGTGCGGCTCTCGACGCTGAAGGCCCTGCAGGAGCAACCCGACCCCGCCGGGGCCGCCGTGCCCGCCGACCCGCCCGGCATCGTGCGCCTCGCCAACGGGGTGATCCCATGGAAGTTCGGGGGCTCCGCCTTCGACTTCTACTTCCGCCCCATCCGGCCCAAGAACGACCAAGGCGGCGAGATGATTTACTGGGAACGGCCCGAGGGCGGGCGCGTGTTCCATGCGGGGAGCATTGGGTCCGGCTGGGCGCTCCATGCGGACGCACGGTTCCAGAAGTTGTTCCGAAACGTGCTGCATCACTTCGGGGTTCGCCTGCCCCGGCGCCCAGGAGGTTGAGACGGGCCCGGGAGGGTCAGCGCTTCGGGAAGGCGAGCCGATGGGCTTGCTGAATCTGGCGTGTCCAGCCGTCCGCAAGCCGGGCCTCCGCCGCGAACTCCGGCCATCGCGCCACGGCGGCGACCACCTCTGCCACGATGGCCGCCGCACGGCCACGCTTCATCAGCGCGGCGCGCGCGCAGGCCTCAAAGTCCGCCATCGTGAACCCGTCCCGCTTCCCGTTCATCGTCATCTGGTGGGTCGCCGTCCATGCGCCACGCGGGTTGTGGCTGAAAGTCACGTCAAACGCCGGCGCCAAAGACCATTCGCCCCGCTGGTTCATCAGGAACGCAATGTTCTTCACGTGGTCGTGCTGGTTCCGCGCGACGATGTTGAAAGTCATCCGTCGAAACTGCTGCTCGACCTCGGCCATGGACAGGCCCAGGCGTCGGATCATCCCGAGCGCCTGCTCGTAGCCGTGGGCGCCCGCCTGGTTGAAGTTCAGGTGCGCCAACGCCCCCAGCGATTGCATGTGCAGCTTGCCGCCGCCCGCCACGCGGTCGAAGCGCCGCGTCATGAAGTGCCGCCGTCCGTGCTCCTCCAGCAGGCGGCACTCGTTCATCACCACGCCCGCTGCCCGCGCCATCCGATGGTAGGCGTACTCGACCACGCCAAAGCCCTTCGGGTCTTCCAGTTCCTTGTCCTGGTTCCCCGCCACGCCGTCGAACTTCAAGAGCCAGTGCTCGAAACCCTCCCCCGCCGCCACTTGGCCCGACCGCACCTCGTTTGTTTCGCGGTTCCATGCAATCACCGCCTTGGCTCGCGCGCCGCCCGCCGACGTCCCCACGACCAGGATGTCGCGCAGTGCCGTGGAGTCATCCGTCCCATCGAGGCGGCCGCGCAGGCCGCCCCGCCGCGTCAACACGTCCCCCGCCAGGCGCACCAGCGCGTCCACGTCGATCTTCGAGGCCTTGCGCGGCCGGGGCCCGAGGACCGGCGCATACTCCAACGCACCCATGCCCCGCGTGCCCGTGTAACAGAGGCGCTCCACGGAGTTGAAACTCCCCGGGGTCCGCCCTTGGGTCGCCAACCACGCGTCAATCAGCGCGTTGCCGAAACGGTCCGGCAACGAGTCTGCCAGCAAGCCAGGCAAGCCATGGAACGTCTCGCGGGCCAATGCCGGAAACTCGTGGACCTGGTCGTCCAAGGGCATCACCAGCGGCGACAACTCGATGCCGCTCCCCGCAAACTCGGGGTCGTACTGGAAGGCGGCCACGCTGCGTCCCTCGTCCCAGGACACCGCCCCAATCGTCCGTCCCCAAAGCTGGACCCTCGCCATCATGGGCGCTCAGCCCATGTCCAGGTTCCGGGCTTCGACTCGGGCCGATGTCCCGTCGCGCGACGACGCACGCGGCCCGCCTGCCGGAGTTGCTGCATCGGGCTGGAAACCGGCGGCGGCAGGAACGCATCCATGCGCTCCACCAGGCCCAGCACGCGGCACACACGCAGGAATCCCGACAACTGCGTTGCGACGGCTCCCAGCTCCAGCCGTTGGACCGTCCGCAAGGCCAACCCAGCATCCTCCGCCATCTGTTCCTGCGTCATGTTGCGCGCCAACCGCAGGGCCGCGATGCGCTCGCCCACCGTCTTCAGGAGCGCGGCGTCGTTGTTTCCCGTGTCCATCGCCATCAGGCCAACTGTCCTCCCTCCCATGCCTCTCATCAAGACAAGATGCCACGAATGGCGTTTTGTACACGGACATTTAAACGCCATCCGTGGCGTTTAGAATCGATGAATCGACTATGAACGTCTTTTATGGCGTTTTACGTTCATCCCATAGATGGGAGGCATGGCCCCCACTTCCCCTCCTCGCCCCTTCCCTCCCGCCGCTGCCGCCCCATTCACGCCGAGGCCCCGCTTCCCATGCCGTCGCCGTTTCCTCAGCATCGCCTGCATGAACCTCCTGTCACCGGGTGCATCCTTCGCCGGAGCGATTCAGTTGGGTCGGTCGTGCTTGCTCGATCTGCTTCCGCAGTCACTTCCCTCCCAACTGAATCGTTCCGGCTTCGCCCTCTCGCTCCTCCTTGCGGTCGCGCCATTCGTCCGCGCGGACTTCCACGTGGCCCCGGAAGGTTCCGACGCCCACCCTGGCACGCGCGGTCGGCCCTTCGCCACGCTTGAGCGGGCCCGCGAGGCCGTGCGTGCGACCCGCTCACAGGCATCCCGGCCACCGGGCGGCCTCAACGTCTGGGTTCATGGCGGCGACCACGCGCGATCCCAGACCCTTGAACTGGGGCCCGAAGACTCCGGACTGCCCGGATCACCGGTCCGTTGGCGTGCATGGCCCAAGACATCCCCGCGCCTCCTCGGCGGCCGTCGCGTGAAAGACCTTGGGCCGGTCACCGACCCGGCCCTGCTTGCGCGCCTGGATCCCGCCGCGCGGCCGCATGTCCGGCAGGCGGACCTCAAGGCGGCCGGCGTCCCGGAGCCGGCCGGGCTGCAATCGCGCGGCTTTTCAAGGCCCCTGGCCGACGCCCATGCCGAGGTGTTCCACGATGGCAGGCCGATGCCGCTGGCGCGGTGGCCCAACGAGGGCCAATGGGGTCGCATCGCGGGGTTCCCGGCCGCCTCGGGCCAGGGCGACGACCACGGCGGCAACGTGGGGGCGGTCACGGGCGGGTTTCTTTACGAGGGCGACCGCCCCGCGCGCTGGCGGAGCCACGAGGACGTGTGGGTGCATGGTTACTGGGCCTGGGACTGGGCCAACTCGTACGAGCGCATCGAGCGCCTCGACGTCGGCGCCCATCTTATACGGACGGCCCCGCCGCATGGCCTGTACGGGTTCCGGAAGGGGCAGCGCATCCAGTTCCTGAACGTCCTGGAGGAGCTGGACGCGCCCGGGGAATGGTTCATCGACCGCCAGGCGGCCGTCCTGTACTTCTGGCCGCCGGGTGGCGAGGCCCTGCCGTCGCGAGCCGCGCCCGAGACGCTGGTCTCCGCCATGGGCGGGCCGTTCCTTCGCCTCGCGGGGTGCTCGAACGTGGTGGTGGAAGGGCTGGTGCTGGAGGCGGGCCGCGGCTCCGGGCTCGAGGTCCGCGGCGGCGCCTCCAACGCCGTCGTGGGCTGCACGCTCCGAAACCTCGGGGGGCAGGCGATCGTGCTCGAGGGCGGCGTCGGCCATCGCGTCGCGGGATGCACCGTGCTCGACACGGGCGACGGCGGCGTGTCGATGTCCGGCGGGGACCGCGCGACCCTTTCGCCCGGGGGCCACGTGGTGGAGGACTGCGTCTTCGCGCGGCAGGGCCGTTGGTCCAAGTGCTACGTGCCCGCCATCCTGATGAACGGGGTGGGCATGGTCGCACGCCACAACCGCATCACGGACCACCCGCACTGCGCCATCCTGTACAACGGCAACGACCACCTCGTCGCCTTCAACGAGATCGCGCGCATCGCCCTCGAGACGGGCGACGTGGGGGCCATCTACGCCGGGCGCGACTACTCCTTCCGGGGCAACCGCATCGAGCACAACTTCATCCATGACACCGGCGGCGTGGGCATGGGCTCCATGGGCGTGTACATGGACGACTGCGTGTCCGGCACGGCCGTCGTGGGGAACGTCTTCGCGCGCGTCCATTGGGCCATGTTCATCGGCGGCGGGCGCGACCACCGGGTGGAGAACAACGTGTTCGTCGATTGCGACCCGGCGATCCGGATGGACGGGCGCGGCGTGGACCCCACGCCGGTGTGGCGGTCGATGGTGGACGACTTCATGCGGCGCCAGCTCGCGGCGGTGCCGGCGACGATCTATCGGGCGCGTTACCCGGAGCTGGCCGCGTTGGACCGTTACTTTGGGCCGCCGGGCGGACCGGCCCTCGTGGGCGACGCGTTCAAGGGCGTGCCGCCCGAGAACAACGTCGTCGCGCGCAACGTCTGCGTGGGGAAGTGGCTCGACGTGGGATGGCGTGCGGACGCGTCCATCCTCCGCCTCGAAGACAACTACGTGACGCTGGAGCGCGGCAACGTGGGTCCGGAGTCCCGCGGGTTCCCGCTGCCACCCGGGTCGCCCGCATGGAAGCTGGGCTTCCGGCGGATTCCCTTCGAGCAGGTGGGCCCGCGGCGGAAGGGCGAACGGCCTCGGTGAGGGCCACCGGCGCCTCGTCCGCCGCGATGGGACGGGGGCTTGGGGGCCGCACGGCGGCTACGGTGCATCCTCGGGCATGCGGACGTAGAGCAGGATGACGCCGACGCACGCGAACATGCGGAACGCGGCGGACTGGCCGTTCCAGACCTGGGACTGCCACATGGCGAACCATTCGCCGCCGACGGTGAGGAAGGCGACGAACCACAGGAGCAGGTTGGAGACGAGGGCGCACGCGGCGAGGGACTTGGCGCGCATGCGGGCGCCGGAATCGCCCGAGCGCACCCGCCACAGCCCGAGGGCGGCCCACGCCAGCGCGAGCGTGGTCGCGGCCTCCCATGCGATGATGCACGCATAGAAGGCATGGTGGATGGCCGACGACGGCAACGCGCGCCACAGGAGGCGATTGCCCGGGAACGTCGTGTCCATGGACAACACGTGCTGCACGAACGCGAGGTTGGAACCGTAGTCGGTGACGTTGTTGAACGTGACGATGCCCATGTACAGGGCGACGGCGGCCACGAGCAGCGACTTGGCAATGCGTTCGTTCATGGGTTGGCCTTGGGCTTTCGGGAGGGTTCGCCACAAAACTGCGGGGTCCATGCGTCGCCCGGCTTGGACCGGCCCTTGAGCACGCCGAGGTCCTTCAGCACCGCCCACTGAGCCTCCCATCGCTCGCGCGACATCGTCCCGGCCTCCTCGCCCTTGGCGGGGTCGCCGAGGACGAACCGCAGGTCCCGCAGGGCACCGTGGCTGAACGCCATCTTGGCGGGCGTGAGCTCGGGATTGCGTCGGGAGATCTCGGCGTGCGCGGCGGAGGGGTCGGCCATGTACTCGCGCCAGCCCCGGATGCTCGCCTGGACGAACCCGCGGACCACCTCCGGCCGGTCCTTGGCCAGGTCGCGCCGCGCGAAGAAGACGCGGTACGGGTCGTAGCCCGACTCGGAGATGAGCAGGACGCGGGTCTTGGCCCCGGCCTCGCGGGCGAAGAAGGGCTCGCTGGTGAGGAAGCATTGCTGGATGTAGGCGGGGTCCTTGAGGAACGCGCCGATGGAGAAGGTGTGCGCCCGCTCCTGGACGCCTTGCAGTTGGTACCGCTTCACCAGGTAGGGGAACCACGTCGTCCCCGGCGTCACGGCGACCGTCTTGCCGCCAAGGTCCGCGAAGCCGCGCACCGGCGACGCCTCATGCACCATGATGCCCTGCGGGTCATGCTGCATCGTCGCGCCCACGGCCACCACCGGGATGCCGCGTTCGTTGGCCATCAGGACGTCGTCCGTGCTGCCCATGCCAAACTCCGCCGCCCGCGTGGCCACCTTCTGCGTTGCGAAGGCATTCGGGCCGCCCGGCAGGATCTCCACGTCGATCCCGGCGTCCCGGTAGTAGCCTCGGATCAGCGCGTGGTAGAACCCGCCATGTTCGGGCTGCGGGTACCAGTCGGTCGCCAGGCGGACCTTGGCGGGCTCGGCGGCGTCCACGGCGATGGCCAAGGCGACGCCCCACAACGCGGCCGCCAGGAGCCATGCACGCCAAAAGTCATGGAGGGTGCTTCGTCGTGGCCTCATGCGCATTCCTTTCGTGCCTCAACCCTTCTTCAACCCGTCATGGAACCGGCGCGCCGTCCGGCGGTGCCGCTCCAGCAACGGACCCAGCTCGATGCCCAACACCTGGCCGTCCCGGACCCGCACGCGCCCGTGGACCACCAAGGCGTCCACGTTGCGCGCATGGCACAAGACCAATCCGTGCACGGGATCGTGGGCGCCGTTGCTGAACAGGTCGCTGGCCGGGAACACGGCGAGGTCGGCGCACTTGCCGGGCTCGATGGAGCCCAGGTCCTTCTCGCGGCCCAGGTTTCGCGCGCCGCCCAGCGTCGCCAGCTCCAGGGCCTGCTCGGGCGTCATGGCGCCGGCCCCGTGGACCACCCGGGTCAGCAGGAGCGCGGCCCGCGCCTCGTTGAGGAGATGGCCGCTGTCGTTCGACGCCGACCCATCGACGCCGAGGCTCACCGTGGCGCCGGCCGCCCGCAGGTCGTTGACCCGGCACACGCCGGAGCCCAGCCGCATGTTCGACACCGGGCAATGCGCCACGCCCATGCGCGCGCGCCCCAGCCGTCGCACCTCGGCGTCCGTGAAGTGGATGCCATGGGCCAGCCAGACGTCGTCCCCTTCCCATCCATGGCGGGCCATGTAGGCCAGGGGGCGCGCCCCGAGCCGTTCCACGGCGTCGTGGTTCTCGGGGATGGTCTCGCCGCAGTGCGTGTGCAGCCGCGCGCCCAGTTGGCGGGCCAGGCGGGCGGACTCGCGGTAGTGCTCGCCGCTGCACCCGAACACCGTGCAGGGCGCGAACGCCACCTGGGCCATCGACCCCGGCCGCTTGTCGTGAAACCGCCCGTGCAGCCGGTCGCAGTCCGCGAGGATCACGTCGAGGTCCTGCGTGCTCCACTCCGGCATGATGTCGGAGGGCTGGTTCACCGAGCCGCGGCAGCCCACGTACCGGATGCCGAGTGCGGCGGCGGCATGGAACCCGGCGTCGAGGAGGTCCCCTGCCCCGTCGCGCGGGAACAGGTAGTGATGGTCGCTGGTGAGCGTGCATCCCGAGAGCATCAGCTCCACGCACGCCACCTGGGTCGCCACGAACAGGTCGTCCGGGGTGAAGCGACGCCACAGCGGGATGTGCCCGGCGAGCCACGGGAGCAACGGCAGGTTCGAGATGGGATGGAACGCCCGGGCGAGGTTCTGGAACATGTGATGGTGGGTGTTCACCATCCCGGGCGTGACGACGCCGCCGCGCGCGTCGAGGACGTCGGCCCCCTCGGCCCGCGGCGCGCGTCCCTCGCCGACCTTGCGGATCCATCCGTCCTCCGAAAGGACCCATGCGTCCCTCAGGACCCGGCGCGAGGCATCCATCGTGACAAGGTGCCCGATGTTGCGCACGAGGAGGCGCCCCCGGGGCGCGCCGGGCGCCGGGGCGGGCCCGGGCGGCGGGTTGGCGGAGGCAGGGGACGGCTTCGGCTTGGGCATGGGCTTGGGCTTCAAGGCTTCCTTCGTTGAACGGGCGCGTTGGTCCAGAACCAGGGTCCCAGCGCCGGGTCGATGCCCAGCGCCCGCGGGGAGAAGGCGTCGGTTGCGACGTCCTTCAACGGGGGAACGAACGGGATGACGTCGAGGTCCTTCAACATCTGGCCCAACTCGGACCACCGTTGCAGGTCCACCGCACCCATGGATTCCCCCTGGCCCGGGTCCCCCTCCACCAGCCGCAGCTCGCGCATCTTCACGTAGCTGTACCGCATCCCGTCCGGCTCCATCGACGGCGAAATGCGCCCGATGTGCTCATGGACGGGCACGGGGTTGGTGAAGTACGCCTGCCAACCGAGGTAGGCGCCCCTGCTGAAGCGGGCGACGAGGTCCGGGTGCCGCTCGACGAGGCGCTTGTTGGCGATGATGACGCGGTACGGGTCGAAGCCCGACGCGCTGATGGGGAGGAACCGGGATTCGACGCCCTCCTTGAGCGCGTAGTAGGGCTCGCTGGTGGGGTAGGCCTGCATGATCCACGCCGGGTCCTTGACGAAGTTCATGACGTTGCCCGTGACGGGCCGGACCTTCATGCGCGAGAGGTGGTACTTCCGCTGGAGATAGAGCTGCCAGGTCGCGCCGGTCTGCCCGGCCACCTCGCGGCCGTCGAGGTCCTCGAAGGAGCGCACCGGCGACGTCGCGTGGACGAGGATGCCCTGCGGGTCGTGCTGGAAGTACGAGTTGACGGCGACGACGGGCAACCCGCGCGCCACGGCGATGAAGACGGCGTCGCCACGGACGATGCCGAGGCCGAACGGGTCCAGCGCCACGCGCTTCTCGATCTCGGAGTTGGGGCCGCCGACGAGGACCTCCACGTCGAGCCCCAGGCCCTTCCAGATGCCGCCGATGGACGCCGCGTAGTAGCCGCCGTGCTCGGGCTCGGGGACCCAGTCATGGGTGAAGCGCAGGCTGGCGGACGGCGCGTTCGTGCCGGGAGACGACGAGCGCGGCCCCTCGCCCTTGGGTTCCGGGCCACAGCCCAGGGCCAGGAGGGCGAGGGCCAGCGCCGACAGCCACGACGGGCCGTGGATTCGCATGGGAGCAACGCGATGGTGCGAGGCGTCGGCGCGGCGGACCGACCCGGCCGCGCCGACTTGGGATGGGTTCCGGCTAGAACTTGAACCGGACCTGGCCGCTGACGCGGAAGGGTTGCTCCGGGAAGATCACGTCGTTGCCGGCGAAGCTGGGGTCGATGGACGTCCAGTTCCGCTCGTCCGTGAGGTTCATGAAGTTGACCTGCACCTCCCAGCGGGGGCGCCGGTAAAAGACGAAGGCGTTGAGGGTGTACTGGACGGGGATGCGGAGGGAGCCCTCCTGGTTTTGCCACTGCTCGCCCGTGAGCTGGGGCCCGAAGCTCGCCCCGAGGCCGTTGTCGAACTGGTACGTCACGTACGCGTTGAACATGACCTGCGGCACGGAGGCGGCCCGGCTGCGGCCGGACCGGGTGGGTCGTCCGAAGGGGTTGTTGTAGTTGGGCGAGCCCTGGCCCGTGCCGGGCTTGCCATCGACGAGGAAGCTCGTGGGGTAGCCGTCGCGGTAGTCGAACGTCTGCTGGTAGGTGAAGTCGTCCTGCTCGGCGTCCTGCAACGTGAGGTTGCCGCTGGCGTTGAAGTTGCGGTCCGGCTGGTAGAACGCCTCCAGCTCGATGCCGCGCGTGCGGATGCCGACGGGGGGGCCGAGGAGCACGGGCGCGACGCGGGTCTGTTGGAAGATCGAGCCGCTCAGGAAGACGGTGTTGCCGAAGAGGCTCGCCTTCTGGCCCACCTCGATCAGCTCGCTCTCGGACGACAACGAGCGCTTGAGCCCCGCGTCGCCGCCGGTGCCATCCACGCCTCCGAAGTTGGCGCTGCCGGCCACGGCATTGACCAGGTTATAGGTCGCGTAGCTGCTCAGCGTGGGCGTCCACTTGAAGACGCCGCTCACGAACACCGACCCGTTGATCACGTCGGCCTTCGAGTCGTAGAACGCGCCCCTTGCCCGCTCCACCATGACGGGGCTGGCGGCCTCGGCGTCGAAGTAGTCGCCCCGGCCGCCGGCGATGATGTTGAACTTCTCGTGCAACTGGACATCCCACTGCGTGAACAGAGCGGATTGCAGGAGCGTGCTGTCTTGGTTTCCGGAAGAGGGGAAGGGGTTGGCACCGTAGCCGGGCTGGCCGGGCACGTTGAACCCGCCGCCGGCGCTCGTGACGGCCGGGTTGAAGGGGAGCCGGAACGTCGAGGGGGGCTGCGTGACGTCGTAGAGGAAGAACGGCTCCACCGAGAAGTCCTGGTAGGACAGGAGGCTGGAGTAGCGCAGGTCGGCGCCCGAGATCGTCTTGATCGGGGTCTCGTAGCCCTTCACGTCCGGCGTGAACGCGTGGTGCAGCTCGAGTCGGTCGTTGATCATCCAGTTCTCGGGGACCCACTCCGTATAGCCGTACCCGGAGATCTTGCGGCTTTCCTGCGTCTCGCCGTAGGCCCTGTTGACCACCTTGGTGTCCTCCGACACGAGGTAGGTGGCCGTCAACTGGGACGAGAACCGCTTGCCGGCGGCGCTGTCGGAGGGCGCGTTGATCGTCTGCCACGGATAGACCTTCACGCGGCGGGCCTGGGCGGGGTCCAGGAGGGCGAAGTTCGCATTGATGCCGAAGGGCCCGATGGAGTTCAGCGGGTCGCCGAACCGGTTGTTGGGCTGCACGGGGCCGGCGATGTAGGTCCAGTCGTCAATCAGCTCCTGGGTCACGCGGTTGATGCCGAGGACCTCGTTGAAGCGGCTGGTGTAGGCCTGTGCGTTCAGGTCCAGCGTGAGCTTCTCCGTCGCCTTCACGGACAGGGCGGCGAAGATGTCCTGCGTGTTGTCCTTCACGTTGCGGTAGTACCCCTCCGCCTCGCGGCCGAGGTAGCTCACGCGGTAGGCCACCTTGTCATTGATCGGGCCGCCCACGTCCAGGATCCACTCCGGGCTGAAGTAGCTTTGGCCGCCGGGCACGAACGTTCCCCAGCGCGTGATCATGTCGCCGCGGAACTGGTCGAAGTAGGGGGACTTGGTCACGAAGTTGACGTAGCCGCCCGGGCCCTGCCCTTGCGGCCCGTACACGGCGGATCCCGGGCCCTTCACGATGTCCATGGCCTCCACCTGGTTGAAGCTCGCGAGCAACGAGTTGCGGCTATAGATCGTGCGCTGCCCGTTCTGGTAGATCTCGCTGAGCTCGCCGCGGATGACGGGGACGTTGGCCAACCCGTAGCGCGACGGCGTGTACACGCCCGGCGAGTACTGGTTGAAGTCCGTCGCCCGGTTGATCGCGCGGGCCTCCATTTGCGCCTTGGTCACGAGGCTGACCGAACGCGGCGTGTCCAGGATCGACCGGTCGTCGCCCATCACGGACTCCACCGGTCGCGCCGTCGGCAGGACTGTCTCGTTCAGGGACAGGCCCTGGACGACCACGCGGTCCATCGTGTTGGTCACCACGGCGGCTGGCGCCGCGCTGGTTCCCTGCGCAACAAGCTGCTGCGCAGCCATCGCCGTCGCCATGCCGCCGAGCCTCAGGGCCATGCGACGCTCCGTCCTTCGGGGTCTTGGGTGCTTCATGTTGGTCTCTCCTGAATTGCGATCCGCCCGGGGCCGCGAACTGTTCCCGGCAACACCGGACTCCACGCCCTGAGCATCGCATCTGCCAAAGCCCGCCGACGGGGCGGGCGCATCGATCCACCGCGGTCAAACACCCGCAGGCACGGCGTCGTGATGCCTTGCCGGAATCGTCTTCATCGATCCCATGACCCAACATGCTGGGGCAGCCCGACGTCCGCCGTGGCGAGTCTCGATGTCTCGTTGTGTCCACTCTGGGCCATTCCCAACCGCGCCCATGTCCGCGCCAAGGACGCGGCCCAACGAACCAACATCCATTCCGAGCCCGCCGCGCCCACCCATTGGATTCCCAGCGGCTTCCCCGGGACCGCCCATGGGCACGGCTGCGTCACCACCGGGAGGCGCGCCACGCTGGCCGGCGTCGTCAGCGACAAGATGCGCCCCCGCACCGCCGCATGGTCCGCCCCAGCATCCAGGCGCGTCACCGCGCAGGCGGGAATCGCGAGCACGGAGCCGCTGCCCAGCCACTGGCTCATCCGCCTCCGAAATGCGGCCACGCCGCGGCGCAACGCCCGCTCGTCGCCGGCACCGAGGCTTCGTCCCCACTCCAGCCGCTGGCGGACGGCTTCGCCGAAGGAGTCCGGCTCCGCCTCCAGCCGCCCCCGATGCACGCTCCACGCCTCGCGGGCTTGAAGCGGCGCGAAGAGGGCCGTCGCATCCGCCAGCCACGGGACGTCCTGGGACTCGAACGAGGCTCCAGCCGCACGCAGCGCCGCCTTCAAGCCCGACCACGCCTCGCGCACGTCGGGGTCGCACGCGTCCAGCAGCGGGCCCTCGACCACCACCATCCGGGGCCGCGCAAAGCGCACGTCCTGCCCAGGCAGCAACCGCTCCGCGACCCGCTCCAGCTCGCATGCATCCCGTCCAATCCATCCCAGCGTGTCAAAGGTCCGAGCCAAGGGACGCACGCCGTCATGACAACGAAACCATCCCGGCGCGCGAATGCTGGCGAGGCCGCACAAGGACGCCGGGACGCGCAGCGATCCGCCCGTGTCCGTCCCCAGCCCCACGTCCGCAGCCCCTGCCAGCACCGTGGCTGCCGCGCCGCTGCTCGATCCGCCGGTCAACCGCCCCGGATCCCCGGGCATCGTGCAGTCGCCCCACCACGGGTTCTCGCCGGTGAGCCCATATGCGTGCTCGTTGAGGTGCGTCTTGCCGACCATCCAGGCCCCGGCCGCGCGCCACGGCGCCACAAACACCGCATCGCGCGTCGCGGCTGGCAACGGCATCCCCGAGGGCCGTCCGCCCGACGTCGTCGGCCAGCCCGCGACGTCCATCAGGTCCTTCACCGAGACCGAGAGCCCATCGAGCGGCCGGGGTCCGTCGCCGACGCGACGGTCCGCCTCGTGGCGGATCCATTCCGGGCTATATGCAATGAAGGCCCGTCCGGGAACGAGGGCGCAGGCCGCCCGGTCGATGGCGGCCAGGCGGTCCTGCCGTGAGATCACGCCGTGTTGGCTCATGCCTCGCCGGCGTGCATTCCGCGTGCCGCACCGGATCCGTCCGCATCTTGGAACGCCCCTTGCTTCACGGGATTTCATGGGAGCACCCCGGCGACAGGCCGCATCGACGCAGGACATGGAACGAATGAACGACCTTGCTGCCTCGACGGCGACGCACCTGGGAACACCGCGGCAATCCCCCTTCTGCGCGGACGTCATCCACGTCGCGACCGGCCGCCGACTGGTCCGGCGACTCAATGCCGTCACGGCGGAGCACGACCCGACGTCGCACGCGGAGGTGCGCGCCATTCGCGCGGCGACGAAGAAGCTGAAGGGCACGTCGCTCAAGGGCTACGCGCTTTATACAACGTGCGAGCCGTGTCCCATGTGCATGGCGGCGGCGCTTTGGGCGGGGGTGGACCGGGTGATCTACGGCGCGACGATTTCCGACGCGGCGCGGTTCTGCTCGCAGATTTACACGTCGGCCCGCCAGTTGACCCGGCGCAGCGACCTGAAGTGCGAGGTGGTGGGGCCGGTGGCGCGCGACGCCTGCGTGGCGCTCTTCGAGGATCCCCGCATGGCCGCCGCGATGAAGCTTTGGAGGCACCCGAAGCCCGGCAAGCGCTGACCCGCGACGGTTCCCCTCCCCCGCCCCAGCATCCTCCTCGAACCCCAACATCACCCATGCCCCAGCATCAACCCGTTGATTGGCTTCCCCTGCTTGAACAAACCCTCCGCCCCGGCCGCGTGGTGACGACGGCCACGGAGGTGGACCGGTTGTCGAAGGATTTCTACTGGTACTCGCCCGTGCTGGAGCGGCAGCTCCGTGACAAGCGGGGCGACGCGGCGGTGCAGGTTCGCGACCTCGACGACGTCCGGGCCGTGCTGGCGTTCGCGGCGAGGCACGGCGTGCCGGTGACGGTGCGCGGGGCCGGGACGGGCAACTACGGGCAATGCATCCCGCTGGCGGGCGGCATCCTGCTGGACCTGGGCGCGCTGGACCGGGTGGTGGAGATCACGGGCGACGGCACGGCCGTGTGCGAGCCTGGGGCTCGCCTGGGCGTGGTGGAGAGCACGGCCCGGAAGGCGGGATGGGAGCTGCGCTGCTACCCCAGCACCTACCAGAAAGCCTCCGTGGGCGGCTTCCTGGCGGGCGGCTCCGGCGGCATCGGGTCCATCACGCATGGCGTCCTGCGCGACAACGGCACCGTGCGCCGCATTCGCCTGCTGACCTTGGAGGAGACGCCGCGCGAGGTGACTCTCGAAGGGCCGGACGTGCTGCGGGCGCTCCACGCCTGGGGCACGACGGGCGTCATGGTGGAGGCGACCATCGCGCTCGCGCCCAAGGTGGAGTGGGCACAGGTCGCCGTGGGCTTCCCCTCGTTTGCCTCATGCCTCGACTTCACCGAGGCGGTCGCGAACGACGCCTCATGGCGCAAGCGGCTGGTGACGGCCTTCGAGTGGCCCATCCCGGCGTGGTTCACGCCCTTGGTGAAGTGGGTCCCGCAAGGCGAGGCGCTCGCCTTCCTCGAGATGGCCAACGACCAGCTCGAAGCCCTGGGCGCGGCGGCGTCCCGGGCCGGCGGCCACGTCGTGTTCCAGGCGCCCTTCCATGAGCCCCGCCGCGGGGCGCAGCTCTCGGACTACACGTGGAACCACACCACCCTGTGGGCCAAGAAGGCCGACCCCGGCGTCACGTACCTCCAGTCCGGCTTCGACCCCAAGCGCGTGCGCGAGCAAATCCAGTCGCTCAAGGAACGGTTCGGCGACGAGATCCTCATGCACATGGAGTTCCTCAAGTCGGACGGCGTCGTGGTGCCCGGAGCGTTGCCCATTGTGCGGTTCACCACCGAGGCGCGCCTGCAGGAGATGATCGACCACTCGCTGTCCATCGGCGTGGGGATTGCCAACCCCCACATCAACCATCTCGAGGGCAGCGGGCGCTGGCGGCCGGACGACGCGAAGCTCGTGGCCAAGGCCGAGTACGACCCCCACGGGCTGCTCAACCCCGGCAAGATGTCGGGCTACAAGCCACGGCCGGAGCATGCCAACGCGGCCTGAACCCATCCTGCCACGCCCATGAGGACCTGGATTCCCGACGAACGCTTCCTTCCCTACCTGACGTGGAAGCAGGTGGAGTCACTGCCGCGCGACCGTGCGCTGGTGGTGCTGCCCACGGCCGCCATCGAGCAACACGGGCATCACCTGCCCCTCGCCACGGACACGCTCCTCAACAACTACCTCCTCGGGCACGCGCTGCGACTGCTGCCGCCGGACCTGCCCGTGTATGCCCTCGCGCCGGTGTGCTACGGCAAGAGCAACGAGCACCTCGGCTTCCCCGGCACCTTCTCGCTCTCGCGCGACACCTTCATCGCGGTCCTCCGCGACCTTGGGGCCAGCCTCAAGGCCGGCGGGTTTCGCAAGCTCGTGTTCTTCAACTCCCATGGCGGCAACCACTCGCTCGTGGACGTCATGGCGCGCGACCTCCGTGCCGAGCTGGGCCTCACCACGTTCTGCCTCTTCGGGGGCGGCCCCGCCTCCGGCCTGGACCCGCAGGAGGCCAAGTTTGGCTTCCATGCGGGCGAGGTGGAGACCGCGCTGTTGCTGGATGCGACGCCGGACCTCGTCCACACGGGGCACTACACCGCGAGCTACATCCGCCGCGTCGGGGACCCGGGCACGTTGATGCCCGAGTTCGCCTACGCCACCTACGCGTGGCTCACGCGCGACGTCTCGCCCACCGGGGTCATGGGCGATCCCGCGCCATCGACGGCGGAGAACGGGCGTCGTTGGCGCGACGAGATGGCCGGGCGCATCGCCCAGGCGTTGGTCGAGATGGCGGCCTTTGAGCATGGCCCCCGCAGCTAGGCCCATCGCCACGCAACGCGGCACCCCACATGATCCCCCAAGCCCCACCCCAGGCCATCGACTGCGGAGACGGCGTGCGCCTCGTGCGCGACGTCGAGCTCCGCCTCTCGGATGGGACGGTGCTGCGTTCGGACCATTACCTCCCGCCGGGCGGCGGGCCAGCCCCGGCCCTGCTGGTGCGGCAACCCTACGGCAAGGACATCGCCACCACCGTCGTGTATGCGCATCCCGTGTGGTTCGCGCGCCACGGGTACGTGGTCGTCGTGCAGGACGTCCGCGGCCGTGGTGCATCCGGCGGCGAGTTCTATCCCTTCCTCCACGAGGAGCAGGACGGCCACGAGACGCTGGAATGGCTGTCGCAGCGGCCCGAGTGCAACGGACGCATCGGGATGTACGGGTTTTCGTACCAAGGCGTCACCCAGCTCCTGGCGGCGGCGCGCGGCCATCCAGCCCTGCGCTGCATCGCTCCCTGGATGACGGCGGGCGACCTGCATCGGGGCTGGTTCTACCAGGGCGGGCTGCTCCGCCTCGCGTCCACCGTTGGATGGGCCACGCAAATGCTGCGGGGAGACGCGCACCGCCTCGGACCGCCAGAGGCCGCCCGCTCCCTCGATGCGGCATGGTCCCAGCCCGCCGCCCACGTCCATGCCGCGCCCTTTGCGGAAATCCCGCACCTCACCGCCCCGGAGTTGCCCGGCTATTACTCGGACTGGATCGCCCACGACCAGCCGGGCCCCTACTGGGAACGGCAGGACATCTCGACCCGCTGGGAGGCGGTCCAGGTTCCCGCGTTGCACCTCGTGGGTTGGCATGACCTGTACCTGCACGGCGGAATCCAGCTCTTCGAGTCGATGCGGCGCCACTCCGGCCGGGCGCGCGACGCCCAGCACCTGGTGGCCGGGCCGTGGGTTCACATCCCGTGGGGACGTCACGTGGGGGAGATCGACATGGGGCCCGAGGCGATGCTGGACACGGACGCCTTGCTGTTGCGTTGGTTCGACCACTGGCTGAAGGACGCCGGGACGTTTGCACGCGAGCCGCGGGCTCGATTGTTCGCGATGGGGGACAACTGCTGGCATCGACTCGATGCATGGCCCGGTGGCGACGCGCGATGCCAGTCATGGCACCTCCGCAGCGGAGGCCGGGCAAACGGCCTGCGGGGCGATGGCTGGCTTTCGTTGGAGCCTCCCGACACGACGGAGCCACGAGACACCTTCGTTCATGACCCGGACGTCCCGGTGGTGGCGCCGGGCGGGCCCACGGCGGCGCAGGGGTGCTTCAACCAAGCGCGGGCCGAGCAAGGCAACAACCTGCTGGTCTATACCTCGAAGCCCTTGGAGGCGCGGCTGCATGTGTGCGGCACGCCGAGGGCCATCCTCCACCTGCAATCCTCCCTGGACCACTGCGACCTTGTCGTGAAGCTGGTCCGGGTCCTGCCGGACGGTCGGGCGCTCAACGTGTCCCTCGGGGCGGCGCGTTCCTCCGCGTTGTTCGCCCATCCACCGCACCGGGCGGATGCCCCTCATGCGTGGCACGTCGAGATGGAGTCCACGTCGTGCGTCTTCGCGCCTGGCGAGCGCCTGCGCGTGGAGGTGGCGAGCTCCGCGTTTCCCCTGTTCGACCGCAACCCGGGCTCCGGCGTCCCATCGCGCCTGGCATCGCCCCGGGACTGGCTTCGGGCACGACAACAGGTGCTGCACGACGCCGCGCATCCGTCCCGGGTGGAGTTGCCCTTGCTGGAGGAACCCATGGTGCCGTGCACGCCCCCATGAAGCCGAACGTGAAGCCATCCATGCCGGGCGATGCGGCCCGGTCATTCGTGTCGATCCATGGCCTGGGAAAGCGCTATGCGCGGGGCGCGGCGATCCTCGAGGACCTGTCGATGGAGGTTGCGCCCGGCGACTTCGTGAGCCTCATCGGGCCGTCCGGCTGCGGGAAGTCCACGTTGCTGAAGCTCGTGGCGGGGCTGGTGTCGCCGTCGTGCGGGAGCATCGAGGTGGAGGGCATGACGCCGGCCAACGCGCGGGAGCTGATGTCGTTCATCTTCCAGGAGGCGACGCTGCTGCCCTGGCGGCCGGTGGTTCGCAACGTGGAGCTGGGCCTGGAGCTGGAGCGGTCCATGGACCGCGCCCGGCGACGGGCGAAGGCGGAGGAGTTGCTGCGGATGGTGGGGCTTTCGGACGTGGCCTGGCATTACCCGAGGCAGTTGTCCGGCGGCATGCGGATGCGGGTGTCGATTGCGCGGGCGTTGGCCACGCGGCCGCGCCTCCTGTTGATGGACGAGCCCTTTGGCGCCCTCGACGAGATGACGCGGGACCGGTTGAACGAGGAGGTCCTGCGGCTGCGGGCGGAGCAGGGCTGGACGGCGTTGTTCGTCACGCACTCGGTGGCGGAGGCGGTCTTCCTCTCGACGCGCGTCGTGGTGTTGCGGGCGAAGCCCGGGCGAGTCCACCGCGAGATCCCCGTGCCGTTCGCCTTTCCACGGAAGGCCTCGTTGCGAAGCGACCCGGCGTTCCTGGCGTTGGTGGGCGAGGTGTCGGGCGCCTTGCGCGAGTTGCACGCGATGGGGGAAGGGACGGTGGCGGCATGAAGGGTTTGGCGTCGCAGGCGGCATGGCCCTTGGGGGTGCTGGTGCTCGTCGTGCTGGGCTGGCATGGGGCCACGGTGCTGTTCGAGATCCCGCCCTACATCCTGCCCGCGCCCGGACGCGTCCTCGCCGCCTGCGTCGAGCGCCATGACAACCTGCTCCTTGCCGTGCGCACGTCGGCCGTCGCGGCGTTGTCGGGCTTCGTGGCGGCCGCCGTCCTAGGCGTCCTTGCCGCCGTGGTGCTCGCGCAGTCACCCCTCGTCCGGCGCTGCCTCGTGCCGTACACGATCCTGCTGCAAACCGTGCCCGTCGTGGCCATCGCGCCCCTGATCCTGATGTGGTTCGGGAGCGGGATGCGTTCGGTCGTCATCGTCGTCGCGATCATCTGCCTGTTCCCCATCATCGCGAACACGACGCAGGGGCTTGTGTCGGTGGACCGCAACCTCCTGGACCTGTTCCGCATGTCGAACGCGTCGCGGTTGCAGGTGCTGGTGCGCCTGCGGCTGCCCCATGCGTTGCCCGCCCTGTTCACGGGGCTGCGGATCTCGTCGGGTCTCTCGGTGATCGGGGCGTTCACGGGGGAATGGTTCGCGTCGTCGAACACGGTGGGCCAGGGCGGCCTCGGGTATTCCATCATCTACGCGAACAGCCAGCTCCAGACGGACTACCTGTTCGCGCTGGTCCTGGCGTGCGCGGTGCTGGGCTCGTCCTTCTTCTTTACGGTGGTGGGGTGCGAGTGGCTCCTGCTCCACCGTTGGCATGAATCCGCCCTCAAGGCGGAAGGGGAGTGACACAGGCTGATGTTGCGCGCGATGGACACAACGGGGTGGTGGTTGGTCCGCCATCCGGACCATGCCCGGTTGGCGGGCGAGTTTGCCTCGCATTGGGGCAACCGGCTGTTCCGGGCGCCGGAGCCGCGCGGCGACGTGCTGGAAGGAATCCGGCGGCACGATGACGGCTGGGCGACCCGGGACGCATCGCCGGTGCTGACGCGGCAAGGGAAGCCGTCGGCATTCGGGGCGGACCTGGTCGGCAAGTACACGGCCTTCGAGGAGATCGACCTGCCGGAGTACCTCGGGGTGCGGGGCCGGGCGCTGGAGGTGGTGGCGGCGGAGAACGCGTACGCGGCCATCCTGATCTCGATGCACACGTGCAACCTCCTGACGGCGCACGCGGATCGGTCCACGATCCGGCCCGACCAACTGCCCTTGCTGGATGCGTTCGTCGCGGGGCAGCTCCGGCGTCAGGCCGAGCTGCGGGATGCGTGCCACGCGGGCGGCGGGTTCCGGGCCGTGGACCTCGAGCCGGGCACGTTGGACGAGCACTTCCGGCTCTTGCAGGCGTGCGACAACCTCTCGTTGCTGGCCTGCGTGGACTTCGAGGGGCCGGCCACGTTGCTGCACCCCTTGCCCACGCGCGACGGGGGCACGCGAACGGTGAACGTGGTCCGCACGGGGCCGCGCACGTTCCGCCTCTCGCCCTGGCCATTGGACGTGCCCGCGCTGCGGTGCTCCATCCCCGCACGCCATGTCGCCGGCCACCGGTTTGACGACGTCCAGCACCTTCGCGGCCTCCATGCGGCGGCCGAGGACACGCCCCTTCCCATCTGCATCACGCGCGACTGAACGGTTGAATCCCACTCCCCCATGAACTCCCCAAGAACCCCTCGCATCCTGCCGTGGCTCGCGTCGGCGCTGGCGCTGGCCGCGCTGCCGTTCACCCGCGCGGCCGACCTCGTGCCCGTCACCATGCAACTCGACTGGAAGCCCAACGTGCAGTTCGCGGGCCTGGTCGTCGCCGTGGAGAAGGGCTACTACCGCGAGGCCGGGCTCGACGTGCGGCTGCGGCCCGTGGACACCGGGATGAAGGTGGTGGAGGCGGTGGAGGCCGGGACGAACTGGATGGGCTGTTCCGAGTCGGGGGTGTTGATCGGGGCGCGGGCGCGCGGCGCGCGGATCAAGGCGGTGGCCACGATGCTACAAGGCAGCCCGTTCTGCCTGATGTCGCCCAAGGCCAAGGGCATCCGTACACCCGCCGACCTCAGGGGCCGAACGCTGGGCGTCCACCCGGACGCGGACCTCGCGCTGGACATCGTGTTGAAGTCGGCGGGCGTGCCGCGGTCGTCGATGCGCACGATCGACGTCGCGCACTCGACGGAGCCGCTGACTTCCGGGCAGGTGGACACGTTGATGGGCTACCTCATCGACGAGGTGGTGGCGCTCGAGACGGCGGGGCAAGCCCTCGACGTCATCCGGGGTTACGAGCATGGCTACGTCGCCTACAGCCAGGTGTACTTCACCAGCGAGCAGACCCTGGCGCGGTCCCCGGAGGTCGTGGGGAAGTTCTTGGCGGCTTCGGGCCGCGGATGGGCGGAGGTGGCGCGCGACCCGGAGGCGGCGGTGCAGCTCGTGCTGAAGCGGCACCTTCCCAAGGAGAACCCCGAGTACCAACGGCGTTCCCTCCGGGAGATCCTGGTGCTGGCCCAGCTCGAGGCAGGCCCAGGATCGTTCGGGCGCATGAGCACGGAGACGTGGCGACGCATGACCGGGGTGTTCAACGACGCCAAGGTCCTTCCCCGCCCGGTGACCGCCGGGGAGATGCTGGACCTGCGTTTTCAACCGGCGGACGCGAGGCGGCCGTGAGCGTGGCGCCGGTTCGGATCCTGCACTTCTCGCCGGGCACGGCGACCGGACGCCATGACAGCCTGCGGGCCGCGATGGGCGTGGCGGGATTCCTGCGGGAGGCGGCCTTCGAGCAGCGCGTGGATCAGCCCGTGGAGCTCGTGGAGGCCTACCCGGCGATTGCCTCGCGCGACGCCGTGGCGACGGCATTGCGCGGGGCGGCGGTGCTGGCGGTCGCCACGCCGACGTACGCGCAGGGGTCGCCCTGGTACGTGCGACGGTTCTTCGAGTTGTCGGCGGGACTTGCGGCGTGGGGCACGCCCGCAACGGCCTTCGCGACGTCCGGCGGACTGCACACGGGGGCGGAGATGGCGTTGGCCGACACGTTCCGGAGCCTGCAAGGGCTGGGGATGGCCACGTTTACGTTCGCGCAGAAGTGGGTGGCGCTGGGGGTGCAGCAACGCCATGCGGAGGATGGGAGGTTCGACCTCGTGGACGCCTGGTTCCTGCGGCAGCTCGCGCGGACGATGCTGCTGCACGCGATGGCGGCGCGGGAGCGCGGCGGCATGGAATGGGCGGCCCGGCTGGGGTTGGAAACGGATTATTACCGTCGTTTTCCGAGCGAGGCCGAGATGCGCGGGTGGGTGGGCCGGGCGATGGACCACATGAACGCGCCGCTGTCGGGGCCGGAAGGTTGGGAGGGATTGCGCGGGTGGTCCGGGCACGCCGCGGCGCCGCCGGACATTTCGGGGTGGCCCCACGCGGCGTTGTTTCCACGGCCGCCCGGGGAGCCTCCGGCCGGGGCGTGACGGCCTCGGGCCAACACGGACGCGCCGGGCTTCATTTGCAGGCGGCGCTCGGATAGGGTCATGGCTGGACGTGCGGCCGGAGCTTCCAGACGAGGATCAAGACGCCGCCCTCATGCAGCAAGTGCGCGAGGGCGACGTGGTTGCGTTTGAGACGCTGGTCGAGCGCTGGAAGACGCCCGTGGTGCACTTCGTGTACCGGTTGCTGCCGGACGCCGACGAGGCCGAGGACCTCGCGCAGGCGGTGTTCGTGCAGCTTTGGAAGACGGCGGGCCGCTACCAGCGACGCGCCAAGTTCAGCACCTTCCTGTTCACCATCGCGCGCAACCTCGCCCTCAACGAGGTGCGTCGGCGCACGCGGCATCCGGCGGACCGGCTCGATGGATACGCGGTGGCCACGGGCGAGGCGGACGCCGACGAGCCCCGGCCGATTCCCGACCCCGGGCAACCGTCGGCCGACGACCTGGCGCAGCGGTCGGAGCTGGTGTCCAAGATCGACGAGGCGCTGGCGGCGCTGCCCGAGAAGCAACGGGTGGCCCTCGCCCTGTGCCGCGAGGGCGAGCGCAGCTACGAGGAGATCGCCGACGTCCTCGGGACCACCGTCCCGGCCACCAAGTCGCTCATCCATCGTGCCCGGGAGACCCTCAAGGCCCGCCTCAAGCCCTACTTGGCGTCCGGCGACTGGAGCCCCACGCCATGAGCCCGCAACTTTTCCATGGCATGGGTGATGAACATGGGTTGGCGGCCGGCGAGACCGCTCGGTTCCGTCCAACACGGCGCGTTGCATCATGAATCCTGAATCCCGCGAGGACTGGCTGGAGCATGTCTCCGGCCCGAGGCCGGACCCGGCCGAGATTCGTCGCCTGCAATCCCACGGCGTCCTGAGCCCGGCCGAGCGCCGTCGGTTGGCGGACGAGCTGGCGCTCAACGCCCTGCTGGATGCGCACCGCCCCGCGCCCGCCGTCTCCAGCAACTTTGCGCGCCGCGTCGTGGCCGAGGTGTCCCGGGAAGGTGCGACGGCCCGGCCCGCCCTGCCTTGGTGGCCCTCGTGGCTCTCGTTCCGCCCGGGCCGGGCCCTGGCGGGCGGGGCCGCCCTCGCCTGCGCCGGCCTCGCGGCGGTCACGCTGCTGCGTGGCCCCGGCAACGACGGCTCGCTGCGGCCGGATTCCGCCACGATGGCCCATGCCGCCGCGCTGCCGGGCGTGGATGCCGAGACCTTGTCGGACTTCGACGCCGTGCATCGGCTGGGTTCCGAGCCCCGGCCGGACGACGACGCCTTGATCCTGGCCCTCGCACAATGAGGACGGCACGGCCACGGCGAGCGCGATGGAAGCCCTCGTGGGCGGTGGTCGTTGCCGTGGCCGCATCCGGCCTGTCCCTCGCCCAAGAACCCGCGAGGAAGCCGCCCGCCGGCGCCCAGGTCGGGAAAAGCGGCAGGAATCCTCCCGCTGCCATCGTTCCTGCGCTCCCCACGGCCCCGCCCTTGCCGCCGCCATCCCGTCCGCCGGTCGAGTTCTTCCGGGAACTGCTGGCCGCGTCGCCGGCGCGCCGGGCGCAGCTTCTCGAAGGCAAGCCCGCCGCCGCGCGGGAGGTCATCGAGCGCCGCCTGGCCGAGTTCGAGGCCATGGAGCCCGAGGCGCGCGCCGACGCGGAGTGGCGGCTGCGCCTCGCGGAGTTCCGGTTTTACCTGACGAGGCTCCTCGCACTGCCCCCGGAGGAACGCGCGTCCGGGCTGGCCCAGGCGCCGGCCCAGGACCGCTCCTTGCTGGGGGAGCGTCTCCAGGCATGGGACACGCTGGACGACGCGGCGCGCCGCCAGGTGCTGGACAGCCAGCAGCAGTTCCAACACTTCGTGCAGCAACCCTCGGCCGAGCCTGCCCGCCTGGCGCAGGCGTTGTCGGCCGTCGCGCCCCGCGCCCATGCGGACGTGGAGGCCCAGTTTGCCCGTTGGCGCGCGCTGCCCGAGGCCGAGCGCCGCCAACGCTCGGCCGCCTTCCAGGCCGTGTTCGACCTGTCGGCGGACCGCCGAGGGAAGGCGTTGCAAGGCCTGAGCCCGACGGAGCGCACGGCGATGGAACGGTCGCTCGAACGCTTCAGCAGGCTGCCATCGGCCGAGCGCGACCGTTGCATTGCGGGCCTTGAACGGCTCGCGCGTCTTTCCCAAGCGGAGCGCGAGGCCTTCCTTCGCAACGCCGCCTTGTGGCAGGCCATGTCCCCCGCCGAACGCGACCAATGGCGCCGACTCGTCTTCAACCTCCGCCCCCCGCCGCTTCCCGTCCCCACCCCCCATGCGGGCCGGCCGACCCTCGTCAGCACGAACCGCTAGCGCCGCGGCCGCGCTGCCCACGGGGCCAGCGTGGCACCCTCCCGGCATGAAGGCATGGATCTCCAGGCGCGGGCGTTGGCGGGGGTGGAAGCCGTCCCTCGCAGGGGTTCTCGCCGTCGTCCTCGCATGGCATGCCATCGGATGGTTGCCCATGCCCGACGGCCTCGACGACGACGACGCCGCACAGACCTCGGTTGATTGGACGGATCGCCATGGCCACACGCTGCGCACGGGGCCGGCCACCGATGGCGCATGGCGCATGGCGTTGGCCGAGCAGGACGTCCCGGAATGCGTCGTCGCCTGCACCTTGGCGGCCGAGGACGCCCGATTCCTGAGACATCCTGGCGTGGACCCGTTGGCGACCCTCCGGGCGGCTTGGCAATGGGCGCGCCACCGCAGGGTTGTCAGCGGCGCGTCCACCATCACCCAGCAACGCGTGAAGCTGGGCCACCCACGTCCCCGGACGCTGCGCACCAAGGTCATCGAGGCCGCGCTGGCGCTCCGCCTCGAACGCGCGTGGGACAAGCCACGCATCCTGCGTTCCTACCTGTCCCGGATCGACTACGGCAACCAGGCCGAGGGCCTCGCCGCCGCCGCGCGCCATTACTTCGGCAAGGCGCCCCGGGACCTTTCGTGGGCCGAGGCGGCGCTGCTGGCAGGCCTGCCCCAGGCCCCCACGCGCCTCAACCCGCGCCGGCACCCCCGGCGCGCGAAGGCCCGCCAGGAATGGATCCTCGGCCGTTGCGTCGCCCTGGGCTGGCTTGATCCCGAGACCGCCCGGAGGGCACGCGAGGAGCCCCTTCGTCTCGCGCCCGCGCACCGGCCGTGGAACGCGCCCCACTTCGTCGAGGTCGCCCGCGCACGCCTTGGAGCCCCTGCGGCGGGCGCCGTCGTCACCACGCTCGACCTCGGCCTCCAGCAGGCCTGCGAGACCATCGTGCGGCAGCACCTCGCGGCACTGAGGGAACGGCGTGTCCACGACGCCGCCGTCGTCGTGCTCGAAAACGCGACCGGCGAGGCCTGGGCCTGGGTGGGATCGCCCGACTGGTCGCGGCCCGCCGACGGACAGGTGGACGGCGTCCTTGCCCGGCGCTCGCCCGGGTCGGCGCTCAAGCCCTTCGCGTACCTCCGGGCCTTCGAGAAGGGGGCGACGGCCGCGGACGTCGTCCCCGACGTGCCGTTGCGGGAGGGCACGGACACGGGCGTCTTCGAGCCGCGCAACTACGACGGCCGCTTTCGCGGGCCGGTGAGCCTGCGGGAGGCGTTGGCGGGGTCGCTCAACATCCCCGCCGTGCAGGTCCTCCAACGAATTGGCGGCCCCTCCATTCTCCTGCAAACGCTTCGGGACCTCGGGATGGACACGGTGGCCGCCGACGCCCCGCGCCATGGGCTGGGGGTGGTGCTGGGCGACGTCGAGGTTCGGCTCGTGGACCTTGCCAACGCCTACGCCACGCTGGCACGGGGCGGCCGTTGGCTGCCATGGCGCGTCCGGCCCGATCCCGATTCCAAGGACCGGGCCGCCCGCGTCGTCGCCCGCCCGGACGCCTGCTGGCTCGTCGCGGACATCCTGTCGGACCCGCTCGCGCGCGCCGGGCAGTTTGGATTGCAGTCGCCACTGGCCACGACCGTGCGCATGGCCTGCAAGACGGGCACCAGCACCGGCTTCCGGGACAACTGGGCGCTGGGGTTCAACCCGCGCTTCACCGTCGGCGTGTGGGCGGGCAACTTCGATGGGTCGCCCATGGCCGACGTGTCGGGCGTCACCGGCGCCGCGCCGATCCTGGCCGAGGTCGTCGCGGAGCTGGCCCGGCGCTTCGGTCCCATGGCGTGGTTTGACGAGCCGCCCGGCATTCACCGGGAACGCGTCGAGCCCTGGACGGGTCGGGTGCCGCGTGTTCCCGGGGGCGGTCGCGCGGAGGTCTTCCTTGAAGGCACCGCGCCCGCACCGGAGACGGCCAGGGACCGCGATGGCCAGGGGCGCGTGCTCCTCGGGCCCGAGTATGGGGAATGGCTTGCAGGCGCCGACGGGCGGGTCGCGCATCGGGCGTCGCTCGCGGAAACGGCGGGGCCGCCGGTGATTGCCGCGCCGGTGACGGACGCCACGTATTACCTGGATGCGGATGCCGCACCGGGATCGCAGCGACTGGTTCTCAAGGGCCGCGGGGGCGCTTCATGGACGAGCCCAACGCTGCGCATTGAGCGGGTGGGGGAGTCGTTCGAGGCCGCGTTGGCGGAGGGAACGCACCGCATCGCGTTGGGCGGCCCGGGCGGGACGACCGAGACTCGCATTCACGTGCGCCGCCGATGATGCGGCCCAATTACGGCTCGCCTGCGGGCGCCTGCCATGGTTTCTTTCCAGGGCGTTCGGGCACCGGTAGCTCAATTGGATAGAGCATCTGACTTCGGATCAGAGGGTTCCAGGTTCAAGTCCTGGCCGGTGCACCAGCCGACAGCCGCCACCCGTCCCATCCCGGTCCTCGGGCGGACGTGCCACGAATCCTCCATTGGCTGAAGGCTTCGTGCCTGGGCCAGAACGATTGGGTTGGATCGTTCGTGCCTGCTCGATCTGCTGGCGCAACCCCTTCGTCATTCGCTCGGCTTCGACAGCGGTTCCTAGCGAGTCGTCACCGCCGGGGGCCCTGCGACCGCCACGCGCCGGGCAGGCCGGGCATCCTTCACGGCGCACCCTTGCCCACGTCCGCCGTTGCATCCGGGGCCTTGGGCCGCTCCCGGAAAAGCACGGCACAGTGCCCGATGCGCCAGACGAGATGGCTGCGGGTGGCCTCGGCCAGGCGAGGCGACAGCTCGTCCTTCTGCTCCTTCAGGCCGGTGAACTTCACCTTGACCAGCTCATGCAGCGAGAGCGCGGCATCGAGGCTCGCCACGAGCGCGGGCGTGATGCCCGCGTGGCCAACCTTGATCACCGGGTCCAGCCGCTGCGCACGGGCCTTGAGCGCACGGACCGTGGCGTTGGAAAGCTTGGATTCGGGGGGAGGAGGCGTGGGTTCGGACATGGGATGCGTGTGTGAGGACGGACGGGGTTCAAAGCTTCAGGATTTTGCCAAGGAGGCCGGTGGTGCTGCGCCCGGGAAGGAACGGGAGGAAGACGATGCGGCCGCCCGCGGACTCGACGGCGCGACGCTCGTCCTGGTCGATGGTGTCGATCGTGTAGTCGCCGCCCTTCACGTAGAGGTCCGGCCGGGCCTCGCCGAGGAAGCGCGTCGCCCGCTTTTCCGGGAACAGGCACACGGCATCGACGCACCCGAGGGCGGCGAGCACGCGTGCGCGGTCGTCCTCGGGAACGACGGGGCGCTCGGGACCCTTGAGCTGGCGGACGGAATCGTCGCCGTTCATGCCGACCAGCAACGCGTCGCCCAGGGACCTGGCGGACTCGAGGTAGGAGACGTGGCCGGCGTGCAGGATGTCGAAGCATCCGTTGGTCACCACGACGGTGCGCCCCGACGCCCGCAGCCCGGCCCGCCATGCCTGCATGGCCTCCGGACCCAGGACCTTCGACGCGCTCGTCATGGGCCGACGCTAGCCCGGTCCGGCGGCTGGAACGAAGGGGAAAAGCCGGGACTCCATGCGGTGTGGCCTCCCCAGCAAGGACACCCAGGAACCCAGGTTCCGCGCCCGGCCCGCGCCCCGGCTCACCGCTGCAAGTGCCTCGCGATGCGTGCGACCACCGCGTTGGAATCCCGGAACACGTCGAGGCAGGAGACGCGGAGGATGTCCCATCCCAACGCCCGCAGGACCTGGCCACGCACGACGTCGCGGTCGAGCACGGCGGGGGCCGAGCGGTGGAAGGCGCCGTCCAGCTCGATGCCCAGCAACCATCGGCCCGGGTTGTCGCGGCGGGCGACGGCGATGCCCACGCGATAGTCGCGCGAGACGCCGACGTGAAGGGCCACGACCCAGCCCCGGTCCTCGAGCGCGTCCGCGAGGTGTTCCTCCAGGACGCCGGGCTCCGGGATGGGCTCGGCCCGGGCGAGGCCACGCACGGCGGGCAACGTCCCCTGCTCCGCATACGCCAGGTAGTCCCGCAGGTCCCGCGCCCCCTGCGCCGTGCAACGCCCGAGGTCGATGTCGGCCGCGCGGATGCTGGAGAGGACCACGACCTTCTCGCGGGCGCGCGTGACGGCCACGTTCAGGCGGCGCTCGCCCCCGGCCAGGCTGAGCGGCCCGAAGTGATGGTGGAGCCGGCCCGACGCGTCGCGACCGTAGCAAATCGAGAACACCATGGTGGCGCGCTCGTCGCCCTGGACGTTCTCCAGGTTCTTCACGAACACGCCCTCGCCGGTCGCGGCGACCGCATGGAAGGCGTCATGGAACGCCGGGTCGGACGCCAGCGCCTCGTCGAGCAGGTCCTGCACAAGGGTTTGCTGGGCCTCGCTGAACGTGACGACCCCCACCGAACGGTTGGCCACACTCGCGTCCGGATCCAGCAAACGGCCTCGAACCTCCGCCACGACGGCCTCGGCCTCGGCGCGGTTGGTGGCCTTGCCCCCGCGGTCGTAGATGCCGCGCACGAGTCGGAACTCGACGCCAAGGTTGGGGTGGCCGCGCTCGGCGGCGGGGAACGTCTTGAGGCGTCCCTCGTAGCTCTTGCGGTTCGAGAACTCGATCAGCCGCTCGTCGCGCGACCGGTAATGCCACAGCAACCGCATCTGCGGCAGGCCCGAGGCCACGGCCTCGTCGAGGAGGCTGTCGAGCACCTCGAAGGGGTCCCCTGCCCCGCCCGGTTCCGTCGGAGCCCCCGCGCCCTCACGCGCGTCGTCCCGGTCCATGCCCGCGTCCGCCGGGGCCGTGTCGCGCCGCTCGAAGAAGTTCGTGGGCGGAAGCTGGCGCGAGTCGCCCACCACGACGGCCGCGCGCGCGCGCGACAAGGCGCAGGCGGCGTCCCACACCGGGACCTGCGACGCCTCGTCGAACACCACCAGGTCGAAGGCCGGGAACTCCGGCGGCAACAGCGTGGCCGCCGTCAACGGGCTGGCCAGCACCAGGGGCATCAACACCGTGATGGCGGGCGCGCAGTCCCGCATCACGCGCCGGATGGGCCGCCGGATCGTCGTGAGCACCCGGAACTCCTCCATCAACCGCAGCGCCTGCCGGAGCGGCGGGTCCGCCCTCTCGACGTCCAACGCCCCACGGATGCGGTCCCGCACGGCGGCGGGCAGGGACTTGGGCACCGCCTCCTGATACTCCTTCACCAACCGAGCCAACGTCGTCCGCAACGGCTCCATCCGGTCGCTCGGGCAATCCGCCAGCGCCGCATCCACCCGCAGCCGCGAGCGGATCCAGCCCGACAACAGCTCGGCCTCGGCCGCCTCGTCGGCATCCGCGGGCGCCAGCCGCCGCGACAGGATGGCCTCCGCCACCATGGACATCCCGGACGCGGCGGCCCGGTCCCTCGCGACCGACACGTCGGACCATGCCGGGAGCTTGGGGGCGCTGGCAGCGATCCGGGCGAGGCGGTCCGCGATGGCCCCGATGGCGGACGCGTCGTCGAGCCACGGCGGCTGCGGCCGCAGGCTCTCGCCCAGGTCGGCCACGGCGCGTTCCACGGCGGCCATGGACTCGCGCGCGGCTCGGGCGACGGGCTCGAAGCCGCCGGAGCGAAGGGAGGCGGGCAACGCCTCGCGGAGGGCGACGAGGTCGGCGGCGTGCGTGGCGCGCACGAGGCGGGCAAGGTTGCGGGCCTTGTCGATGGCGCCCTGGGTGGCCTCGATGGCGAGCGGCTTCCCCGGTTGCTCCCCGAGCGTGCGAAGCTCCGTTGCGAAGGCCCCGGCCTCCTTCGCGGCGGCGGCGGCGGCCCCCGCCTCCTCCAGCACCGCCAGCAACGGGTCGATCTCGGCGTCCAAGGCTTGCCGGGCGAACCGTGCCAACATCCCGCGCACGCGCCGAAGCGTGAGCCATCGCCAGAGCACGAACTTGCCCCGCGCCGCGCGCAGGTCGCCCGCCAACGCGGCATGGTCCAAGGCGAGCACGCCACGGTCGAACCTCGGCTCCAGTGCGGCCGCCAGCCCCCGGGCCTTGCCCGAGCCCAGCACGGCCTGGGCATGACGATCCAGCCGCGCGGCGTGGTCCTCGGCGCACGCCATCGTCGCCAGCTCGGCCGCCGCCGGATGCGACGCATCCACGGCGTCGGCCAACGCCATCAACTGCCGGGCACGCCCGAGGTTGCCGGGCGTCGGGCAGCCCATGGAACGGGCGAGCGCTTCCAGCGCGTGGTTGCAGGCGACGACGGCCGCCGAGGCGTTGGAGGCCTGCGTGGCCACGACCCGCGCGGCCTCGGGGCTGACATGCGACGTCGGCGCAACGTCGCCGAGGACATCCGCCGCCCCCTTGGGCAACGCCCGCACGGCCTCGGCCAAGGCCAGGACGACGTCGCATCGCTCCTGCACGTCGGCGTCGGTCGCGTCCTCCGGCAACGTGGCATCGAGGGCTCCCGAAAGGCCCGCCGCGCGGGCGGCCTCGGAGCCTTCGGCCAGCTCCAGGACGCGCTCGACGGCGCCGAAGACGGTCAGGCGATCCCCGGCGGCCTCGCCGGCGCGAGGCGCTTCGTTGGATTCGGCCGCGCCTCCATGCAGCGCCTGGCAGGCGGCCCGCAGGCGTTCGCGAAGGCGATCCAGGTCGGAGCCCATGCTAGCGACCTTCCGCGCCCCGGGCTCGGCGGGCGCGCCCATTTCCTCCAGGGCCGCCTTCACCTGCGCAACGAAGCTGGGCTTGGAGGCGTGCTCGGCGTGGAGGTCGAGGGCGAACGGGCCGAGCCCCTGCTGTCGGAGGCGTCGGCTGACGACCTCCAGGGCGGCGGCCTTCTCGGCGATGAAGAGGACGCGCTTCCCGCGCGCGAGGCATTCGGCCATCAGGTTGGTGATGGTCTGGCTCTTGCCGGTGCCGGGCGGCCCCTGGAGCACGAACGTGCGGCCCTCCGCGCCGCTGGCGACGGCGGCGACCTGCGACGAGTCGGCGGGCAAGGGCAGCCTCATGGACTCGTAGCGCACCAGGGTCTCGGTGGCCTCCGCCGACGCCAACGGCACGGCCGCCAACTCGGGCGTGGCCTGTCGCCCGAGCAGGGAACGCACCACGGGATGCGAGAGGACCTCGGCCGAGCGGTCGCGCAGCTCGTGGAAGAGCGGGAGCTTCTTGAAGCTGTAGTTGCCCAGCTTGGCCGTCGCGTGGACGACGGCCCCCGGCAGGTCGCGCACCCGTTGCCGCACGTGGGCGAGGATCGTCGGGATGTCGATGCGCGCGTCGTCCTCGGTCAGGTCTTCGAGCAGGCCCAGGTCGATCCCATGGACCATGCGCAGGTGCTCGATGAGGGCGGCGTTGGCGACGATGTCCTCGGCGACGGCGCGGACCTTGAAGCCCTCGCCGCGGCCGGAGCGGGCCAGCTCGGCCGGGACGAGCAGGATGGGCGCATGGGCGGGCGTGGCACGGCCCTCGGCGCGGTGCTCGAGACACCCGAGCGCGACGAACAGGCTGCGCGCGCCCGTCTCCTCGATGGAGCTGACGGAGTCACGCCACGCCTTGGTGGCGCGCCGGGCCAGCTCGGCCTCCGGGAGGCTGGACCGGAGCCATTGGCGGCCGACCTCGTCCTCGATGGCCTCCTCGGAGGGCGGGCGCGTGCCGGCGTTGGGGAGGAGTCGAAACGCTCCCTCCGCCTGGAGGCGTGACAAGGCGAGGGCCAGGCCGCGCTCGCCGGAGACGGCCAGGGGGATGCCGGCGTCGGGCCGGTCGTTGAGCAACCGGTTGCGCAGCGTCAGGTCGAGGAGACGGCGCTTCCATCCGTCGAGGCGCACCTCCTCCAATGTCCGAGGCCTGCTGGGGACCGTGACGAGGTTGGGCGGGAGCTTGACCTCCCATGGGCGTTCCGCGGCCGCCGCAACGGCCGGCCGACCCGCCTGCGCCGGCAAGGACTCCAAGGCGTCGAGCACCTCGGGCAACGGATGGTATCCCGCCCGCCGCGCCGCGTGCAGGTCGATGACGTGCACGCGTCCCGACACGTCCCGAAGCCATTGCTCGGCCCGCGCCAAGGCGGACCCGAAGTCGGCGCCGGGCGCGCAGGCGAGCGTGGACTCGACGAGGCGCACCTCTCCCAGCTCCATGCGGTTGAGCAGCGCCGACGCGCCCTCATGGACGGGCTCGGGGAACGGATCGCCCACGGTGGAGAAGCCGACGGCCGCGTGCCCGTCCCCCGCGACGATCACCACGACGAGCCCGGCGGCCTCGAGCAACGCCGCCAACGCGACCGACAGGTCGAGGCAGTTGCCGAGCCCATCGGACACGACCTCGGCCAGCGTGCGGACCTTCTGGCCCTCGTCCTCGAAGCTGGCCTGCATGGCTTGGTACGCGACCCGCCTTGCCGCGAGCGCGCCGTAGCAGGCCTCGGCGATGCGTTGCACCCGCTCCGGGCTTCCAGACTGGTAGCCGTCGAGCGCCGGCGACCCGGTCCGCGCGCCCAGCGCCTCCGACGCCGCGCGCAGGAGGTCATGGGCCGCCGGGGAGTTGGGGGTGACGAACGCCGAGAGGGACGGCGCGTCCTCGTTGCGTCCCACCCAGTGCGAGGCGGGCAGCACGATCAACCGCCGCCGGTCCTGGGCCAGCGTCGCGCCGGAGCGATCCACAAGGGTGGCCACCACGTCCACGGACTCGCGCTCGTTGGATCGGCGCATCAGCGCAACGGGGACGCCGAAGCCGGACGCGTCCAGCTCCACCGTCCCGCCCTCGGCCATGGGCTCGACGGACGCCTGCCACGCCGGGACGTCGGTCCCGTCGAGTCGGACATGGACCACGGCCCCCGACAAGGGGCCCGGGCTGGCTACGGAAAGGGATTCGATGCAGGGAACGCCATTGAGCGCCAGGGAGGCCGCCGTCGTGGTGCGGCTGCGAATGGAAAGGGAGTGGGCCGGGCCCTCAACACGTTGGCCCGGGGCACCCCCCGCGGATGGAACATCGTTCATGAAACGTCTGGGGCGACAGACGTGGCACCGCGACCGCGGCTTCATGCCACACGCGCTGTCGTCCAACGCCCAACGACGACAGCGTGCACGGACTCGGGGGGCGGCGGCACGAAGGAAAGCATCCGAGGCGACCCGCATCGGGTTGGGGGCGTCGCGGGGCACGGTTCCGTCCCAGGGTCCCAGGCGGTCGAACGCGCGCCCATCCCCCGTCGGTGCCGAGCACGACGCAGGCTTGACATCGAAACGCGGTCGCCGTGCGCTTGGCCCGTTCAGCCAGAAACGCAATGCATCCGCCGGAGGTGCGTCTCGGCGCGGGTTGGAACGGATTCCGACGGCGCAAACCGGGACGGGCCACCGGTGCCACTCCATACAGGACCCCCATGAAAGACCCGCGTTCCCGTCGCCCGACCGGCTTCACGCTCATCGAGTTGCTGGTCGTCATTGCCATCATCGCCATCCTTGCCGGGATGCTTCTCCCCGCGTTGGGCAAGGCGAAGTCCAAGGCCCAGGGCCTGCGGTGCATGAGCAACGCCAAGCAGCTCCAGCTCGCCTGGGCGCTCTACGCCCACGACAACGACGGCAAGCTCGTCCCCAACACGTTCGACAGGAACTCCTGGATCGACAACGCGTGGATCCTCAGCGCCGACCTCGTGACCATGGCCCCCGAGGCCACGAACGTGAACATCATCCGGGCGGGCAAGCTGTGGCCCTACAACACCTCGCTGGAAATCTACACGTGCCCGGCCGATCCCCCGTGGCCACCCAAGGGCCGCGTGAAGAAGCGCCGCAACCGCAGCTTCTCCATCCAGGGCCGCATGGGCGGGCCCTCGGACCTCTTCGATGCCCTCACCTCCGGCAAGTTCAGCCACCGTTCCTGGGCCAAGGAAACCCAGATCGCCAACCCGGGCCCGTCCGGAGCCATGGTCTTCGTGGACGAAAGCGAGTACGTGATCGACGACGGCTACTTCATCGTGGACGCGTTCAGCAAGGACACGTGGCAAAACTACCCGTCCAGCCGTCACAATGGCGGCGGCGACATGTCCTTTGCGGACGGCCACGCCGAGATCAAGCGCTGGGTCGGGCCCAGCACCCGCTCGTTCCGGAACACCGGCGGCTTCGTGAAGATCAACCCGGCCGTCCCCCAGGACCGCACCGACCTCGAATGGGTCCAACGCACCCTCGTCCAGGAAGACATCGCGGACTGAACGGGGGAGGAGGCGGCCGGGTCGGCCGCATTGCGCAAATCCCCGGAGCCCGCCGGCGGGCACCCAACGACTCGCCGGCCCCAGGGCCGGTTCATGAACCTGGAAACGGCAGTCGAAGAGGATTTCAAAACGAGGAAAGGGCCCTCCCATCAGGGAGGATGGGCTCACGGGCAGGAACCCAAGGGCTCACCCTGTGAGTGAGGTCGTGGTGGGCTCGACGCGGCTGTAGGCCGGGTCCCCTGACCCGGCACA
>CAYSGH010000040.1:19102-37232 GCA_964430505.1 uncultured Akkermansia sp. | reverse complement strand
CCCTTGGGTTCCTGCCCGTGAGCCCATCCTCCCCGATGGGAGGGCCCTTTCCTCGTTTTGAAATCCTCTTCGACTGCCGTTTCCAAGTTGAACCGGTCCCGTGGGAAGGTCCGCCCACCGGACGACGACAAGGACGCGGCCATGGAACCCGTCCGGGCGACTCGCCGGTGCGATGTGACGAGCAGGACGCGATCCCGCACCCCGGCCGACGCGCCCCGGCCGTCCTTCGACGCCACCGCGCGCTGGGACGGCTCCATGGGCCGCCGTTTCCCCGCTCGACCCGAGCCACCCATCCGGCACGGGACGCCGTGACGGCGGGTGGCACCCCATGGCACGCTCGGACTCATGTTCACCCGTTTCCTTTCCCATGCCGGTCTCTTGGCATGGCAACTGGCGGTCCTCGGCCAGGCCCATCCTGGTCATCCGGGACGGCTGCCCCAGGGCGAGGCCGACCTCCGCCTCTGGCTGCGGAACATGGTCGTGGATCACGGCTACTCCGACGACGAGGTCGCCGCCGCCACGGGCATGACGCCCGCCGAGGCCCGGGCCGCCATCGAACGCGCCGGGATGCGGGCCGGGGCGGCCGAGGCATGGGGCGACGGCGCGGGACGCCTCCGCGTGCTGCCTTACCCCGGCGGACGGCACCCGCGGCGCGGCTTCCTGGAGGGCGCGGTGGGGCCGCAGCGCGACACGAAGCTGAGCGTGTTCACGCCGTGGGACCCGAGGGGCTACGTCGTGGTGGACGTGCCCGAGGCCATCTGGACGTCGCTGGGCCTGACCTACCTGGCGCACACGCACGTTCCCACGATCTGGGAGCGCGACGGCGTGACGTTGCCGCCGGTGGAGTGGAGCCATCGGGCCGACGGCGGGTGGCAGATGCTGCGCGCCCTGCCCAACGGGATCCAGTTCGGGGCACGGGCAACGCCCGCGAGGGACCACGTGGGCCTGCGTTGGTGGGTTCGCAACGGGACCTCCAACACCCTGGGCAACATCCATGCGCAGGTGTGCCTGATGCTCGCGCGTGCCCCCGGCTTCGAGATGCAGTCCGCCACCAACAAGCTCCTCGACCCGCCCTTCGCCGCCGCGTCGGACGCGTCCGGCGCGCGCTGGATCATCACCGCATGGGACGGCCTTCAACGGACGTGGCAGAACCCGCCCGTCCCGTGCATCCACGCGGACCCGCGCCTCGGCGATGGCCCGCCGGGCGAGACGCGCGAGGCGCGCGGCTGGATTTGGTTTTACCAAGGCCGCGACATCGCCCCCGAGCTGGCGCGGCTGCGCCGGGAGTTTCTCGCCGCGCCGCCTCCCCCACCCGACCGCCTGCTGCCCATCCCCGACAAGCTCGTGGTGCTCACCTTCGACGACTCGGTGCGTTCGTTGCATGCCAACGTCCGTCCACTGCTCAAGGAGGCGGGGTTCAATGCCACCTTCTTCATCACCGAGGGGTTCACCTTTCTGACGAACAAGGCCGACTACATGACGTGGCAACAGGTCGCGGAGCTGCACCGCGACGGGTTCGAGGTGGGCAACCACACCCGGAGCCATACGGGCGTGGCGGCGGACTCGCTGGGTCGCCTGCAAGGCGAGCTGGCCCACATCTCGGAGCGCTGCGTCGAACAGGGGATCCCACGCCCGGTGAGCTTCGCGTATCCGGGCAACGCCATTCATCCGGGGGCGCTGCCCATCCTGGCCGCCCATGGGATCCGGTTCGCGCGTCGCGGCGCGCAGCCCGAGTTCGCCTACGAGTCCGGGCGCGGCGTCGCCTACGACCCCGCCCACGATCATCCGCTGCTCATTCCCACCACGGGCGACGCCCGGCCCACGTGGACGTTGACCCACCTCCAGGCCGCCGTCGCCATGGCCCGCGACGGCAAGGTGGCCGTGCTCCAGTTCCACGGCGTCCCCGACCGCGAGCATCCCTGGGTCAATACGCCGTTGGAACGGTTCCGCGAGTACGTCGCATGGCTCAAGGCCAACGGCTACCGCGGCATTGCCCTGCGCGACCTCGCCCGGTACGTCGATCCCACCGATGCCCCGGCGGACCCATGGGGCGTCATCCAACGGCGCGTCGCGGCCGCCCGGCAGACGGCGGGCGCGGAGGGAAAGTGAGGGCGGGGAGCGGGGGGCGGGGAGCGAGCCTCCTTACTTACGGGCCTTGGCCCGCGCGGTCACGAAGTCCACCAACTCGCGCGAGCGAAAGAACCCGAGGTCCATGTCATGGCCACGCCCGGGCAACACAAGGACCTGCGCGGCCTCGCGTCGGCCCGCTGACTCGTACCCGGCGACGAACGCGCCCGTGTTCGGCTCCAGCGGCACCAGCTTGTCCTGGTCGCCGTGCACGAGCAGCGCCGGAATCCCCGCCCGCGCGATCGTCCCGGCCATGGCCACGGGATTGAGTCGCCCCAAGGCCTGCTCCAGTTGGACCGGCGTCATGCCATACGATCCCGCCGCGCGTTCGAGTCCCGGGTAGCTTCGGAGGTCGAACACGGGATAGATGCCGGCGACTCCCAGCACCCGCGACGAATGGGCCGCCGCCCAGCTCGCGACGATCAGTCCGCCGCGGCTGCGCCCAAGGACACACGCCTTCCTGCGGAATCCAAACCGCCGCCGCACCTCGTCATGCAACGCCTCCTGCGCCACATGCGCCGCCGGGCTGCCGTAGGCTTCGCCCACGTCCACCCCCGCCACGGCCACGCCCGCCGCGAGGAACTGCTCGTGCATCCAACGCTCCGCCTCGTCCGGGACCCCGGCGAGCGTCGGCGCGTAGAACACCCACGGCTGCTCGCTCGTCAACGTTTCCGGAAGAAACACGAACGCCGGCCGCCCTCCCGCCAGGAACGTCTCCACGCTCCCCGCCTTCAACGCCGGCCAACCCGGCGCAGGCACGAACACGCCGTGGCCTCCCCTGCCCTTCCGGTCGGCGCGGGCCACGCCTGCCTGCGTCAGGCCCCGGAGCCATGGCTCCAGCCGCTCCGCCCACAGGCGTCCATGCTCGCGCAGGCCCGCCCCGCTGAAGTGCACGCCCCGGCCGCCCCCGTCCCGCCAACGCTCGCCCAGCGCGTCCGTGTCCGGCCCCTGCAACGCCAGCCCGGATTCCCACAGCGAGGCCTGCGCCCGACGGATGTCGTCGGACCCGCGGTCGTCGGGCGTGTGATAGCTCGCCTGGGCCACCATCCACGGCACCGCCCAGCCCGCGTCCGACCGCACCCCTTCCATGAGCCGGGACATGAAGCGGGCGTAGAGGTCGCCCCGCAACGTGCGGGTGGGGTCCGCCTGGTTCGCGTCGGATTCCCCTTGGTGCCACAGCACGGCACGAAAACCCCGGGGGCCCAGCGCCCGGACCTTGGCCACCAGTTGCTGGTACAGGGCCCCGTCCGATTCCCAGCCATCGCCCTTCCTGCGCACGCGGGCCATGACCGTGGGCGGCGCATCAAACACAACGCCGGAGGGAAGCCATTCGCGCACGCTCGTGCCGCCGCTGCCACACGAGACAAACCCCACGGGGACGCCCAACGCGCGCGACAACGCGTCGCCCAACGACGGGACCATGCTGCCGCCGTCGCCGCTGGCCCCCGGCTGCGGGTCGTGGGCCAAACGCCATCCGCCCGGCCCCAACGCCAGGACGATGGGCATGGCGGGGCGTTGCCGTTCCTCGCCGTGGTTGGCGGAGTTGGACTGGCCCGCGACCACGAAGACCTCGCCCACGTGAACTCTCCGTTCCGCCAACGCCAGGATGGCGTCCCCGCGCCGCACGCGGACGAACAAGACCGCGAATCCTGCCGGGACGCGCGTCCGCAGCCGGAACCCCGCCTCGCCCGGGGCCACGCGCCAGGTGGGCGTCCATGTGGGATCACCCAAAAAACGCGTCTCCACCCCGTCGCCCGGGCGCACGCCTGCCTCCTTGGGGAACGTGCCCGACACCACGACGTCGGCCCCGCCCAGGTCATCGCGTTGGAACACGCGGTCCTCCTCGGGCGCCTCCAGGGTCCAGCGAACGGGATCGGCCGCGAGCAACCGAAGGGCGCCGAGCGCGACGAGCGCGCATGCGACGAGGACGTTCGCGGGCGAGGTCGCGAAGGGTGAGCGTCGGGGGCTCTTCATGTCAGCAGGGGCGCGCGGTGCTCGTCGTGCGGATCAGTCCAGCCCGCAGGCGCGCTTGGCGCGCCGGAGCGTCTTGCCGGCGACGGCCCGGGCCTTGTCCGCGCCCTCGCGCAGGAGGTTTTCGACGTGGTCCGGGTGCGCGGCGAGCTCGGCACGGCGAGCGCGTGCGGCGGCAAAGAAGGCCCAGTAATGCTCGAACAGGGCCTTTTTCAGGTCCCCGTACCCAAACCCGCCGGCGCGCAGCCGTTGCTCGACGTCGATGGCCACCTCCGTAGGCGCGACCAGGCGAAGGAGCTGCACGGCGACGTTCTTCTCGGCGTCGGGCTTGGGCTCGGCGATGCCGCGGCTGTCCATGACAATGCCCATGACGCGCTTCTTGATGACCTTCTCGTCGCCGAAGATGGGGATCGTGTTGTGGTAGCTCTTGGACATCTTCTGGCCGTCGAGGCCGGGGACGACGGCGACCTCGTCGCGGATGCGCGGCTCGGGCACGACGAAGGTCTCGCCATAGAGGAGGTTGAACTTGATGGCGATGTCGCGCGTGACCTCCAGGTGTTGCTTTTGGTCGCGGCCGACGGGGACGACGTTCGAGTCGTAGAGGAGGATGTCCGCCGCCATCAGGACGGGGTAGGCGAACAATCCGTGGTTCACCGCGCCGGCGTCGCCGTCGGCCAGCCGGGCCATCTTGTCCTTGTAGCTGTGGCAGCGCTCCAGCAGCCCCATGGGCGTCACCGTCGAGAGCAACCACGCCAGCTCCGTGTGCTCGGGCGTGTCCGACTGCCTCCAGAACACGCACCGGGCGGGGTCCAGCCCGCACGCCAGGAAGTCGAGGGCCACGTCCAAGGTGTACTGGCGTCGCAGCCCGGGGTCCGTGAGCGACGTCATGGAGTGGTAGTTGGCGATGAAGTAGTAGGCCTCGCCCTGCTCCTGGAGCTGGATGGCGGGGAGCATCGCCCCGAAGTAGTTCCCGAGGTGAAGCGTGCCGCTCGGCTGGATGCCCGTGAGGATGCGCATGGGCAAAACGCTACCGCAGGAGGAAGGGCGGAGGCACGGGTTTCCTCCGCGCGGCACGCCGCCGCGCCCGGAGCCATGCAAGGGCGGGCGGCCCATCCGCCCCGGCGCCTGACGACGGCGTCAGCGATCGGCCGATGCGTGCCGTGACGTCATCGCCGCCGCCTCCCTCCGGACGCGCTCGCGCAGCTCGGCGGGCTCCAGCACCTCCACCTGTTCCCCCCAGCTCATGATCCAACGGAACACCTCCTCCAGCCCGCTCAGGCGCAACTCGATCTCGACCAGGCCGCCACCCAGCGGACGCACCTCCTGCGTGGGATGCCATCGGCGCTCCGAGGCCACCCGCGCGGCCCATCCCCCCAGCCGCAGGCGAACCACCTCCTCACGGCCCGGCTTGCCCGAGTGCACCGTCAAGGCCCCCTTCAGCATCTCGGCCAGGTTGAAGTGGGGAGGCTTGCGGAACGTGGCATGGGTCACGCGCAGCCGGCCCATGCGCGACAAGGCGAACGTCCGAAGCGCCTTGCGCCCCATGTCCCATCCAAACAGGTACCACTTGTGGTCGATGCACCCGAGGTGGTAGCCGCGGACGCGCCGGGGAAGGGGCTTCGCATCGGCGAGGCCACGGTACTCGAAGCGAACCTCCACCCGGTCGCGCAGCGCCTGGGTCAGGGCCTGGAACGTGGCGAGGTCGAGGTCGTCCGACGCCGGCTCCTGGAACGAGACCAAGCCGCCCAGGTCGCCCAGCAGGTACTGCTGGTCTTGGTCCAGGCGCTGCTCCAGCCGGCGGAAGCCCTCGGACAAGATGCGCTCCACGGCCGACCCGCGGCACGCCGCCAAGGCCTGGCGCGCGACGAACATCGCCATCAACTCCGCCTCGGTGAACCGGCCGCCGGGAAGGTCGTGCGCCGGGTCCTCGAGGTGATACCCATGCCGCACCTTGTTATAGCGAATCGCCAGGCCGTGAAGGTCCCGGAGCCGGTCCACGTCCCGCTTGATGGTGCGTGGCGCCACCTCGAGGTGCCGTGCCAAGGACATCGCGTTGGGGAACTCGCCCGAGCGAATGACCTCATAGACGGCCCAAAGCCGGGGCGGGAGGCGGGGCGGCGGCACGCGTCGCGACGCCATGACGCGCGACACGGAAGGTTGGGAAGAGGCGGGCATGCGATGGAGAAGGCTACCACAGGGGGAGGGACAGAACCGTGTCACTCACCTCATGCTAAATTTGGGTATCAAAAAATGTCCCCGACGCCATGCCCCCCCTTCGTGCGTCCTTCCCTTCGCCCCCCGCCGTCACGCCCACGCCGGCTCCACCTCTCCGCCCTCCCACAGCAACCGCCCTTCCATGCCGCCCGCCACGACCCACGCCTGACCCGTCACGTGACGGGCCAGGACGTCCGAGGCCAGGAACGCCACCGCGTTCGCCATGTCCTCCGGCCGCCCGATCTGGGGCAGCGCCATCGTCGCCGTCACCTTCCGCACGGTCGCGGCATCCGAAAGCTTGCCCGCGTTGCGCGGCACCACCGTCCACCCCGGGCACACCGCGTTCACGCGGCCCCCGCAGTAGTCCTCCGTGTGCGGCGCCAGCCGCGCGAACTCGTTCTTCAGCGTCCGCACCAACCCCTGCGCCATCGCGGACTTGGCGGCCGCGTAGTCCGCATGACCCGCCTCCCCAAAGATGCCCGCCGTCGAGGCCACCAAGACGACATTGCCGCGCCCCTGGGCCCGTGCCACGCGCGCGAACTCCCGCACGCTCAGGAACGCCGTCGTCAACACCGCGTCCATCGTCGCACGCCATCGACGCAGGCTGATGTCGGCGATGCACGCCGACTCCGGCGCCCACGACCCGGCGTTCGCCACGAGCGTGTCGATGCGCCCAAACCGCCGCACGGCAGACGTCATCAGGCGACGCGCGTCCGCCTCGCGGGCCAGCTCGCCCCGCACCAGGAGGCTCTCCACGCCGAGGCCCGCCGCCAGCGACGCCACCCGCTCCCTTCCCGTCCGGTAATGCAGCACCAAGCGAGCCCCCTCCGCCGCCATCCGCCGGGCGATGGCGGACCCAATGCCGCCGGATGCGCCCGTGATCACCACCACCTTCCCAGCCAAGCCCGTGTCCATGGGGGGAAGCTGCCCCAGCGAGCCCCGTTTTGCGAGGGCTGGAATCCCGGCGCGCCCCTCGGCACTTGGCTCCCGCGCCGCCTTGGGTACGGTCGAAGGGTCTCCTGCATGAGCACGTTCCACCTGTATGCCGCCTTCGCGCGGTCCGCCGTTGCCCACGCCACGAAGCCCGCCGTCTTCTGGGCGGACTCCGAGCTTTCCTACGACCATTTCCACGGGCTTTCTCGATGGGTGGCCCACCACCTGCGCGACTCGCTGGACGTTGCCCCGGGCCACCGCGTCGGCCTCTGGCTGAGGAACCGCCCGGAGTTCATCCCGGCGTTCCTGGGGATCCTTGGGGCCGACGGCGTGGCGGTGCCCATCAACTGCTTCCTGAAGCCGGCGGAGGTCGCCTACATGGTGGCCGACGCCGGCATCCGCGTGATCGTCACGGAGTCCGCCTTGGACGACGCCTTGCGCGCCGTCCTCGATGCCTGCCCGGGGCTGCGGGTCCTGCGCGTGGAGGACCTGCCGGCGCGCGTGCCCGATGCCATCGCGGACCCGGTTCCCGCCCGGGGGGCGGACGACCTCGCGGTGCTCATCTACACCAGCGGCACGACGGGCCATCCCAAGGGCGCGATGCTCACGCACGGCAACCTGCTGCACAACGTGGAGTCGTGTCGCCAGGTGCTGGCGGTCGCGGACCTCGACCGGTTCGTCCTGATGCTGCCGATGTTCCACAGCTTCATGCTGACCGTGTGCATCCTGCTCCCGTTGCTCGTCGGCGGCTCGATCGTCCTCATCCAATCCCTCCATGCCCCGAAGCACGCGCTCCAGGAAATGCTGCAACGCCGCGGCACCGTGCTCCCGGCCATGGCCGCGTTGTTTCGCACCCTCGCCCACCTCCCGCCGGGACTGGAGCTGCCCCTGCGCCTCTGCATCAGCGGGGCCGGCCCCCTCCCGGCCGAGATCCTCCGGGCCTTCAACCAACGCCATCCCAACGTCCCCTTGATCGAGGGGTACGGCCTGTCCGAGGCCAGCCCCGTCGTCTCCGTCAACCCCATCGCCGGCCCCTGGGTCCACGGGTCCATTGGCCTCCCCATCCCGGGCGTCGAGGTCGCCATCCAGTCCGATGACGGCCAGCCCCTCCCCGACGGCGTCGATGGCGAGATCTGCGTGCGGGGCGGCAACGTGATGGCCGGGTATTGGAACGCGCCGGACAAGACGGCCGAGGCCCTCGTGGGCGGATGGCTCCGCACGGGCGACATCGGCCATCGGCGGCCAGACGGCTACCTGGTGGTGACGGATCGCAAGAAGGACATGCTCAAGCCGAACGGCATCAACGTCTATCCGCGCGAGATCGAGGAGGTGTTGTACCGCATCCCCGGGGTTCGCGAGGCCGCCGTCGTCGGGGAGCCCTGCGAGAAGCGCGGGGAGCGGCCCGTTGCCTTCCTCAGCCTCGACGAGGGCGGCACGTTCGACGAGCACGCGGCGCTGGCCTTCCTCCGTTCACAGCTTGCCGACTACAAGCTGCCGCGGCGCTTCGAGCTGCTCCCCGCCCTCCCGCGGAACGCCACGGGCAAGATCCTGAAGACCGCCCTTCGCCAACGGCTTGTGGCCGCCGCCCCATGAAGCCGCCCCGCGCATCCGCCACGCGCCCCCGCGCCCGCCGCACACGCCCGGCGACGCCGCCCACTTCCCTGCTTGTCGGTCGTTCCAACGGGCCTCCATATTCCTCATGCTTTCGATGACGCCTGACACCCTCATCGTGGTCCCCACCTATAACGAGCGCGACAACCTGCCGCAGCTCGTGCGTCGCATCATGGCCCAGCCCGTCGAGGTGGACGTGCTCGTCGTGGACGACAACTCCCCCGACGGCACCGGCCGCATGGCGGACGAGATCGCCGCCGCCAACCCGCACGTGCATGTCCTGCACCGGCCCGGCAAGCAGGGCCTCGGGCGCGCCTACATCGCCGGGTTCCAATGGGCGCTCCATCGCTCCTACGAGTTCGTCATGGAGATGGACGCGGACTTCTCCCACAACCCCACCGACATCCCCGCGTTCCTGGAGGCCGCACGCACGCACGACGCCGACCTCGTCCTGGGTACCCGCTACCTCAAGGGCATTCGCGTCATCAACTGGCCCCTGCGCCGCCTGCTCCTGAGCCTCGCCGCCGCACGCTACGTCCAGCTCATCACGGGGATGCCCATCTCCGATCCCACCGGCGGCTTCAAGTGCTTCCGTCGGCGCGCCCTCCAGGACCTCGGCCTCGATGCCGTCCGCTCGAACGGCTACAGCTTCCAGATCGAGCTCACCCATCGCATCTGGCGGCGCGGAGGCCGCATCGCCGAGGTCCCCATCACCTTCGTCGATCGCTACCAAGGCACCTCCAAGATGTCCAAGGCCATCGTCCGCGAGGCCCTCTGGATCGTCTGGAAGCTCTGGCTCGAGAACGCCCTGCAACGCCATCCCCGCGCCGAGTCGACGCCCCCCGCCCAGGCTCACCCCGTGTCCCGCGCCAACAGCCTGCCCTCCCCAGCCCGCCCCGCCTCCCCTTCATGAACCTCCATTCGGAATCCTTCGGAACCCTCCCGGACGGGCGCCCCGTCCGCCGCGTCACCCTCTCCACCCCCGACGGCGCGCGCGTCCAATGCATCAACCTCGGCCTCGCCATCACCCGCATCGACGTCCCGGACCGCCACGGCCGCCCGGGCAACGTCGTCCTGGGCTTTGACTCGCTGGAGCGCTACGCGCAAAGGCACCCCTTCTTTGGCGTCGTGGCCGGCCGGTACGCCAACCGCATCAGCAAGGGGCGCTTCATCCTCGATGGCGTCGTCCACCAACTCGCCATCAACAACGGCGAAAACCACCTCCACGGCGGCCTGGTCGGGTTCGACAAGAAGCTGTGGGACATCGTCGCGATGGACGCCGGCCCGTCGGCCGCCTCCGTGGAGTTCGCGCTCCGGAGCCCCGACGGCGACGAGGCCTACCCCGGCAACCTCGACGTTCGCGTCCGCTACTCCTTCCACCCCGACCACTCCCTGCGCATCACGTACCACGCCACGACCGATCGCGCGACCGTCCTCAACCTCACCAACCACAGCTTCTTCAACCTTTCCGGCGGCGGCACGATCCTCGACCACGTCCTCCGCCTCGGCGCGTCCCGGTACACCGCCGTCGGGCCCGGGCTCATTCCCACGGGGGAGCTCGCCGCCGTCGCGGGCACGCCGCTGGACTTCACGCAGCCCTTGGCCATCGGGGCGCGCGGCATGGAGGCGGGCCTCCATGTGCCGGGCTACGACCACAACTTCGTGCTCGATCCCGAGCCGGGATCAGCCCTGGCCCTGGCGGCCGACGTGCACGACCCCGCCAGCGGCCGGACCCTGACGTGCCACACGGACCAGCCCGGCGTTCAGCTCTACACGTTCAACTTCGCGCCGCCCGAGGGCATCCTCTGCTCCGACAACGTCCTCTTCGGACGGCATGGTGCCTTCTGCCTCGAGACGCAGCACTTTCCGGACTCGCCCAACCACCCGCACTTCCCCAGCACCGTGCTTCGGCCCGGCGAGACCTTTGCATCCACGACCGTTTTTCGCTTCGGCGTCCGCTGAAGGAGTTGCCAACCCCCATCCCCCACATTCCATCGCCCCGGCCCATGCCACGCCCCACATCCATCCGCCTCTTCATCAAGCCCGGCTGCCCATGGTGCGACGAGGCCATCGACTGGCTCGACGAGCACGGCATCCGCTACGAGGTGCTCGACGTCCTGCGCAACGCCGCCGCCCGCGCCGAGATGCTGGAACTCACGGGCCAGACGAAGGCGCCCTCCATCGACGTGGACGGCCATGTCCTCGCGGACTTCGGGGCGGACGAGCTGGCGGCCTGGTGGTCGAGAATGGGCTTCGCAGCGTAAGGGGCCGCCGTTCCTTCGAGGGCTGCCCGCGACTGGGGCAGCCCCCGGGGAACGCGAAGGGGCCTAGTCCTCGCCCTGGGCCTTCGTGAAGCCGGGCTTGCCCTCGAAGGCCTGGAGCTTCTCCACGTGCATCCAACGGAGGCCTTCGCGCTCGATGGCCGCCAGCAAGGCCGCGACGTCCGCCTGCGACACGTCCAACGCCGGCGTGTGCAACATCAGGCGGCACCGGTGCTGGTCCACGACGTCGGTCTGCGTGCCGGTGAGCGGATAGACCACCGTGCCGCGGTTGGAGATCATCTTTAGCTTGAAGGCCGTCCCCTTCGCCGCCGCCTCCACCTTCGGCCCCAGCGCCGCCGGAGCCAGCGCCGCCTCCACGAACACGTCGATCCCCACCACCTCCCGGCGCGTGGGCCGAACCAGGTCGATCGCGGCGGGCGTCGGGGGCAGGCGAAGCTCGCTGCGGCGTCGCGCCGGGGCCTTCGCCGGCGCACGGCCCAGGTTCGCCAGCACCGCATCCGTGAACGCCCGCGTCCCGCAGGCCAGCTTGTCCCCCACGACGTCGCGGGTCAGGTGACGCCCGTCCTCGTACGTGACCAGCACCGCGTTCTCGAGCGCGTCCGCCTCCGCGTGCGCATGCACGTGGCGCAGGAGCATCACCGCCGAGAGGATGAGCGCCGTCGGGTTGATCACGTCCTTGCCCGCATACTTCGGCGCGGATCCGTGCACGGCCTCGAAGATGGCCACGTCGGACCCCAGGTTGGCCGAGGGCGCAAAGCCCAGGCCGCCGACGAGCGCCGAGGTCAGGTCGGACAGGATGTCCCCGTTCATGTTGGTGGTGACGAGCACGGAGAACTGCTCCGGCCGTCGCACCAACTGGTGGGCGCAGTTGTCCACGATGATGTGCTGGGCGTCGATGTCCGGGTACTCGGGCGCGATGTCCTCGAAGGTGCGCTTCAGGAGGCCCTCGGTGAGCTTCATGATGTTGGCCTTGGTGGCGCAATGCACCGTGCGGCGGCCCTCCGCGCGCGCGAACTCAAACGCCAGGCGCACGACCTTCTCGCAGCCCTTGCGCGAGATCAGCTTCAGGCACTGCGCCACGCCCGGCGTCTGCATGTGCTCGATGCCCGCGTACAGGTCCTCCACGTTCTCGCGCACCACCACGAGGTCAATGCCGCGCCCCGCGTAGGGCGTCGGCACGCCGGCGAACTCCCGCACGGGCCGGATGTTCCCGTAGGTCTCGAACAGCTTCCGCAACGTGACGTTCGCGCTCTTTTCCCCAAACCCGACGGGCGTCTCCAGGGGACCCTTCAGGACGAGCCGCGTGCGGCTGATGGAGTCGATCGTCTCCTGGGGAACGCCCGACGCGATGCCCTTCCTGAAGACGGACGCCCCGGCGTGGGCCTCCTCCCAGGCGATGCGGACGCCGGTGGCATCGACGAGGCGACGCGCCGCGAGGACGACCTCGGGGCCGACGCCGTCGCCAGGGATGAGGGTGACGGGGATGGGTGAGTGGGTGGATGAGCTCATGCTATTCTTGTTGGTTTGTTGAAAGGATCGGGCATCAGGCGGCCATGGCGTTGCGCCCGGCGGCCGCGTCGGAGACTTCGGCGAGCGCCCCAAGACGCAGCGCGGCCCAGGTGTCCGCCAGCCATTGCCGGGCCTCGGCCTGCGACCCAAGCACGGGCGCCGCCATCCGGGTCGTGACGCCACGCACCCGGAAGCAAGCCGTTTGGGCATCTTCCAGCCACGCCCCCTCGAATGCGGCCTCGTCCACAAGCGCCCCGGCCACCCGCGACGGATGGACCAAGGAAACCCAGGCCACGGGGCCAACGCCGTCCTCGTCCTCGTGCGGCAACGCTCCGGGAAGGTCCAGGAACCCCACCCGAACGTCACGGGAGGGCTCCGTCCCGCCTCGTGGATCGCCCGGCCATGCCGACGTGCCGGCCGCAGTGTCGCTGTTGCGCATCGGCCAAATCCTACCGAGGTCGCGCCGTCCAAAAATGTTGTTGTTCAGAATGAACCGTGCGGAAAATCCGAACCATGGCGCACGGGAACGAGCAACGACAGTCCGGGGAATGGCTCAACTACCACCACGTCCTCCGGTTCCGCTCCATTGCACGCGCCGGGGGCATGACGCGGGCCGCCCGGGCCTTGCGCGTCTCGGCGTCGGCCCTGAGCGAGCAGGTGCGGGAGCTGGAGGAGTGGCTGGGGGCGCCCCTGTTTGACCGTCGCGGACGCGGCCTCGTGCTCACCGATGCCGGCCGCCTCGCCCTCGAGCACGCCGAGGCCATCCACCAGTCCGGCGCGGAGTTGCTGGACCGGTTCCGCCGCCCGGGTGCCGACGTTCGGCGCATGTTGCGCATCGGCGCCGTCGGCACCCTGTCCAAGAACCTGCAATTCGACTTCATCGAGCCCCTCCTCGCGCGCGAGGACTGCCTGACCTGCGTCGAGGCCGGCGGGTTCACGGACCTCCTGGAGCGCCTGCGCGCCCACTCCCTCGACGTCGTCCTGTCCCACGAGCCCGCCCCCTCGGGCGGCGCGCCCGAGGTGTTCAACCATGTCCTCGGCGACGTCCACGCCTACCTCGTGGGCCGCGTCCGGCGCCTCGACGTGTCCGCCGGGTTCCCCTTCTTCCTCAAGGACGTCCCGCTGTTCCTCCCGTCGCGTCGGACGCCCCTGCGCGACGACTTCGACCTGCTGCTGGCGGAGGCGGGAGTGGTGCCCAACGTGCGCGCCGAGGTGGATGACATGGCGTTGCTGCGCCTGCTGGCGTTGTCCGGCAAGGGCCTGGCCTTGGCGTCCGCCGTGGTCGTCAAGCGCGAGATCAAGGCCGCCGAGCTTCGCCAAGTCCTGCCCCTTCCCGGCCTCTCCGTGCGCTTCCATGCCATCACCGTCCGGCGACGGCTCGCCAACCCATGGCTGGGCGAGGTCATCGCCGGCTTCCGCGAGCGGCTCCAGCGCCTCGACGACGCCGTGGAGGGCGTCCATCGCCTCACGTCCAAGGTCGCCGTCCCCTGATCCACCCCGCCTCGCAATGGGCTGCGCCGGCTCCAGCACGCGTCGCACAGGCCCAAGCCCCTGCGCTCCCCCACCGCCTGTCGGTGCCAGCCAAGCAACGGCCTCGGCGCGCCCACCCACGCAGGCGGGAACATCGCAAGGCCCAGGCGCGCAGGGCGGGACCGCGCCAATGCCAACCGCAACCCCGGCACCGTCGCCGCCCCCCATTCGCCCGCCCCCCGAAGTCAGCAATCGCCCGGGGCCGGGGCGCACGTCCGCGCGGGGCCTCATGGCCCTGCATCGTTGACCCCACGCCCAAGGCCCGGTAGCACGCGTGATCGTGATTCGCGTGGTGCTCGTTGAGGACGATCGGACGCAAATCGAGGTGCTGCGCCGGGCGATCCTGGATGACGCTTCCCTTCGATTGGTGGCCGCCGTCGCGTCTGCCGAGGAAGCCATGGCCACGGTGGACTGGAACGCGGTGGACGTGCTCGTGACGGACCTGGGGCTTCCACAGGCCTCCGGCGTGGACTTGATTGCCCGGGTGCGCGCCGCCCAGCCCCGCGTCCAGGCGCTTCCGCTGACCGTTCACGACGACGCCCAGATCCTCTTCGCGGCCATCGAGGCCGGCGCATCCGGATACCTGCTCAAGAACGTCGGACCAGCCGACGTGCTCCACGCCATCCATGACCTCGCCCGCGGTGCGTCGCCCATCAGCCCATCGATTGCCCGGCACCTCATCAGGGCCTTTCGACGCCTGCCCGCCCAGGTCGGGGAAGCCCAACTCACGGCTCGGGAGGAGCAGATCCTCGCCTTCGTGGCCGAGGGCGCGAGCCACAAGGAGATTGCCGCGTCCCTGAGACTGAGCACCCACACCATCAGCAACCACATCAAGAACATCTATGCCAAGCTTCGCGTGAACCGCCGGGGCGACGCCCTTCGCAAGGCCAGACTCCTCGGCTACCTGGAGGACCCGCCCAAGCCATGACCACTCGACGGCTCCTCGCCGTGGCATGGATCGCGGCCCGGACGTGTGCGTGCAGCTCGCATGCCGCGCCGGTCGCCACGAACATCGCAGACATCTGCGCCCTCGATTGCCGCGCGCTTGCCAACCGCCCCGCCGTCCGCGCCTCGGGAATCCTCACGGCCCAGGAACCCGGCGGGAACGGGTACCTCCAGGACCAAGGGTGGGGCATTCGACTGGCCTGGCCGACAAACACCCCGAACCTCGACCCGGGCGCCCGCGTGATGGTGGAGGGCGTTGCGGGCCGCGACCCCTGCGGCCTCCACATCCGGCCGACACGTGTGACGCAAACCGGGCACGGACCCCTGCCCGCCGCCAAGCCGACCTCCATCCCCTCCATCTTGCAAACCGACAACCAGGCCCTTCGCGTCCGTGTCGAGGGCATCATCACCGGCGTGTCACCGATGCCTCAAAGCACCACCGGCGCGCCTCCCGAGCTTTCCGTGACCCTATCCACCGCCAACCACAGCGTGGAACTCCGCATGCAGGGCCGAGGCTACGACGACCAGATGGCCTCCCTTCTCGGCTCATTCGCATGGGCCACGGGGGTCACGACGCCCGTAACCGCCCCGCAGGGCGAGCTGGTCGGCTGGAGGGTGCTCGTGACGCCGGCGGATGCCTTCGTTCCCGGCGAACCGGAAAACCGCTCCACCCAGGCCCGGCCTCTCGTTCCCATCAGCGACCTGCTCCGCTCCCGGCACGCATCCTCCCCCACGGCCCCCGTCCGCATCCGGGGCGTCGTCACGGCGGCGCCCACCCCGTTCTTCGCGTTCGTTCAGGACGATGCGACGGGCATCCTCATCCACTTCGAACCCGTCCCATGCCACGCCAAGCCCGGCGACCAGATCATCGCCGAGGGTTTTCCCGTCGCGGGCCACATCCCCGCCTTCGGGCCCGGCTTGGGGGCCTTCCCCGTCACCTTTGCCGCCTACCGCGCCGACATCACAGGCACCAACACCCCGCCCAACGGCACGCCCATCGACAGCGGGAAGCTGCGGGACCTCGACATGAACTTCCGCCGGATCACGGCGGAAGGGATCGTGCGGGCCTTCGCGCGGGTCGGCTTCGTCCACGACCTTCGGATCTCGGTGCTGTGCGGCGAGACGCACCTCGACGTGATCAGCACCCACTACTCGATCCGCTCGTCTCCCTCGCCTCGAATCAACTCCCGGGTGCGCGTCACCGGCGTGCTCGACCAACGAACCCAGCAGGACAACCCCTACGACCCCGTACGCCTTTACCTCGCGGACGCCCAGGACTTCGTTGAGATCGCCCCACCCCCGCGGGACACCACGCGGGACTTGGCCATGGCGGCCGTGCCTGCATCCGCCCTCGCGCTCCTCGCCCTCGGCTGGGCCTTTGCCCTCCGCAGGGCCGTCCGTCGCCGCACCGCCGAGCTCGCCGCCGCCAATGCCTCCCTCGCCCAGGCCAGTCGCGCCCGCGCCGACTTCCTCGCCCACATGAGCCACGAGGTGCGCACCCCCGTGCACGCCATGAACGGCCTCCTCCAACTCCTCGGCCGCCTCCCGCTCGCCGACCAGCCCCGCGCCCTCGTCCAACGCCTCGCCACCACCAGCCGCTCCCTCGCCCACCTCGTCAACGACGCCCTCGACCTCTCCAAGATCGACGCCGGCCAGCTCGTCCTCGACCCCCAGCCCTTCCACCCCAACGCCCTCCTCGACCACCTCGACGGCCTCTTCGCCCCGCTCGCCCACGACCAGGGCCTCGCATGGTCCGTCCAACGCCTCCCCGCCGACGCACCCCACCTCGTCGGCGATGCCTTCCGCCTCCAGCAAGTCCTCTCCAATCTCGCCTCCAACGCCATCAAGTTCACCCGCCACGGCCACGTCCGTCTCCTCGCCTCCCTCGCCCCCGCCACGCCCGCCGACCCCAACGGCCCCCAAGTCCTTTCCATCACCTGCGAGGACTCCGGCGTCGGCATCGCCCCCGAAACCCTCCGCCGCCTCTTCCAACCCTATTCCCAGGCCGACGCCTCCACCCCACGCACCCACGGCGGCTCCGGCCTCGGCCTCGCCATCGCACGCCAACTCGTGCAGCTCATGGGCGGAACCCTCCATGCCGAAAGCCAGCCCGGCGCCGGCTCCCGCTTCCAACTGCTCGTCCCCCTACCCCTCCTCCCCCAGGAACTCCCCGGCCTCGACCCAACCAACGGCCAACCCAACGGCCAACCCAACGCCCGTCCCTCCATCCCCACGCCCCAACGCCCACGCGCCCATCGCCTCGCAGGCCGTCGCATCCTCGTCGCCGACGACCACCCCACCAACCTCGGCATCCTCGAGGCCGCCCTTGGGCAAGAGGATGCCTGCGCCTTGCTCGTGCCCGACGGCCTCGCCGCCCTCCACGCCATCGAGTCCGACCCCTCCGGCTTCGACGCCCTCGTGATCGACCTCGAAATGCCCGTCATGGACGGACGGGAGGCCATCCGCCGCATCCGGCGCGTCCCCGGCTGCGAGCACGTGCCCATCATCGCCTGCAGCGCGGGCATCCGCGCCGACAAGCGCCAGGCCGCCCTCGCCGCCGGAGCCACCGCCTTCCTCGCCAAGCCCTTCGACCTCGACGACCTCGTCGCCCACATCGCCCAGCTCCTCCCGCCCGCCCCGCCCGCCCCGCCCGACCACCCCAGCCCAACCCCGCCCCTTCCCACCGCCCTTGCCACGCCCACACCTTCGGCCGCGGGCATCGTCCCTCCCCCCGAGTTCCCGTCCATCGAGGGCATCGACCCCCGGGACGCCGCCCGACGCTTCGCCGGCAATCTCCCGGCCTTCCTGCATGCCTTGGGCCGGTTCCACGCCAGCCTCGACGGGTGCCTCGTCGCCTTGCGCCACGACGTCCAGCTCGGCCAGCGCGACGCCGTCCGCAGCCGATTGCACGGGCTGGCCGGCGCCGCGTCCATGGTCGGGGCCATGGAGGTCGCCACCCGGGCCGCCGACGCCGAGCAACGCATCGCCCATGATCCCGACCTGCCCAT
>CAYSGH010000040.1:0-19002 GCA_964430505.1 uncultured Akkermansia sp. | reverse complement strand
CCACCCGGGCCGCCGACGCCGAGCAACGCATCGCCCATGATCCCGACCTGCCCATACCCCCATGGGAAGCCTTTGCCCCGCTCCAAGCCTCCGTCGCCCAACTCCTTCGGGCCGTCCCGTCCCACCTGGCCCAACCCGACGGCAACGCTCCCCCTTCCCCGGATGCTCCAAGGCCTCCCGTGACCCTGCCCACCGCCTGACCGGCCCCCGGCAGACAGCCCTTTCCACCGTTTCGGCCGCGCAGTTCCCCCGTGCTTCCCGCTCCCCCCTTCCCCCTTCCCCCTTCCCTCTTCCCCCTTCCCGTCCCCAGAAACTCCCATTGCGTCCACGGAACCCCGTTGGTAGAACATCCGCAGCGCGTAGCGGGTGTAGTTCAATGGTAGAACGCGGGCCTCCCATGCCTGAGGCGAGGGTTCGATTCCCTTCACCCGCTCCAAGTCTTTGGGATCCCAAGAACACGAGCGTCTGCGACCGTGACAGACCGCCCTCACATCGGCTGTTTCTTGCGTGGATACCCGGCCAGCGTCCCAAACCTCAATCTTCGCCCCATCGTCGGAGCCCATGACTCGGCATGGAGGATGTTTCCTGCGGCGTTTCGACCTCATCCTGATCAAGGCCTCGCGGTCGCCGTCGTGTTCGGCCGCGCCAAGGACGAGTTCATCCCGAACTGGGTCCGGGCCTTGCAGACCGGAGCATCAAGCGCGAGGGGGGAGAGCCCCAAGACGGTAAACCCTGCCCGATGGGCCAATGGCTCGACGGAACGCACCCGGCTAGCCTGACGCCATGGAACTCGCATCCATTCCAAGCGGCAGAAGTCGCCAAGGGGAACTCGGCCAGTTCCTCACCACCGCGCCGACGGCCCGCTTCATGGCTTCCCTGCTCGGCCCCCTGCCGAAAACGGTTCGCCTGCTGGATGCCGGCGCGGGCGCAGGCTCGCTCACCGCCGCGTTCGTCGCCCGGTGCTGCGAAAAGCAAGACGGGGTATCCACGATCGAGGCTACCCTCTACGAAATCGACGGCACCATCCTGGATGCCCTCCGCAAGACCCTGAACGAATGCCAAAATCGCTGCGCCGAGGCAGGCATTCGCTTCACGTTCACGATTCATCCCACCGACTTCATCCACGAAATGTCGGCACGCCTCGCCGGGGACTTGTTCGGGATTCAGCCTCAGGCGTTCGATGTCGCGATCGCCAACCCGCCCTATCGCAAGATCAATACCGACTCCCCCGAACGCCGCGCCCTGCGCTCGATGGGCCTCGAAACCAGCAACCTCTACACCGGCTTCATCGCCCTGATCCACCGCCTCCTTGCCTCCGGCGGCCAACTCGTCGGCATCACGCCACGCAGCTTTTGCAATGGCCCCTATTTCCGCCCTTTCCGCGAGGACTTCCTGGGCCACCTGGAGCTTCGCCGACTCCACGTCTTCGACTCCCGCAAGGCCGCCTTCCGCGACGACCACGTCTTGCAGGAAAACATCGTCTTCCATGCCGTCAAAGGCCGAAGGCAACCCGACCCCATCGTCATTTCCAGCAGCAGCGGCGAGGCGGGATCCACCATCACCGAGGCCCTCGTCCCCTTCGCTGAGGTGGTCCGTCCACGCGACCCGGAGAAGTTCATCCACATCCCATCCACGACGAGCCACGCGGCCGCCAAGTCCACGATGGACGGCCTCCAGACCCAACTCGCGTCCTTGGGTGTTTCCGTTTCCACCGGGCGCGTCGTGGACTTCCGGCTCAAGGACTCCCTGCGCAAGGATGCGGAACACGGCACCGTGCCGTTGCTCTACCCTTGCCACTTCGATGGCAGCACCGTCCGCTGGCCCAAGCCCGACGCCCGCAAGCCCAACGCCATCCTCGACAACGACGACACTCGTCCTTGGCTCGTGCCCTCCGGCGTCTATCTCCTCACGAAGCGCTTCACCTCCAAGGAAGAGCGCCGCCGCCTCGTCGCCTGCCTCTATGACCCAGACCCCATGCAGGCCCGTTGGGTCGGACTGGAGAACCACCTCAATTACTTCCACGCGAACGGGCGAGGCCTCGATCGCACCTTGGCCTGCGGCCTCCTTGCATTCCTAAACTCCACCGTGGTGGACCAATACTTCCGCCGATTCAGCGGCCACACGCAGGTGAATGCCACCGACCTGCGCACCCTCGCCTATCCCGACCGCGACACGCTCCTCGCCATGGGACGCGACATGACAACCCTCGTGATGTCCCAAGACGACATCGACCAACTCGTCACCCAACACCTCCATGCCCGCCGCTGGCCTGACTTTCGCAACGGTGGCGACGAACACCCGGAAAAGCGGGAATTCCCGCGCGTGAGCGGGAAAGGTCTTCACGACACGAGCGCCGCCGCCGCCTAGGTTTCCAAGCCCCGGCCCTCCGTGATCCGCGGCAGCGCGTTCAACGGCAACTCCCAGCCCAACCGCTCGAGCAACACCCTCTGGTCCAAGTCCGGCTGCGTCCGCCTCGTCAGCACCAGCGTCGTGCCCCCTTCCAGGGGCAGGGGCATCGGCCACCCGGCCTCCCGTGGGAACTGCCCCGCAAAACCGCCCCGATTGCCCAGCACCCCCGTTTTCCATCCCACCGCCGTGGACATTCCGCACGCGTGACCCGACCCCGCCCCGCATCGAATCTGCACCAGCATGGAGGGCAGGCTGACATGGACCAGTGGACAGCCGCTCTCTGACCCTGTGGGGGAGGCTGTGTGCCAACTTGCCAAACGTCAGCACGGGAAAAGGTCATCCTTCACAACGACCCCGGCGCGGCGGTAAAAAGGAACGCCAGACAGGCAGCGCGATGCGAACCATGATCACGAGTGCAACAGGCCGCCAGGTTGCCCCAAAGAGCCCGAACCGCCCATGTCCCCGCACTGCAAAAACGGGTGGAGCACGCCAGGTCCAACCCTCGATCCTCCGCGAGGAATGCGCCTGATCCGCAACACGCCGGACGATCGGGTCTTGGACACGTTGCGTCTGGCCTTGTCAGGCAAGGCATCCTTGGACGTTGCCTCGCCTTCTCTGTGCCTGTTTGCGTTTGCCGAGCTGCGGCCCCTGCTGGAGCGGCTTTCGAGCTGCCGGATGGCTCTGCCGCTTGGGAAGGCATCCAACCTCAACCTGCTGGGCGCCGAGGCGGATCGGGTCTTGCGCAATCAGTTGCTGGCGCGAGGACTGGCGAGGCAATGCGCCCAATGGATTGCATCACGTGCGGATGTCCGTTCCGCCCCGGCCGCTCTTCCTCAGTCCACCCTTCTAGCCAGCCAACCTGACAGCGCCTTCCGTTGCGCCATCACGGGTAACTGTCCGCTCACCACGGAAGGCCTCGGCTTGGTGCCCGGCAACCAGTTCAGCCTCGTCCAATGCTCGGAAACTGCCGACGAGTGGGCGCTTTTGTCGGGGTGGTTCAACAGCCTTTGGGACAGCCTTCCGGGTTCCCCAGAAGCCAAGAGCGCACTTCTGGCCACGCTTCAAAGCTTGGTCGATCCCAAGCCGCCGTCGCTGATCTACCACCTGACGCTCTACCACCTGTTCAGGGACCGAGGCGACGAACTGGATGAGGACAAGATCATCAAGTCTGCCACCGGCATTCGGAACACAGTAGTTTGGAAGAAGCTGTTCAAGTTCCAGCGCGATGGCGTGATTGGTGCCATCGACAAGCTCGAACGCCTGGGCGGATGCATCGTCGCGGACAGTGTCGGACTCGGTAAGACCTTCGAGGCCCTGGCGATCATCAAGTACTACGAGCTGCGCAATGACCGTGTGCTGGTGCTGGTTCCCAAGCGCCTGCGCGATAACTGGACGCTCTACAAGGCCAACGACCGACGGAACCTCCTCGCCTCAGACCGATTCAACTACGACGTCCTCAACCACACCGATCTCTCCCGCGACGATGGCAAGTCCGGGGACATCGACCTTTCCCACGTCAACTGGGGCAACTACGACCTGGTCGTCATCGATGAGTCCCACAACTTCCGGAACAAGGCCACGCACAAGGATCGCGAGACCCGTTATGACCGCCTGATGCGGCGGATCCTCAAGGAGGGTGTCAAAACCCGGGTGCTGATGCTCTCGGCCACGCCGGTAAACAACCGGTTGGCAGACCTCAAGAACCAGATCGCCTTCGTCACGGAAGGCAACGACACCGCGCTGTTCGACCACGGCATCCCCAGCATCGAGGCGACGATTCGGCAGGCCCAGTTGCAGTTCAATCGGTGGCTGGCCCTCGAAGGGACGGATCGCACCTCCCAGCGCCTCATCGAAATGCTGGGCTTCGACTACTTCAAGCTGCTGGACCTGCTCACCATCGCCCGTTCCCGGAAGCACGTGCAGAAGTACTACGGCACGAGCGAGACGGGCGCGTTTCCGGAGCGCCTCAAGCCCATCAACTACAAGCCGGACGTGGATCGGGCGGGCGAGTTCCGTTCCATCCGGGAGATCAACAACGAGATCCGGCGTCTCACGTTGGCCGCGTATGCCCCCCTGCGTTACGTCCTGCCCCACAAGCAGGCGGCTTACGATGCGAAGTACAGCACGCAGGTTCGTGGCGGCGAGGGCTTCTTCCGGCAGGTGGATCGCGAGGAAAGCCTGGTTCACCTCCTCCGCGTCAACGTGCTCAAGCGCATGGAGAGCGCGGTGCCTTCGTTCGCGCTGACGCTCAAACGCCAACTGGCTGACGTCGAGGCCACCCTGGCCAAGATCGAAGCCCACGAGGAGTCGGTGGAGGAGATCGACATTACGGACGTGGACATCGAAGACCCAACCTTCGAGGCGCTTCTGGTGGGTCGAAAGGTGAAGGTTCTTCTCCACGACGTCGATCTGGTGCGCTGGAAGCAGGACCTGATCGAGGACCGAAATCGCCTCGCCACCCTCTACTCGGCGGCGCACCAGGTGGGTGCCTCACGGGACGCCAAGCTGGCGAAGCTGCGCGAGGTCATTGCCGAGAAGGCGCGTCACCCGTTGAACCCGGGCAATCGAAAGATCCTCGTCTTCACGGCCTTTGCCGATACGGCCCGCTACCTGTACGAGGAACTTGCCCCTTGGGTGCTGTCGGACCTTGGACTTCACACCGCCTTGGTCACGGGCACGGGCCGAAGCCAAACCACCTTGCCGGACCTGCGGAAAGACCTCGCAAGCATCCTCTCCGCGTTCTCCCCTCGTTCCAAGGAGCGCCCAGCAGACCTGGCTGCCGAGGGCGAGGTGGACCTGCTGATCGCCACGGATTGCATCAGCGAAGGCCAGAACCTTCAGGACTGCGATTTCCTGATCAACTACGACATCCACTGGAACCCTGTCCGCATCATCCAGCGGTTCGGACGTATCGACCGCATCGGCTCCCCCAACAGCCGCATCCAGTTGGTCAACTTCTGGCCCAACATCGAGCTGGAGGAATACATCAACCTGGAGCAACGCGTCTCCGGTCGCATGGTGCTGCTCGACGTCTCCGCCACGGGCGAGGAGAACATCATCGAGCAGCAGTCCGGCAACCAGATGAACGACCTGGAGTATCGCCGGACGCAGCTCCTCAAGTTGCAGGACGCCGTCATCGACCTGGAGGACCTTTCCAGCGGGGTTTCCATCGCCGACCTCACGCTCACGGATTTTCGAATCGACCTGGCGCAGTCGTTGAAGGCTCACCCGGGACAAATCGAGGCTTTGCCCGTCGGCACGTTTGCCGTCACCAGCACGCCCGAGGTGGGCATCCCGGCTGGGATCGTGTTTTGCCTGCGGGCAGAGGGAGAAGCCGCCACGAAGTCCTTTGAACCAGGCTACCCACTCGCACCGCATTATTTGGTTCACGTTGGGGACAACGGAACGGTCTTGCTGCCGTTCACCCAGGCCAAGGCGATCTTGGATCGATTGCGACGCATTTGTGTCGGTCGCGATCTGCCAGATGCGGGCGCTTACGCTCGCTTCGACAAGGCAACCAAGCAGGGCGAGGACATGGCGCAGGCGCAGAAGCTCCTCTCAGCGGCGGTAGCCTCGGTCATCGGAAAACGGGTGGAACGAGCCGTGGCCAGCTTGTTTACCCCAGGGGGCACTCACGCCATGAAGGGTGAGTTCGCCGGCATCAACGACTTCGAGGTGGTGGCCTTTCTGGTGATTCTCGAAGCGCCCGTGTGTTGAACCACGAACCACACCCAACACACAAAACCAAAACCCAGATGGCACCGCCATGCGCACCCCGACTCGATCTCCATTGGTCTTATCACCCTTCGGGTATCTCGTGTGTTTCGTGGTTCAAATCCCTCCCACGCTTGGAATCCCGTGAATGATAACGACGTCATTTCGGCGCTTCAGTTGCCACCGGCGGCTCGGGTCGATCAGCGTGTGCCCAAGAAGCTTTTGGTGGAGAACGGCGCCCCCACTGCTGCCGACAAACGCCAAATCAACGAAGGCATCGAAGAACTCGTGTGGCTGGCCGCGTTGAAGCCAACCACCATCGGTGTGCCAGCATATCGCGACGATGTCCGGGAATACCTGGAAATCGCCGTGCTTTCCGTGGTTCTACGACCGGACGCCAAAGCCCCACGTCTCGCGGAGTTGATCCATCGATCCATCCCGTATCCCGTCCTGCTCATCCAGTGCCAGGCCGCAGGCATCACCCTCTCGGTGGCTCACCTGCGGTGGTCGCAAGGCCAAGCCGGGCAGACCGTCCTCGATGGCGCGGTCGTCACAGCCTCGGTGGATCCAAGTAAGCCAGCCACGTCAGCCTTCCTGAAGTCGCTAAGTCTCGCACAGCAGCCACGCCAGAACCTCCATGCGGTTTACCAAGGGTGGATCGAACGGTTTGAAGCTCATGCCGCCGCCCAATTGACGGGCGTTTTCAATGCTGCCCCGGATGCTGCGGCAGTGGAACGACGACGTGCTGCCTTGGCAGACCACCAGCGCCTGAGCCGGGAGATCACCCTTTTACGTGCCAGTGCTGGCAAGGAAACGCAGCTCCACCGTCGTGTGGAGTTGAATCTGGAGCTGAAACGGTTGGAATCGTGCCTTGCCGAAGCCCAGGAGGCGCTATGAAGGACTCACGCGAAGACGCGAAGGCGCGAAGAAATCCCGAAGAACTCTCGGCCATCGTCGTCGATTGCGCCTACCATCTACATGTCGAGGTTGGGCCCGGGTTGCTGGAGAGCGTGTACGAGGTCGTGCTCGCCCGAATGCTCGAAGATCGGGGGCTTGTGGTGCGGCGTCAGGTTTCGGTTCCCATCCGCCTCATGAACTACTCCTTCGACGAAGGATTCCGCGCCGACTTGATCGTGGAGGACGTCCTTCTTCTCGAACTTAAGTCTGTCGAGAACCTTGCTCCCGTCCACTCGAAGCAGGTGCTCACCTATCTCCGCCTCCTCGGAATGCCCCTGGGATTGCTCATCAACTTCGGAGCCGCCACCTTCAAGGAAGGCATTCGACGGATTGTCCATCAACATCGGGACTTCGCGTCTTCGCGCCTTCGCGTGAACCAAAATCGTCCCGCTCAAGATCCATGAAGAAGCTTACCAACGCTGACCCCGAGACGAAGTCACCGGACGTCGTGGCCGAGAACATCGCCCGCCTACGTGCGCTCTTCCCGGAGTTGCTGACCGAAGGCAAGGAAGGCGTTGCGGTCAATCTGGACGTCCTCAAGCAGCTTGTGGGCGACAAGCCGGTGACCGATGCCGAGGAGAGATACGGGCTGAACTGGCACGGGAAGCGGTTGGCACGGCAGATCGCCCTGACGCCCAGCACGGGAACCCTGCGTCCATGCCCGGAGGAGAGCGTCGATTGGGACACGACACGCAACCTGATGATCGAGGGTGACAACCTGGAGGTGCTCAAGCTCCTCCAAAAATCTTACGCCGGTAAGGTGAAGCTGATTTACATCGATCCGCCTTACAACACCGGAAAGGACTTCGTTTACCCCGACAACTTCCAGGACAACATGCGGAACTACCTGGAGCTGACCGGCCAGGTGGGCGAAGGCGGGCAAAAGCTCACGTCCAACACGGAATCGTCCGGGCGCTTTCACACGGATTGGCTCAACATGATGTATCCACGCCTGAAACTGGCGCGGAATCTGTTGAGGGAGGATGGGGTCATTTTTGTGAGCATTGCCGATCATGAAATCCACAACCTCCGCGCAGCCTTGGACGAAGTGTTCGGGCCAGAGAATTTCATCGCGACAGTAATCTGGCACAAGATGGACAGCCCCAAGAATACCGCGATCCACTTCAGTGAGGATCACGATTATGTGGTGGTCTACGCAAAAGATGCAGCGGAGTGGCGGCCAAATGGCCTGGAGCGGACCGAAGCAATGATCGCTCGCTACAAGAATCCAGACAATGATCCAAGGGGTGTTTGGCTCCTTAGCGACTTAGCCGCCCGCAATTTCTACGCCCAGGGCCGTTATCCAATTACGACAAGGACCGGTAAAGTCATTCCTGGACCACCTGCAGGGAGCTATTGGCGAGTAAGCCGTGAGAAGTTCGATGAACTGGATAAGGACAATCGTATTTGGTGGGGCGAATCGGGCGATAACCGTCCTGGGATAAAGCGTTTCCTCTCGGAGGTTCGGCAAGGCGTTGTCCCACAGACGTATTGGCCGTGGAAAGATGTCGGAAGCACTCGAAACGCTAAACAAGAATTGAGCCAAGTAATGGGCGCTGCCTCAGGAGAGGACCTATTCATTACCCCGAAGCCAACGAAGCTTGTCGAGCGTATGCTGCAGATCGGCACTACTGCTTCCGACAATGACGTAGTGCTCGACTTCTTCGGCGGCTCGGGAACAACTGGGCACGCAACGCAAAGTGCCAACGCAAAAGACGGTGGAAACAGGCGTTACATTCTCGTTCAGCTTCCCGAACCAACCGGTGACCCAAAGCGACCAACAATTGCAGATCTGACCAAGGAGCGTCTGCGTCGATCTGGGAGCAAAATTCGCTCGGAGCTTGAGTTGGCAAAATCAACGGAATCAAGCGAGCCGGACTTGTTAAAGTATGGCGATTCAGGAGCTTCTGAAAATCTTCCAGACCTCGGCTTCCGGGTCTTCAAGCTTGCCAGCAGCAACATCCGCGCGTGGGAGCCCAACCGGGATCAGCTTGCGGAGACGATTGAAGCCTCGGTGGAACACCTCAAGACCGACCGGACCGAGCAGGACATCCTGTTTGAACTGCTGCTCAAGCTGGGGTTGGACCTGACCGTTCCCATCGAGACGCGGGAGATCGCACGCGAAGGCGCGAAGGCGCGAAGCGGTGAAGGAGCGGCAGAATCGACAGAAGGTCTTTGCGGCTTCGCGGCTTCGCGTGAGCCCCATCGGGTCTACTCGGTCGGAGCCGGAACGCTGATCGTTTGTCTCTCGCGGGAGATTCTTGCCGAGGAGGTCGAGTCGCTGGCCTTGGGCATCGTCGAGTGGCACAAGGCCCAGGCTCCGGCCGGCGAAAGCACCCTGGTCTTCCGCGACAGCGCCTTCGCCGACGACGTGGCCAAGACCAACCTGGCCGCCATCCTGCAACAGCACGGCCTCCAGAACATCCGCAGCCTGTGACCGACATGCCCGAAGGACTTGCCCCCCAGCAACCAAATCGGATCGTCCTCTACACCACGGAGGACGGCCGGGTCACCGTGGATGTCGTTTTCGAGCGGGAAACGTTCTGGCTAACCCAGAAGGCGATGGCCGAACTGTTCGGAGTGCAGGTGCCTGGGATCAACAAGCACCTGAAGAACATCTTCGCCACCGGGGAGCTGGCGCGGGAGGCAACTGTTTCCAAAATGGAAATGGTTCGACCCGAGGGCGAGCGCGAGGTGGCCCGGGAGATCGAGTTTTACAACCTGGATGCAGTCATCGCGGTCGGGTATCGGGTCAATTCCCTCAAGGCCACCCACTTCCGTATCTGGGCAACGAACACCCTGCGCGAGTTCATCATCAAGGGCTTCGTGGTCAACGACGACCTGCTCAAGCGAGGGCGGGTCTTTGGACGCGACTACTTCGACGAACTGCTGGAGAGGATTCGCGAGATCCGGGCCAGCGAACGCCGGGCCTACCAAAAGATTGCGGACGTGTTCGAGCAGTGCAGCAGCGATTACCGGAGCCAGAGCGAGGAAACCCAACTGTTCTACCAGATCGTCCAAAACCAACTGCACTTCGCGACTACCGGCCAGACGGCAGCCGAGATCGTCCACGGCAGGGCTGATAGCGAACGCGCCTTCATGGGCCTGACGACCTGGAAGAACGCACCCAAGGGGAAGGTGCTCAAGAGCGACGTGACCGTGGCCAAGAACTACCTGAGCGAAGCCGAGGTCTCGAAGCTCAATCGGCTGGTGGGCATGTTCATCGATTTTGCCGAGCTGCGAGCCCTCAACCGCCAGGTCATGGCCATGAAGGACTGGGTGGTGCAGGTGAAGCGATTTCTCGACTTCAATGAACAGCAGGTGCTGACCAACGCCGGGAAAATCTCCCATGAAATGGCCGTCGCCAAGGCCCATGCGGAATACGAAAAGTTTCGGGTCAAACAGGACCAGCAGTACGTCTCCGACTTTGACGAGGCCCTGCTCAAGTATTTGAAAGGTGGGGAAGCGTCATGAAACTGCACTTCGAGTCCAACCTGGACTACCAGCTCCAAGCCATCGACGCGGTGTGCGACCTCTTTCGCGGCCAGGAAACCTGCCGCACAGAGTTCACGGTCACCTTGGACGCCGCCGACAAGCAATCGCGACTTGGCTTTGCCGAAAGCGACCTCGGCATCGGCAATCGCCTGACCCTGCTGGACGACGAGTTGGTCGCCAACCTGAACGCCGTCCAGCTTCGGAATGGCCTGCCACCCACGGCGTCCCTGGCGTCGGGCGACTTCACCGTCGAAATGGAGACGGGCACGGGCAAGACCTACGTGTACTTGCGGACCGTCTTCGAGCTGAACCGGCGCTTCGGCTTTACCAAGTTCGTCGTGGTGGTGCCGTCCGTGGCGATCAAGGAAGGCGTTTACAAGTCCCTCCAGATCATGGAGGAGCATTTCCGGGCGCTGTACGCGAACGTCCCCTTCGAGTTCTTCCTGTATGACTCCACGAAGCTCGGCCAAGTCCGCAACTTCGCCACCAGCCCGAACATTCAGGTGATGGTCGTGACGGTGGGCGCGATCAACAAGAAGGACGTCAACAACCTCTACAAGGACAGCGAGAAGACCGGCGGCGAGAAGCCCATCGACCTGATCAAGGCAACCCGGCCGATCCTGATCGTTGACGAGCCTCAAAGCGTTGACGGGGGTCTGGAAGGACGCGGCAAGGAGGCGTTGAGCGCCATGAACCCCCTGTGCACGCTCCGCTACTCAGCGACCCACGTGGACAAGCACCACATGGTCTTCCGTCTCGATGCGGTGGACGCCTACGAGCGCAAGTTGGTGAAGCAAATCGAGGTGGCTGCCGCCGCCGTGGAAGGCGGGCACAACAAGCCCTTCGTCCGTCTCGTCTCCGTCAGCTCCAAGCGCGGTGTCGTCTCCGCCAAGGTCGAGCTGGACGTGGAGGTGGGTGGCCGGGTGCAACGGCAGGAGGTGACCGTCCAGGACGGCGACCTCCTGGAGATGACAACGAAGCGAGCGGTTTACCACGACTGTCGGGTCGGTGAGATCCGGGTCGCCAAGGGCGGCGAGTTCATGGAACTGCGGACACCAGGGATGGATCCGCTATTTCTGCATCCGGGTGAAGCCTTCGGCGACGTGGAACCCCTGGCCATCCAGCGCCAGATGATCCAACGCACCATCAAGGAGCACTTGGACAAGGAACGTCGGCTTGCGCCCCAGGGAATCAAAGTCCTGAGCCTCTTCTTCATCGATTCCGTGGAGCGCTACCGGAAGTACGACGCCGAGGGGAATCCGGTCAAAGGCGACTACGCCCTCATCTTCGAGGATGAGTATCGGCGCATGGCCCGGCACCCGGATTACCAAAGCCTGTTCAAGGAAGTGGACGTCACCACGGACGCCACCTTGGTACACGACGGGTACTTCTCGGTGGACAAGAAGAAGGTCGGTAGCAAGACCGTGGAAGTGGCCAAGGACACCCGGGGCGACACCAAGGCCGATGACGACACGTACAGCCTGATCATGCGGGACAAGGAGAAGCTTCTGAGCTTCGATACCAAGCTGAAGTTCATCTTCTCCCACTCGGCGTTGCGTGAGGGCTGGGACAATCCAAACGTGTTCCAGATCTGTGCGCTCCGGGAAATGGGCACCGAACGCGAGCGCCGTCAGACGATTGGCCGCGGGCTGCGGTTGTGCGTGAACCAGGCGGGCGAACGATTGCGAGGCTTCGATATCAACACGCTGACCGTCATCGCCACCGAGAGCTACGAGCAGTTTGCCGAGAACCTTCAGAAGGAGATCGAGGACGATACCGGTATCCGGTTTGGCATCGTGGCAGAGCACCAGTTTGCCGGCATCGCGGTGACGGGTACCGACGGGAAGTCCACTCCGCTGGGATTCGACCGGTCCAAGGAGCTGTGGACCCATCTTCGCGCAGCGGGCTACATCGACGCCAAGGGCAAGGTGCAGGAGTCGCTCAAGAAGGCGCTGAAGGATGGCACCCTGACGGTTCCTACACAGTTTTCGGCGCAGTTGCCCCAAATCCGGGAAATCCTCCGGAAGCTGGCTGGGAGATTGGAGATCAAGAACGCCGACGAACGGAAGCAGGTCAAAACGCGCCGGGCGGTGCTCCAGAGCGAGGAGTTCAAGGCGCTCTGGGAAAGGATCAAGCACAAGACCACCTACCGGGTGCGCTTCGACAACGCGGCATTGCTGAGCACCTGCACGAAGGCCATCCAGGAAGCCCCGCCCATCACCCGGACACGTCTCCACTGGCGCAAGGCGGACGTGGCTATCGGCCGTGCCGGTGTGGAAGCCACCGAAACGGCCACCTCGGCTCCGGTAAACATCGAGGAGGGTGACATCGAACTGCCCGATGTCCTGACAGAACTCCAGGACCGCACCCATCTCACCCGGCGAAGCATTGCTCGAATCCTGACCACGAGTGGACGTTTGGACGACTTCAAGCGCAACCCCCAGCAGTTCATCGAACTAACCAGCGAGGCGATCAACCGTGCCAAGCGCCTGGCGTTGGTTGATGGCATCAAGTACCAGCGTCTGGGGGGCGAGTTCTATTACGCGCAGGAACTCTTCGAGCAGGAAGAACTAACGGGCTATCTGCGGTCCATGATCGACGCCACCAAGGCCGTTCACGAGCAGGTCATCTACCAGGCCGACACCGAGCGCACCTTTGCCGAGCAGATGGAGAAGAACGAAGCCATCAAGCTTTACGCCAAGCTCCCTGCCTGGTTCAAGGTCCCGACCCCGCTGGGCACCTACAACCCCGACTGGGCGGTCCTGGTCGACAGGAACGGCTCAGAACGCCTGTTCTTCGTCGTGGAAACCAAGAGCAGCTTGTTTACCGACGACCTGCGGGACCGCGAAAGCGGCAAGATCAAGTGCGGCGAAGCCCACTTTGGGGAGCTAATGCACGATGGCGATAATCCGGCGCGGTTTATCAAGGCGAGCAAGCTGGAGGATGTGATGGCGAAAATCTGAATCTATGGGTGCCAACATCATTGCAAACGGTCCTTTGCCGGTGGGCAGGGATGTTACCCTGTGGCGGTACGTAACGCTTCCCACGCTGCTGCTTTACCTCGATGGCCGGTTACGATTGTCGTCGATCAGCAGGCTTAGGGGATTGGATCCAATGGAAGGCACCCGCCTCTGGGACCATGTCACCCAGACAGTAGCCTTCAATCAGCAGGAGTACACAGAGTTGCTTGGTTACGTCCGCGACCATTGCCTTTCGAAAATCGATCAAGAATTCTTCGACTGTAATCGGGGTCATCCCGGCGCCAACCAGATTGTCGTCTTCGACCATTGGCACAGATTAGTGGTGTCGACGCGTTATGCGCTCTGCCTCTTTGCTTCTGAGCATCAATCCATCGCCATGTGGCGGCTGTATGCTCCCCACGGGTTCGCGATCCGGACAAGACTTAGCGCACTTGAGAAGGCGTTGGAGTCTACTGCTTCCAACAAATGGCGCATCAGCAAGATGAAATACCTCGATGCTCAAAGCGAAGTAACGCCAGATGATGTCTTCAACGACGATCAGCTGAAGGAGGCTCTTCGCAGGCCTTACATTCTCAAAGCGCAAGAATACAGCTACGAGAACGAGGTTCGCTTGGTAACGGTCGATCCGAGGGCGCAGCCGAGCATCGAGGTCGAGCGTGTACCGGCTGCCGATTGGATCGAGCAAGTCGTGATTTCCCCCGAGTTGTGGGCTGGGGATGCCGATTTGCTGAAGCAGCTTATTGAAGATCGATGCCCTGCCCTTAAAGGACACGTACACCAGTCCTCAGCCTTGGAGGACCCTAATGCTGACGATCCTTCTTGGCTGCCCTTTGAATCTGAAGCCAACCAAGAAGGGGCTCAAAAGGCATGGCCTGCTCTTCTCTGGGAGCCTTAGTCGAGCCCCTTTGAACTTCATTCGTCTCCAACACGAGCATGAAAGCACTGACACTTCGTCCATCATGGGCATAGCTCGTGGTGAACGGCTACAAGGACATTGAAAACAGGTCATGGGCGACGCGTCTACGCGGGCGCATCTGGATTCACGCGAGCCGCAGGCAAGTCACGCGGGCTGAATACGAAGACTTCGTGGCAATCTGCCGTTACCGACGCATCAAGAAACTCCCGGAGCGTGAGGATTTCCCAACCGGCGGCATCGTGGGAAGCGTGGAGATTGTGGACTGCGTCACCAAGTCACGATCCTACTGGTTTGGTGGGGACTACGGTTTTGTGCTCAAGAACGCCCGGCGATCTCGATTCAGGGCGATGAAGGGCAAGCTGGGATTCTTCGAGGTGGCACCGCGAGGGCGTAACCGGCTTGCCAGCTAAACAAAAGGATCCATCTCCGGCCCGCGGCCCTAGTTCAATCCCCCTCTCCAAGCCAGACAAAGAGTCAGTCCGGAGAGAGGGACGAAGCAGATCAATTTCACCACGCCTGCAGCTCCTCCTCAGTTGGCCTTTGTCGCCGGACCGAAGTGGGGTGAGGCTATGAGGCGATAAAACGCAAACAGCACAGGAACTGCGATCTTCCACGGTACGGACAAAAAGTGGTTAATCCTTAGCCTTTGAAAAGTTCATGAATATTCCGTTGCACCTTAACATGGAAAGCCTCATCGGGCATGGCGGAAACAGCTGCGTATTTGCAGACAGCACCGGGCGATGGGTGTTCAAGCTGTTCAAATCCAGCAAGCACCCAGATTTCCGCAATGACTCAATGCCCGCCTGGATGCTTCGTCAGCTTTATGCCGCCGAATTGGAGGCATACACATTGGTTTCAAAACACCTTGATCTCGTTGCGCACGTCCCGTCGTTCGGTGGTCCGATCTCGGTCGCATCGGTGACCGACACAGCAGGCTTAGACATCACGTCAATGTTTCTTGCGGATTGCTGTCTGAAGCTAGGGCGGATTGGAGGCCAAGAGTCGAAGCTGAACAATGTATTGGGCCAGCACCTGCATTTGAGCGACTTTTCCAAACGCTTGCACGAGGTGGGCGTGGCATTTGACCGAGACGCTAGTGTGTTTGAGGCGCACGATTCTGTTAGGTTCGTCGTGTTTGATTTCCGCACCAAAGAAATCTTGGATCAGGCAATCTGATCTCACGTCCAACCCCTCGCCCTCATGAGCAAACCCCTAAAGAAAAGAGCCCGCCCTACGGCAGGCTCTTCCCTTTCGGGAACGGAATGATTGTCACGGACAGTTCACGTCCGTTGGTCACTGCTTTGGATCAATTCTTCCAAGCCTGCAGCTTCTCCTGAGCCAGTGCAAAAGCACTGGCCTTCACCCGATAGTCCCCCCCAAACCACAGCGAGTTGAGCCGCTGTCCAGGTGACTGCCGGATCTTCCGGCGGTCCAGTCGCTAAGTGACGCCGCTGAGTGCGTGTACGGTGAGTCGATTTTTCGGGCCGGAGCATCCATAAACTTCCCGTAAGAGTAGGGGCGTCACGGACCTGTCCCACTCCGTTATGATCCAAACCTTGGTGCCTTCACTGGTGTGATAGGCCGAAAGCAGACGGGTTCCCTCGCCGAGGGCGCTGTCATGAGCTGCCCAGTCCTCTTGGTCAAGGGCTCCCCAATCCCCAAGCCGGTGGCGATGGAGCCATGAACCTAGAAACGGCAGTGGGTCCGTCTGTAGGCCGCGTGCCCTCACGCGGCGATGGCGATGCCGCATGCCCGGTGCGCCGGGTCAGGGGACCCGGCCTACAGCCGAAACGGGCCTACCTCGACCTCACCCGCAGGGTGAGCCCCTGGGTTCCTGTCCATGAGCCCATCCGCCCCGATGGGAAGGGCGTTTCCTCGTTTTGGCACCCTCTTTGACTGCCGATTTCAGGATCACTCCTTTGGGTCTGGCCATGACCACCCAGCAGGCCAAAAGGCAACTCCTGAGGGTGTGTGCGCAACCCAGGCCGGATCGCTTTCAGCAAAAGGACCGGATTGGCCCGTATCATGACCAGCCGAAACAACCCTCGAAGCGACCGGATGAAACGGGGCGCCCCTATTCCGCATCCAGAGGGCGTCGATCAGCCCTCCGGCGGAAACACGTCACGCACCGTGCACCTTAGACGAGCCAAGACCTGTTCCAGCTTCTGAATCGTGATGCTTTGCTCGCCATTCTCCAGCCTGAACAGCGTGGAGGGCGAGAGGCCCACCTTTCGGCCAAAAGAGGCGTAAGTCTGATCTCCCCTGCGTACCCGTAGAAAGGCGGCAACCTGCTTGTTGAGGCCCTTGCGCATCCAAGCAGCGTGCCTTGGTTCATATTCCGGATGCGGAACGATTTGCTTTGACTGTGCGTGGGTGAGTGTGTAGGGCCATGGCATACTTCTAGTCTAAAACCATCATGCCACTCCACCCCTCTCCCATGCTCCAATTCTACTTCCACTGGAAGCCATACCAGGGTGCCAATCCAGTCACGGCCCAGCACATCTTCATCGGTGAGGATGCCAACTTCGCGCCCGACATTGGGGATCAACCCATTTGGCCGTGGGTCGTTGAATACCTGAAGGATGGCCCTGCCTTCTGGTCAAACCATTGGGTCCATCACCCCTTTCTTTTGCCGGAGTATTCCGGGGATGGAAGGGCCTACCACAAGTGGTTCAGCCATGTGTTTTGCCGGGAGGGTGGCGCTGCCAACGGCCGGGTCGTCCCGCTTCCCCAAGCCATCAGGGATGGCATCAGCTTTGTCGAACTGCTGCCATGGCCAACCACGGGTGCTAGGAACATTCAGAACCAGGCCTTGCTGGCGGCAGCACGTGCTGCTGGCCATTTCACTGCCTTGGCAGGATTGATCTTCAAACCGACCACAGCGGCCGGCCGCACGGTCTTTGTTACAAAAGGCGTGGCAGATCGCCTCAACGAGGAACTGGCGTTGGCTGGGGTGCCTGATCGGCTGCCAGACCCCAATGGGATCAACCTCAAGAATGGACCTTGGCATCAGGTCTTCGAGGCCAACAAGGACCGATGCAGGATTGTGATTCACTATCACCCGATGGCCCATTACCCGGCTGGAGGCAGCCAGCAGTTGAGGGCGGCCAATCGGGGTCTCTTGCTGAACTAACCATCCATTCCTATGCCCATGACACCCTTTGATCAGCAGATCAGCCAGATGCCCGGCTGGCTCACCGCATCACCGGACAAGCTTCACTTTTCAAAGCAATTGGCTGATTCCTTCTTGGAATCCCGTGTCGTTTACTACCCAGGATCAGGCGATGACTTTTCCCCAATGCAGCTATTTGCCCAGGCAGCCCATTGCTACCTCTATGCCGACTACTTGACGGATTTGGCGGGGGTGCCAGCCATTCATGGCTTCAAGGTTGTACATTCCCAGGAGCTAACGGCCGAAGAGCTGCGACATGCGCTGGGCATCGATACAGCGGGAGTGCCACCCATCGAGCATCTGACCGATGAAGAGTTGAGGCAGCTTGCCCAATGGGTGCCCGGTCCAACACTGACGGGTGGCCGATGGAGCGTTTTGGAGCAAGAAATGATCGTGGAGGGCCATTGCACGCAAAAGCGCGTTGCCCTTCTGCAAGTCAAGGGCGAAGCAGTATGGTTGTATCGTGCCCTCTGGGGACTCCGCAATCCCCGGCCCGGACTTTTTGCCCTCTACACCGGGCTCGACAGTCCGAATTGGACAAGCTGGAGCACGAACGGGAAGCTTTTCTGGGTTGCGGTCAACCATGACGCCTTCCCAATGTGGCATCGGTGCACCAACAGGGGCGAGTGGCCCGAGTACGACGAACAGTTCCGGGACCATCTGGAGATGCCTGTGCGCCGCCGAACCAACGACCCGGAACGGCTAAAGCCAATGCAGCTATTCCGCCAGGCAAGAGACATGCTGCTTGGCGAGTTCCCGGCCGCAAGGGAATCTGAGATCGCCGCAAATCCCTTCTGGTTCAAGCGCTACGCTTGCTTCCTCTGCACAGAGCAGCCGCGAGTGTACCAAGACAGGGTGGACCATTGGCACCTGTTGGGATGGCTCGATTACATGGAACACTATGGGGAAAGGTGGTGCTAATCACGCACCACGGACAGGACCCTGACGATCTTCATTCCTATGTAGCAGATCGGCCGCCCCATCCCTCAATCTCCCGTACAGCCAGTAGCGGCAGGCCGTGGTGGCGGGCACCCCTTAGCAATCCTCCCGGATGGGAGGGCCCTTTCCTCGTTGTGAAATCCTCTTCGACTGCCGTCCCTAGGATGATTCCGCCCCATTTACCAGTCGGCAGTTTTGCCGGGGTTTCACGCAGGCGCTGACCTTCGGACGGTTTGCACGGCACGTTGGGCAGTCCGTTTGACTCACCGAACACTCCTCGCGGCTCACCAAGCAGTTGTCCGCGCTCGCCAGACAGTCGTTCTGGCTTGTCAGACGCTCCGCACGGCTTGTCAGACGCTCCGCACGGCTTGTCAGACACTCCTCGCGGCTTGTCAGACACTCCTCGCGGCTTGTCAGAC
>CAYSGH010000039.1:0-37312 GCA_964430505.1 uncultured Akkermansia sp. | reverse complement strand
CATCGCCGCGTGAGGGCACGCGGCCTACAGACTGCCCAACTGCCGTTTCTAGGATCAGTGGCGAGGAAGAGGTCCGGATTCTCCATCAGCACCCGCTGGACGGGAAGCGGGTCCCGGATGTCAGCGAGCAGCACGGGATCAACCCGCCTGGAAAATGAACTTCGGGAGACCTGAAGGCCCGTTGGGTGAGCGCTCAAACCCATGGTACACGCGCTGAAGCCGGGGCGTTGCCGGTTAGGCATGGGGCTGACCCGCAGGGGTGCAGAGCTCCCTCCTGTGCCACTCCATTGCCACCACCCGCTCCCACCACGACACGACGTCAGGAGTCCTGAGGCTCATCGGCACGGCTCGGCACCTGCCGGATTCACGTGGGAACTTCCCCGATGAATGCGTGAAGCTTAAAAATGAATCCGCGAGTCTTCACGATTGAACTTTGAGGCTCAAACATTGACCTCTGAAGCTCAAACATTGACCTCCGAGGCTCAAACGTTGGCCTCTGAAGCTCAAACATTGATCTCCGAGGCTCAAACGTTGACCTCTGAAGCTCAAACATTGACCTCTGAAGCTCAAACGTTGACCTCCGAGGCTCAAACGTTGACCTCCGAGGCTCAAACGTTGGCCTCTGAAGCTCAAACGTTGACCTCCGAGGCTCACACATTGGCCTTCGTGGCTTACGGAATGAACTTCGAGGCTTGAAGGTATATCTTTTCCAACCTTCCCGACGGACCTCCGAGGCTGGAACACGGGTGCCTCGACGATTTCGGTGGGTTCCAACAGGGCAAAGGTCAACGCGAGTCCAAGGGCTTCCCAGGCCGATGCGATGGAACCGCCCGAGAATCCGGCGATGAACCCCTCCCGCCCCGCGCCCCCCGCTTGCCGCTTCCCGCCTCCCCCTTCCCTCCCCCTTCCCTCCCCCTCCCCCCTCGCCTCACGGCTGCGCCGACGACGTGTGGTCATGCACGACCCGCCATCCCGCCGGCGTCCGGTGCATCAGCAACGTAAACAACCCCGTCGGTGCGTCCCCCGACCGCGTCAACGTCCATCGCCCAAACACCAGGGCGTTGTCGCCCGACAGCACGCGCACGTCCAATCCCGTGAACGCCAGTCGCCCCATGGCCTCGCGCGACGCATACCGGGCCCGATACCGGTTCCGGACCGTTTCCCAGCCCAGGGTGACGTCGCCTCCGGATGCGAACCGCGTGCTGGCTGACGCGTCGTAGCCCGCCATGAAGTCGTCGATGGAACCCCGGTTCCATGCCTCCACCTGCGCGCCCAGCACCGCGTGGATGTCCGCCGTAGCCCGGGCCTCGCCCGACTCACGATGCACCCCCGGCCGTGCCTCCAGCCCCCGGGGCGCGACGCATCCCGACGCCGCCAACCACCCCATGCCGAGGACGGCCCCCCACTTCGTCCATCGCCCGATCACCCCTTCAACCTTCATCCTTCATCCTTCATCCTTCCTCCGTCATCCCTCATCCTTCCTCCCTTCACCCCCGGTCGCTCGCCGTTTCACCCCTTCAAGATCCGCGTCATGACCTCGCCATGGACGTCCGTCAGGCGTCGGTCGATGCCGTTGTGGCGGAAGGTGAGCCGCTTGTGGTCGAGGCCGAGCAAGTGGAGGACCGTGGCGTGCACGTCATAGAATTCCACGGGATCGACGGCGGCCGCATAGCCGATCTCGTCGCTCGCGCCGTGCGTCGCGCCCGGCTGGATGCCCGCGCCCGCGAGGAAGATGGTGAACGCCAACGGATGATGGTCGCGGCCCTTGCCATCGTTGCCCTGCGTGATGGGCGTGCGGCCAAACTCCGTCGTCCACACGACCAACGTCTCGTCCAACAGGCCGCGCTCGCGAAGGTCCGAGATCAACGCCGCCAGCGGCTGGTCCATGACCAACGCCTGCGCCCGGTGGTTGGCCACGATGTCCTCGTGCCCGTCCCAGTTGACGCGCGGCTGCCCGAACTGGCCGCCGTTGAGCACCTGCACGAATCGCACGCCGCGCTCGCACAGCCTTCGCGCGAGCAGGCAGTTCCGGGCAAAGGCCGCCGTTGCGCCGTGCGGATGGTCCAGCCCGTACCGGGCTCGCGTCCGGGCGTCCTCGCGCCCCAGGTCGCCCAGCTCCGGCACGGCAAGCTGCATCCGCCCGGCCAGCTCATAGGCCCGGATCCGCGTGGCCAACGCTGCGTCCTCCGGATGCAACGCCGCGTCCGACGCGTTCAGCCCCTCCAGGAACGACCGTCGCAGGCCCACGCGGCCCGGCGGCAACGACGCGTCGGGCTGGAGGTCGGGGATGAGGTCCTGGGCCCCGGCGCGCAACGCCACGCCCTGGTGTGTCCCGGGCAGGAAGCCGGACGTCCAGTTGATGGAGCCGCCGGCCGGCATTTGGCGCGGGTCGGGCAACACCACGAAGGCGGGCAGGTCCTCGTTCTCGGACCCGAGCGCATGGCTCACCCAGGAACCGGCGGCGGGGAACCCGTTGAACGTGAAGCCCGAGTTCATGAGGAACGTCGCCGGCGTGTGGTTGGCGCTGCGCGACTTCATGGAATGAACGAACGCGAGATCGTCCACGCACTGCGCGAGGTGCGGCAGCAGGTCGCTCACCCAACGGCCTGTGCGCCCGTGTTGCCGGAACGCAAACGGGCTCTTCATCAAGCGCCCCGGCTGCGCGAAGAACGTGTCGAACTTGAGGTCCGTGGACTGCCCGTGCCGCCGCACCAGCTCCGGCTTGTGGTCGAACGTGTCCACGTGGCTCACCCCGCCCAGGGCGCACACGTGGATGACGCGCTTCGCCCGAGGCAGGTGCATGGGCGGGCGCGCCGCGTAGGGCGATGCCGGCGACGCCCCGCTCGCCCGCCCGTCGCGCGCCAACAACCAGCCCAGCGCCAGCGCCCCGAACCCGGACCCCGTCGAGCGCAGGAAGTGACGCCGGTCCAGCAACGCGCCATGGCCCGTGGCATCGGCCCGCAGGATCGCCCCTTCCCGTCGTATTGCGCCGTCTTTCATCGCAGTTGGACAAACTCGTTTGCGTTCAACAACGCCCAGGCCACGTCCGCCAGGTCGCCCTCGCGCGCCATGGACAGCGCACGTCCCAGCTCCTCCGCCGAAGGCCCGCGCCCGAGCGCCTGCATCCACAACCACGTCACCTGCCGCTCGCGCGATCCCGGTTCCGCCGCCGTTGCCCGGGCCGCCGCGCGCTCCGCCTGGCGTTGCACAAACGTCCCGTTCATCAGGGACAACGCCTGCAACGGCGTCGTCGTCGAGGCCCGCACCGGCGTGCGCGTGGAGAACTCCGGGCAATCCAGGCTGTCCAGCATCGGGTCGCGCGCCGAGTGAACGCACGTCCGGTACACCGTCCGCCGCGCGTACGCCGCCCCCACCAGGTCCGCCGCGAAGTACTCGTTCTGGCCTCCGCCGCCCCGATGCTCGAACGCCCGGAACCCAGGGCCGCCCATGTCCCGCACCAGCTCGCCCGAAGCCGCCAGCATCGCGTCCCGCACCACCTCCGCCTCCAGCCGCCTCGCCGGGAACCACCCCAGCAACGTGGCCGGGTCCAAGCCGGCGGGGACCGCACCTTCGTCCACCGCCACCGGCCGCGAGGCGCGCGCGAAGGCCTCCGTGGTGAGCAGCAGCCGATGCAGGCGCTTCAACGATCCGTTGCCACGGGCCGGGTCCACGAACCAACGCGCCAGCCAATCCAGCAGCTCCGGGTGCGTCGGCCGCTCGCCCATCGTGCCCAGGTCGTTCGGCGACGCCACCAGCCCGCGGCCGAAGTGATGGTGCCACACGCGATTGACGATCACCCGCGCCGTCAACGCGTTGGACGGCGACGCCACCCACCGCGCGAACCGCAGCCGACGCTCCGCCTCGGGCGCATCGGGCTTCAAGCCCAGGTCGCCCGGCAAACCCCGCAGGAGGCCGGGGGCCGCCGGGGCCACCAGCTCGCCCGGCCGCGACGGTTCGCCACGGGCAAGGACATGCGTCGGGGCCGGAGTCCGGGTGGTGGCGGCGTAGGCCATGGGGTCTGCCTTCGCGGGTGGCGGCTTCGCCAACGCGCGTTGCTCTTCCATCAACGCCTGCCGTTCCGCCCGCTCCGACGGCGTCCTCTGCGCCTCGCGCGATGCCAGCGTGGGCAAGGGAGCATCCGGTCCTGCCTCGAAGGAGCGACGCACCGCCGCCGCGTCCAGCGCCCGCGCATAAACCCGCGCCTCGTCCACGGCGCCGCGCAGGAAGGCATTCCCGCCCCCGGTGTGGCGCTTGCCCACCAGGATGCGCGCGTCCGCCCCGTAACGCGGGACCGGCGCGCCATCCGGGACGTACGAATCGCCCCAGGGCGCACCATTGCGATACAGGCTTACCCGGCCATCGCGGGCGCGCGTCAGCGCAACGTGAACCCACTCGTCCGGCCCCGCTGTCTCCGCAGGAGCCCCCAGGCTGCGCGTGCGAAAGAAGCCCTCCGACCCCGCCATCCAACGCCCCGCCTGTTGCTCGCCAAACACGATGGCGTCGAACTCGCCCCCGGACGCCGTCTCGACCGACACGACGCCCCCGCCGCGTTGGTCCAGCCCGGCGAGCGCCACCCACGCCTCCAAGGTGAAGTCCCCCAGATCTTGTCCGAGGGGCGCGCTGCGCAGGTGCGCCTCCTTGCCATCCAACCACAGGCGGCCATCCCGCATCGTGGCACCGCCCACCGAGTCGGCCTTCAAGACCTCCGTCGCGCCCGCCGTGCCCGCGCCGTCCGCCGGCGTCCCTCCAAAGCTCCACCGGGCCAACGGCGCGACGAGGCCCTTCGCGCCCGTTCCCTGACGCGCATCCGCAACGTCGTCCAGTTGCGCCAGGCGCGATGCAATCTCCCGCAAACGCCCCTGCCGCCGCGCCTCGGCCTCGTCGCGGCGCGCCTTCTCCGCCTTCGTGGCCATCGATCGGTCGCCGTGGAACACCCCGGCGAAGACGGCGCGCACGCGGTAGTAATCCGCCTGCGGGATCGGGTCGAACTTGTGGGCGTGGCACCGGGCGCAGTTGAGCGTCAGGCCAAGGAACGTCTGGCCCACGGTCCCCACGATGTCCTCGAGTTCCGCCTCGCGAACCTGCGCGCGCAGCATGGGCGACGCCGACCCGTTGCCCGCCTGGTCCCAGGGACCCGCCACGAGGAAGCCGGTGGCCGCGATGCTTGCGGGCGTCGCGTCGTCCAGCACGTCCCCGGCGATCTGCTCCAGCACGAACCGTCCGTAGGGAACGTCGTCGTTCAGCGCGTTCACCACGTAGTCGCGGTAGCGCCACGCGTGGTCCCGGATGATGTCGTACTCGAACCCTTGGCTCTCGCCGAAGCGCACCACGTCCAGCCAATGCCGCGCCCAGCGCTCGCCATACGCGGGCGACGCCAGCAACCGGTCGATCACGCGCAGGCGGGCCGCGTCGTCCAGCCCATGGCGTGATGCCGCCGCGACGTCCGCGGGTGCTGGGGGCAGGCCCGTGACGACGAGGTGCACCCGTCGCAGCCATGCCTCGGGCGAGGCCTTCGGGGCCGTTCCCACGCCGGCTGCAACGCGACGTGCGTCCAGGAAGCGATCCACCGGGTTGGACGCGCGCCCCGGGGGGATGGGCGGGTCCGACAACGGCAGGAACAATCCATGGTCCGGCCCGGCGGCGGACGCGGCGCGCAGGTGCAGGAGGCCCGCCAACGCGATGCTCGCCCACGCCCAAAGCCCCGTGCGGACGCGCGGCGTCTGATGTGTTCCCGGGGATGGCACGCGCCAAAAATGCAGCGCCCACCGGAGCCATGGCGAGAACGGATTCCCGTCGTCCGTCAGGTGGCGACGTTCGCGCCGTCACGCGTGGCGCCCCACTTCGCGTGGCCGGCGCTCGCGGCGCGGTCCAGCCGGGTGTAGCCGCCGTCCACGTGGACCAGCTCGCCCGTCACGTGCGCCGCACGCGGCGAGGCGAGGAACACGATCATGTCGGCCACCTCCTCGGGGCGCGTGAGGCGCCGTTCCAGGGGCACCAGACGCTCGATGGCGGCCCGCGCGGCCGCAGGGTCGGGCTGGGACGCAAACCAGCGCTGGTACTGGTCCGTGTCGCACTCGGCGGGCACGACGGTGTTGACGCGGACGCCGTGGGGGGCGAGGGCGACGGCCCATTCGCGGGTGAGCGCGTTCACGGCCCCCTTGGCGGCGGCGTACCCGGAGGTTTGGCCTTGGCCGGTCTCGGCGACCTTCGAGCTGACGTTGACGATCGCGCCCCGCGCCCGGACGAGGTGCGCGCGGGCATGGTGGGCCAAGGCAAAGACATGGAGGAGGTTTCTGCGGAGCGACGCCATGAAGTCGTCCGGCCCGTGCTCCAGCGACACGGAATCGTTGACCCCGGCGTTGTTGACGAGGACGTCGAGGGAGCCCCATCGGTCCACGACCCCGGCGACCACGCGCTCGCAAACGTTCGGATCGGACAAGTCCCCGCACACGGCCCAGGCACCGGACACGGAGGCTGCCAAGGCGTGGGCGGCCGCCTCGTCGCGGTCCACCACGGCCACCCTCGCGCCCTCGGATGCCATGGCCCGCACCGTGGCCGCCCCAATCCCACGCGCCCCGCCCGTGATGATGACCGTCTTGCCCGCAAGCCCCATGTCCATGGGTTGAGCCTTGGCCCAACGACGTCGCGTGGCGAGCCGGGAAGTCGGGGCGCCGGACGGCATGGCCGGCACGCAAAGCCCATGCGTGAACCTAGCAACGGCGGCAGGGCTTGCTGTAGGCCGCGTGCCCTCACGCGGCGACGGCGATGCCACATCCCGTGTGCGCCGGGTCTGGGGACCCGGCCTACAGAACCGGATTCGTTCCAACTGTAGGCCGCGTGCCCTCACGCGGCGCCCGCGATGTCGCATCCCGTGTGCGCCGGGTCAGGGGACCCGGCCCACAGCCATGTCGAGCCTAACACGACCTCACCCTTAGGGTGAGCCCTTTGATCCCTGTCCATGAGACCATCCGCCCTGATCGGAAGGCCCCTTCCTCGTGTTGGAACCCTCTTCAACTGCCGTTTCTAGGTTGAAAGGCCCCGGTCGATGGGCACGATGCCGGGCGTGTCGGGGAGCCGCTGTTGGGCGGCTGAGAGTTTCGCGCCAGCGAAAGACCCGTCGAACCTGCCCCGGGTCATGCCGGCGAAGGGAAATGCGCCATCTTTCAACAAAACCGCCCGCGAAGGGCAAGGCGGCCCAAGGGTCGCCTTGCAGGACGTTGCCCCTCGTTGCGACCTGCCATCCCCTCGCGCACCCCATCCATCCCCCTCTGTTCTCCCATGATTGCCAAGCCTGAGTTCGTCACGTCCAACAGCCGCACCCCCCTGCCCCGTTCCCGACGCGTCCACGTGGCGGGAACCCTCCACCCGGACGTCCGGGTCCCCCTGCGCGAGGTCGAGCTGACGCCCACGCGCGATCGCAACGGCCAATCGGAGCCCAACGCCCCCGTGCGCGTGTACGATTGCTCCGGGCCCTGGGGCGACCCGGAGTTCAACGGCGACGTGACCCAGGGCCTTCCCGCCCTTCGCCGCGATTGGATCCTGCGACGCAAGGACGTGGCCGAGTACGACGGGCGGCCCGCGCGGCCCATGGACAACGGCTACCTGAGCGAGCAACACGCCCAATACGCCAGCCAGGCGGAGCGCAACCGGCTCGTGGAGTTCCCGGGCCTGCGTCGTCGCCCAGTGCGCGCCTCGGCCGGTCATCCCGTGACGCAGCTCTGGTACGCGCGCCAGGGCATCATCACGCCGGAGATGGAGTTCGTGGCCCTGCGTGAAAACCAGGGCCTTGAGGCCCTTCGCGAGCAGGCCGGCGTCGCCGGGCGCGACGACCTGCGCCACCAACACCCCGCGCCGGACCCCGCCTCCCCCTACACGCCGTCCGTCCTGCGGCGCTTCCCCCAGCGCATCCCGCGCGTCATCACCCCGGAGTTCGTGCGCGACGAGGTCGCCGCCGGGCGCGCCATCATCCCGGTCAACGTCAACCACCCCGAGTGCGAGCCCATGGCCATTGGCCGCAACTTCCTGGTGAAGATCAACGCCAACATCGGGAACTCCGCCGTCGCATCGTCCATCGAGGAGGAGGTGGAGAAGATGCGTTGGGCCACCAAGTGGGGCGCGGACACGGTGATGGACCTTTCGACGGGGAAGAACATCCACGCCACGCGCGAGTGGATCCTTCGCAACTCCCCGGTGCCCATCGGCACGGTGCCCATTTACCAGGCCCTCGAGAAGGTGGGCGGGCGCGCGGAGGACCTGACCTGGGAGCTGTACCGCGACACCCTCGTCGAGCAGTGCGAGCAGGGCGTGGACTACTTCACGATCCACGCCGGCGTGTTGCTGCGCTTCGTGCCCCTCACGGCGCGGCGCCGCACCGGCATCGTCTCCCGCGGTGGCTCCATCATGGCCAAGTGGTGCCTTGCCCATCACAAGGAAAACTTCCTCTACACCCATTGGGACGACATCTGCGAGATCATGGCCGCCTACGACGTCAGCTTCTCCATCGGCGACGGCCTGCGGCCCGGCTCCATCGCCGACGCCAACGACGAGGCACAGTTCGGCGAGCTGCGCGTCCAGGGCGAGCTCACGCGGCGCGCGTGGGACCGCGGCGTCCAGGTCATGAACGAGGGTCCCGGCCACGTGCCCATGCACCTCATCGAGGAGAACATGGCCAACCAGCTCGAATGGTGCGGCGAGGCCCCGTTCTACACGCTGGGGCCCCTCACCACGGACATCGCCCCCGGCCATGACCACGTCACCAGCGGCATCGGGGCCGCCATGATCGGCTGGTACGGCTGCGCGATGCTATGCTACGTGACGCCCAAGGAGCACCTCGGGCTTCCCAACCGCGACGACGTCAAGGAGGGCGTCATCACCTACAAGATCGCCGCCCACGCCGCCGACCTCGCCAAGGGGCACCCGGGCGCGCAGTACCGCGACAACGCGTTGTCCAAGGCGCGCTTCGAGTTCCGCTGGGAGGACCAGTTCAACCTCGGCCTCGACCCCGAGCGCGCCCGCGAGTTCCACGACGAGACCCTGCCGCAGGAGGGGGCCAAGTCCGCCCACTTCTGCTCCATGTGCGGCCCGCACTTCTGCTCCATGAAGATCACCGAGGACGTGCGCCGCTACGCCGCCGAGCAGGGCATCGCCGCCGACCAGGCCCTCCAGCAAGGCATGGAGGCCAAGTCGCGCGAGTTCGTCCAGCAAGGCGCCGAGGTGTACTCCAAGGCGTGAGCCCCCGGGTCGCCCCGGGGCCGGCCGTCAGGGCAACAGCAGGGATTCCTGCTCCAGACCGCCGTTGTGGCGGTCGATGAGGCCCACGACCGCCCGGATCTCGGGCAGGGAATGGGCGCGAAGCCGGGCCAGGGTTTCCTGGGATTGAATGCCCTCCAGCAGGCGCGGGCTCGAGTGCCGCGCAAACCGTTCCGCAAGGTCCGGCGGCTGGTACAGGGCCACGCGACCGCCCAGCGCTCCGCGCAACCGCCCGAACTCCCCCAGGCCCGTGGGGTCGTAGTCGGGCAGGTGCCAGGCCTGGAATCCCGGGTGCGCCTGCGCCGCCAGCCAGTCCACCACCCGACCGTGCGCCCTGCCCTGCGTGGCAACGGCCATGTCCACGTCCAGGCCCAGTTCCTCGACGCGGAGGAACACCGCCGGGTTCTCCACGAGCGCCACCGAGCCCTCGATGGAACAGGCCCGGCCCGGTTCCAGCACGAAGGCGAAAACCCCGTGCCGCCGGGTTCCTTCGACCGCCGGGCACGCCAGGCCGTCCGAGGAGCGCAGGACGTCGCGGAACACGCGCGCCAAGACCACGGGCGGCGTGTCGTTGGGGGTGGCCTTGGAATCCCGGAAGCGCGCCACGCCCGCCACCCGGCCGGTTTCGGGGCCGACATCGGTGGGGAAGCGGCGCGCCATCCATGCGCCCAGCGCGTCCTGGTTGCGCACGACGTAGCGCCATCCGCCGCCATGGCGCTCCCGGGCAACCAAGCCCGACTGCAACAGGGGCTGCAACTCGCGAAGCAAGGGCGCGCCACACGCGGATTCCGGGACGCAACCCGAAGCCAGGAGCTGCTTCAGCTTGTTGGCCAGGGACGGTCTCATGTCGGGCGTGCCGTGCGGCCGGGCCGCGTCCGGGTCATCCCAGGAACTTCCCCGGGTTGAGCAGGTGCAGCGGGTCGAGCGCCTTGCGGACGTCCTGGTGCAACTGGGTCACGGCCGGGTTGGCGGCGAGCTTCCACCAGCGCGCCTTGGCGAGGCCCACGCCATGCTCGCCCGTGATGGCGCCGCCCAGGGCCAGCACGCCCTCGAACAACTCATCCAGGGCGGCTTCGCTGGCCCTTTCCTGCCGGGGGTCCGAGCGATCGAGCATCAGGTTGACGTGGATGTTGCCGTCGCCGGCATGGCCGAAGCACGCGACCTGGATCCCGTGCCTCGACTGGATGCGCGCGGCGAGCGCGAACAACCGTTGGATGCTTCCACGCGGCACGACGACGTCCTCGTTGAGCTTCGTCAACCCCGTGTCCCGCAGCGCATAGCTGAATTGCCGCCGGAGCTGCCAGAGCTGCTCGCAGCCCTCCGGCCCCTCCCCGCGGTCGATGAAGACAGGCCGATGACGGCCTACCAACGCCTCGAGGTCGGCGATCTCGCCGCGCACGGATCGCTCCTGGCCATCGATCTCGACGATCATGTGCGCCTTGCATCCACGGAGGCGGCTGGAACCTGTCTTCTTCGCCGCCGCCGCCAGCGTGAACGCGTCGGCCAGCTCCAGCGCGGACGGCAACCAACCGGCCATGAGGATCGCCTCCATCGCCCGGATGGCGGCCGACATGGTCTGGAAGCCCACGCCCAGGCACGCGCGGAATGGCGGCAACGGGAGGAGCTTCAGCGTCGCCTCCGTCACCACGCCCAACATGCCCTCGGACCCGACAAACAGCCGATGCAGGTCGAAGCCGGTCTTGTTCTTGTGCGAGCGGCCACCGAGCCGCACGACCTCCCCGCTCGAACGCACCACTTCCAGCCCCAGCACGTAGTCGCGCGTGACGCCGTACTTGAGGCAACGCGGTCCCCCGGCGTTGGTGGCGATGTTGCCACCGATGGAGCACTTGTCTCGGCTGGCAGGGTCGGGCGGGTAGAACAGGCGGCGACGCTCCACGGCGGCCTGAAGGTTGGCAGTGATCACGCCCGGCTCGACGACCGCGACAAAGTCCCGGCGCGAGACCTCCTTGATCGCCTTCATGCGGGCCAGCGAGAGGGCGATGCCGCCCTTCACGGGGACGCATCCGCCGACATAGCCGTGGCCCGCGCCCCGCGCCGTGACGGGGATGCCATGCCGCGTGGCAAACGCCAGGATGCGCGAGATGGAGGCGACGGATGTGGGCAAGGCGACGGCGTCGGGCGTCGCCTTGGCGAACCATTGGTCGCCGGCGTGGGCCTCCAGGACGGCAGGCTCGACCGCCAATTCGCCGGGAGCCAAGGACCGGGCGAGGGAATGCAACAGACGCATGGAAGGCGTGGGGGCCGTGGCCTAGTTGCCGGGGATGCGGCCGGGCGCACGGATGCGGTTGGTGAGGGGCACCAGGACGGGGCGGGGCTTCCAGAAGATGCCGTGCTTGCTGAGGTTGGAGGACACGGTGACGAAGTTGGCGACGACCTGGCCCGCCTGCGCGCGCAGCGCCGGGTCCTTGAGGGCGGCGGCCAGCAGGCCCTCGCCCGACCGCAGGTCGCTGGCGAAGGCCTTCACGTTGGCCGAGGCGTCGGCCAGGTTGGAGAGGGCGGCTTGGAACGGCACGCGGTTGGACGCGACGACGCCGCCGACCTCGTCGGCAACGGCCTGCAGCCGGAGGGACAGGGTGTTGAGGTTCGACAACGTGTTGCCCACGGCGGGCGCGTTGGTGCGCACCACGTCGCGCACCTCGCCCAGCATGGCCTCGGCCCGGGAGGACATGCGCTCGAAGCTGCTGAACGAGTTGGTGAGGGAGGACAACGCGGCCTCGGAGAGCAAGACGCGGTCCACGCGCTCGATGGCGGTGTCGAGTCGCTTGGCGGTGGCGTCCAGCCGCTGGAGGAGGCCGGCGGCCGACCGGGCCGCCTCCAGCATGTTGAAGGGTGCCACCGCATCCACCGTGCGGCCGTCCGTCAGGATGGGCGCCTTGTTGGCGGTCGGGATGATCGAGACATACTGGTCGCCGAGGAACCCGCTCTGCTGGATCTCGAAGCGGGCGTCCTCATGCACCTTGTAGCGGTCGAAGATGGCGCACTCGACCACCACCTTGCGGCCGTCGGCGTCGAGGTCGAGCGCCTCCACGTGCCCCACCTGCACCCCCGCCATCATGACCTTGGCCCCGGCCACCAGGCCGCCCACCTCGGTGCAGGTCACGTGGATCCGCGTCAGGCGGGTCCATGGGGTCGCCGCCTTCGAGAACGTGAGGACGAGGTACGCCAGCAGCACCAAGGCCGCCAACGCAAACACGCCCACCTTGAGTCCTTGCCGTTGCTTGTCCATGCGTCAGGGAAGTTCCGCCGTTTCCGTCGCGATGCCGTTCACGAAGTTGTACACGAGCGGGTCGTCGGAGGACAGGATGCGCTCCGTGGGCCCGTCGGCATGCACCCGCCCCTCGTGCAGCATGACGACGCGGTTGCTGATGCGCCGGGCGCTGCGCATGTCGTGCGTCACCGCGATGCTCGTGACGCCCAGCTCCTCCCAGACCTTGCGAATCAGGCGGTCGATGCGGTCCGACGCAATGGGGTCCAGGCCGGTCGTGGGCTCGTCGTAGAGGAGGATGGAGGGACGATAGACGATGGCGCGGGCGAGCCCCACGCGCTTGCGCATGCCGCCGGACAACTCCGCCGGGCGCTTGTGCTCGATGCCCGGCAGCTCCACGCGATGCAAGGCCTCCGCCACCATGGCGCGCATCTCCGCCTCCGAGTGCCGTCCCTCCCGACGCAGCACGAAGCTCACGTTCTCGTAAACGTCCAACGAGTCGAACAACGCCGCCATCTGGAACAGCATCCCGAAGCGCCGTCGCACGCCGATCAAGGCGCGCTCGTCCAGCCCGGCCAGCGCCTGGCCGTCCACGCGCACCTCGCCGGCGTCGGGCGGCACCAGGCCAATGAGGTGCTTGAGGAGGACGGACTTGCCGCAGCCCGACCGGCCGATGATCACGACGGCCTCGCCGCGCTCGATGCGCAGGTTGACCCCGCGCAGGACGCGCTGCGTTCCAAAGCCCTTGTGGAGGTCGCGAACGTCGATCATTGCCGCTACATGGGGGTGAGGATGCGGTTGAGCAGCAGGGTGAGGAAGAAGTTGACGATGAGGATCGAGATGCTGGCCATGACCACGGCCTCCGTCGTGGCGCGTCCCACGCCCTCGGCGCCTTGGCGGCACGTGAGCCCCTTGTGGCAGCTGACCGTTGCGATGATGGCGCCAAACACGACGGCCTTGATGAGCCCAATGGCCACGTCCGGCGGGTCCGTGTACCGGCGCATGTTGGCGAGGTAATAGGCGCCGTCGATGCCCAGGAAACGGACGCCCACCTGGTAGCTGCCCAGGATGCCGACGAACACGGCCTCGATGCTCAGCAAGGGCGCGGCCACCACGGTCGCCAGCACGCGCGGCACCACCAGGTAGTCCACGGGGTGGGTGGCCAGCGTCCGCAACGCGTCGATTTGCTCGGTCACCTTCATCGTGCCCAGCTCCGCCGCCATCGCCGCGCCCACGCGCGCCGTCAGCATCAATGCCGCCAAGACCGGGCCCAGTTCGCTGCACATGCCCACCGACACGACCGCGCCCGTGGCCGTGTCCATCTTGACCTTGTGAAACTGAAAGTAGGTCTGGGCGCAGAGCACCATGCCGGTGGCCATCCCCGTGGTGAGGACCACGGTCTGGCTCTTCACGCCGACGAAGTGCATCTGGGCGATGAAATCCGCCCAGGAGGGCCGGCGATGACGCAGGGAACCCAGGATGTCACGGCACAAGACCGTGATCTCCCCGACGTCCACCACGACGTCCCGTAGGCGTCCCAACAAAGCGGAAGGCATGCTCGTCCCAGCGTGTCCCCGTCGTGGCCAGCTTCAAGGCTGGAAGCCGACGCGGGCAAACCTGCTGCCCGGTCGGACGCTGACGATGGCCCCTGGCTTCACGTCGCGGCCGGCCTCTCGCCCGCCGCCTCGTGCGCCTGGTTGAACGTCAGCTTGTCGGCATCGGCACTCACCAGCACGTCGCCCTCCGCGATCAACGTCCCCCGGAGGATTTCCTCCGCGAGCGGGTCCTCGAGGTAGCGCTCGACGGCACGGCGCATCGGCCGCGCGCCGTACTGGGGATCAAAGCCCTTGTTGATCAGGAACTCGCGGGCCTTGTCGTCGAGGAGCACGCGGACGTTCTTGCGACGGATGCGCTCCAACACCTTGGCGGCCTCCAGCTCCAGGATCTGCATGAGGTCCGGCTTGCCGAGCGTGCGGAACACGATGATGTCGTCCAGCCGGTTCAGGAACTCGGGACGGAAGGCGCGCTTGGCCTCCTCGAGGATGCGGCCCTTCATGCCCTCGTGGTCCGCCTCGTCGGAGGACTTGGCAAAGCCCATCGTGGCCTGCTTGCGGATGGCGTCCGACCCCACGTTGGACGTCAGGAGGATGATGGTGTTGCGGAAGTCCACGACGCGCCCCAGCGAGTCCGTCAGCTTCCCCTCCTCCAGGATCTGGAGGAGCATGTTCATCACGTCCGGGTGCGCCTTCTCGATCTCGTCAAAAAGCACCACCGAGTAGGGCTGCCGCCGGACCTTCTCCGTGAGCTGTCCGCCCTCCTCGTAGCCCACATAGCCGGGGGGCGACCCCACCAGGCGGCTGACCGTGAACTTCTCCATGTACTCGGACATGTCGAGCTGCACGAGCGCGGCGGCGCTCCCGAACATCTGCTCCGCCAACGTCCGCGCGAGGAGCGTCTTGCCCACGCCGGTCGGCCCCAGCAACGCGAAGCAGCCAATCGGACGCTTGGGATCCTTCAGGTCCGTCCGTGCCCGGCGCAGCGCCTTGGCCAAGGCCGTGACGGCGTCGCGCTGCCCAACGACGACCTTTCCGAGCTCCTCCTCGACCATGAGCAGCTTCTGGGTTTCGGACTGGCCCATGCGCCGCAGCGGGATGCCGGTCCACTTGGCGACCACCTGGAGGATGTCGTCCTCGCTCACCATGACGCGCTTTTCCTCCTTGGCCTGCTTCCAGTCCGCGAGCGTCTTCTCGAGGCGTTCCTTCGCCTGCTTTTCCTGATCGCGAAGCTGCGCGGCCCCCTCGAAGTCCTGGCCCTTGATCGCCTGCTCCTTCCGCGACCGCAGCGCCTCGATCTCCGCCTCGAGGTCCTTCACGTCCGGCGGGCGCTGCATCGAGGCAATGCGCGCCCGGGACCCCGCCTCGTCCATGACGTCGATGGCCTTGTCCGGCAGGAACCGGGACGTGATGTAGCGGTCGGAAAGCTTGACGCAGGTCTCGATGGCGGCGGGGCTGTACTCGGCCTTGTGATGGTCCTCGTACTTGGACTTGAGTCCATTGAGGATGGTAATGGCATCCTCGACGGAGGGCGGCTCGACCTTGACGGTCTGGAACCGGCGCTCCAGGGCGGAGTCCTTCTCGATGTACTTGCGGTACTCGGTGAGGGTGGTGGCCCCGACGATTTGCAACTCCCCGCGGCTCAGGGCGGGCTTGAAGATGTTGGAGGCATCCATGGTGCCCTCGGCGGAGCCCGCGCCCACGATGGTGTGGATCTCGTCGATGAACAGGATCACGTTCCGGTTCCGGCGGATCTCGTCCATGACGGCCTTGATGCGTTCCTCGAACTGCCCGCGGTACTTGGTGCCGGCCACCATGAGGGCGAGGTCGAGGGTAACAATCCGCTTTTCCTGCAGGATCTCAGGCACCGCACCGCGCGCAATTTCCTGGGCGAGCCCCTCGACGATGGCGGTCTTGCCGACGCCGGCCTCGCCCAGGAGCACGGGATTGTTCTTGGTGCGGCGACAGAGGATCTGGATGACCCGCTCAATCTCGGGGGCTCGGCCGATGACGGGGTCCATCTCGCCCTTGCGGGCAATCTCCGTGAGGTCGCGCCCGAACGCCTTCAGCGCGGGGGTCTTCCCCTCGCCCTTGCCCTTGCCCTTGGGTTCCTTGCCCTCGCCCTCGTTGGTGAGCTGCTCGTCGGCATTCTCGCCGCCCTCCTGCGAGCCTTGCTGGAACTGTGGGTCGAGCTCGCGGAGGATTTCCTGGCGGCATTGCTCGATGTCCACGTCGAGGTTCTTGAGGACCTTGGCGGCGACGCCATCGCCCTCGCGCAGGAGACCCAGGAGGATGTGCTCCGTCCCGACGTAGGTATGACTGAGGGCCTTGGCTTCCTTGCCGGCCAGCGAGAGCACCTTCTTGACGCGGGGCGTCAGCGGGATGTTCCCGGTGACGGACGCGGGCGGGCCTGGCTTGACCTCCTTCTCGACCTCGGCGCGGACGGTGTCGAGGTCGAGGCCCATCTTCTGGAGGACGTTCACGGCCACGCCCTGCCCCAGCTTGATCAACCCGAGCAACAGGTGCTCGGTGCCGACGAAGTTGTGGTGGAACCGGTCGGCCTCCTTGCGCGCCAAGGCGATCACTTGCTGGGCACGCGGGGTGAAGCTGTTGAGATTGTCGTCGCTCATGAAAGTTGCGGGGCACCTGCTCGCTTGGAGCCCCTTGGGTTCACTGTGTCCACCTGTCCCAAGTCCGTCAAAAGAGATTCCTTCGCGACGCGCGAGGCGCCGAGGGGGACCTTGCTCAGGAGGCGGGCGGCGAGCCGCCGGGTCCCGGGCCTTGCTCAAGGCGCCGGTGATCGGGCCGCGCCAAGCTGGCCAGCCGCTCGCGGAGGACATCGGCCCGGAGGACGTCCCGCTCGTCTCCGCCCATTTTTTCCTGCGTGCCAAAGAGGCATTGGAGGTGGGCGGGCTGGGTGACGAGGAACAACTCGTTGACCAAGGGACGGGTGTCCGCGGGAAGCAGCCCCACGTCGATGCCCAGCCAGATCAGGCTGAGCAGGTTGAGGGTCTCCTTGGAGGAGATGGTGTGCGCGTTGCACAGGACGCCGTAGGCGCGGCCGACGTGGTTGAAGACCCACCGGGGCTTCTTGGCGAGGAGCGACTTCCGGGCGTTGTCCTCGTGCTCGATGACCTGGAGGACGACCTTGTTGAGCTTCTCGACGATCTCGGGCTCGGACTCGCCCAGGGTCATTTGGTTGGAGACCTGGAAGAGGTTGCCAAGCGCCTCGGTTCCCTCGCCATACAGCCCACGGACCGCGAGCCCCAGCTTGCCGACGGCCTGGATGATCTGGCTCACCTGCTCCGCCAGCACCAACCCGGGAAGGTGCAGCATCGCGCTCACCCGGATGCCCGTGCCGAGGTTGGTCGGGCAAGCGGTGAGAAACCCGTACTGGCGCGAGAAGGCGAGTTCCACTCGACCTTGCAGGGAGGTGTCGATGGCGTCGATGGCGGCCCATGCCTCCGCCAGCTGCAAGCCCGTGCGCAGCGCCTGCATCCGAAGGTGGTCCTCCTCGTTCACCATCACGCACAAGGACTCCTCGCGGTTGAGGACGAACCCGCTGCCCACCCCCTTGGCGGCGTGCTCGCGGCTGATGAGGTGTCGCTCCACCAACAATTGCTTGTCCAACGCCGTGAGCTTTTCCATCGGCTCCGCCAGGCCGCCGGACAACGGGTCGAGCCCATGCACGATGGGCATGAGCTGCTCGAAGGCCTTCAGGCGGTCGCCACGCTTGGCGTGGCCCGGGAACGGCAGATGCGGCAGGTTTCGCGCCAGCCGGACGCGGCTGGACAGGACGATGCGGTCGCGTGGGCCCGTGCGATGGCTGACCTCGGAGACGGTCGCCAGTTGGTCGAGGATCTTCATGGCTTGGCCTCGTTGCGGGGCCGGTCCGTTGCTGAGGCAGGCTGGGTGGCCCGAATCTGATCCCGCAACCGGGCCGCCTCCTCGAAGTCCTCGCGGGCCACCGCCTCGGCCAACTGGACCGACAGCCGCTCCAACTCCGGCGCCTTCGTGCCGGCGGGGGCGGGCTCCGTTCCGTCCGGGGGCGTCCCGGGGACGGTGCGCGCCGCTCCGGGCTGCCCGGCCCCCTGGGCCACCTTGCCGGTGTGGCGGATGCCCTTGTGCATCCCCTTCAACATGCCGTCGAGGACGCCGGCGAATGCCTCGTAGCAATCGGAGCAGCCCAGGCGTCCCGTCTTCTTGAAGTCCGCGTGGCCGAGGCCACAACGCGAGCATTGCACCTCCGCGCGCGCCGCCCGTGCCGGCTTGTCCGGCTCGGCCTCGCCGGCCGCCCCTTCCTCGGGCGCCGCCTCCTTGAAGACGTCAGCAAAGGAGAATCCCAGCGGGTCCGACACCCCCTTTTGCTTCGCGCATCCCACGCACAGGTCGAGGCTGCGCACGTCGTCATCGACAATTTGCGTCAGATGCACCGTGGCCTCGTCCTGCTTGCACACTTGGCACTGCATACTTCGCTGGAAGCTAAATCAATTCCCCCCGTTTCCAAGCACCCAACCTTGCGAATGCCCGCGGCGCGTGGGTGGGCGGCTAGCCAAAGATCACCTCGCCATCCACCCGCGTCCGCTCCCGGAATGCTTGAAGCAAGCGCCCGGTGACGGGACCCGGCCGCCCGTCCCCGATCACCCGCCCGTCCACCTTCACCACCGGCACCATCTCCGCCGCCGTCCCCGTCAGGAACATCTCGTCCGCGATGTACACGTCGTATCGCGTCAGGTTGGGCTCGGACACCGGGATGCCCATCTCGCGGGCACAGTCGATCACCGTGCCGCGCGTGATCCCGTACAACGCGCCGGCGCTCAGCGGCGGCGTCATCAGCCGCCCCTTGTGCACGATGAACACGTTGTCCCCCGTGCACTCCGCCACGAAGCCCTCGCTGTTCAGCAGGATGGCCTCCTCCACGTTCGCGTTGTTGGCCTCGATCCGCGCCAGGATGTTGTTCAGGTAGTTCAACGACTTGATCGCCGGGTTCACCGAGTTCACCAGGTTCCGCGTCGTCGGCACCGTCACGATGGTCAACCCCTCCTGGTAGTACTTCTCCGGATACAACTGGATCGTCGCGGCGATGATGATGACCGACGGCCGGGGGCAACGCCGCGGGTCCAGGCCCAGCGTCCCCTTGCCGCGCGTCACGATCAGGCGGATGTACCCGTCGCGCAGCCCGTTGGCCCGGCACGTCTCCACGCAGGCGCGGATCAACTCCTCCTGCGTCATCGGGATCTCCAGCAGGATGGCCTTCGCGGACCAGTACAGGCGCTCGATGTGCTCCTTCAGCCGGAAGACCCGGTTGTGGTACATCCGGATGCCCTCGAACACGCCGTCCCCATAAAGGAGGCCATGGTCGAAGACGCTCACCTTCGCCTCGGATTCCTCCACCAGTTGACCGTCAATCCAGACCTTCATGCCGTTCTTGTGGGCGCACGGTACGGGAGACGCTCAAACGGAAGCAACCACCCTGTTCCCCGCGCGCCCTGTCCCCCGCGGCAGCGCCCCCGCGCCCCTCACTCCGCATGAAGCCGGAACCACGCCGCCTCCCCCGTCACGCGCACCTCCGCCTCGTCCCATGGCCCGGCCCCGCGCCTCGGAAAACCCGCGACGCTCGCCCATGGCCCGTCCAGCGCCGGCGCATGACGCAGGTCCACCACCCCCAGCCGCGCCGGCCAACGCAGCCTCAACACCCCCGAGCCCAAGCGCTCCACCCGCAGCGCAAGCCCCGGCTCCGTCGCCAACCTCGGGCTCGACCCCGCCGCCCATTCCACCCGGTTCCCAAACCCGTCCCCGTCCGGGTCCCCATCCGGGCCATCGTCGCCCGTGGCCGACGCCGGCGACAACCCAGACGCCCGCTCCCATGCATCCGGCAAGCCATCGCCGTCCATGTCGTCCGGGTTGCCCGTCGGCAGCCGCACCCGCAGGGCTCCGATGCGCACCGGGCCGTGGTCTTCGCCGCTGAAGCCGGCCCCCAGCCACCCGGGGTCGATGGACCGCGTCTGCCTCACCGGGTCTGGCGGCCCTGCCGCAATCACCGCCACGTTCAGCCAACCGCCCGGCATCACGCCGGGCAACTCCGACCATGGAATGCTGGCCTCCACAAAATCCGCGCCTTGTTCCGGGTGGAGCGCGTTGTCCTGGGGTGACCGATGAAACTGCTGGAGGCGGACGCCGGGCACCGTGGGCAGGCCTGGCGCCAGCCGAAACACGCCCTGGCCCAGGCCCGCGACATGCCCCGGGCGACGGAAATCGCGCCGAACCCCGTCGCAGAGCTCGTCGCCCACGACCAAGGCCACCGACGGTTCAAACCCGTCGAACGACAGGTTCTCCATCCCGTCCAGCGCATCGACGCCCTCGCCCGTTGGGTCCGGGATGCCATTCCCGAGGCCAGCCAGGCTTGCGACGCCCGGGGACGTCGCCGCGCCGAGGAACACGCAGGCGTCGTGGTCCGGCGGCAGCATCATACGTTCCAACCCCACGTGCAGGTGCGTCGCATCCGCCAGCACCCGCAGGCGGCCGAGGTTGGCCTTCCTGCCCGTCACCGCCGGCACGGGCGGCGCCGCGAGGAAGTCGAACGTCTGCCCCGTGAGGTTGCCGTCGCCATTGTTGGGCGTGGCCGACTCGACCACGGGCGTGCCCCACGCGGCCATGGCATCGCTGGCGTACGGAGAGCGCCTCACGCCGAACCCATCCAGCTCGGCCCCGTCCGGCAAGACGGCCCGCACGTCGGCCTCGGCCTCGTCGAACGTGAGCCGCAGATAATGATGCGTGATGGCGAACTGCGCCGACTCCGGCACGAACCCGCGCAGGTAGTACAAGTGCGTGCCGCCGCCCCCGGACACCACGGCATGCAGGCCATCGCGGGGCAGGAACCGCTCGAAGACATGGTCATGCCCCGACAGGTAGAACTGGACGCCGTGACGCCGCGCCAACGGCACGAGGACCTCCGCCCACTCCTCCCAATCCGCCCGGCCATTCGCGTTGTAGTCCGTGAACCGATGCCCGCCCGACGTGGCGATGGGGTGATGCGCGACCAGCACCTTCCATGGCTTGCGGGTTGCGGCGAGGTCCGCCTCCAGCCAGCGCGCCTGCGCCGACCCGTTCGTGAACGCGTACTGGCTCAGGATGGGCTGGAACAGGACGCACACGTGCACGGGGCCGGCGTCGAACGAGTAGTACGCCTCGGGAAAGGTCCCGGACGCCTTGTGGTCCTCCATCCGGGTGGTGTTCAAGGGCGGCCGCATGACCGAGCGCATCGCCTCCGGCCCGTAGTACAGGTCGTGGTTCCCCCAGCTCAACATGAACGGCACGCGCCCCATCTGGCGGCGGTACACGCCCAGCAGGCGCGTGTCCGCCAGGCCCGCCGAAAACCCGGGATACACGACGTCGCCCGCATGCAACACCACGTCCGCATCCTCCCGTGCCATGGCGTTGGCCACCGCAAACTGCGCCGCCGAGCCCGAGCCCGAGTCGGACAGCAACAGCATCCGAACCCGGCCACCGTCGGGCAGGGCACGAAACGCGTTCGACGCCACCAACTCCGGGGCACGGCCCGGATGGAGCGCCAGGACGCGGTACCGATGCACGGCGCCGGGGGTGAGGTTCCGGAGGACGGGAGCCTGGACGTCGCCCGCCGGCAGGTCGATGGCCTCCAGTGGCCCGTCCATGGGCCCGTGTTCCAACCGCGTCGGAACGGGGTCCGCCAGACGCCACACGACGGCCATGGCGTTGCTCCCGGCCGCTTGCAGGTAGGGCTCGCGCAGGAGGTCCATGACCAGCTCCGGCACCAGCACCGGGCCGTCGAACTCGGAATCCGAGTGAACCTGGAACGCCAGCACGTTGGTTCCGGGCACGAGCGTGTCGCGGGCGGGGCCGAGCCGGATCTCCTCCGCCGCACCATTGAAGCGGGCGGCGGGCATGGTGGCGAAGGAAACGGGGCTGCCCGGCAAACCCGGCAAGCCGCGCCGCGCGACTTCGCGGCCGTTCACGTAGGCGACGAACCCGTCCCGCCAATCCACGCGAAGGACGAGCGAGCCCGGCCCGGGGGCATTGCTCACCACGAAGGCCTTGCGAAACAAGGCGGTCCGCAAGCCCGCGCCCGGGGCTGCAAGCGGCGTCTGCTCGCCGTGGTAGGACGACCCGAAGCCCGAGGGCGCGGCCGCCCACGATGCATCATCGAAGCGGGGCGCGAACCATTCGGAGGCCGGCGAAAGGGCGCTCGCGTTGGTCCAGCGCCACGAATCCCCGACGCCCACCAGCACCTCCCCGCGCACGACGGCTGCGCTCGCCAGCAGGCAAGACATCCAGAATGCCGGGGAACGTGCCATGCGGGGCAGCCTATCCGCGCCACCCTCCCCGGCAAGCAGGCGTCACCCCCCCGCCGCTCGGCTCCCTGCCTCCTTGCCATGCCCGGCCTTCCACGGGAGCCTGCGCCCGTGCCGCTTTTCTCGCCGGCCTTCATCGAGCGCGTCCGTGCCGCCAGCGACATCGTCGATGTCGTCGGGGCCAGCCTGCCGTTGAAGCGTGCCGGGACCAACTTCGTCGCCCTCTGCCCGTTTCACACGGAGAAGTCCCCGTCGTTCAACGTCTCGCCCTCGCGCCAGATCTTCCACTGCTTCGGGTGCAAGGCGGGCGGCGACGTGTTCGGCTTCGTCCAGAAGTACGAGAGCCTCCCCTTCACCGAGGCCGTCGAGCGCCTCGCCGAGCGCGCGCGCATCCCCATCGAGTACGAGGGCAACCCCAACGCCCACCGCGACCGCGGCCTCAAGGACCAGCTCCTCCGCCTCCACGAGGCGCTGGCCGTCCGCTGGCAGAACTGCCTCGCCAACGAGGCCGCCGGGCAGGTGGCACGCGACTACCTGCAACGCCGCGGCGTCTCGCCGGACTCCATCCAGGAGTTCCGCATCGGCGCCGCGCCCGACGCCTGGGACGACACCGTCAACTGGGCCAAGCGCAACGGGTTCGACCTCGACCACTGCCAGCAGGCCGGCGTCGTCGTCCAGAAGGAGGACAGCCAGCATTGCTACGACCGATTCCGGGGCCGCCTCATGTTCCCCATCTGCGACGAGCAAGGGCGCGTCATCGCCTTCTCCGGACGCATCCTGGAAGGCGACGAGAAGATCGCGAAGTACGTCAACTCCCCCGAGACGCCGCTCTTCACCAAGGGCCGGGTCCTGTACGCCCTCGACAAGGCCAAGCGCGCCATCCTCGACGCCGGCCACGCCATCATCTGCGAGGGCCAGCTCGACACCATCGCCTGCCACGCAGCCGGGGTCCGCAACGCCATCGCGCCCCAGGGCACCGCACTGACCGCCGACCACGCACGCATCCTTCGACGGTTCGCCCCGGAGGTCATCCTTTGCTTCGACGGCGACAAGGCCGGACGCGCCGCCGCCATCCGTTCGCTGGACCAGTGCATGGACTCCGGCCTCTCCCTCCGCGTTGCATCCATCCCGCCCCCGGACGACCCCGACTCCTTCCTCAAGGCCCATGGCGCGGATCCGTTCCGCGCGGTGCTGGGCAAGGCCCAGGCCTTCTTTGATTTCTACCTCGACCACCTCATCGCGGGAAACGACCTCCGCTCCGACGTCGGCCGCCTCGCCGTCCTCAACGCCATGGGCGAGAAGCTTCACCTCACCGGCAACGCCGTCCTCGTCGATACCTACGCCCAGCGCACCGCCCAGCGACTCGCCGTCGGAGTCGAGGCCGTCCGCAGCGAGTTCCGCAAGATCCAGGCGAAGGGATACCGCAGCCCAAGGGCCAGCGAGGGGACGCCGCCGCCCTCCGCCGTCCTGGCCCAGAACCGGGAAGAAACGCCGCCCCCTTCCATCCACGACCTTCGCTTCATCGAGCTGCTCTGCCGTGCGTCGCACCACGAGATCGACTGGCTGCAGCACCACCTCGACCCCGCATGGATCGCCCACGCCACGACGCGCGACATCACCCGCGCCTTCCTGCGCCACGTCTCCGAGGACGGCTCGATGGCCGGCATCCTGGGGGCCCTCGGAGAAAGTCCGCTTGCCCTGCGGATCGTCACCGAGGCCGCCGCCCAACAACGCACGATCCCCGACGTTCCACGCCAACTGGCGGACGCGACCCGCAAGATCCGGGACGCATGGATTGACCGGCAGGTGGTCCTCGTGGGAACCCGTCTCGCGGACCCCTCCTCGGACCACGACGCCCAGATCGCCGCCCTGCGCGAGCAACAGGAGCTGCGCGCCCTGCGCAAGGCACCTCTCACCCCGCTCTCCGACGCATGAAAAAACCTCCGCGGCAACAGGTTGTGCAGGTTCACCAAGCCCATGCGCACCCCCGCTCCTGAATACGTCGAACCGTTCCCCGTCCATCCCCCCGTCGTGAGCGCACTGAGACATGGCGGCCAGCCCTTCGGGGCAACCGTCTCCCTCGTTTCTACGAAGGCCGTCTGGGTCGCCCGCTGACACACCCTCCACCACCCCATTCCATGAAGCCCCTGTTGCTGCCTGCGTTGTGTGCCGTCCTCCTGCTGGGCTGCCGAGCCAAGGCCACCAACGATTCCAAGCCCACCACCACCCATAGCACCCCGCCCGCGCCCGCACCGGCCCCACCCGCACCGGCCCCACCCGTGCCCGCGCCCGCTCCCACGCCTGCCGCGCCCTCACCGCCTCCCGCGCCGTCCATCGGGTCCATCAAGTCCATGGAGTCCATCAAGTCCATGGAGTCCATCAAGTCCATGACGCCCCCCCCGCCCGAGCTCCCCATCCCCGCCCAAGATGTCTTGCGTCTGTCCCAAACCGCCGTGGGCGAGGCGGTGGTCCTCGCCTACATCGAGGGCCTCAAGGAACCGTTCACCCTCAACGCAGACCAGGTCATCTACCTCTCCGATCTCGGCCTGACCTCGCCGGTCATCAGCGCCCTCGTCAAGAAGGCGGGCAGCACGGGAAACGACATCGCGACGGCCACCCCGGTGCCCGAGTCCTTGCCCGCGCCCGCCCCGGCCAACGTTTCCACGAATGCCCCGGCAGGGGCGGCCCCGCCCGCGCCGGGATCCCTTCCCGTCCCGGGCGCGCCCCAACCGGCTCCCGCCGCGCCGGTGTACGGTCCCGCGCAAGCCGCGCCCGCTCCCGCCGCGCCGCCCGCGCCCGCTGGCACCGCGCCCGTTGTCGTGGCGGCGCCGCCCCAAGCCGTTTCCTACACGACCTTTTACGACTCGCTCGCGCCTTACGGCACCTGGGTGCTCGTCGAGCCCTACGGCTGGTGCTGGCAGCCCGCCGTGGTGGCCGTCACGCCCACCTGGCGGCCCTACTGTGACGGCGGCCAATGGCTATGGACGGACTACGGCTGGTATTGGCAGTCCACCTATTCCTGGGGATGGGCGCCGTTCCACTACGGCCGATGGCATCGTAGCGCCCGCATGGGGTGGGTCTGGGCTCCGGGCTGTGACTGGGGGCCAGCATGGGTTTCCTGGCGTTACTCGGACGCCTTTTGCGGGTGGGCCCCCCTGCCGCCGGAATGCCGTTGGTCGGCGGGCATTGGATTCTCCTGGGTTTCGGGAGGCGTCGCCGTGAGCGTCGGCTTTGGGCTCGTCAATGATTGCTGGTACGCCTGTTCGTGGAACCGCTTCCGCGACCCTGGGCTGCATCGATGGGCGCTGGACCGGCCGCGCCTCAACCAGTTCGTCAACAACAGCAGGGTGGCCGTGGGCGGCGACAACTCCGTCAACATCTCCGGCAACAACAACACCGTGATCATCAACAACGGCCTGCCCGTGGACCAGGTCCGGCGCCATGCGCGCGACGAGGTCCGCAAGGTCGCCGTCAGCGATGCCGCGTCGCCCGAGGCCGCGCAACGCGCCATGCGCGGCGCCGCCACCGCTCGGCCCGAGGTCGCCGTCTATCGACCCCGCGTCAATCCGGAGGGCGACCGCGCCCCGGCCCCGCCCTCGTCCGTCCTGAGCCGACAGGAATCGCGCAAGGCCCCCGGCGTCACCACGGCCTCCAATCCCCTCCCCACCCGCCCGGCTTCCGCGCGCTCCTCCATGCTCGTCAATGCCGATTCCCCCGTCCCGGGCATCCTGGGGGCCACGGCCCCCTCCGCGTCGTCGCGCCCTGCCAGCGCGCCCGGGTCCGCATCGCCCGCCGCGACCCTTCCGGCACGAACGATGGAACGTGCGCGCCCGAGTTCGGGCAGCGCCCCCGCCACACCCGCCGTTCCCGCCGTCGGCGCATCTTCCGCCCGACCCGCACCGGCACGACCCCCCACGTCTTATCCGGGCGCCAACGTCGGCGTTCCCTCACGCCCCGATGTTGCGCCAACGCCGTCGCCATCGCGTTCGCCGGGCCTTGCCAACCCCGCGCCGGCGCGTCCGACGCCCGGCCCGATGCCCTCCCCCAACTCGCCCGCCCCAGCGCCAGCCCGACCCGTTCTGGAAGGGCCTCGGGCCCTGCCGTCGAGGTATCCCGGGGCCAACCTGGGCAACGGCCCGGCACCTGCGACGCCGGCGGCCGCGCCATCCCCGGCAACGTTGCCCAACGCCGCCGGTACGCCCGCCGTGTCGCCCGGCCGCAGCTTCACGCCGGCACCAAGGTCCGGGCCCGTCGCGCCCGGCCTGCCGCCGCAACGATCCGCCCCGCCCACCTTCGCGCCGCGTCCCGAGCCCCGCAGCTACGCCCCGGCTCCGACGCCCGCACCCATCGCTCCATCGACCGTCGCGCCCCGTACGTTCGCCCCCGCCCCCACCGCGCCCCCGCCCCGGACGTTGGCACCCGCGCCCAGCGCCCCGGCGCCCGCGCCCGCGCCCTCCTACCGGCCTGAGTCCCCTCGGCCGGCACCCGGTCGCGGCGGGCCCTCCGAACGCTAGAGCCCACCGCTGCTGCTTCCCGACATGAAGCCGCGCCGTTCCTACCTGTTCGTGGCAGCCTCGACGGCCGCCCTCGGCCTTCGCCTCGCGGCGGGCGAACGCGTCTTGTTCGAGACCGGCTTCGAGCGCTTCGAGGGCTACGACGTCAACAAGGACCTCGCCGGCCAAAACGGATGGGTCGCCATCGGGTCGGGCGGAAACGGCGTCCTGCCCGGGCCCATCGACGGCTTCAACGGCCAGGTCGCCTACGTGGGCTTCAGCCCGCCCTCGCAAACCAACGACGTCCTCAACGTGTTCCGGCCCGTGGGCCTGTCCCCGGCGGGCGGCCCCCCGCCGCTCGTCACGTTCCGGGTCAGCCTGATGGTCTTTGACTCGACGACGAACGCGCCCTACTTCGACGACTTCCGCTGGAGCGCCTACAACAGCCGCGAGGAACGGCTCTTCAGCATCGACTTCGACAACGATGCCCAGGCCATCCAATACGTCCTCGACGATTCCTTCGGCTTCCGCCCCACCGGCTGGTCGTTCGCGCCCATGGAACCCTACGACCTCGTCGTCACCATGAACCTCGCCCGCAACCGCTGGTGGGCCGAGGTCAACGGCACCCTCATCGTCGAGGCGCAACCCATCACCACCCGTGGGGCCAGGCTCGACCTCAACGAGATGGACGCCGTGTGGGTCGTCCGCCGCCCCGGCCGTCCCGGCGACAACTTCATGGTGTTCGACGACTACAAGCTGACGGCCCTCCCGTTGGAGGACATCCCGCCCGTCATGCGCTACGTCGGCCAGTTGACCACCGGCCCCGTGCTCCTGCGCGTGCTGGGAGAGCCCGGCGTCGCCTACGTCGTCGAGCAGTCCGCCGACCTCCGGCTTTGGTCCGAGGTCGGGCGTGGGACGGCCACGAGCCCGGACGGGACGCTGGAGATCCAAGATGCCACGGCGCCCCGGGCCGCCCGCCGCTTCTATCGCGCACGAAGCGTGCCGTGAGGCAGCATGGCATGGGCCTTGTGGCCACCCACGTCACGCCCCCCCGGAGCTCCCGCTGCATGGCGGGGACCGCGCCGTCGCGACCGCCGACATGCCGCGTTCATCCCGCAACTAAACCTTGCAAGGTCCCCATGACGCGTGCTGTGTTGGATTGTCATGTCCGTCGTTCGCGTTCCACTTCTCCCGCCCGTACGCCGCCTGGCGTGCGCGCTGCTGGCGTTGTGCTGGACGCTGTTGCACGTCGCCGCGGTCTTGCACGTGCACCCGCACCCGGGCTCGCACGCCGAGCCCATCGACCACGCGCACGCGGGTTGCCCCCACGGATCCCTCGCCAGCTCGCCGGACGCCGCCGAAGCCCCCTCGCACGAACCCATGGCGGGCGTGCCGACGGAAACGGATCCTGAGCCGGGCGACGCGGATGAGGACGAGTCCTCCTGCGGCTTGTGCCAAGCCATGGTGCGGACCCTCGAGGCCCTGACGCGCGACGTGGCCGCACTGCTTTACCTCAACGACTCGCCCGCCCCTGCCTTCGCATGGGTCCAACCCGTGCCCGAGTGTCAGTCGCGCAGGCTCCCCCCCGGCCGCGCCCCTCCCGTCGCCCAAGCCTAGGCCGTCCCGACGGCCTCCCCATGTCCTCCCCAGGGCGTGCTTCACGCACGACCTCGCTCGCTGGTTCCTCGATTCCGCGCCCTGGCCCGGATTTTTGGACCGGCGGAGTCTCCATCCGCTCGCCGCCCCGTTTCCGCATTTCCCCGCCGTTTCCATGAACCGTGTACCATCACGCCGCGCCGCCTTCACGTTGATCGAGCTGCTCGTCGTCATCGCCATCATCGCCGTGTTGGCCGGCATGCTCCTGCCCGCCCTCGCCTCCGCAAAGTCCCGCGCCCGCCAGGCCTCCTGCCTTTCCGGCCTGCGCCAGGTCGGCCTGGGCATCCAGATGTATGCCGACGACAACCGCGGGATGTTCCCGGAGACGACCCACGGGATCTCCGACACCAACCGGTCCTGGCTCGCCACCGTCCGCCCCTACCTGGGCAACACCGACGCCGTCCGCTTGTGCCCCGCCGACCCGCGCCGCACGCAACGCCTCACCAACAACGGCACCAGCTACATCCCCAACGAGTTCCTCGCCGTGGACCGCGTGGATCCCTTCGGACGGGTCATCGAGTCGTTTCGCAGGCTCGACCAGATCGCCACCCCCGCCGAGACCATCACCGTCTTCGAGATTGCCGAGTCCAAGGACCCCGGGGCCTTCAACGACCACACCCACTCCCGGAACTGGGGCAAGGGCTGGGACGCCGTCATCGACGACATCCAGCCGGACCGGCATCGAACCGGTTCGGCGACGCGCGACCATGCGTCGGGCTCGGCCAACTACCTCTACCTGTGCGGCCACGTCATCCAGTTGCGCGCCGCCACCGTGAAGTCCCGCATCGACAAGGGCGACAACATCGCCCTGCCGCGTTGACCCGCCGCCCGTTTTCCCTCAGGTCCCTTCCCTCCGCCAACGAACCAACCAAGACAAAAAAACATGAACAAGCCCCTCATCCTGCTGGCATCCGCCCTGGCCTTCGCGGCCCGGGCCGACGTCCGCATGTACAACGGCCACGCCGACATCGGCGTGGGCTACCACGACGGACACCTCGACCTCCACGTCCATCAGGAGGAACCCTTCGAGGCCGAATACGAACCCGGCGAGGTCACCTTCGTCGTGGGCGACGCCGCCAAGACCCTGTCCCCCGGCGGCCTCTTCGCCCCGGCCCTGGGCTCGGCAGGCTCCACCATCTGGGTCCTCCCCACCTCGCCCAACCCCGACCTCCCCTTCATCGGGTTCGGCACCGAGGAGCTCAGCCCAGCCGACTGGCTCGGCAACATCACCCTGACCCTGTCGGGGTTCTCGGGGCCCGGGAACATGGCGATCTGGAACATCGGGTCGTTCGGGGATGCCAACATCGTCGTCGATTCCACGCGCGGCACCGGGCCGTTGAACTCGATGCTCCTGCTTCCCGGCACCCACACCCACTACAACATCGGGTTCACGCAGCCCGGTCGTTACGAGGTCTCGTTCGATGCCGTCGGCACCCATACGCCCACGCAGCTCGCCGCCATGGGGTCCGGCACGTACCGCTTCGAGGTCGTGCCCGAGCCTTCCACGTATGCCCTGATGGGCCTGGGCGCCGCCGTCGTCCTCTGGTCGGTGCGTCGCCGTCGTTGATCCCAAGCGCCGCCCATTGCGCCCCTGCCTCGCATGAAGTCCAAGACGATGACTCCCTGGCCGCTCGGTGGCTGCCTTGCCATGGCTCTCCTCGGCGAACTGGCCCTGTCCCGGACGCAAGCCCAGGAGGTGACCCTCCTCACGCGGGAGCACGTGGACGTGCAGGTGTTGGACCGGCCCGGTGCCGAGCCCCGGCTTGGCATCGGGTTGCGCAATGGCGACAACGGCGTCCTGCTCGATCCGTCGCAGGCCATCCTCGAGGTCGGCGCGGCGGGCCGCCTCGAAGTCCCGCCGGGCCTGGAGGTCTTCGGCCCGGCGGGCTCCTCCATCTGGGTCCTCCCCCAGTCCCAAGATCCCGCGCTCTTGTACCTCGGCATCGCCGCCTCCGGGATCCCGCCCGGCACGTGGGAGGAACGCTTCGACATCCAGTTGCTCAAGGTCGTCGGCCCCGGCCACTTCCTTGTCTGGCAATTCGACCCCTTCTCCGGACTGGAACTCAGGATGAATTCCCGGGATGGCATCGGCCCGTCCGACACGCTCTCGCCCTGGGTGGGCGGCCACGAGCATGTGAACTGGGGCTTCACCGCCACGGGCCTGCACGAGGTGCACCTGCGCGTCGCGGGCCGCCTGCGGGGCGCCACCAACGACGTGGCCAACGACACCGTGGTGCTTCGGTTCGGCGTGGTTCCCTACTCGTTGCCAGCCCAGGCCGCCACCCTCGCCCTTCCCACTTGGGATGGCGCCCAGGTCACCTGCCGGCTCTCCGGAGCTCCCTCGCGCCGATACCAAGTGGAAGCCTCGCTGGACCTCTCCACGTGGGTCGCCACCGCGACCGTCTCCACCGACGCCACGGGCACGGCCATCGTGGTGGTGCCCAGCACCGCGCCCTCCCGGTTCCTGAGGGCCCGGACGTTGCCATGAAGGGCGGGCCCCGACGCGGGCCCACATCGCGCGCCTTCCTCAAGACTTCGGCCGGAGCGGGGGCAACGATTGCGAACGATTCGTGAGGGAGTTGCCGATCTCATCGGCCACGCAGGACGGAGCGATGGCACCTCGCGGCGGATGGCGCGGAAGACAGGCAAATCAGGTGGGGGGAGTGAAGCTCGACTTGGGGGAGTGGAGCGGGTGAAGGGAATCGAACCCTCATAGCCAGCTTGGAAGGCTGGAGCTTTACCACTAAGCTACACCCGCATTTGCCTGCGCAGGCTGGGGCGGCGCGCTTGCCCCGTCAAGCCGCGAGACGATAGCCTCGCCGCCCATGGGTTCGCTTCTTCTCGCCAATGGCCGCGTCATCGATCCTGCCTCGGGCCTGGATCAAGTCGCCTCCATCCTCCTCAAGGACGGCCTCGTCGCTGCCATCGGCGATGATCGGTCGCTCGGAGCCGAGGCCGGAACCCATCGCATCGACTGCACGGGCAAGGTCGTCTGCCCCGGCTTGATCGACCTCCACGTGCACCTCCGAGAGCCCGGGCAGACCGGCAAGGAGAGCATCGCCACCGGGGCGCGCGCCGCCGCACGTGGCGGGTTCACCACCGTGGTGTGCATGCCCAACACGTCGCCGGCCATCGACAGCGCCTCCACCGTCGCGCTGATCCAGGAGAAGGCCCGGGACGCCGTCGTCCGGGTGGAGGTCACGGGGGCCTTGTCCAAGGGGATCGCCGGGGAGGAACTCGCTCCCATCGGGTCCTTGGCCCGGGCCGGCGTGGTGGCGCTCACGGACGACGGCCACTGCATCCAGAACAACGACCTCATGCGGCGGGCGTTGGAGTACGCTCGGCAGTTCGGGTTGCCGGTCATGGATCATTGCCAGGACTACGGGCTCGTCACCGACGGCGTCATGCACGAGGGCCATTGGAGCCTCGTGCTCGGCCTGCGCGGATGGCCCAGCGCGGGCGAGGAAATGATCGTCGCGCGCAACATCCTTCTCGCGGAGCAAACCGGCACCCACGTGCACTGCCAACACCTGTCGGCGGCGGGCTCAATTCGACTCCTGCGCGAGGCCCGGCGCCGCGGCGTCCCCATCTCGGGCGAGGCCTGCCCGCATCACTTTGTGCTCACGGACGCCTCCATCGCGGGCTCCGAGGCGTTTTGGAGCCAGGACGGCGCGGACCTTGCGCGGCGATGGTTCGAGGGCGGACCGTTGCCCTCCTGGCCGTCCTATCACACGCACTGGAAGATGAACCCGCCCTTGCGCTCGGCCGCGGACCGCGACGCCATCCTCGAAGGCCTCGCCGACGGGACCCTCGAGGTGATTGCCAGCGACCACGCCCCGCACACGGAGGCCGAGAAGGAGGTGGAGTTCGACTTTGCGCCCTTTGGCATCGTGGGCCTGGAGACGGAGCTGGCGTTGTCCTTGATGCAACTCCATCACACGGGCCTCATGGGGCTCGCCCCGCTGCTGGCCAAGCTCACCTGCAACCCCGCCCGCATGCTGCGCCTCGACGGAGGTCGTGGAACCCTCGCGGTGGGCTCCGTCGCCGACGTCACCGTGATCGACCCGGACCTGAGCTGGACCTGCGACCGGGCCGACACCGCCAGCAAGTCGCGCAACAACCCCTTCCATGGCTGGTGCCTGAAGGGGCGCGCCACGCACACGATCGTCGGCGGCCACCTCGCCTGGACCCTCGGCACCGCCTGACGCAGGCCACCTCCACCCGAGGCGCCACGCCACGTCCTCGCGACACCCCACCGACGGCCCGGCGAGTTGAGGGCCCCTCACGCAACGGGTTTCCCATCCGCTCCCGGCCCGGACGCAAACCGCCTCGCCACCGCCTCCACCACCTCGATGCACCCCGGTGAGTCCGCATGGACGCACCACGTGGCCACGTCGAGGGGCACCCACGTCCCGTCGATGGCCTCGACGCAACCCGTCGCCCGCCACCGTTCCACACGTTCGACGGCCGCCTCCGCACCGCAGCGGACGGCCCCGGGCGTCCCGCGAGGAACCAACGTTCCATCCGGCTGATACCCTCGGTCCAGGAATCCCTCGGCCACGAACGGCAGGCCGTTCTCCAACGCCGCCACGCGCAGGCATCCATTGGGAAGGCCGACCCATTCCCATCGAAATGGTTGTTCCCTGGCCCAGCGTGCGAGGGCACGGGCCAAGGCCAGGTTCCCTTCAACCGCGTGGTACAGCCCTCCGTGCAGCTTGACGTGGCCCATCCCGTGGCCGGCGGCGGCGGCATGGCGTCCCAACCGCTCCAACTGGGGGTCCACCCAACCCAGCGCCTCGTCCGCCGTGGGATGCACCACCCCCCGTCCGAATCCGCCGGGAACCCCCGGATGCGCGCCGAGCTTCAACCCGTGCCGTCGCGCCAAGCCCACGCAACGAACCATCGTCTCGTCGTCCCCCGCATGTCCCCCGCACGCCACGTTGATGCGTTGCACCCAACGGGCCAACGCCGCCGTCACCTCCGCCGGCTCGCCCTCCCCCACGTCGCAGTTCAGTTCCATCGGCCCGCTGCGTTCCGCGCCCCCGTTCAATCCCAGCCCACCGGGGCCCACTCCACCATGCGCCCCAGGCCGGCCTGCACGAGGCGCGTCATGTCCCGGGGATCCACCCATCCCACCTTGGGGTAGCCCCCCACCGTCGGGCCATCCGGCATCGTCACGATGGGCAGCCCGTCCGGCGGCAGTTGGATCGTCCCCGGCAACACCGGCTCCGATTCGAGCCGCCGCGCCGCCAAACGGACGGGTTCCCCCTCCATGCGATAGCCCACGCGATCCGACCTCAGCCCCACGCGCCAGGGCTGCCGGAACAAGGCCCGGCGCCCCTCGTCGTCCAGCCACCCCGATTGCGGGGCCGGCCAGACGCGCACCGAGCCCGGTCCCAGCGCTGGAAGCCGGGCCGGATTCACCCAACGCGACGCCGCGCCGCCGCCCAGCAAGGCATCGGACGCGCGCCCCGCCACCGTCTCGCCCGAGCAAGGCGCCGCGCCCAATCCCGCCCTGCGATTGACCGAGGCGCTCCCCATGACCCGCGGTGCATCCACCCCGCCCGCCAACCCGAGGTAGGTCCACGTCCCCTGCCTCGGCCCGCGGAACGTCACCACGTCCCCGGGAGCCAGCGCCATCGTGGACCAAGCCCGCACGCCCCGTGCCGTGCCGTTTGGTGATTGAACCTGCCCCTGCGGATCCGCCCCGGTCACCGACACCGTGACGTGCATCAACGCCTCCAGCACCTGCCCGCCGCCCGCCAGTTCCAACACGGGCGCGCCGTCCTCGTTCCCCAGCAAACGGTTTGCCCAATGCGCGGCCACCCGGTCCAGCGAGCCTCCGAGGGGCACGCCGAACCTCGACCATCCGCCGCGGCCATCGTCCTGCACGCCCAGCACGGCGCCGGTCGCGCGCACCCGCAGCCAAGGCACCGGCGGAGCCGCCCAGCGCGTCCCGTCCATCTCAACCCCGCCCCCATCCCCCACCGCCACAAAGCGCACCCGGTCCCCCGCAGCCAGGACGAACCGGTCCGCCAGCCGCGCCGCGCCGGGGTCAAACAACCGCCGACACGTCGTGCCCAACACGTGCCAGCCCCCCGGGCTGGGCACCGTGTACACCCCGGCATGTTCGCCACCAATGGCCACCGAGCCCACCCGCACCCGCTCCCGTGGCGTGTCGCGCCGCGGGACATGCAACGCCGGATCCAACCCCTCCAGGTACCCAAAGCCCGGGCTGAATCCCAGGCATCGCACCCGATAGCTCCCACCCGAGTGCCTCCGCACCACCTCGTCCACCCCCATCCCCGTCCGCCGCGCCACCTCCTCCAGGTCCGGCCCGTCGTACCGAACCGGCACCTCCACGAAGCGTCCCGAGTCCTGCTGGGGCCACTCCGCGGGCAACTCCCCCACCCACGACCGGACCGCATCCTCGCCGGGCGCGCGTCCCTTGAACCGAAGCAACACCGAGGAGAACGCCGCCACCCATTCCTCCAGCCCTTCCGGCGGGTCCTCCTCCAGCCGCCGCGACATCCACGCCACGGCCCCGGGCGCGTCCTGCTCCCACCGAAGCAGCCATGCCCCCGGTCCCCATCCCTCCATCGACGGCGCGCCCCGTGCCGCGCGTGCATCGCCATCCATCATGTCCTCTCCTCCAAGTCTGCCAGCAGGGCCTCCACCTCCATCAGCGGGCCCTCATGATGTTGTGCGACCGCCAGATCGCGGGCGCGTTCGAGCGCGGCGCGCGCCGCATGGCGGTCCCCCACGCCGAGGGCGCACTTGCCCAGCAAGATCTGCACGACCATCCAGTCGGGCTTCCGTTCCAAGGCCACCCGAAGGTGCTCGGCCGCCTCCACCCACTCGCCGCGGTCCAGCAAGGCCTTCCCGAGGCTGAACCGGGCCAGCTCGTTCGTGGGATGTTGCCGCACCATGTGACGCTTGGACTCCAATGCATCCGCCATGCGCGTCATCGCACCCTCATCCCGTCCGAATCTCAACCGTCAACCCGCGGACGACCGTTCGACTCCCGTTCCCCCCCAGCAACGCCCGGAGCGCCCGGCCCATCCGCCGCCGCGCCGGACACCCACGGCACCCGTCGTCAGGCCCCCACCAGCTCACGGATCGGGATGCCCCCGTCCGTCACCATGCGCGGCCTGCCAATCGGGTCCAGGAACTCACGCCCCGGCTCAATCCCCAGCAGGTGAAACACCGTGGCCGCAAGGTCACGGGGACGCAGCGGACGCGAGTCCGGATACCCGCCGATGCGGTCGCTGGATCCAATGACCTGGCCGCCCGGGATGCCCGCGCCCGCCAAGGCAATCGAGAAGCACGCGCCCCAATGATCCCGGCCGCCCACCGCGTTGATCTTGGGCGAACGACCGAATTCCCCCATCGCAATCACCAGGGTCTCGTCGAGGAGCCCGCGCGCGGCGAGGTCCTCCACCAGCGTCGCAAACGTGCGGTCGAACTGCGGGCACAGCACGTCCCGGACGCGGCCGGCATTGTTGGCGTGCGTGTCCCACAAGGGGCTTCCCGCCACCTCGGCCTTGCCCTCGCGCGGCCAGTTCACCTGCACCAACCGCGTGCCCGCCTCCACGAGGCGCCGCGCCAACAGCACGCTCCGTCCAAACTTGTGCGGCCCGTACGCCTCCTGCAGCGCCAACGGCTCGCGCTCGATCTCAAAGGCCCGCCGGCTCGCCTCCGCGTGCAACAGCTCGAAGGCCTTGCGCCGCGACACGTCCCAGCCCGTCACCGGCGCGCTCGCCTCCCCCGCGCGAAAGTGAGCGTCCAACTGGTCCAGCAACCGCCCGCGATCCTCCAACCGGACGTCCGACACGTCGCCATGGCGCATCAACCCCTCGATCTGCACCGGCAACACCGTCGGGTCGCAGCGCATCAGGAGCGGATGCCACGTCGGCCCCATGAACCCGCCGTCCTGCCCCGGCCACAGGATGTTCCCGTCGTTGCCCAAGGGCTCGGGCAGCACCACCGACGACATCGGCGAACGCGTGCTCGGCCGCAACGAGGCCACGACCGACGCGATGCTCGGCCAGTCCTGCGGGCCGGGCGGCACGTTCTCCGCCTTCGTCTGGGGCTCGTACCCCGTCAGCATGAACGCGCCGCTCGTCGAATGGGCGTCAATGTCGGTCGTCATCGAACGCACGACCGACAACCGATGCGCCACGCGTGCCGTGTGCGGCAACGTCTCGCAGAAATGCGTCCCGGGCACGCTCGTGCGGATCGACCGGAACACGTCCCGGATCTCGCTCGGCGCGTCCGGCTTGGGGTCAAACGTCTCGTGCTGGGGCGGCCCCCCCGCCAGAAACAGAACGATGCAGGACTTCGCACGGCCAAAGCTCGCGCCCGCCATCGCGGTCCCCACCCCAGCCCCGCCCGCCACCGTCCGTGCGGCGCCCATCGGGGCCAGCAATCGAGAGAGGCCCAGGCCAAACGCTCCAAGGCCACCCACGCGCAGCCATTCACGGCGCGTGGCCACGGGCCCTCGACATGGTGTCGTCATCGGCGACATGAGGATTCCGGTTTCATCCCCGCACGAGGCCCCGCCCTGTTGCCGTGACCCGCCCGGGAGACGTCCTCAACATGCCCTCAGGTCCGCCCCCCGAAGCAAGCCTTCCTTCCACCCGGATCACACGTCGCACGAGCCTCAACCGGAGAACCAAAAGGACGCGCCAGCAAGGGCCGACGACCTTCCCCTATCGCCCTAGAAACGGCAGTTGGTCCGTCTGTAGGCCGCGTGCCCTCACGCGGCGATGGCGATGCCTCGTGCCCGATGCGCCGGGTCAGGGG
>CAYSGH010000038.1:0-37575 GCA_964430505.1 uncultured Akkermansia sp. | reverse complement strand
GCCATGGCGACGATGGTGAGGACTTGTCCGATGCGGAAGGTCTTGTTGCTGCCGGCTCTGGGATCCGGCACCCGCGCGAGGGCCTTGCACAGCGAATCACACTGCGGAAGCGAAACGGGCAGGACGCCACTGGGCACCTGGGAGAGGGATTGGGCGAACTCCTCCGGCAGGTCCCTGCCCCGGAGGATGGCGCGGGCCTTGGGATCCAGTTCGAGACACCACAGGCGCTTGGGTCTCTCATTGGGGACGTAGAAGTCCACGCGGCTGCGGGAGTATCCGGCGGTGGTGCCCAACAACTGCCAGTTTGTCGCCTTGTTGGTGGTGCGGGCGTGGGCTTCCGGATCGGTGATGCTCTCGGCGAGGAGGGATCGATAGCCGAAGGCGGCGTGCCATTGGGCGGGGAGTGAGCGCTGTGCGGCCCCCATGGCTTGGGAGGCGAGGTTGGGGAAGGAGGACTTGGGGGCGAGAACCAGGAGGCGTCTGTTCTGGACGACCTTCTTGAGCCGGGCGACGCGCTGCGGGGCGGTCCAACTGATCTATCGGTCTCGATCCTTTAGGGCGTAGCAGGCGGGTCCCCAGGCGAGGAGTGCGACCGGCTTGGAGGCGATCTCGACGACTTGTCGGAGGAAGTCCCCGACCTGGCGCGAGGGCCGAAGTCGTGGGCGTTCTCGAGTTGGGCGTTAAACCAGGCGCGTTCCTCGGGGGTGTTGAGCACCCGGACGACGGGCAGCGCAGTGGCATCGGCGGAGGGTGGTGGCGAAGTCTTCATCCCACGCGAACCAAGCCCGAAAGAGGGCTTCGTGTTCATCCAAATCGGAAACCGCCCGTTTTCGACCGGATCGCGCCCTAACAAGAAAAGACCCTGCGGTCACGGCGTGGGATGGAAGGAACGGGATGGCCGTTCGGCCGCCATTGCAGGACCCTTGGCTCTTTGACGTTTGGTGGCGGTTTCAATGCGGCCTTGCCGGATCGGCGGGGGCTGGGACACTGCGCGGCATGACACTGCTGGATCGGCGCAGATTCCTTGCTCTTGCCCCCTGCCTCGTGGCGGGGGCTTGCGCGCGCTTCGAACCCCCACACGTCCATGTTGAGGACTACGACGGGCGCAAGGTGCGCGTCGCGTGCGTGGGCGACTCCATCACGTTTGGCGCGGGCGTCGAGGATCGCGACAAGAACCATTACCCGGCCGTGCTGGGGGGGCTCCTGGGCACCAGTTTCGATGTCCGCAACTTTGGCCGCAGCGGCGCCACCCTGTCGCGGTCTGGCGACCTGCCCTACTGGAGCACGGACGAGTTCAAGGCAGCCACGGCCTTTGTACCGGACGTGGTTGTCGTCAAGCTGGGCACGAACGACACCAAGCCTCAGAACTGGCGCGGCAAGGAGGCGTTTGCCAAGGATCTCGAGGGGCTTCTGGACCACTTTGCATCCCTTCGTACCAAGCCTCGAACCAAGGTGTGGGTATGCCTGCCCGTGCCCGTGTTTGGAACCCAGTGGGGCATCAATACCAAGACGCTGGACGAGGGCGTCATACCAGTACTGATGGACGTCTGCCAGGAGCGCAAGGTGCCGGTGATTGACCTGAATGACGCCCTGGCGGCCCATCCGGAGATGTTCCCGGACAAGATACATCCCAATGCGTCCGGAGCGCGGCTCATGGCCCACACAATCTTCCAGGCGATCCGGCCCTGAAGGGCTCGCCCCGCGTTGCCGTTGATCGCACGTCCAACCATTGCAAGCACCGGAGCCTATGGACGCACCCGTTGCCGAGCCTGAGATTCGCGCACGACGAGCGACCGTGGACGACCTGCCTGGGCTCCACGCGCTTTGGCAGCATGCCGGGCTGCCATGGGACCAGCTTGAGCGGTTCGTAACCGAGTTCATTCTTGTGCCCAACGACGATGGCCTACCGCTGGCCTCCATAGGGCTTCAGGCCGAGGGCGATCAAGGCCTTGTCCATTCCGAGGCCATCCTTCCGGGACAGGACGATGAGGCGCTCCGCGCCGCCCTTTGGCAACGGCTCCAGATCATTGCCCGCAACCAAGGCATTGTCCGGCTCTGGACGCTGGAGGATGCCGTCTTTTGGACAACCCGGTTCGAATCAGCACCCGACTCGGTGGTCCGAGGCCTCGGGGCCACGTTTGCCGATCCGACGGCCTCGTGGTGGATCTGCGTGCTTCGCGACCCCGAGCGTGCCCAGCGCCTCCTCGATGAGCGCATGGCGCTCTGGGAGGCGCACCGCCAGTCGGACGCACACCAGTTCTCCGACACCATCGCACGCATCCGTCAGGCCGCATTCATCATCGCCGGTCTGGTGATCGCCATGATGGTCGGGATGGTGGTGTACCTGGTCGCTCGCCGTCCTGATGCCTTCCAGACGCTGCTGGGCCGGTTTCAGCAGCGGTGAAGGTCCCCGTAACCTGAGTGTCCAACACACCGTCTCGTTCCTTGGACTGATCCAAAGGATTCTCATGAAACTGTTGAAGCATCTCATCCCCACGCTCGTTGCAGGCGTCGTCCTGCTCTCCGCCCCGGCCCTCATTGCGGCTGACACGACGGCCGACAAGGCTTCTGCCGCCGCCGAAAAGGGCACGGCTGACAAGCCATCCAACGAGAACCTGACGCCCGAGGAGCGCGCCAAGCGCCGCAAGGAGGCTGCGGAGAAGCGTTCCGCACAACTCAAGGAGCTTCGCGCCAAGAAGGACGCGGGCACCCTGACGGACGCAGAGAAGTCCCGGTTGGAGCGCTTGGAAAAGCAGGCCGAGCGCTCCAAGAATGGCCGTCGCAATCGCGGGCCAGGTGGAGAGGGCGCTCCCAAGAAGGGGAAGAAGGGCGGTGGCGACAAGCCGGCCGCCTGACCCCGAGGCGGGGTTGTAGGGCAGGCCTTTTTCCCGCCCATGCAGGGGCCATGAACCAAGGTGTTCATGGCCTCGTTCATTTGCCCCCATCCTCCGGCACTTCTGGCCACCCTGCGGCGCTCGCCCCCATGGAACCTACCGACGCCGACCTCGTGCGAGCCGTGCTCGAAGGCCAATCCGCCGCCTTCGACGAGCTTGTCCGGCGCCACCAATCCCGGCTGTTCCAACTCGCTCGACGTCACCTCCCTGATGAATCCGAGGCTGCCGACCTGGCTCAGGACATCCTGGTCAAGGCATGGCAAAACCTCGCCTCGTGGCGCGGCGACGCCCCCTTCGAGCACTGGCTCCTCCGCATCGGCGTCCGCACCTGCTACGACCACCTCCGTTCCCGACGTCGCCAGCGTGAGCCCACGCTCTCGCAACTGTCCGAAGACGAGGTCGCCTGGCTGGAGCGACATGGCTCCACCGAGGGTCCCGCCTCGCACGACGCCGACGCGGCCCGGTCGCTTGTGGCCAAGGTCTTTGCACAGCTTTCCCCCGCTGGGCGGCTCGTCCTGACCCTCCTCGAGATCGAAGATCGCTCCGTCAGGGAGATCTCCCACCTCACCGGCTGGTCCATCCCGTTGGTCAAGGTGCGCGCCTTCCGGGCCCGGGCCGAAATGCGCCGGATTCTCGCCCGAATGGGCGTCCAAAAATACCTCTGAACCCGTAACCTGTCGGCCCCAGCGATCCGTCTTACGTTCTGTCATGACATGAACCTCGAGAACCTTAGGAGGCAGCTGATCCAGGTCGCCCGCGCCACGCCGGTGCAGGGCCATGCACCGGCTGGCTTCGACGCACGTGTCCGACAGAGGACTGCCTGCTCCCCGCCGCCCACGTCGCCTGTTGACGCCGCCCGGGCATGGCTTGACGGCTTGGGTCGGGCTGCGTGCTGGGCGGGAGGCATCGCCGCCGCCGTGGCGTTGCTCCACGCCTACGCACCCGCCGAGAGGGAAGTCGATGACGAACCCGACCTTCTTGGCCAGGCCCTGCTCGCGGATGTACCCGGCCTGACGGATGATGCCTTCCCCGAGGAGGGGGTCCCATGATCACAGCCTGGAAGATTTGCGGCGTCGCAGCCTCCATCTTTGCGGCCGGGGCCATCACCGGCGGGCTCGTGTCGGCCAGGCTGGGCCTTGGTCAACGCCCATCTTTCCAGATCCGTGCGACCGCAGCAGAGCCAACGCCGACGGCCATCGAGGCAAGCCCCGAGCCCACGCCGGCCTTGCCGTCGTTCCCCTGGGACAACCGTCGCAAGGAGCGTCCGCCGACGGGCCCGCGCCCACCTGGAAGCCAACGCATGGAGGTTCTGCGACACCTCGAGGACACGGTTCCCCTCGACCCGGTCCAGCGCGACCGCATCCGCTCCCTGGTCCAGCAATCCGACGAGCGCATCCGACGCGCGTGGGATCCCGTATTTCCCCGAATCCAAGGCGAGCTGCGCGACCTTCGACGCCGCGTGGCCGCCGAGTTGCGGCCTGATCAACGTGCGAAACTCGATGCGTTGCTGGACCGGAGGAATGGCCGCAGGACCAGCGACACGCCCGCCGCCTTGCGATAAGGCAGGCGAGGCGCCCTGCGTCGGCCAACGCGAGGACGACGCGAGCGATGGCAGGACGTTCCAACGCCCCAAGCAACTCGTAGCCGCCCGGGAATGATCCGCGCCATGCCCGAAAGTGAGAGCAACGGGCAACGAACCGCCACGGGAGGGATACGCGGGGAGATGGGCGCCCCAATCCCCAACTTGGGACCTGATGCTCGAAGGGGGCCCGAATGGGTCCCGGGGAGACTCCGGATCGGCACGCCAGCGGGTCGCGGCTAGCGGGCCCCTTTGGATTCGACTCGGGGAGCCCGCACGATGGGCTGAAGCAGCGCTCCGCCAAGGGATCTCGTGATGCCCGAGCCGAATCGCCGCTCGCCAAGAGCGGCGGGCCGCGTCCATGAATTGGGGGTGAACTCCCCCTTGTTGCAGCGATTCGTAGCTTGGGCTTGCTGTCCCTTGCTGGTCGAGGCCCTCTTCGCGGCGGCCGATCCGTTCCCGGGAACGAGGCCGCTCTTGACGGAAACGGACCTGGCCGGGGCGATGGTCGCAGGAATGGATCGTTGGCTCGACCGCCACGGCGCGGAGCTGGCCACGGCGCGGTCGAATGCATGGTCCCACTCCAACCGGGACGAAATGCGCGCGGCGTTGCGACGCACGCTGGGCCTAGGGGAACTCCCTGAGACGCCGCGCGCGCGACTCCGCCTGGAGGTGCTGGGTGAAGCCAGCGGGCCCGGGCCAGAGGGGACGGCGCTTGCGCGGCAGGCATCGTGCCGCGTCTCGACGGTGTCATGGGAGGCCGTCCGCGGCGTGCGCGGCGAGGGGTTGTTGCTGGAGCCCGCTGGCTCGGTCGTGGCGGACGTGGTGTGGTTGCCTGATTGCGACGCGCTGCCCGAGTCGGCGTGCGGTCTCGGCGAGGGCCATCCGCCAGCGAAGGCGACGGCGCTCGCCTGGGCGGCTGCGGGCTGCCGGGTTTTGGTGTTGGCGTCGGTTGATCGCGGTTCTCGGTTCGCGGGCAACCCTGGGGTGAAGTCGGTGCCACATTCGCAGCGAGAGACGCTGTGGCGCGCGGGCTGGGAGTTTGGCGTAACACCGATCGCGTACGACGTGCGTCGCGCTACGGCCGCCGCAACGGCGTTGGGCACGCCGGAAGGGAGGCCGTTGCTGGTGGTGGGCCATGGGGAGGGCGGCGTGGCGGCCTTGATGGCGGCGGCCGTGGACGAGCGCTTTCAAGGGGCGTTGGTGGCGGGAGCCTTCGGCCTGGGCGCGCGCCAGCCGGAGTTGCCGGTGTACCGGAACCTTTGGTCCGTGCTGACGCGGTTCACGGACGCGGAGGTGGGATCGTTGGTGGGTGGCCGACGGTTCCTGGTGGTGGAGCACGGCGCTTATCCCGAGGTGACCCACACGGACAAGGGCGGCGCGGCTCCCGGCAAACTGTGGCGTCCGGCCATCGAAGACGTGCGGGGGCAGGTCGCGCGAGCGCGGGCGTTGGGCGGGAGGGCCTTGTTGGTGGAGTCCGATGCCACGACGGCGATCGGGGATTCCAGCCGTGCGGCATTGATGAACGGGCTCGGCATCGCGTTGCCATCGGTGGCGTTTGGACCATGGACCGCCACGCCGGGCGCAACCTTGCCCGACGCGGCCGAACGCACCCGGCGCCAATACATGGAGGTGCTGGAGGACACCCAATGGCTGATGCGAGAGTCCTCGTATCGAAGGACGAGCTACTGGAAGGAGGCCAGCACCAAGGACGCGGCGACGTTCGAGCGGACGGCAGGCGTGTATCGGGAGCGGTTTGCGGACGAGGTGGTGGGACGAATTCCGAAGGCTTCGGTGGCGCCGGACCCAAGATCGAGGTGGTTGTTCGAGACGAATGGCGTCACGGGCTACGAGGTGCGGCTGGAGGTGCACCCGGACGTGTTCGCCTACGGGATGCTCTTGGTTCCGAAGGGAATCCAAGCCGGGGAACGTCGGCCGGTGGTGGTGTGCCAGCATGGGTTGGAGGGACGGCCGACGGATGTGTCGGATCCGTTCAAGGACCATGGCGCGTACCATCGGTACGGGTTTCGACTGGCGGAGCTGGGCTTCATCACGTTCGCGCCGCAGAACCCGTACATCGGCGAGACGCGGTTTCGCCAGGTGTTGAGGAAGGCCCAGCCCATGGGGTTGACGTTGTGGTCGTTCATCTGGCGGCAGCACGAGGTGATCACGGACTGGCTGGCGGGCCTGCCGATCGTGGACCCGAATCGGGTGGCGTTCTACGGGCTGAGCTATGGAGGGAAGACGGCGATGCGCGTGCCGGTGCTGGTGCCGCGTTATTGCCTCAGCATTTGCTCCGCCGACTACAACGAGTGGATCTGGAAGAACGCGTCGGCACGCTCGCCGTACAGCTACCTGTGGACGTCCGAGTACGACATGCCGGAATGGAACCTCGGAAACACGTTCAACTACGCGGAGCTATCGTGGTTGATCTTCCCGCGCCCGTTCATGGTGGAACGTGGCCACGACGACGGCGTGGCTCCGGACGAGTGGGTGGCGCACGAGTACGCGCGGACGCGGCGGCACTACGTGAAGATGGGCATGGCGGACCGCACGGAGATCGAGTTCTTCGATGGCCCGCACACGATCCATGGGGTGGGGACCTTCCAATTCCTGCGGCGTCACCTGAAGTGGTGACGGCCCAAGGGTCACGGACGCCCACACACCATGGGATGCCGAGGCGGATGCCGGCCCGAGTGGCGTGGGTTTGGCGTTTCCCCGCAGGGCGGCCCTCCCCATGCTGCCGGGGTGTCTCGCAGCGTCGTCCTTGCGGGCACCGCACGGTGTGGCGGCTGCCAGCTTCCCCCGCGTTGGTGCGTCTGCCATGCCCTGCCACCGGTTGAATCGCCGGTGCGCGTCTCTGTCGTCCAGCATCGCCGCGAGCAATGGCGCCCTTCGAGCACAGGCAGCCTCGTGGGCCGCGTCGTCACCGGCAGCCACGTGACCGTGTTCCACCGGAGCCTGAACCGATCCGAGGTGCCTGGCCTCCAGGATACCGCCGGGCACGCCCCCTGGATCCTGCATCCGCAGGGCGAGCCGATCGGAGCACTCGTCGCCCCGGCCACGTCCTTGCCCGCGCCCGCCGTCATCCTCATTGATGGAAGCTGGACCGAAGCAACCCAGATGCTCCATCTCGTGCAGCACTGGGGCCGGCCGGTCCGGCTCAACCTCGGAGCACGAAGCCGGTACTGGCTCCGGAACCAGAAGGGGGACGGCAACCTGTCCACCGCCGAGGCATTGATCGGCTTGTATGAATCCCTTGGCCTGGCCGAGGCGGCCGACGGCCTGCGCTGGCACCTTGAGCTCCGGGTGTACGTGGGGCTTCGATCCCGGGGCCGGAAGGCCGAGGCCGAAGACTACCTGGCCCAGTCCCCGATCCGAACGCGACTGGCTCCATTCCTCGAAAGGCTGCACGAGCGACGGCCGAACCTGTCCACCCTGCCGAGCGGCAGCAGGGATTCCGGAGGGGCACCGGGGTCGGCGACGCATGGCGCTTCCTTCCAGGGTGCTCGAATGAGCGCGTGCTAGGTCGATGGCCGCGGGCCCGGATCCGGCGGCCATGCTGCCCGTGGCCCCGCGAGGCGAGGGGCAAGACAATGTTGGTGCCGATCGAATGCTGGCGGAGGTTGGGAGCGTTCTTAGATCGGATGCCACCCCAGAAGCACCGGCGCATCTTGGTGAGGCTGCCGGACGCCCGGCGTCGCAGGCGGCCGACCAAAAACGTTCTACGCGGCACGTCGGTGCCGTGTGGACCTGTCACCGTCCAGCAGTCCCCAACCCATCGACCCATGGGTTGGCCATCGGGCGAGATTGGACTGCATCGCCCCCGTTGCCTTTCGGATCGTCCTCGAAAGGATCGGTGGCCACACCCGCAACGCCCTGCCTCCAAGATCCGCAGCATGAGACGGCTGGGTCCGTCCTGCCTTAATGGGCGGGGAACCGGACCCATGCGTGACGGACGCCGTCTGGCTGTGGCGACACCCATCGCACGCGGGCTTCGCCCCGCAGCGTGAAAGCAAGACACCCGCCATGGGACGCCTTTGGGCAACTCACGGTAAGGCACGGCCCGGCAACCCTGGACTCGCACCGGCGTCCGTCATGGGACAGGATCTAGCCAATGATTGCTCTGATCATCGGCACGAATCGTCCCGGCTCCAATTCCGCCAAGGTGGCCCGCCACCTGGCCCAGGTGTATGCACAACTGGGCGAGCCTCCCGCCGTCATCGACCTTGCCCAGTTCCCGCCCGACGCCTTCGCGCCCTCCGCCTTTGGCCAGAAATCCGCCGCCGTCGAGGCCGCCAGCAACCTCGTCCTCCAGTCCTCTGGCCTCGTCGTCGTCGCCCCCGAATACAACGGGTCCTATCCGGGCGTGCTCAAGGCGTTCATCGACCTATTGCCCTTCCCGGCCGCCTTCGAGCGCCGGCCGGTCTCCTTCATCGGCATCGCGGCCGGCGAATGGGGCGGGCTCCGGACCGTGGAGCACCTGCAAGGCGTGTTCGGGTACCGCAACGCGCACATCTACCCGGACCGCATCTTTGTTCCTGCGATTTACTCGAAGCTGGGGCCGGATGGATCGATTACCGACAACGCGTTGGTGGGCCGCATTGAGCGCCAGGCGGCCGGCTTCGTGCGCTTCGTGCGTTCCCTGCCGCCCGCGCCCTCGATCGACCGGACGGGCGTGTGCTCATGGTCCCTCCAGCCCGGGTCCGCTCAGGAGCTGCTCGAGCGCCTGTCCGGGACCGGCGTCCGCGCCCTCCAGCTTCACCTCGACCCCCTGCGCGAAAATGCCGCCGCCTGGTCCGGAATCGCCCAGCTTTGCGCGGCGCGCGGGATCCGCATCCTCTCGGGCATGATGACCTGCATCGGCGAGGACTACTCCACGCTGGACGCCATCCGCGTGACGGGCGGCGTCGTGCCAGACGCCACGTGGGAGCAAAACCTCGCGAACTTCGCCGCCAACGCGCGCCTAGCTTCCGCCCTTGGCATCCGGCTCGTCACCCTGCACGCCGGGTTCCTGCCCCATGACGAGTCTGACCCCGCCTTCGCCAAGCTCCTCGCCCGCATTGCAACGGTGGCGGACCTGTTCGCGGGCCATGGGTTGTCGATTGCCTTCGAGACCGGCCAGGAGGAGGCCCCCTCCCTCGCGCGGTTCATGACCCGGCTCAACCGCAGCAACGCCGGGGTCAACTTCGACCCCGCCAACATGATCCTGTACGACAAGGGCGACCCCGTCGCCGCCCTGCGCACGCTCGCGCCGTGGATCCGCCAGGTACACCTCAAGGACGCCACCCGCACCCGCACTCCTGGAACGTGGGGCGAGGAGGTCGTCGTGGGCACCGGCGAGGTGGACTGGCCCGCCTTCTTCCGCGCCCTGCGCGACATCGACTTCCGAGGCCACCTGTGCTTCGAGCGCGAGGCCGGTTCCCAGCGCGTGGCCGACATCGACGCCGCCCGCCGGTTCGTCGCGGAGCTGAAGTACTGAACGGAAGATTCGATGGGCGAACGCCACGGCCCATGGCCGTGGCGTTTTGGGGCGCTGTCGGGCTGCGTCCCCGCAGGTCTCAGCCCTGCGCGGCGTAGTAGGCGTCCACCTTGGCGGCCACGTCTCGGAACGAGATGTCGGCCTCATAGATCACCTTGAACTGCTCGATGGCCTCCTCGCGCCGGCCCATGGCCTCCAGGACGGAGCCGAGCTGGTAGTGGATGTCCTTCTTTTCCTCGTCGAAGACGGCCTTTTCCTTGAGGGCGTCCTGGAGCTTGCGGGCGGCGAGGTCGTGCATGCGGCGACGCGCGAAGCACTGGGCTAGCAGGACCATGGCGGGAATGCGGCGGTTGGGGTTGTTCTGCGCCTTTTGCAGCTCCGCGATGGCCTCGGAGACGCGGCCGGCCTTCAGGTATTGCTCGCCCAGCTCGTACCGGACGTGGAGATCGGTCGGGTTGGCGTCGGCGCGGGCCTTGGCGTCGTCGAGGAGGTAGGCCTCGCGCTCGGCGCGGAGGGCTTCGGCCTGGGCGTCGGCGTCTTGCGCATCGGGCGAGATGGCGTGGAGGCGTTGGTCGAAGAGTGCGAGGCGGTTGTCATGGATGGCCTTGAGCAGGAGCGGATCCTGGACGCCGCCGACCTCGAGGGCCTTCTGGTAGGCGGCGATGGCCGCGTGGTGGTCGTGGCGCTTCTCGTGGAGTTGGGCGGCCTCACGGAGGAGGCGAAGGTTGCCGGAATCCTGGGCGAGCTTGGCCTGTACGTCCGCAAGGAGCCGGTCGGCCACGTCCGCGTCCTTCACGGTGCGTTGCTCCTGCTCGAGGAGCACCGCCTGCTCCTTGTCCTTCAGCACGTCCCGATACGAGCCCGTGCCGCCTTCGAGAGCCTCGTAGCCGCCCTCAGACAACGTGCGCGAGGCGAGGATGTTCTTGAGCTTCTCGTTGAGGTTGGGGTCGTGCGGGTCGCCGAGGAGCAGGTCCTGGTAGAGCTTCTCCGCGCGCGGGAGCTGGCCCACCTGCGCGCACGTGTCCGCGAGGCGCTCCGCAAGTCGGCGGTCGGAGGGGTTGGCCTTGAACGCCACCTCCAGGCTCAGGATGGCCGTGCGCGGCAGGTCCATGGCGAGGGCAGCGTCCGCCAGCAACTGGTGCGCGTTCGCGTTGGTGGGGTCGTCGTTGAGGATTTCCTCGGCAACGGCAAGCGCCTCGGCAGGGTTGGAACGGAGGGCCAGGCGGCCCTTGGTCATGGCGTTGGTGCTGCCGAGGAACTTGCGGAAGAGGCCTCCGGAACGCGCGCCCGCCCGCCGGTGCTGCGTGGCTCGCAGCGCTTGCCGCGTGTCAAAGCACGCCGGCTCCGCCCTCAGGACCTGCATGAAGAGCTGGATGGCGTAGTCGAGATTGCTCTTCTGCAAGGCCGCGACTCCCTTGTCGTGCAGCTCACGAAGGTTCGCGCGAAGATCATCGGCTGACTTTTCTGCCATGGCCCGAGGCTAGGGATTGGAACGCTGCCCGCCAAGGCCGGGTCCAGCCCGTGAACGCGCCCCACCGGCCGCCGCCGCGTCTTGCAGCGGACGAAACAGCGCTTCACGCCTCGCGCGCGCCGGAGCACGCTTTGGGCATTCCTATGAAGAAGCGCACATGGCGGGTCGCCGGCATCAACTTCGATCACTTTCACATGGGAGACCTCCTCCGCATGGCGTCCGAGCATCCCCAGGTGGATCTCGTGGGCATCTCGGACGAGCAACCCGCCCGCATGGAGGAGTCCGTTCGGAAGCTCGGCATCCCGCGCGACTGCGTCTTTGACGATCACCGCGCGTGCCTCGAGAAGGCGCGGCCCGACGTCGTCATCCTTTGCCCGGCAGCATCGCGCCATGGCGAGTGGGTGCGCAAGGTCGCGCCGCATGGGGTCCACATCCTGGTGGAGAAGCCCTTCGCCGGGTCGTTGAAGGAGGCCGACTCCATGGTGCGGGCGATGCCCAAGGACAAGACGTTGATGGTGAACTGGCCGTTGCAATGGGTCCGGTCGCATCGCAAGGCGCATGAGCTCGTGACCCGGGGCGTCATCGGGGACGTCCTCAACGTCTGGCACTTCGGCGGCAATCGCGGCCCGCTCTGGCACGGGGCTGACAAGGACGAGAAGACGGCGGAGCACGTGGCGGCGGGGAAGCCGCATTCGTGGTTTTACCAGAAGCGACACGGCGGAGGGTCGCTCCTCGATTACCTGGGGTATGGTTCCACCCTTGGCACATGGTACCAGGGCGGACGCCGCCCCATCGACGTGACGGCCGTCGTGGATCGTCCGGCCGGGTTGGAGGTGGACGAACATTCCATCGTGGTGGCGCGCTACGCGCATGGGCTCTCCAAGTTCGAGACGCGCTGGGGAACGTTCACGGATCCGTGGCACATCCAGCCGCAACCCCGGTGCGGGTTCGTGATCGCCGGGACCGAGGGCACGATTTCCTCCGACGACTACGACGGCTTCGTCACGGTGCAGACGCGGCGCCGGACCCGGCCGCACGTCATCACGGCCCCCGAGCCCCGAGCCCCGCATCGCAACCCGGTCGAGTACCTGCTGCATTGCCTCGGGACCGGGCAACCCCTCGAAGGCCCGGTGAGCCTGCCCATCTCGCGCATCGGGCAGGAGATCGTGGACGCCGCCGTGCGCTCTGCCGCCACGGGGCGGACGGTGAAGCTCGCGCCCGGAAAGGCGACGCCATGACGGCCCGGGCCACGGCGGCGCGGGTGATGGCGGGGGCGTTCCTTTGGGCCATCGCAGCCATGCACTCGTTGCTTGCGGCCGACCGTGCGGCCTTGCTCGCCCGCATGGAGGCCGTCATGGGGCCGTTCCCGCGCCACGCTCGCGGCCCCGTTCCAATGAGGGTGTTGTCGGAAACGAACCGCGCAGGGCACGTGTTGCGGGACATCGTGTACGAGAGCGAGCCGGGCTCTTGGGTGCCCGCCTACCTGCTGGTGCCGAACGCCGCGCGCGCCGCAAAGGGACCATCGGTCCCGGCTGCGTTGGCGCTGCACCAAACCCATTCCGCTGGGCGCAAGGTGGTCGTCGGGCTCGGCAACTCACCCGACGACGAATACGGCGTCGAGCTGGCCAACCAAGGCTGGGTCGTGCTCGCCCCGGCGTACCCGCAACTGGCCGACTACGCCCCGGACATCCTTGGGCTGGGCCATGCGTCAGGAACCATGAAGGCCATTTGGGACAACGTGCGTGGCATCGACCTGCTGGCGTCGATGGGCTTCGTGGACACCAACCGCGTCGTCGCCATCGGGCATTCTTTGGGTGGCCACAACTCCCTCTTCACCGCCGCCTTTGACCTGCGCATCCGCGCGGTCGCGGTGAGTTGCTCCTTCGACTCGTTCCGGGACTACTACGACGGCAACCCGGACGTGTGGCGCGAGGGCAAGGGCTGGTGCCAGGTTCGCTACATGCCCCGCTTGGCGTCGTACGCCGGGCGACTGGGCGAGATTCCGTTCGACTTCGACGATGTCCTTTCGGCCATCGCGCCGCGGGCGCTGTACATCCACGCGCCCAAGGGCGACTCCAACTTCCGCTGGCGCAGCGTCGAGCGCGTCGTGGACAAGGCCCGGCCAGAATGGGCGGCCGCGCCCGGAAACCTGGTCTTGGACCAACCCGACGGGCCGCACCGGTTCCCGCCGCCGCAACGCGCCCGTGCCCTGAAGGTCCTCGCGTCGCCATGATCCCGACGCACTGCGGCAACCCGTCCTCCGCTTCGTGACGGAATCGTCACGAACCGGCCCAAAACCCGACACGCGCCCCGGACAGGCTGGCGGCCGATGAATCGATCGGATCGCTTCTCCTTGTTTTCCGCCCTTGTTGCCGTGGCGCTCCTCGCCGGGTGCGCGGCCTCGTCCGTCCGCCTCAATCGCATCAGCCCCGGCATGACACGCGAGGAGGTTGTGTCGGCGCTGGGAACACCCCATGCGGTGACCGCGCAAGGCGGGGTGGAGTACCTCACGTACAACCTGCTCAACAAGGGGGTGGGCGACATGAAGGAATACGCCGTGAAGGTGGTCGCGGGCCGCGTGGAGTCGTTTGGCGAGAAGGCCGACTTTGGGCCGCAGCTTCTATCGACGAACGCACCGGACGGCCACTAGTGGTCTTGCATCCCTGCCGCCTGTCTTGAAGCCACCACGCCCATGACACCCATGCTTGCCAATGCCCTGACGTTCGCCTTCGAGAAGGCCACGCTCGAGGGCAAGATCACCATCGGCTCCTTGATCGTCGTCTCGATGATCAGCTGGACAGTCATCATCACCAAGGGCCTCCAGCTCATGAAGGCGAAGGGGATGTCCAAGAAGTTCTACCAGGCATACCGCGCCACCAAGGACCCCCTCGAGCTGCTGCGGTCCGGCAAGGAGTTCGCGGGCGCGCCCGCGTACGAGGTGTACGCCACCGGCATGGAGGAGCTGGAATATCACCTCAAGAACAACCCCGTGCGCGCCAAGGGCGAGACGCGCATCAGCCAGGAGTCGTTCTCCAGCGTGCAGGTCGCCCTCGAGCGCGGCGTCTCGGCCGAGGCCATCTCGCTGGAGAAGGGCATGATCATCCTGACGACGGCGGTGGCGGGCGGCCCGTTCATCGGGTTGCTCGGCACCGTGTGGGGCGTGATGGAAACCTTCTCCGGCATTGCCAAGGCGGCCTCGGCGAGCCTGACCGCAATGGCCCCGGGCGTGGCCGGGGCGTTGATCGCGACCGTCGTCGGCCTATTCGTCGCCATCCCGGCCATGTTCGCCTACAACCTGATGATCACGTCGATCCGGCAGCTCACCCAGGAGCTGGACAACTTCAATTCCGAGATCACCACGTCCATCGAACACCAGTACGTGGACAACCGGGCGTTGGCCGACGAGATCGCGGACGCGCTGCGTGCGATGCGGGCCGAGGAGGCGGGCAAGGGGACGGTGGCGGCATGAGCGCCGCGGGTGGCGGCCGACGCGGCCGCAAGAAATATTCCGCGTCCCACCATCACACGCTCAGCGAGCTGAACATCACGCCGCTGCTAGACCTCGCGTTCGTGCTGCTCGTCATCTTCATCATCACCACCGCGCCCACAACCAACGACATCGACATCAACCTGCCCTCGGCCTCGCAGCAACAGCCCGCCAACCAGAACAAGCAGGACATCAACAACGTGTCGGTGAACAACGAGGGCCAGGTGTTCTTCAACGCCGAGCCCATCACCCTCAAGGATCTCGAACGCAAGCTCATCGAGTTCCGCAAGGCCAACCCGGACCTGTCCGTCGTCGTCCGTGGCGACGAGCAGGTCAACTACCAGAAGGTGGTTGCCGTCCTCGACGTCCTCACCCGCGCCAACGTCGCCAAGATCGGCATGGCCACGGATACGGCGGCCGGTGGCGAATAGGCCGGCCCCTCCCCTTCCCCCGCTTCCCCTCCCCTCCAGCTTTCCCACGCATGCCCAGGACCCGGTCCAAGGCCCAGGCCCGCACCAGCCTCGCCATTTCCGTGGTGGTCCACGTGGCGGCCATTGGCGCGATCTTCTACTTCGCGCACCGCGCCGGACTCATCCCACAGCAAATCTACAAGATCACCGGGATCAAGCCGCCCGAGGAGAAGAAGAAGCCCAAGCCCAAGCCACCCGAGGACGTGCCCAAGCCCCCGGCCCAAATCAACGAGGTCACCGAGGCGACGCCCAGCCAGCCCAACAACCCCCCTGCCAACGTCCCGCTCACTGCCAACACCGGCAATCCCGACGCCCCAGCCGCCCGCGGTGGCGGCGGCTTCTCCGCCCAAGCCCGTCCGCCCGGTTCCAAGCCCGTCAACCCCATCCAAGGCAAGCCCGGCTCCGCCTCCGGCACCGGCACCGGCCCGGCCAAGACCAGCGTCGTCCCGCCTCCCACCGCCAACTCCGCCTTCTCCGAGTCCAAGACCAAGCCCTCCACCATCGAGTCCGTCCTCGAGGAACGTAAGAACGCCGCCACCGCCCAGGAGGCCGTCTCCTCGGAACAAATCGCCCGCACCGGCACCGGGGACGCCTCCGCCGTCGTCACCAAGGTCACGGGCGTCGTCACCACCGACAACAAGCAGGTCGTCGTCCGGGGCCTCAGCGACCGCTACAACGTCTCCACCCTCAACGGAGCCGAGCTGCCCTCGGCCGATCCCCGCCGCCGCGCTGCCCAGCTCGACATGATTCCGTCGGCCATGATCGACCGCGTCGTGGTGAGCAAGACGTTCACTCCGGACCTTCAGGGCGGCTTCGCCGGCGGAGCGGTCAACGTTGTCACCAAGTCCTTCCCAGCCCGCGCCTTCACCACCGTCTCGGCCGGAATGGGCTACAACACACTCTCCACCGGCAACGACCAGTTCCTTTCGTCCCCGGGCGGCTCCCGCGACTGGCTCGCCATGGACGACGGCACCCGGGAGCTTCCCTCGGCCGTCTTCATCCCACGCACCATCCTGGACCGGCCCACCCCTGGGACGCCTGACATCCTCAACCAGTATGAGCCGCTGCGGCTTGAGTCGTTTGGGGCGTTTCGGGCGAACCAGCCGGACGTCCGGGCTCGCCGGCTGGAGCAAGCCACCGCCTACGACAACGCCCTCCGTTCCTTCCGCACTACCACTTTCGCGCCCACCCCCAACGGCCCCGGCCCCAACCAAAACTACTCCATCGCCTCGGGCGACACGTCGTGGCTCCTCGGCCATCGCGTCGGGTGGTTCGCATCGCTCAACTACGCCCAGAACGCGCGCTTCGAGCAAAACGCCTTCCGTGGCCGCTACAACTCCGAGGTGGACACCTACGATGGCGGACCATTGCAACGCCTGTCCGAGTTCTCCGTCAACCGTGCCACGCAGGACTACCAGTGGGGCGCGGTGGGCACGCTCACCTACGAGCTGCACCCCGGCCACGAGCTCGGCTACAGCTTCCTGCACAACCAAAACGCCGCCGCCATCCACTCCATCCAGGACGGGCGCGTCTTTGGCTTCGACCAGTTCAACCCCGTGGAGACGTCGCGCTCGCGCCTGAACGTGACCTCGTGGCAACAGCGCTACCTCCAAAACCAGCAGGTCAAGGGCCACCATCTCTTCCCCGAACTCAACGATCTCCAGGCCGACTGGCTCCTCTCCCTCGCCGACACCGGGGAGCTCACGCCCGACCTCCGCGTGTTCCCGATGCGGCTCGATCCCCAGGCCGACGGCTCCTACATCATCGACGCCCGCAACCCGGACCTGCCCAACGTCAACTTCCCCACCCGCCTCTTTCGCGACTCGTCCGAGCGCAACGCCAACTTCAAGCTCGACCTCACCCTTCCCTTCACCCCGGGCAACGGGCTCGAAAGCGCCCTCAAGGGCGGCCTCTTCACCTCCGGCTCCACCCGCGCGCTGTCCGAGCACCGGTTCTCCTACCTCGTCCCCCAAGGCCAATCCACCGACCCGTCCGCCTACGCCAACCAGGTCCTCGACTTCGCCGGCAGCCCCCGCTTCAAGGAGGTTGCCGCGCCCGGCGGCCGCCGACGCTTCGCCTTCGAGGAACCCCTCTTCGATACCAGCTTCATCGGGCCCTACGGCTACGACGGCCGCCAGGTCATCCAGGCGTTCTACGCCATGACCGACCTTTACCTGCTCCCCAGGCTCCGCCTCATCGGCGGCGGCCGCGTCGAGACCACCCGCCTGGCCATCTCGCCCTTCGCCCTCAGCCGCCTCCCCGGCGATCCCCGCGACACCATCCGGCTCGACACCGACGACGTGCTCCCATCGCTCGGCGCCCTCGTCACCATCACTTCCAACCTCAACCTCCGCCTCAACTGGTCCGGGACCATCGCACGCCCCACCTACCGAGAGTTCGGGCCCGTGGAACTGATCGACGTCGAGGAGGACCTTGTCGTGCGCGGCAACCCCGCCCTCCAACGCACCACCATCCAAAACTTCGACGCCCGCCTCGAATGGTTCCCGCGCCCCGGCGAGCTGCTGTCCCTCGGCATCTTCCAAAAGAACCTCGATAACCCCATCGAGCGCTTCTACCTCGACCCCCAGAACAACATCGTCTCCTTCACCAATCGACCCACCGCGATCCTGCGCGGCATCGAGCTCGAGGCCCGCCAACGCCTCGACGTCCTCGACCCCCTCCTCCAGCCCTTCTCCATCGGCGGCAACTTCGCCTACATCGACTCCCAGGTGGACGTGCCCTACAGCCCCAACGGCGTCGATGTCCTCACCTACAACCGCACATTATTTGACCAACCCGAGTACGTCCTCAACGCCGACGTCTCCTTCGACAACCCCCGCATCGGAACCTCCGTTTCCGTCGTGTTCAACCGCTCCGGCCAACGCCTCGCCCTCGACGTCCCCAACGCCCCCAACGCGTACGAGCAACCCGTCAACACCCTCGACCTCTTCGTCACCCAACGCCTCCTCCGCCGGCTCAAGCTTCGCCTCGGCGCTCGCAACCTCCTCGACCCCCAGGTCCGCACCACCTTCATCTCCGACTTCGGCGACCGCCAAACCGACTTCGGTGGCCGCTACGTGTTCCGCTCCTACCGGCGCGGCATCACCTTCACGCTCGGCCTCACGGCGGACTTCTAGCCAACAGCCGGTCGCACCCGGGGTGCGCGGCTATCCCGCCACCATCCGAACACCGCCCGCCAAGACCTGATCGAGGGCCATCGGAATCCGGCCCGCAACATCGGCCTCGAAGGCCTCGCGTGTCGTCACGCCCGGCTCGTGTGGGCCCGACCCGCTGGGCAGCGCCCGCGCCATCACCGACGCCACCCGCAGCGCATGGTGCGCCAACCCCTGCCTCAACGGGATCGAATGCACTGCCAGCACGACCCCATACACCACCGGATGCCAACCGCGAGCCGTCCCAGCCTCAACGGCCTCGCGATAGCGCTGCACCACCCGCGCGTCCTGCATCGGGCGCATCCGGGCCAACTGTCGTTGGCCCGCCCGAAAGCTCGCCTCCGCAACCGCGCTGTCCCACCCGGGGCGCGCGCCCCATTCCCGGTCCAAGGCCAGCACCGTGCGCCAGTCCCCACGCGATGCCGCGTCATGCGCCCGGATGATCGTCGGCCAGTCCACGCCCGTCACCGACTCCATCAGCACGCGCTGCAGTTCCCCGGGCAGCGCCACGGCCGATGTGGGCTCGCGGGAGATCAGGGCCCCTGCCGGGGATAATCCCGGGTCCAACAGCCAGTCACTCAGGCCGCCGGACGCGGCATCCAGCGCGTTCACTCCGCCGTTCTCCCGGCCCAGATCTTCGCCTCCACCTCGGTGATCTTCCGGTCGCCGTTGGTGTCGCACTCACGAACCGCACGGTTGAAGCCGGCGTTCGGGCCACGAACCCTGCGATGCTCGACGCTGAAGACGACTGGCAACGACACGTCCGTGACCTCCTCCTCGCGTTCCTTGCGCGCCGGACGCTTGCTCAAGGCCTCGTAGAACAGGCGCCCCGCCAACTCGCTCTCGAACTCCACCGCCATCCGCGCCTCGTCCACCACCTCGGTGCGCTTCGTGTGAATGCAGCCCGTCGCCCCCAAGGCTACCAGTCCCATCAGGACGGCCACCCCAACCCGGATGTGACCCGTCATTCCTCCAGCCTTGCTCGTTCGTTCCACCCGAAAAGCCAACCACGGCCGCCCCCAACCCGCAACCGCGCGCGGCCCGCGTCGACGACATCGAGCAACGCCTACCGGTCGCGACGGTGCGTCCCATCCACGCTCGGATGCCAAGGGGTGGGGTTTCCGCGCACGGAGTCCCGGCTTCATCTGGCGGAGCCTTTGCCACGTCGAGCCAGCACGAGGTGCCGTTGCGCCCTGCGTGGGTGGCGGGCCCAACGCTGGGAGCGCAGGCGTTCCCGGCCGCCTCTCCATGCTCCCGCATTTCGGGACCGATCCGGTCCCCGCGTCCCACCTCCATGCCACCGACCACTTTGGAATGCACCGTGTCCCCAACCGTTCTTCAAAGCGGTCTTTACAGAAGACCGTTTTCTGATCGAATCGGTCTCGATGCAAGACCGTATCCGGGAGGCCATTCGGACCAAGCTCGGGGACGCGGCGGATCTCGTCCTGCCACCCTTTACCCCCCGCGAGACATCCACCGACCCTTGGCCGGGCAAGGCCCGCGCCGTCATCGGGATGCGGCGTGCCGGCAAGACGACCTTCCTGTACCAGTGCCTCGCAGCCCGGCTCGCGGCCGGCACCCCTCGCGAACGCCTCGTGTACTTCAACTTCGAGGACGACCGCCTCGACGGCATGATGGCCTCCGACCTGGGGGAGATCGTGGAGGAATACTACCGCGTGCATCCAGAGTTCCGCCGACGCGAGCGGGTCACGTGGGCGCTGGACGAGATCCAGGTGGTGCCCGGGTGGGAGAGGTTGGTTCGTCGCATCATGGACAGCGAGGAGGTGGAGGTTTTGCTGAGTGGTTCCTCGGCACGCATGCTGAGCCGCGAGGTCGCCACGACGATGCGCGGCCGTGCGTTGGAGACGGTGATTACGCCCTTTAGCCTCCGTGAGTTTGGAAAGGCGCGCGGATCGGAGCCCCCGTCGGTGCGGCGCCTCGTGGGTGCCGCCGAGCGGTCCGAATGGCTCGCCCACCTCGACGCCTACCTGGAAACGGGCGGCTTTCCCGAGGCAGGTCAGCCGGCGCTGCGTTCGCATCGGGTCCAGCTCCTCCAGGGATACGTGGACGCCGTGGTTTTCCGGGACGTGGCGGAGCGACACGGCATTGGCAACCTGGTGGCGCTGCGTGCCCTGGTTCGGCAACTGCTCCGGCAGCCCGCCTGCTTGTTCAGCGTCACCAAGATCCATGGCGACTTCCAATCCCGAGGCATCGGTGCATCCAAGGAGACGCTGCTCGCGATGCTCGGCCACCTGGAGGATGCCTTCCTCGTCTTCACGGTGCCCATTGCAAGCCGCTCGGAGCGCCGCCAGCAGGTCAATCCACGGAAGCTCTACCTTGCAGACCATGGCCTGGCCGCCGCCTACAATCCCTCGCCCCGCCGTGACCGCGGCCTTCACCTCGAAAACATCGTCGCCTGTGAACTGCTACGGCGGGGTTCCACGCTCGCGTACGTGAAGACCCCGGATGGCCACGAGGTGGACTTCCTCGCGAGGCACCCGGACGGATCCGAGGAACTGCTACAAGTGGCGGCTGAAGTCGGGGACTCCCGGACGTTCGAGCGGGAGGTCCGGGCCTTGCTCGGCGCGGCCCAAGAGTTTCCGAACGCCCGCAGGACCCTGGTGACGGAGAAACCTCCACCGCATGGCATGGAAGTCCCCAAGGGAGTCGAGGTCGTCCCCGCATGGCGTTGGCTGGTCGAGACGAATCTCCGCTGACTGGGCTCGTTCGCCGCCCCGCCGCCCGTGACTGGGGCAAGGCACCGTGCCACGACCTTTCCCCGCGCCCCGCGATTGGACATCCCGGCATTGGGCGCAACCCTCCCCCCATGCCGGAACTCCCCGAGGTCGAGGTCCTGCGGTCCCACCTGTCACGAAGGCTTCCCGGCCTTCGCATTGCCTCCGTCCAGGTGCTCAAGCCGCGCATCACGCGCCCCGCCCACGAGGCCGACCTCGCTCGCGCGCTCGTCGGGGCCACGTTCGACGCCGTCCTTCGGCGCGGGAAGAACCTCGTCCTGCAACTCCACCACCCCGACGGCCGCGAGGCTTGGATGCACGTTCACCTCGGAATGACAGGCCGCATCGTCCTCGACGACGCCAGCCGGGCCCTGCCACCCCACGCCGCCGTCGTCCTCGGGCTCGGTTCCTCCCGTTGCATCCTCGTGGACCCGCGACAGTTCGGACGCTGGGTCCTCGGCCAACCCGAAGGCCTCGGCCCGGAACCGCTGGACGACGCCTTCGGCCCGTTGGACCTCGCCCGTGCCCTCGGCGATTCCAAGCAACCCATCAAGGCACGCCTGCTCGACCAATCCGTCGTCGCGGGCATCGGCAACATCTACGCCAACGAGGCCCTGCACGTCGCGCGCCTCCGCCCGGGCCACCCCACCTCCGGGCTCCGCCACGACGATGTCCTTCGATTGCACGCCGCCATCCAGCAGGTCCTCAGCCGGGCCGTGGCCTTGGGAAGCAGCCTCGCGCTGGACTTCGAGAACGGGTCCGACGGCCTGTTCTACTTCGGCGCTTCGGCGACGGGGGGCGCAGTGGAGCCGGAACCCTGGGAGGTGTACGACCGGGCCGGACAACCGTGTCGGCGCTGCGGGCAGCTCATCCGGCGGTTCATGATGGGCGGGCGCTCGACGTTTGAGTGCCGCGGATGCCAACGGTGAAGCAGCCAGAATCGGCCCCGTCGGCAAAGAGCCACCCCCACCCGGCGGGTAGCCTCGTTCAAAATCACCATCGAATGGCGAAAAGGTCGCCAGTCGAGGGAGGGGAAGTCCCAACGGCGCGGCAAGGCCCCAAACCCTCCCCTTTGGCGATCGCCTTTGGCTCCTGCCCGTGGCGGACCTTTGGCGGTAGTTAGGCAACCTGCCCCGCCCGCGAGCCCGTCATGGCCGGTCCGGCGCCTTTTCCCGCGACGACGGCACCGGGCCCCGATGCAGGATCTTGCAGGGTTCCGGGTCCTTGTAATGACGCTTCAATCCCCGGTCGGCGAGGGCCGCCGCCGGCACGCGTTGGATGAACTCGGCGAACGACTTCTCCACGCGATCCTTCTGGGCCTTCTGACCCGCCTTGGTCTCCCAGTACTCCTGCTCGACGGTGGACAGGAGGATCCCGGCTTCATCCGGCGGGATGTTCTCGCGGCGCGCCAGGATCCAGAACAGGCCCGGGTCTTCCGGCAATGCGACGGGGAACGGCACGAACGGGACCTTCTCCTCCTCCTCGGGCTGCTCGGAGGGCGGGATGACCTTGAGCTTGCTGGAGACGGTGCGGTCCGGCAGCACGATCTCGACGGCGACCACCTTGCCGGTCTCCGAGGGTTCGACGGTGACCTGGGCGTTTGCGAAGTTGGACGCAACCTGCTCGCGAAAGCCCTCGACGGTGGCGGGCTCCGCATCGGGAAGCGAACCCTCGGCGCAGAACTTCTCGAAGGACTTCAGGTTGTTAAGGAGCCGCACCTCCTCGGCGACGCGGTCGTAGATGGTGGAGGCCAGGCGGGGATCGGGCGTCGCCTTGGGGAGCACCCGTTCAAGCAACGCCAGGAACTGCGCATCGTTCATGCCCTTGGTTTTCATGGAGGGAGAAAGCCGGACCCCGTGGATCGGGGGGCGCGCTTTGTGTCTGGAAGCGCGGACGGCATCAAGCGTGGAGTGCGGCCACGTGCGAGGGGCCGTTGCGTTCCGAAGGGATGGGTGATCACGGAACCGTCGTGGATGGCCCAGCGCTGAAGGCACAGACGCCCCCGGCCGCCACAAAACGTTCCTTGCAAGATGACACGGGAGCAGCGCCCGAGGACGAGCCCTTCCCGCCCCCCCGCCCCCCCGCCCCCCCGCTTCCCGCTTCCCGCTTCCCGCCGTCAGCCCGCCGTCAGCGCGGCGCGGGCGTCGTGGGCGGACCCGGTTTTGTCGAGGAAGTAGTCGTAGCCGCCGGGGTACGCGTTGACCTTGCCGCCGCAGACGTGCAGGACGCGGTTCGCGAGCTTGCGGATGAAGTGCACGTCGTGGGAGATGAACACCAGCGTCCCCTCGTAGCGCTCGAGGGCCATCGTGAGGGATTCGACCGTGGTGATGTCGAGGTGGGTGGTGGGCTCGTCCATCAGGAGGAGGTTCGGGGGATCGACGAGGAACTTGATCAGGTTGAGCCGGCTCTTCTCGCCACCGCTGAGGACGGCGGTCTTCTTGTAGATCTCCTCCTTGCGGAACATGAAGCTGCCCAGGATGGCCCGTGCCTCGTCCTCGCGCAGGTTGGGGCCGCTGGCGACGACCTCCTCGAGGACGGTCTTCTCGGGGTCGAGGGCGTCGGAACGGTGCTGGCTGAAGTATCCGAGCTTGGCGTTGTGGCCGAGCTTGCGCTCGCCCTTCTGGAACTCGAGCACGCCGGCCATGATCTTGAGCAGGGTGGACTTTCCGGCGCCATTGGGTCCTACGAGCACGGTGCGCTCGCCGCGCTCGATGGCGACATCGACGCCCGCATACACCTGGAGGGAGCCGTAGGCCATGTGGATGCCCTCGAGCGAGATGGCGCGTTGGCCGCCGCGCGGGGGCGGCGGGATTTGGAAGCGGAAGGGCTTCCGTGGCGGCGTGGGCTTCTCGATCAACTCCATGCGCTCGATCTGCTTGAGCTTGGCCATGGCCTGGGACGCCTTGGAGGTGACCGCGCGGAACCGGTCGGCGAACTCCTGCAGGGCTGCGATCTCCTTCTGCTGGTTCTTGTACGCCGCCATCTGGGCCTCGTAGTTGGCCTCGCGCTGCTGGAGGTAGTCGGTGTAGTTGCCGGTGTAGGCGATGACCTTGCGGTCGGCGATCTCGCTCACCTGGGTGACCACCTCGTCCATGAACTGGCGGTCGTGCGAGATGAGCAGCAGGGCGCCGGAGTAGTTGGCCAGGTACTTCTGGAGCCAGAGCAACGAGACGAGGTCGAGGTGGTTGGTGGGCTCGTCGAGCAACAACAGGTCCGGCTCCATGACCAGCAGCCGGGCGAGGTGCGCCCGCATCACCCAACCGCCGCTTAGTTCCTTCGCGGGCCGGTTGAACTCGTGCTCCCGGTAACCCAGGCCGGCCAGCATCTTCTTGGCCTTGGCGTCCACCTGCGGGTCCGTCAGCGCATCATGCTTGGCGTGGGACTCCATGTACTCGGGACTGTCCACGGCTCCTGCCGCCTCCAGCTCCTTCAACCGGGCCTCCATCCGCGTCACCTCGCCGGCGCGGCCCGTGGCGATGTCGAGGACGGTCTCCTCGCCCACCGCCTCCCCCTCCTGCGGCAGGTAGCCCACCATCGTCCAGGCATCGCGTTCCACCGTCCCCTCGTCGGGCGTCTCCTCGCGCAGGATGATGGAAAACAACGTGGACTTGCCCGCGCCGTTCGGGCCCACCAAGGCCACCCGGTCGCCGTAGTTCACCTGGAGCGACGCGCCCTCAAACAGGACGCGGCCGCCATAGGACATCTTGAGATCTCGAATCGTGAGCATGAAGGGCCGCCGCGAGGACGGCGGGTCAGGATGCGTCACATCCAGGACCGGTGCGAGCATGGAGAATGGAGCCCATCCATCACGCCGCCGCACGGAGAAACGCCACGCCCATTCCAGGGCGCACGCCGAAGGTGCAGGATGGAACCAGCGAGAGCGGTGGCGCCCTGGGCAGCAAAGATCGGCCCCATCCGGACTCGGTCGTCCAGGGGACTCACCGTGTGTTCGTCCGGAGCAACGCCGAGCCTGAGCCGGACCGATTCAGTTGGGTCGGTCGTGCTTGCTCGATCTGCTTCCGCAACTCCTTCGTTGTTCGCTTGTTACGGGCCTCGCATCGGCCCGCGGCGGGGATCGCACGCATGACGGTCATGTCGTCCTGCAAGGCCCTTCCCATCCATGGCTGGGAGCAATCCCGGTGGTGTGGCAGACGGTGTAGTTGAGGAACGAGCAGGCGCTACACGTTCGCCACCAACCCAGGCATCGTGGACGGTTTGCTCGACGAGCACTTCCTGCGAACCCGCCCCAACGGCATCGTGCCGCGCCCGGGACGCCAACTGGGCGATTGACCCTCCCGGCGGTTTGCACACATTGTGTGTGCATGCGGATCATCAAGGAAGGCTTCTTGCGGGACGCCGCGACGGCGTGCCCGAAGGCGGCCAAGTACCTGACGATCTGGATTGCGACGGTGCGGGCCGCCCGCTGGACGAGTCTTGCTGACCTGCGGCGGGTCTATCCGAGCGCGGACCTCGTGGCGGTGGGAAGTGGGAAATCGGTCATCGTGTTCAACGTGTGCGGCAACACGTATCGATTGATCGCAGCCGTTCACTTCGACCGTGGAATCGTTTACACGCTGCGGTTTTTGACGCACGCCGAGTACAGCAAAGACAAATGGAAGGACGAGCTATGAAGGCCAAGACTGCTCTGGAGTTTACGGCGCTGCCGAAGGATTACGCGGGCCTTTGCCGGCTGCAGATGCCGCGCCCGATCCACGACCGCGTCGAGTACGCGAATGTGGCGGATGTCACCGACGCGATGGCGTTGTGGAAGGACGACTTCAGCGCGGATCAACGGGACTACTTCGACCTGCTCTGCGGATTGCTTGAGGAGTATGATCGGGCGCACGTCCGATGGCCCAAGGCGGGAGTGCAGGCACGACTCCGTCATCTGCTCGCCGAATCCGGGATGTCGGCCGCCGACCTGTCGCGACTCCTGGGTGGAAGCCGAAACCTCGGGGCCATGATTCTCCGCGGCGACCGAAACCTGACGGTGGCCCACATTCGCAAGCTTTCGGACCACTTCCGCGTCAGCCCGGAGCTGTTCATTGGATGAACAGCGGCCGAAGTGATCGATGACACCCTCAGGCGGTCCACCGACGGGGAAGATCAAGCCGCGGGGCTGGGCGCTGCCGCAAGGCTCCTGACCCTCGCACAAGCGAAGTCGAAGCGTGCGGGACTCGCAGGCTTGTCGGCTTCGCTCCGACACCCACGGACGTGGCGGTCGCCCGCCCCATATCCAAGTCATCCTTCGTGGCCGTGTTGCCCCTTCGCTCGTGGGGTTGGGTATTTCCCCGCGTCCTCTTGCCATCGCGAACACCACTTGGTGCGTGGAGCGATGCGTCGCCCCGTCAGCCCCTGGCTGCGATCGCCGGGGTGGCCAGCCACTCCGCGGCGGACTCGACGGCCACGGGGCCGCGCCGTTCGCGCTGGCGCAGGTGGCGCACCAGGAGCGTGGCCGATGCGTCCGGGAAACGTTCGGCCGTCGCGGCGAGGTACGCGGGCACCGACGGGTCCGCCCAATTGCATTCCACCAATCGAACCGGCGACCCGGACTCGCAGACCACGAAGTCGATCTCGCGGCCGTCCTTGTCCCGGATGTAATGCAATCCGGCGTCCACGCCCTCGGCGTCGCGCCGGCCCTGCACGGCCGCATTCAGCATCGTGGCACAGGCGTTTTCGAACCGTGGCCCGTCGTCGCCCAGGACGAGGCCGGTGTCATGGAAGTACACCTTGGGTTCCTTCAGCAACGCACGCGCGACATTCCGATGGAACGGCCGGACCAGGAACACCACATGGAGGGTCTCCAGGATTTCCAAATAGCGCCCCAGGGTTGTGGGGGAGACCTGCACGTCGCGCGCGATGGAGGCCAACGACACGGGCGAGCCGACGCGTGCCCGCAGCATTTCGACAAACAGGCGCATCGCCCGGACCTCGTTGATCCGCGAAAGCTCGAGGATGTCGTCGCGAATGAGGCCCTCGAGATAGAGCGGTCGCCAACGCCGCGCGTCGGCATCGGTTTCCGCCAGCAAGGGCTCCGGGAATCCGCCGCGTTGCAAGAGGCGCGTCAGAGCCTCCTGGGGAGGGATCCCGGTGGCGGCCACCAGTTCATGGACCGTGACCGGGAGGAGGTGCCACGAGAAGTATCGCCCGGCGAGGGACTCCCCAGCCTGCCGAAATGCATCCAGGCGGGCGCTTCCGGTCACGAGGATGGATTGCCCCGGGGCGCGGCCGTCAAAGACGCCCTTTAGCCAGTGCCGCCAGCCCTTCATCTTGTGCAGTTCATCGAAGACCAACAGAGGTGCCGTAGGCACCCAACTCTGCGCCTGCATTACCCGTTGGTCGGCGGGCACGTCCCAGTTGAACATCTGGGCGCCGGGCACGCCGGCGGCAATCTCGGCGGCCAGGGTGGTCTTCCCGGCCTGCCGCGGCCCTGACACGAACACCATCTTGCGCGCCAGGTCGCGGCGAACGCCGGGCTCGATGATCCGTTTCACGGGACCATTCCAATGCGTTCTGGAAGAAAGTCGGGTTTGGATGGCGAACCAGCGCGATGCCCGTGGGTTGACTCACCTGGAGCAAGTCAGATCGAAGGGTCACGCAAGGTCGCCAAGGAACGAAGCGAAGAGGGATTCGAGGATCTTGGGAGCCTTTGAAACCACGCCCCGGATCGTATCCCAAGGGTGGGATCGGTCCTGCCGCTTCCTCTGCAGCCCGCGCGGCTGAACGGCTCAACGCGCCAGCCAATCGACCATGGAACGCGTGACCAGGTCGGCGGCGTCATGGTGCGCCCAGTGCGAGGCCTCGGGGATCGTCACCAGCGTCAGCGGCTGCCGCACCAACTCCCATGTCCGGTCCAGCCCGGCGGCGAGCAGGTACGGGTCCTTCAACCCATGGAACACGAGCACGGGACACGTGACGGGGACGGGGTCCGACGCGTCCTCCGTGTAGGGTTCGCGGGGATAGTTGCGCTGGTAGAAGGCCATCATGGCCTCGGTGCTGGAACGGCGGAACACCTCGACGTAGCGGGCGCGCGCCGTTGGGTCCTGGACCCAGCCCGCCATGCCCTCGGGCGTGAGGGACGCGTGCGAGCCGGGTTCCTGGAAGCGCCGGGCGTAGGCGCTGTTGCGTTGCTGCCCGGGGTTGCGCGCCAGCTCGCGCCGCAGCCAGCGGGGATGCGGCAGGTTCACCACCACCAGACGCTCCGTCATCGCCGGGCGCGCCATCGCGAAGCTCCACGCCACCGCCCCGCCCCAGTCATGGCCCACGACGACGGCGCGCTCGCGTCCCCGGGCGCGGATCACGGCCTCCACGTCGCCGACGAGCCGGGCCATGTCGTAGGACGCCGCCCCCGGGGGCTGGTCGCTCAGGTTGTAGCCGCGTTGGTCGATGGCCACGACCTCATGCGTCCGGGCCAACGCGGGCATTTGATGCCGCCAACCCAGCCAACAGTCCGGGAAGCCATGGATCAGGACCGCGAGCGGACCCGAGCCCATGCGCGCGTAATGAATGCGAACGCCGCCGTTCGTCGCGAAGCCGTGCGTCACCTGCGCCTCGATGTCGAGCGGGCCGTTCGCCGACGGCGCCGCCGCCGCGTTGGATGGAGCGGGCGGCGCGTTCGCCGGCGTCCTCGCGCCTCCCGCATTGGCCTCGTTCCACGCCACCTCGAGCACGGGCCGGATGACCGACGCGAACACGTCGTAGGCGTGGGGGTGGAAGTGGAGGTTGTCGGCGCGGTACAGGTCCGCGCGGGGCGTGCCGCTGGCGTCCACGAGGGCCGGGTTGATGTCGATGAAGCGATGTCCCGGCGTGGACATGCAGTGGGCGCGCACGAGGGCGTTGTAATGGTCCACGCGTCCCCACAACGGAACGCGGTCGGGCGAGCGCGTGGCGGTGACGTAGAGCAGGCGCGTGCTGGGAAGCTCGCGTCCCAGGCGGTCGGAGAAGGCCTTGAAGCGCGCGAAGATGGCCTCCGGCTCGTCGCCGGCCTTGAGGTCATTGCTGCCGCAGTAATAGACGACCACGCGCGGCGCATGGGGCAGCACGACCTGCTCGAATCGATCGAGTTGGTCGCCGGTGCGGGAGCCCCCGAAGGCGCGGTTCACGACGGGCCAGGGAGCCATGGCGACGGCCACGTTCGTCCATTCGCGGAAGACGCTGCTTCCCACGAACAGGATGCCGCCGCGCGCGGGCGGATGTGCCTTGTCGGCGGCGACGAACGCCTGGATGTCCTTCTCGAATCGGACCTCGGCGGCACGGCTAACGAAGGGTACCCACGCGGCCACCCACGCGATGGCCAGGAACGCAACGAGCCCGCGGCCGATGTTCGGGACGCAAGAGCGCGGCTTCATGGACTTCATGGGCGGGCCTTGGGGGAGAGGGTTGCGGAAGGGCTCAGTGGGCCGGGTGCCAGATGGACTTCAAGGGATGGAACTCGACGCGGTCGAGTCGCGTCGGGCCCTCAGGCGACATCACCAGGACCTCACGGTCGTCGGGCTGGGGTTGGAAGGGCATGGGCACGTAGCACAGGCCGTCGCTGGCGAACACCTCGAGGCCGGTACGGTCGCAAAAGACGGTGATGCGCTGGCGTTTGCCGCGGAGGGGCGCGGGGGCCTTGTGGCCTTGGACGGACAGCTCCTGGCGGGCGCCGTCGTAGCGGATCTCCGCGCCGCGCACCTTCAGGACGACCGGGTGCGGCCCGGGCTCGAACTCGACGGACACCTCGGCGAGCTCGGCCTCGCCGAGGCCCATGGTGGCGGCGGAGCCCTTGATGCCGAGGGCGACCTTGCGCAGGACGCGGCCGCGTTGACGGAGGGACTGGACCTCCTTGGCCGGGTTGTAGGCGAGGCGCGGGCCGTCGGGCGTGGACACGAGCGTAAGGACGAGCGGAAGGGTCATGGCCTGGTTGAAGGACATGCCCTTGGTCTCGGTCTGGAACCAGCCCACCTGGATGCGGCGGCCGTCGCGGGCGGGGATGTCGCTGAACGTCTGGGGCGCGTAGAAGCCCTTGCCGCGCTGGCCGGGCAACCGCGAGTGCTCGGGGTTGAAGCGGGTGCCATCGAAGGTGCCGACGGCGTACTCGGTGTTGGCCCCGGCGAGGACCCACTTCTTGTTCCTCGGGTTGCCATCGACGGGCAGCTCGAAGAAGTCGGGACATTCGTAGAGGTAGTTGCTGCCGCGGACGCCATCGGTCACGGAGGCGAGGGTCCAGTCCTTGAGGTTGGGCGAGGTGTAGAAGTGGACCGTGTGGCCGCGCCCGGGAAGCTCGACATAGAGGACCATGACCCATTTCCCGGTGGGCGCGTGCCACAGGACCTTGGGGTCGCGGTTGCCGCCGGTGACCTGCGGGAGGATGGGGTTGCCGGGGTACTTGGCGAAGGTGCGGCCGTCGGTGCTGGAGGCGATGCACTGGACGGTGGGGTTGCCGGCCGCCGTGTAGATGAGGACGAGGGGCGGCTTGCCGTCCTTGCCCAAGCCGCTGGTGTTCTTCCAGTCCACGACGGCGCTCCCGGAGAACATCGGCCCGTACACGTCGGGCATCAGGACATCGCCGAGCTCGGTCCAGCGGACGAGGTCGCGGCTGACGGCGTGGCCCCAGTGCATGTTGCCCCAGGCCCAGCCGTAGGGGTTGTGCTGGAAGAAGAGGTGGTATTCGCCGTTGAAGAACACCATGCCGTTGGGGTCGTTGTTCCAGCCACGTTGCGGCGAGAAGTGCAACTGCCCCCGCAGGGGCTCGCGATAGAGCGTGGCCGCGTCCGGCACAGTGTCCGAGGTCCGGATCGCCAACAGCCCGCCGGAATCCTCCGGCAGGCGGTCCACCGTCACGCGCAGCGACTGGCCCTGCCACGGGCCGACGTCCATGACGCCCCACCACTCGGCCGGGCCGGGGGCGAGCTCGACGTCATTGCGCACGATCACGTGGTCGCCCGCGGAGATCGTCACCACGCGCCTGGCGGCGCCGGTCTTGATGGGGAACAGCAGGTAACGATGGGCCGCCGTCACGTCGCGCGAGGCGTCGCGCCGGAGCCCGGGCGGCTTGCGGTCCGTCTGGACGATGTGGTCCACGTTGAGGTGGCCCCATCCGCCCTTGGCGTCGTCCACGATGCGCAGGACGGCCGTCTTGCCCGACAGCTCGGCGACGTCCCACGACTCCGGCAACAGTTCCTCGCTGCCACCGGATTGGGTATTGCCGCCGGTGGCGGACCGCACAACCCGGCCATCGACCAGGAGTTGCAGGGCGAGCTTCTCGGGATTCGCGCCGCCGCCGATCACGAAGGACACGTGACGCCGCTGGATCACGAAGGGCGGCGACGTCAGCACGCCGGTGGCGTCGTCGCCGTTGCGGAACGAGTTCACCAAACCCTTGCCTTGGAAGCCGCCCACGGACATCTGCCCGGGCAGCGCCCCCCGCGCGGGCGCGTTCCCGAACGCATCGCCCGTCGCCGTCCAAGACCCGTAGGAATCGCCCTCGAAGTCGGCCACGACGACGTCGTCGGCCGCGCGCGCGTGGGCCGTTGAGAGGGCCATCAGGAAGCCAGCCGCGAGGCAGGCGACGCGGGCTGCAAGGGGGGCGAGGGGGAGCTTCGAGGAGTTCATGCGCAACGCCCCAAAGTGGAGCAGCCCGCCAACGGGGGCTGGCAAGGCGAATGATGCGCCGCCGCCGCGCGTCACGGCCGGACCACAAAGCCGGCGTCGGCCCAGTTGGCCAGGTCCTCGCGGGAGCCATCCCCGGCGTCGGTCACGGCCAGTGTCACGACGCGCGCGCCGTCGGGAATGGGGACGTCGAAGCGCCACGCGAGGGACAACACCCGCATCACCGGGCTCGACGCCGCCTCCTTGCCGTCGATGAACACCTCGAAGACCACGCTGGGATGTCGCGCCAGGTTCGACCCGTTGCTGACGTCCACGACGTTGTCGTCCACGCCAGCAAGGCCCACGAAGCGCTGGTAGCCGGGCCGGACCTCGTAGGCCACCGCGCTGGGGGCCCGCATCCCCAGCCCGCGTGCGTGCACCTTGCGTCCCATCTTCAGCGGCTTGCCCTCGTTCGACCGATCCTTCTGCGGCGGCTGCGCGCCCGACGAGTAACGCACCACGCCGCCGTAGGTGTGCCCAAAGCCCACGTTGCGAACGGGCACGAGGTCCGCCACGTGCACGTCCGGCACGGGCGGCACCGGCCCGAGCCGCGCGAAGGATCCCTCCGACTCGAGCCCAACCCGCTTCCGGCCCTTGAAGGCGACGGCACGGACACGGGTGGTCTCGGCGACCACGATCGGCATCTCATACACCGGCGACCGATGCGTGGGCTCGCTCCCATCGAGCGTGTAATGGATCCGCGCCCCGGGCTGGAGCGGTGCAGTCAGGGTGACGGTGATGGGCTGCTCGAAGAGGTGCGGGCGCATGGGGGTGCCCCAAGGGGCGATGCGAACCGGATCCAGCAAGCGCTTCCCGTCCCAGTGGCCGGCGCGGGCCAGTTCCTCGGCCAGGTGGATCGTGGGCGCCAGGTGCTTCTCGAAGTGCTCGACAACCTGCTCCGTGTTCAGGTCCGGCGTGAATCCGCGCGAGGGGTCGTAGCCCGGGTGGGCGTCGGTCATGTCGCGCGCCAGCACGCACTGGAGCCCGGCGGTCTTCATCGCACGGAGGCCCATGGGCTTTCCCAACAGGCACACCTGCGTGTGAAAACCGACATACAGGAGATGCGTGAGCCCCCGTTGCTGGCAGATCGCGTACACCTCCGCCTGCGTGTCCGGCATCCAGTCCTCGGGCCCGATGCGAAGCCCCGGGTGCATCCCATCCCACCCGTAGTTGCCGGCGCAGCGCTCGCGTCCGCAGGCGCACCCGCCGGCGTCGGGCACGGGTGGGCAGGTGGCGTCCACCAACCTGGGCACGACGGCCTTGGGCAGGGCCAGCACCTTCTCGCGCTGGGGATAGCCCGCGTAGTTCTCCACGACGTCGCTGGGACAGAGCATGACCGTCATGCCCATCGCGCGCGCCGCCGCCAGCGCCTGGTCGATCCGCGGCACGAACGCGTCCACGCGCATCGTTGCCGTCTTGCACCAGTGATGGTTCCACACGTCCACCGCGATCACCCCCACGCGCCGCGCGTCCACCGTCTCGGTCCGAACGCGAACCTCGCCCGTGGCCGGGTCCCGCGTCTGCAACCGCCACGTGACGTCGGCCGCGCGGGCCGTCGGCAAGACCCCCCCTTGGAGGACGGCCAAGACGATGCCAGCGAGTCCCGCGACCGTCGCCCAACCGACGCGGGTCTTCGCGATGTTCTGCCAGAAGAGGGAATTCATGCCGTGCCTATCCCATGGCCCGGCCCCAAAAGGGAAGGCTAAGATGGGGAATTTACCGCCGCCGCCCGCCCGTCCCTCGCCATCCAATCCGCCAGCCAACCCGCCAGCGCCGACGCGTCAGGCAACAAAGCGTCCCCGTCGCCCGGCCGCAGGACGGTGTAGCCCGGGCCGTGCGCCGGACCGTTGACCACGCACGCGTCGGTGCGGTGGGACGCAAGTTGTTCCCTGCCCCGCGCCAACGCATCCGCGCGAGCCCCGTTCGCCTCGTACTTCCAACCCACCAGGCGCCCGTTCGGAAACCAACCCCGCATCAACGAAAGCACCTTCGGCGTCGGGCTCAGCCGCATCCAAAGCTCGCCGTGCCCCGTCGAAACCTTCGGCTCCACCAAGGCCCGAAACGTTCCGCCCGCCTCGCGCGCATGGATGCCATCGCACCGGAAGTCGCCCACGGCGGCCGCGTGCAACACCCACACCGGCTCCGTCGTCGCCCGTCGCTCGAACAGGCCGCGAAGCTCCTCGGCGGTCGAGAACGGCTCCACCTCCGCCGCAAACACCGGCGGGGGCGCGACGGCGGCCCGCGACCGCATCAACACCACCTCATGCCCGGCCATCGACAGCGCGTTCGCCAGCAGGGTGCCCAGCGACCCCGTCGAGAAGTTCGTCAGCCGCCGCACCGCGTCGATCGGCTCGGACGTCGGCCCGGCACTGATGAGGCAACGGCGTGGGGACGGTCGGTTCACTTCGCCGCAGGCTACCCCTGCAACACGCGACGGACAATCGCGGCGGCGACCCTCCTCCCACGCCAACCCATTCCCAAACACGCGCCCAAGGTGCCGTGCCCGCCGGACGATCAAATGGCTTGTCGTTCGGACGTGGGTTTTCCAGCCTCCGCCGTCCCACGGGGTTGAATCGCGCGCCCATGGGGAGTGCACGACACGACACGAAACGAAACGACATGAACATGGCACCGAAGCCCGCCTACCCGTGGCCCGGCGTGATCCGGCGTTACGCCGACCTGTTGCCCGTGACCGCCGAGACGCCGGTCGTGACGTTGCTGGAGGGCAACACGCCGCTCATTCCCGCGCCCGCGCTCGTCGCGGCCATCGGCGGCCGGTTTGACCTCTACCTCAAGTACGAGGCCCTCAACCCCACCTGCTCGTTCAAGGACCGCGGCATGACCATGGCCATCACCAAGGCCAAGGAACGCGGCGCCCAGGTGGTCGTCTGCGCCTCCACCGGGAACACCTCCGCATCCGCCGCCGCTTATGCCGCGCGGGCCGGCATGAAGTGCGTCGTGCTCCTCCCCAAGGGCAAGATCGCCCTTGGCAAGCTCGCCCAAGCCCTCCTCTACGGCGCCACCACCGTCTCCATCGAGGGCAACTTCGACGACGCCCTCCGCGTCGTGCGCGAGCTCGGCGAGACCGGCCTCGTCGAGGTCGTCAACTCCATCAACCCCGTGCGCATCGAGGGCCAGAAGACCGCCGCCTTCGAGATCTGTGACGTGCTCGGGGACGCGCCTGACTTCCATTTCCTGCCCGTCGGCAACGCGGGCAACATCACCGCTTATTGGAAGGGCTTCCGGGAATACGCCGAGGCCGGCCGCTCCGACACCCTCCCGCGCATGATGGGCTGGCAGGCCGCCGGCGCCGCCCCCCTCGTCCTTGGCCACCCCATCGAGCACCCCGAGACCGTCGCCACCGCCATCCGCATCGGGAACCCCGCCTCGTGGCAGGGGGCCATCGACGCCGCACGCGACTCGCAGGGCTCCATCCGGTCCGTCACCGACGACGAGATCCTCCACGCCTACAAGCTCCTCGCCCGAACCGAGGGCGTGATGGTCGAGCCCGCGTGCGCCGCGCCCATTGCCGGCCTCATCAAGGCCGTGGCCGCCGACGAAATCCCCGAGGGAAGCCTCGTCACCGCCACCATGACCGGCCATGGCCTCAAGGACCCGGACACGGCCCTCAAGGTCGCCGGGTTCGAGCCTCTCACCTGTGCCGCATCCCGCGAGGCCGTCATGGCCGTCATCGGGCTGTGAGGGGATGGCAGAATCTACGGGTCGAGACCCCCTCGACGAATCGTTGCGGGGGGCATCTGGGCGGAACCTCGTTCCTTGCGACACCCCACCAAATCGTGGTAACTGCCTGCCGATTGTGAGGCGGCTTGGATTCAGCAAACAGGGGGGCCGAGAGAGGAGGGCATCTCCACCATGAGAAGAGGACGTCCGCAGCTTCCCATCGCAATCGTACACCCGGCATTGCGGCTTCCCGAGCCTGACCGCCGCGTTCCGGCACCCAGCAGCCTTCGACGAAGGCCTTCTTCGCGGCCGGCCCAGCATCCGCAAACCCGCCATGCCGTGTCCTGGGCCATGCGTCTCTCCATCGGTGCGCGGATCGTCCTCGATTTCGCTCCCATGGTCGACGACGGGCATCTTCATCGTGCGGGCTGGAACTTGAACCGTGAGTTTGGCGTCCAGCACGCTGCCAACGCCTGGGGAACCGCCTTGCCATCCGGCTTGCGGGTTCCTTGCGGAAGCCACAAGGCGAACGGCCGCGACACGGCCGACATGCATTTCCGCCGGCCCAAACTGAATCCCGCGCTGGATCAAGCGGCCTGCCTCCTAACGGGCACCCAAGCCCGCCCGGAGCATGACCACGACCCCGCGCACGACCACCATACCCAGCAAGCCGGCGGCTCACCGATCCACATCGCGCCCGTAGGCTTCGAGCCGCCATCCTAGCCGCCCATTCACGCGCCCCGACGCCCAGTTTTCGCGGCGGGCCCGCCCTGTGAGACGGCCGTCGATGCTTGCCAGGCGGCACCTTGATCAGCCCCCCGTTGAACATCACCCCCCTCAAAAAATGATCCGGCGACTCCTCCGCGCCCTCTTCGACCACACGGGCGTCATCCTCTACAAGCGGCCGCGGCACAACGGCAGGGCAAGCTTCAGCATCGATGGCCTGCATTATGGCTACACCCTGCCCCAGGCGAACTACGCCCCATGGGAGGGCGACGCGGCCTTTCAATCAATACACCGTGGAATTCGCCACCATACCTTGGTGGATGTCTATCGTTGCTATGAGCTCTGGCAGCTCGTGGACAAGGTCCAGCAGTTGGACCCGTCCGCCGCCATCCTGGAGGTGGGCGTTTGGCGCGGTGGAACGGCGGCCATCATGGCGAGGCGACTGCTGAGTCTGAAAAGCCCGGCGACCCTTTACCTGGCCGATACATTCGCCGGCGTGGCCAAGGCCGGGGCGCATGACGCCTTCTACACCGGTGGCGAACACCACGACACGAGCCAGGAAACAGTGGAAGGGCTGATCCAAAGGACCAGCGCCTACCCGTCCACCCGCGTGCTCAAGGGCATCTTCCCGGACGAGACGGGAGGCCTCATCCCGGCAGGGCAAAAGATCAGCCTGTGCCACATCGATGTTGATGTTTACGACTCCGCGAAGGGCGTGCTGGACTGGGTATGGCCGCGACTGATTCCCGGGGGCGTCGTGGTGTTTGACGATTACGGATTCCATTACTGCACCGGGGTGGCGAGGCTTGTGGAGGAACATCGCCGTCTCAATGACCGGCACGTGATTCACAATCTCAACGGACATGCGCTGATGATTCGCTTGGGATAGGACGGGGAATTGGCGGCAGGCGACCTCGTGGCCGTGTCTTCACGATGATTTGGCAGGCGCCCGGGCCGGACTTCCAGGCTCGCGCCATCACTCCTCGTCCTCGCCAAGATGCGCCATGGGCCAGGAGCGGGCATCGCCTGAATGCCCGGGGCGGATCTCGTCAGGAAAGGGTCCCAAGGCAGGTTGGTACCGCGGAACCCACGTCGAGCATCGGCCCCATTTGGCCCGGGCCCATGGGCCGCGGGACGGTCGCGGAAACCGTGCAGGGAAGGCAGGCAACGTCCTGTCCCCACCCCGTCTCAAGTCAGCCTAGAAACGGCCGTTGGGCAGTCTGTAGGCCGCGTGCCCTCACGCGGCGA
>CAYSGH010000037.1:0-38105 GCA_964430505.1 uncultured Akkermansia sp. | reverse complement strand
CAGGAACACCCCACGTCGAGCCGGCTGACCCGACAGGGACGGCTTCCCCGCGCCAGACGCCGGCCTGCGGCCCCATTGCACGCGGCTGCCTTTTGCCTTGGTCTCGCACGGTGCCCGGCACAACCTGCCCCCCAAGCGCAAGAGCAGGGACAACAACCATGAGCTGGTACTATGCGGACGGAGGACAGCAACGGGGCCCCGTGACGGACGACGAGTTGTCCGCCTTGCTGGCGGCAGGGGCGATCACGGCGGACACCTTGGTGTGGCGGGAGGGACTGCCAGGGTGGGAACCCCTTTCCAAGGCACGGCCTGTGGAGGCGGTGCCCACGCCCATGACGGGACCCGTCGCCGCACCGTCCGCGCCTGCGGACGGCTCCGCCCGCTGCGCCGTGTGCGGCCAGGCGTTTCCCGCGGGCGACCTCGTCGAGATCGCGGGGACCCGCGCCTGCGCCGCCTGCAAGCCCGTGGCCATCCAACGGCTGCGCGAGGGCGCGCCGGGCGGGACGGCGGTGGGCGGGCCTGATGCCGATGAAGGCACGCTCTCGGAGGAGGAAGTGCTCGCGCGGGACTACGAGGTGCCCGTCTCGGAGGCCATCAGCCAAGGCCTGAGCCGGATGTTTGCGGAGCCGGGCACGCTGTTGGCGGGCGGCGCGCTGGTGACCTTGGTGTCGTTCGCCATCCAGGCGGTTCCCTACCTCGGCGGGTTGATCGCCCTGTTCATCCAAGGACCGCTCATGGGCGGGTTGATGCTGGCCTACCTGCGCCGCATCCGGGGCGGGACCATGGGCATCGACACGGCCTTCCAAGGCTTCGGGCCACGCTTCTGGCCCATGTTCCGCGCGCACATCGTGCCCACGCTTCTGGCCGGCCTCGCCTACATCCCGGCCGTCGCGGTCGCGGTTCCCCTGTTGATCGCCGGGATGGCCACGGGCAACGCCGTGCCTGGCGTCCTGGGCATCGCCGCGTTCGCCATCCTGATGCTCCTTGGGGTCGTGGTGGGCACCTACCTGACCGTCTCATGGATCTACACGATGCCGCTGGTGGCGGACCGCGGCTACCGTGTGCTGCCCGCCATGGGGCTCAGCAAGCGGATGGTCGCGCGCCACTTCTGGCAGCACCTGTGGCTCATGATTGCCATGGGCCTCGTCATGCTCCTGGGCGTCGTCGCCCTGTGCTTCGGCCTCTTTGTCGCCATGCCCGTTGTGTCGTTCGCCCAGGCGTTCGTGTACCACCGCGTGTTCAACGGCCTGCGCCCGGCCCCGGCCCAGGTCGTCTAGGCTTCGTTCCCGCCCATGCAGTCCGCCGACCTCCCCTGCCCCGCCTGCCGGCGGCCGTTGCCCAACGACGCCCATGCGTTGGCGGCGCTGTCGGCCTGCCCGTCCTGCGGCGGGGAACTCGAGGCCATCCCCTTCCCGGCCCTCGGCAGGGGACCACGGGTCGGAAGGGCCGCCGAGGCGACCTCTACCCCCGAGGACGCCGCCTGCTTCCAGCATCCCGGCAAGCGGGCCGTCGTCCCCTGCGACGGTTGCGGGCGCTTCCTGTGCGCATTGTGCGACCTGGAAATCGAGGGCAACCACCTGTGCCCCGCCTGTCTCGAAGCGGGCCGACGCAAGGGAACCGTCGCGGTCCTCGAACGGTCACGCACCCGATGGGACCGGATCGCGACGGCGCTGACCCTGCTCATCCTTGTCTGCGGCGTGGCAGCACCCGTCTCCGCCATCGCCAACACGGCGATCACCGTCCTCCAATGGCGGAAGCCCCAGAGCCGCGTCGCGCCGTCGCGCGCCTTCCTGCTGGCCGCCACGATCCTCTCCTGGGTCCTCACGGTGGGACTGGGATGGCTCGTGTGGACGGAGTTCTCCAGCGGGGCCAACGAATGACATGAACGACCGCCTCTCCAGGGATCCCGCTTATCGCCGCGTGGCCACCGGCCGACGCACGCCCTCGCAACACCTCTCCTGTTGGCTGGCCAAGGATCACCTGCTGGTCGTCGAGGGCGTTGGCTACGCCGAGCGCTATTCCCGCTTTGACCTTGGGGACATCCAGGCGGTCCTTCTCCAACCCTCCAAGGCCCGCCGCGTCGTCGGCCTCGTCTCGGGGCTGGCCCTGATTCCGCTCCTGGCGGGGCTCGGCCTCCTGCTCGCGCAATGGATCTCCACCAACGAGGGAGACTTCCTCGTCGGCGGGGTCCTCGTCGGCGGCCTCGCCGTGATTCCGGCCGTGTTGCTGGCGTGGTCCGCATGGTGTGGCCCGCTGTGCTCCATCCGCATCTCCACGGCCGTGCAGGTGGCGCGGTTGCCCGCCCTGCATCACCGACGCCGGGCGCGCGAGTTCGCCCTGTTCCTACAGGGGGCTGCCGTCGCCGCAACGCCCCCACCGGCGGCGTCCTTGGCGGCCAAGTCCACGCCCGAAGCCCCCGCCGACGCGGCGGGACCCACGCCTGCATGAACGCCTTGGTCCTGCAACGATGCGTCGCGCATCCGGCCCGCGAGGCCGCCGCGCGTTGCCCGGCTTGCAGGCAATCCTTCTGCCGCGAGTGCGTCACGGAGCACGACGGCCGGCTCCTTTGCACCGCGTGCCTCCGCAGGCTCGCCGCGCCCAAGGCACGCCGGCCCCTCCGCCTCGGCTTCCTGCGCCTCCCGTTCCAGCTCGGGCTCGGCCTCGGGCTCGCATGGGCCGCCTTCTACGTCCTCGGGCTCGTCCTCCTGCAAACCCCGACCGAATGGCACGAGGGCAAGGCCATGGAATCCTGGCTCATGAACCTTCCCGGGAGCCCATGAGACGGCCGCGCCATTCCGAACAGGGCCAACCGCCCATGGACCTCGTCGAGGACGCCGTCCAACTCCTGCGCTCGGCGCCGATGTGGATTCATGCCCTGCATCTTGCGGGCTCGGGCGCGTTCACCCTCGCGTTGCTGTGGTTTTGGTCGGACATGACCCGGGGCGTGTTCGCGGACCGCCGCCTCGCCCCCGGGGCGTTGGCCATGGCGGGCCTGTATGTCCTGATGAAGCTGGCCCATGCCATGCACGCAACGGAGCTTCGGTCGATTGTGTCCGGGGTCGCATCCGGGCCATGGACGGCCCTGCGCGTTGGCCGTCTCTTCGTGACGCAGGCGTGCCTCCAGCCGCTGGGGCTTCTCCTGGTTCCGCTGACCTTGTTTCCCTTCCTGTTGGTTCCGTTCCCGTGGGTGCTGGCGTGGCTCCAGGCGGTGAGCGTCACCGGGGACGAGGCGGCCGGGTCGCCCGGAACGTGCGCGCGCCATGCCTTCCGCCACGCCATGGCATGGCCCGGCCAGAACCATGGCATCGTGGGCATCCTGCTCCTCGTCGCCACCGCCGTCCTCATCGACGTCGCCGTGGCCGTGGCCGCCGCCCCCTACCTCGCGGATGTCCTGCTGGGGATCGAGACCGACTTCGCGCTCGGCCCGGCTGCCTACTTCAACACCACCTTCCTCCTGGCGCTCCCCGCATTGGCCTACGTCGTCCTCGATCCCTTGCTCAAGGCGATCTACGTCCTGCGCGGCTTCCAACGGGACGCCCGCCACACCGGCGCGGATCTCCTGGCGCGCCTGCGAGCCGCCCGCAGGGCGACAGGCGTGGGGTTGGGGGTTCTGGGGGTGGCGCTACTGGTGTGCGCCCCGTGCGCCCCATACGCCCCATACGCCCCATACGCCCCATGGGCCTTATGGGCCGCCCCGCCCCCTGCCCACGCCACTTCCGTGGACCCCGAGCGCCTCGCCAGGGATCTCCAGCAGGTCCTTGACCAAGCCGAGTACCAATGGCGCGCGCCCCGTGAACTCTCGCCCGAGGACCCAGAGCCCGCCGCGGGCGAAGGTCCCGTCCGCCGCTGGCTTCGCGGCCTCTTCAAGGACTTTGGATCCTTTGCCGGCCGCAACCTCGAAGCCCTCTTCTCCGCCATCGGCCGGTTTCTCCAGTTCATCTTCTCGGGGTTCAAGATGCCCAACCTGCCGTCCGGCAACGCGCAGGTGGACTGGGCCAGCGGCCTCAAGCTCCTGGCCTACCTCCTCCTCGCGGCCGCCGTCGGAGGCATCGCGTGGATCCTCCTTCGCCTCTACGGCGAACGCCCGCGCGCCATGGCGGCCCCCGCCGCCGCCGCGCCCGCCGCCGTGCCGGACCTTGCATCGGAGCAGGTCTCCGCCGAGTTGCTCCCCGAGGAGGGCTGGCTCGCCCTCGCGTCCGAGAAGGCCGCCCAAGGCGAGTGGCGCCTCGCCCTGCGGGCCGTCTATCTCGGGTCTCTGGCTCACCTTGCCCGACGCGAATTGGTGCGCCTCGCGCCGGCGAAGTCGAACCGCGAATACCTTGCCGAGCTTCGGCGACGCGCCCGCGCGCTGCCCGTGTTGCCGGAGGCATTCGGATCCTGTGCCCTTCGGTTCGAGCGCGTGTGGTACGGCACCCACGACGCCACGCCCCAGCTTCTCGAAGAGGCCCGGGCCGACCTCGAGTCCATGAGGAGGAACGCCACGCCATGAGCCGCCGCGTCCTCCAGCCCGCGTTGATCGTCGTCGTCGCCGTGCTCCTGGCCGCCGGCCTCTATCGCATCTTCGAGCTACGCTTCGCGGCCGGCGACGTCTTCCCCGTCGCATCGTCGCGGCGGGCCGACCCCCTGGGGACGCGGGCGTTGCTGGACGCGCTGGCCCGGCAGCCTGGCCTGCGCGTTTCGCGCAACCTCCTCCCGCTCCATCGCGTGCGGGACAAGCCCGGCCTCGCCGTGCTCGTGCTGGGCGTCGCTCCCGAGAACATCGGCTTCCCGTCGGAGGATCCCGGGTTCAACACCAACCTCCTCCGTCTCGCCCACGCCGGGGCGCGCGTCGTCCTGGGCGTGCAACACGAGTCGTCCGCCCTCGCCACCAACGCGTTCCGCCAAGGAGTTCGGAAGCTGGCCTCCTTCACGACCACCAACCGCTTGCAGGCCACCCTCGACGCGCGGTTGGGCTTCCAGCTCGCACAAGGCACCAGCGCCCCAAGCCCGTCCCCGGACGCCGCCCCCGTCGCCCGCCTCCAGGCCACCGCCGCCGTCCTGCCCGCCGAGCTTCCATGGCCGTCGCCGTGGCGCATCACCGGAACCTCCAACGCGTGGTCCGTTCTCTATGACGTCCAGGACCAGCCCGTCGTCGCCGAGCGGTCGTGGGGGAAGGGCTCCTTCGTCCTGATGGCCTCCGACTACCTCCTCTCCAACGAGGCCCTTCGCCGCATCCCACAGCCCGCCCTCGCGTCATGGCTCCTGGGCGAGGCCACGGAGGTGATCTTCGACGAAACCCACCTGGGCCTCACCTTCGAGCCCGGCATGGCCAGCCTCATCCGTCGCTACCAACTCGGGGGCGCCGTGACGGGCCTTGCGGTCCTTCTGGGCCTGTACCTCTGGCGCACCATGGCCCGCTTCAACCCGCCTCCATCCGCAGCAGCCCCCGACGATGCCCTTCCCGGACGCGGCACCTCCGAGGCCTTCCTGGCCCTGCTCCAGCGCGCCCTTCATCCGGACACCGTCGTCGCCGAGTGCATGGCCCATTGGCGCGCGTCCCAGGGTCGCCACCCGCGCGTCGGCCCGCGCCGCGTCGCCGACGCCCAAGACCTCCTCAACGTCGAGATGGAGCGAGCGCCCAAGGCCCGCGACCCCATCGGCACGTATCGCCGCATCGCCGCCCTTCTTCGCCAGCGAACCCACCGTTGAATCCCATGGAACCCCAAGTCGAAACCCTCCACCACGTCCTCGCCAAGGCCCGCGCCGAGATCGCCAAGGTCATCATCGGTCAGCACGACGTCGTGGACCTCGCCCTCGTCTGCGTCCTCACCAACCAACACGCCCTCGTCGAGGGCGTCCCCGGCGTGGCCAAGACGCTTCTCGTCCGAACCCTCGGGGCCGTCCTCGGCTGCGAATTCGGACGCATCCAGTTCACGCCGGACCTCATGCCCTCGGACATCACCGGCACCCACGTCCTCAACCTTCAACGCAACGAGTTCACCCTGGTCCGCGGCCCCGTCTTCACCACGTTCCTGCTCGCCGACGAAATCAACCGCGCCCCCGCCAAGACGCAGTCCGCCCTCCTCCAGGCCATGCAGGAGCGCACGGTCTCCATCGACCGGGAGACCTTGCCGCTGCCCCCCAACTTCACGGTGTTCGCCACGCAGAACCCGGTCGAGAGCGAGGGCACCTACCCGCTGGCCGAGGCCCAGAAGGACCGCTTCATGCTCAAGATCCGCATGAACGCCCCCGAGCGACCCGACGAGCTCCTCCTTGCCCGCCGCTCCCTGGGCAACGACGCCCCCGAGGCCCTCCTCGGACGCGGGGCCGTCCAGCCCGTCGTGTCTTCCGAAAGCCTCGTCGCCCTCCGCCAGCAACTCCAGCACGTCACCGTCCGCGACGAGTTGGTCGCCTACGCCGTGGACATCGTCCGTGCCACCCGCGCCGCCGAGTCGGTGCTCGTGGGTGCAGGTCCCCGGGCCACCCAAGGCCTGCTCCTCGCCGCCCGAGCCACCGCCGCATTGGCCGGGCGCGACTTTGTCACGCCCGACGACATCAAGGCGCTGGCCACGCCCGTCCTGGAACATCGCCTCATCCTCCGGCCGGAGTTCGAGCTCGAGGGGGCGTCCGTCGGAGAAGTCGTCGAGCGCATCCTCCAGGACGTGGCCGTGCCCCGCTGACCCATGCCCGTACCGTCGCCACGACTTCTCTGGCTCGCGGGGCTGGTCCTCGCGCCCGCCCTGACGCTGGCCGGGCTCGTCCCGGAGGCCGCCGCTGCTTGGCTGGCGCTCGGGCTCGTCGTGGTGGCCGTCGCGGTTATAGACGCGCTGCTCGGCTGGCCCAGAATCGCGGAAGTTGGTGCACAAGCCCCGCCCGTCTCGCGCCTCGTCCAAGGCCGCGCCACGCGCCTGCGCGTCCGCCTGCTGCATGAGGGACGACGCCCCCCTTTGCTTCGCATGGCCCTCGCCCTTCCGGACGCCATCTCCTCCAGGCCCGCCGAGCAAACCCTCGCCCTCCCCGACGCGCCGGCGAGCCTGGTGGACTGGGATCTCACGCCCATGCTTCGCGGCCGCTTCGAGCTCCCGCACCTGCACGTCGAGGCCCCGTCGCCCTGGGGCCTGTGGCACCTGCGACGTTCTCTCGCCCTCCATGCCGAGGTCCGTTCCCAGCCCAATCTCGGGAATGCCCTCCGCGCCAACGCCGCATTCCTCGCGCGCGCCCTCGCCGGGCAACGCCTCGTCCGGCAGGTCGGCAAGGGCCGCGAGTTCGAGAAGCTGCGCGACTACGTGGCCGGCGACCCCGTTGATGACATCCACTGGCGCGCCACCGCCAAGCGCGGCCATCCGGTCACCAAGGTGTTCCAGGTGGAGCGCACGCAGGAGGTGTACGTCATCCTCGACGCCTCGCGCCTGTCCCGCCGCGTCCTCGCGACGCCCGACGCGGCATCGGAAGCCCAGGCCCAGGAACCGCTCCTCGAGCACTTCATCCGCGCCGCCCTGCTCCTCGGGGCCGTCGCCGAGCGCCATGGCGACCTCTTCGGCCTCGCCACCTTCGACTCCCGCGTCGGGACGTTCGTCCGGGCTGACAACGGCCCTGCCCACTTCAACGCCTGCCGCGAGCGGCTCGTCGGGCTCCAGGCCCGCACCGTGACTCCGGACTTCGACGAGGTCGCCGCCTTCCTCCGCACCCGCCTGCGACGGCGCGCCCTCCTGTTGTTCCTGGCCAACCTCGACGACCCCGTTGCATCCGAGGGCTTCACGCGGGCCATCGAGGTGCTGCGCCGCCAGCACCTGTGCGTCGTCGTCCAACCGCAGCCACCCGGCGTCGAGCCCGTCTTTTCCAACGAACAGGTTTCCAACATGGACGACCTATGCCGTGCATTGGCCGGGCATCTCCAATGGCAGGGCCTCCGCGAGCTGCAGTCCGTCCTCCAATCGCGGGGCGTCGCCATGGCCCCGGCGCCGCCCGAGGCTCTCGCGGCGACGCTGGTGACTCGCTACCTCGACGTGAAACGCCGCCAGACCCTCTGAACGCGCATGATCCTCGACCTCGAACGCTTCCTCGCCCAGGAACGCCCCCATTGGGAGGCCTTGGAGGCGATGCTCCAGGGCCTGGCCAACGGCGCGCCGCTCGGGATCGACGAGGCACGGCGGCTCCACGCGCTCCATGAACGCGCCGTCGCCGACCTTGCCAAGCTCGCCACCTTCGCGGCCGAGCCCGAGTCGCGACGCGCCCTTGAAACGTTGGTCGCGCGTTCCTACGCCGAGATCCATTCCGTGCAGGTGGGCCGACGCGAGCGCTTCAACCCATGGCGTTGGTTCACCCGGTCCTTTCCCCAGGCCTTCCGCCGGCGCGCTGCCGCCCTCGTCGTGGCCGTGGCCACCTCCATCGTGGGCGTCGTCTTCGGGGCCGCCGTCACCGTGGCGGACCCCGAGTCCCGCCACATCACGATGCCCTTTGGCCATGCCGACATGCGGCCTTCCGAGCGCGTCCGCCGCGACGAGGCATCCGGGGCCTCCGCCTCCATCCATGACAGCCATGCGTCCTTCTCGGGCCAGCTCATGACCCACAACACGCGCGTCTCCGTCCTGGCCACCTCCCTCGGCATGACGTGGGGCATCGGCACGCTCATCCTCCTCTTCTACAACGGCGTGGGCCTTGGGGCGATCGGCACGGACTACCTCCTCGACGGGCAGGGACGCTTTCTCTTCGGCTGGATCCTGCCGCACGGGTCCGTCGAGTTGCCCGCGATCCTCATTGCCGGCCAGGCGGGCCTCGTCCTCGCCCATGCCCTGCTGGGACGCGGGTCCCGGCTCCCGCTTGCCCGCCGCATGCGCGACGCCGTCCCGGACGTCGTCACCCTCCTGTGCGGCGTCGCCGTCCTGCTCGTCCACGCCGGCATCGTCGAGGCCTTCTTCTCGCAGTACCACGAGCCCGTGCTGCCGTACTCCTTCAAGATCGCCTTCGGAGTCTTCCAATCCGCCGGGCTGGCGGCGTTCCTTCTCCTTTCCGGCCGCCGCACGGATTCGGACGCGCCTCATTCGAAGCGCTCCTTGCCGCCTCCATGACGCACCTCCGCATCCGGACGCCGGAAGGCGTCGAGTTCGCCCTGCCCTTGGCCGGGCCGGTCATCCGCGCCGCCGCCTACCTCATCGACGTGGCCATCGCCCTCGGCGTCACCACCGTGCTGGGCGCGCTCCTCGCCCTCGCTTCGCTGGTCTCCCGTGACGTGAGCACCGCGCTGATGCAGGTGGGCCTCTTCCTCGTCCCTATCCTTCAAGGCGTCCTCCTCGAATGGCTGTGGAACGGCCAAACCGTGGGGAAGCGCGCCCTCCGTCTCCGGGTCGTCGATGCCGAGGGCCTCCGCCTCCGCCCGAGCCAGGTCATCCTCAGGAACCTGCTTCGCGCCATCGACTTCCTCCCGGCCTTCTACCTCGTCGGCGGGGCCGCGACCCTTCTCACGCGCCTCGGCCAACGCCTCGGCGACGTCGCGGCCCGGACGGTCGTCGTCCGCATTCCGTCCCCCGGGAACCCCGACCTCGAGCCCATCCTCGGCAACCGCTTCAACTCCCTCCGGGCCCATCCCCACCTCGCCGCGCGCCTTCGCCAGTCCATCGACGCCCACGAGGCCGCCGTCCTCCTGTCGGCCCTGGCCCGGCGCGACGCCCTCGACCCGGAAGACCGCGTGCGCCTCTTCGCCGAGATCGCCTCGGGCCTGCGGAACCGCGTGCCGTTCCCCCCCGACGTGGACGAGTCGCTCGCCGACGAGGCCTTCGTCCGGAACGTCGTGGAAATCCTCTATCGCACCTCAGGCGAGCCATCCGGCACGCCGTGAAGGTGGGTCCATTCCCTCCCCCCGGGAAAACCGGGTTCACGCCGGGTCAATCACCACCGGTCCCCTTCGCCCTTGGGTGATGCCGTCGATGCACCTCGGACAACCGTCGGCCGCTGACATGGGTATACACCTCCGTGGTCCCGATGCTCGCATGGCCCAGCAATTCCTGGATCACGCGCAGGTCCGCCCCGTGCTCCATGAGGTGCGTGGCGAACGAGTGCCGCAGCATGTGGGGCGTAAACGGCCTCTCGATCCCCGCCCGCCGCGCGGCCCTTCGGATGCGTTCCCACATCGTCACGTGCCCGAATCCGCTGCCGCGCCGCGTGAGGAAGACGAGGCCTGGCGACCGAGGCGACACCAAGGACGGACGCCCGGCGTCGAGGTATCGGGCCATCGCCTCGCGTGCCTTGCTGCCCACGGGCACCACCCGTTCCTTGCCCCCCTTTCCCACCACGGTGAGAAAGCCCGAGTCCAGGTGCACGTGTTCCAACCGGAGGCCCCTCAGCTCCGCCAACCGCAAGCCGCTCGCATACGCGACCTCCAGGATCGCGTGGTCGCACAAGTCCGCCGGCGTCGCCTGGACCGGCGGGGCCAGCAACCGCCCCACCTCGTCCATCGACAACGACTTGGGCAGCGACTTCCAGCGCTTGGGCAACGACAGGTTCTCCGTGGGGTCGATCTTCACGAACCCCTCGTCGGCGCAGAACCGAAACAAGGCCCGGAGCGCGGCCACCTGGGCGTAGAGGCTGCTGGAGGCCAGCGCGCCCTTGCGCGGCCGACCGGGCCCACCCACCCGCGGCGGCCGGGCGCGCTCGGTTGCAAGGAAGTCCAGCACGTGTGCGGGCTCGACGTCTCGGGCCGCCATGATGCCCCGCTGGGCGGACCACCCGACGAAGCGGGCCAGCAACGCGGCGTAGGTGCGCTGCGTGTTGGCCGACCGCCCGAGCTCGTGCCGGACATGGACCAGGAACTCCTCGACCAACGACTCCATCCCGTGCCACTTCACCATGCCGCGAGGCGGGCGTCCAACCACCCATGCCGGGCTTGCTGAGGTGCCCCTCCGTTTGTTCGAGTGGTCCGGAACCTCCATGAATCCCATGAACACACCCCACGGACGCCCCAAGGATGCAGGGCGAGGACTTCTCCATGGCGTCGCAGCCCACGCATCACGCATCGTGGCCGCCACCGCCGCCCTCGTCGCTCATGCCATGGCCGATGCTCCCGCCGCCCGGCCTGGGTCATGGCCGGAGGCCCAGGTGGATGCGTGGCGTGGGTTTCGGCGCATCCGCTTCGCCGTGGAGGGCTGCACGGCATGGGTCGTGGAGCCCAAGGAGCCCGCATCGGGCAAGCCATGGACCTGGTGCATGGAGTTTCCCGACGCCTTCACCGAGCGCACCGGGGTGCCCGCGCTGCTGGGCAAGGGCTTCCATCATCTTCACCTCGAGGTGGGCAACACGTTTGGATCGCCCCCGGCCCTCCGTCATTTCGACGCCTTCTACACGGTCGTGACCAACGCGGGGTTGGCCACGCGCGGCAACCTCGTGGGCATTAGCCGCGGCGGCCTCTATGCCTACAACTGGGCCGCCCAAGGCTCCCACCGCGTCGCCACGATCTACGGCGACGCGCCCGTATGCGACTTCAAGAGCTGGCCCGGCGGGCGCGGCGTTGGAAAGGGCAGCCCGGGGGACTGGCGGAAGTTGGTCGCGGACTACGGCTTTCGCGACGAGGCGGAAGCCCTCCGATACGGAGCCAACCCAGTGGATCAGCTCCAACCCCTAGCCCGCGCGGGCGTGGCGATCATCCACGTCGTGGGCGATGCGGACGACGTCGTGCCGGTGACCGAGAACACGGACCTTGTGGAGCGGCGCTACCGAGCCCTCGGCGGCACCATCCGCGTGGTGCGCAAGCCTGGCGTGGGGCATCATCCACACGGCCTGGATGATCCCTCCCCAGTCGTGGCGTTCATCCTTAGGCACGGGACGGGCCAAGGGGCGGAGGGAAAGCCCAAGTAGGTTGCCGATGCGAAACCAACAGGCCCCCCTGGACGTTGCTGTAGGCCGCGTGGCCAGCGCGACAGGTCAGCGAAACCCGTACGCAGCCATGGCAAGCCCGCCACCACCTCACCCCCAGGGTGAACCGTCGCATGGCTGCCCATGAGCGCATCGGCCCTGATGGGAAGGCACTGATGGGAAGGCCCTGTCGTCGGGGTGAAATCCTCCTCGACCGCCGGTTCTTGGTTCACCGGTCGTAGGAAGCAAGCTCGTCTGCGGTGATTCGATCCGCAGGCACGAGCTGATAGTGCCGCTCCTCAACGATGTGGACCTCGTCACCGTCCATCGCCAGCTCAAACAGGGCGATGTGATGGTGGTCCACGAACTGGGCGGAAATCGCCCGGCAGACCAGGTGGGGGTACTTCTCCGCGCAGCAGAGAATGTCCTGCCGGGTCTGAACCATTGAGAGACGGTCGGTACCGCCCTTGGCCTGAACAGGCAGAACGAACTGGCGTCCCCGCTTGTCAATGGCCACGTACAACTCATCGATCTCAACTTGGCCCAAGTCCTTGACGGTCGTTCGCAAATGGCTTTGCAGAGAATAGGCCGTCACGCCGAGGAAGATGTCCAAGAGCCGGTTGTAGCGAACCTTGGCCAGCAAGGCCTGCTCGTCGGACAACGCATAAAACGCGACGATTTCCGGCGTTGCGTCGGGGATCTTAATGGCGGCGAAGCACGGGTTGGGAACGATCCGGTGGGCGGCGGCCAAACGAAATGCGTAGCGGGACCTGCCGCGCCCTTCGATCACCCACTCCCTGCCGGGCGGCTGGGTCTTGGTGATGGCGGCGGGCATTTCCATCCTGTAGCGAATCGAGTAGATGACGTCGCCCAGGTTCTTGGGGAGCCGGATGCGCAGCCGATGAGCCATGTTGATGAGGTCATCACGCTCGAAGGGAACCTCCGCGCGACCATCTTCATAGCCCGCCAGAAACAGGCCTTGGATGAGGGCCGAATAACGGTTGCCCGAGTCCTTGGGTTGCTTCATGGCATCTCGTCCTTCGCGCTCGCCATGGCCGCCTCCACCTCAGCCTGTCTTCGTTTTCGCGCCCCGCTTTTCCGGTCCCTTTTGCGGATCGGGACTGGGACATTCCAAAACTTGGCTGCCGCCTCCATGTCCATGCTGAGAAGACTTGGCGACCCCAGCGAAAGCGCAAAGCCCGGAGGCACGGGCTGGTGGCCAAGCGCGCGCATCAACGACCCGGCCACGGCCCTTGCGAGAGGCGGGGGGACCGAGTTGCCCACCTGCCTTGCGCCATGCCACTTCGTGACATGAAATCGAAACCAGTCGGGGTAGCCGTGCAGCCTCGCCATCTCGCGGACAGTGATGCACCGGGGATGGTGGTAGTGGATGGGCCTAGGGCTCGTGAAGGCCCCCCTTGCGGCGTCCGTGCCAGCGCGAAGGGTGTTGCTAACCCCCAAGCTAGGCAGCTTGAAGAACCTGGACACGGGCTCGACGGAACCCTCCGCCGTTGCCCGGAACCTTCGGCGGGACACTGCTGAATGGTCGGAACGCATGCTCGCAGTCAGCGTTCCAGTATCCCATTTCCTCTCGTATCCGAGGTGCCATGATCCCGGGTCCGCACATCGAAGTTCCCGGGCGTATGTCGATGGTGGGGCCTGCGGAATAGGCAAGGGGACGCTGTCTCCGTCCAACAACCCCTGCAGCAACTCAACGTCAGGCAGGTCTCCGATGGCATCCATGCAGGTCGGCCGACGCGCGACTTTGCCCGCGCCAAAAAGGTCCATGTCGCCGCTCGTGGTGGGGTCGGGATATTGAGGCAAGATCAGGCCAGACTTGCATCCCATCAGAAACAAGCGCTGCCGATCCTGCGGAACCCCGTAGTCCATCGCATTGAGGATCTGCCATGGAAGCCGGACGGTGTATCTAAGCTCCTGGAAGGCACAGACTACCGACATCAGAAATTCTTGATGGCGCCCAACCGTAAGGCCGCGGACGTTTTCCAGGACGAATGCCTCGGCATCCAACTCGGCCACTAGCCGGACAAAATCCCTAACGAGATGGTTCCGGGGGTCGTCCAGCATCCGGTGTCCCATCAAAGAGAAGCCTTGGCAGGGAGGGCCTCCGAAGACAACGGCCACGGCCCTGTTGCCAATGCCTGCAACCTCCCTGATCTCCTTGCCCGTGACCCCCGCGACCGACTTCACGAGCACCTTGGATTGCGGAAAGTTGTAATGGTGCGCCGCGGCGTGAATCGGGTCGATCTCGACGGCGGCAACCACGTCAAATCCCGCCTGCTCAAAGCCAAGGGACATGCCCCCAACCCCCGCAAACAAGTCCACCGCTATCGGTCTTTTGTTCATCGAGGTTCCCAGGTTTCGGCGGCTTAAAGCGGCGTGCAAAGACTGGGCTTGAGCCGCAGAAACGCTTGGGGATGCGCTACGCCGGCGACGGCTGGGCCGACCCGAACCCAGGCAGCTTGGGGGGCACGGGCTTCATGACTTCGGGCAGAGGGGTGGCGGCCTGGGCGCCGCTGGGCGGGTCCACCTTGGGCGGCTGATTGGCCGGGGGCGTGAGCTTGCCGGTGCGCACGATCTCGTCCACCTGCGCGCCATCGAGCGTCTCGTGTTCCAGCAGGGCATTGGCGATGGCCTCGAGCTTGTCCCGGTGGTCCGTGATGAGCTGGGTGGCCCGCTGGTAGCCCTCGTCAATGATGCGCTTCACCTCGCCATCGATGGCCTGGGCGGTGGCCTCCGAATAGTCCTTGGAGCGGATCATGTCGCGCCCCAGGAACACATATTCCTGGGCGTCGCCGTACTGGATCATCCCAAGGCGGTCCGACATGCCGTAGTGCATGACCATCGCGCGGGCCATGGAGGTGGCCTGCTGGATGTCGCCGCCGGCGCCCGTGGAGATGTCATGGGTGACCAGTTCCTCGGCGATGCGCCCGGCCATGGTCATGGCCACCAAGTCCAGCAACTCCTTGCGGGTGCGGTTGAGGAGGTCGTTCTTGGGCAGGTACATCGTGGAGCCCAAGGACTGGCCACGCGGGATGATGGTGACCTTGTGCAGGGGATGGGTGTGCTCCAGCAGGACATTGACCAGCGCGTGGCCGGCCTCGTGCCATGCCGTGGCCCGCTTCTCCTTTTCCGTCATCGCCAGGCTGCGGCGCTCGCGACCCCAGCGGACCTTGTCGCGCGCCTCCTCCAGCTCCGCCATGCCCACGGCCTTCTTGCCGGTCCGCGCGGCCAGCAGCGCCGCCTCGTTGAGCAGGTTGGCCAGCTCCGCGCCCGAGAAGCCCGGGGTGCCCCGGGCGATGATGGACAGGTCCACGACGCCATCCAGCTTCACGTTCTTGGCGTGCACCTTGAGGATGGCCTCGCGTCCCCGGACGTCCGGCAAGCTCACCGTCACCTGCCGGTCGAACCGGCCCGGCCGAAGCAGCGCGGGGTCCAGGACGTCGGCGCGGTTGGTCGCCGCGATGATGATGATGCCCTCCGTGGTGTCGAAGCCGTCCATCTCGACCAGAAGCGCGTTCAGGGTTTGCTCGCGCTCGTCGTTGCCGCCGCCCAGCCCGTGGCCGCGGCTGCGCCCCACGGCGTCAATCTCGTCGATGAAGATGAGGCAGGGGGTGTTCTTGCGGGCCTGCTCGAACATGTCGCGGACGCGGGAGGCCCCGACGCCGACGAACATCTCCACGAAGTCCGACCCGCTGATACTGAAGAACGAGGCGTCCGCCTCGCCGGCGATGGCCTTGGCAAGGAGCGTCTTGCCGGTGCCCGGCGGGCCCACCATGAGGATCCCCTTGGGGATGCGGCCGCCGAGCTTCTGGAACTTGCGCGGGTCCTTGAGGAACTCCACGAGCTCGCCCACCTCGTCCTTGGCCTCGTCCACGCCGGCGACGTCCTTGAACGTGACCTTGTTGCGTTCCTTCGTCAGGAGGCGGGCCTTGGACTTTCCGAACGACAGGGCACCCCGCCCCGCGTTGCGGATCTGGCGGATGAACAGGAACCAGATCAGGAAGCCGATGACAACGATGGGCAGAAGCTGGCCCAGCAGGGAAACCCAGAAGGAGTTGCTCGTCGAGGTGCGGAACGCGCCGCTGTTGAGCAACACCGCCTTGCTGGCCTCGTCAAACTCGGTGCGGATCACGAAGGGAACGAGGTTCGTCTTGCCGTTCTCCACCTTGCGATAGCGCCCCGAGACCTCGCGCAACGGATAGTGCTCGGGCGCGTAGCTGATCACGCCCGCCTCCACCTCGCCCTTGCGCGCCATCTCCATGAGGCGGGGAAACGAGACCTCCTCAGCCCGGGGCATGCGCGCGCGCGTCGCCATCACCATGATCGGGACCATGGCGGTGAGCACTACAAGGAGGATCCACGTGCGCACCGGCATGCGCGGGTCGCCGTTGCGCCGGTCACCGGAAGGATGGGAGTCGTCTGACATCGCTCGTGGAAGAAACTACCACCCCATCGCCAGCCGCGCAATCACGCCCATGACGCCGTCATCAAAAGCCCGCGTCCCAAACGCGGCGCGCGGATGCGACGCCTCCTCGCGGTCGCACGGCGCGCAGCGCCCCGGCCCGCTACGCGAAGTCATGCTCCCTGTCGCGCACCACCAGCACGGGGCATGGCGCGTGCCGGACGATCTTCTCCGCCACGCTCCCCAGCAACGCATGCTTGAACCCAGTGAACCCGTGCGTGGACACCACGATCAGGTCGGCGTTCCACGCCTTGGCCTCCTCCACGACGCCCTGCCAGGGGCGCCCCGACACCACCTTGGCCGCTGCGGCCACCCCCCCGCCCACGCCCTCGGCCATCTCCTCCATCTGCCGTTGCAGCTCCTTCATGCGCGCCTCCTCGACGTCAGGTGGGATCAATGGCACGACCGCGAAGTCCGGCGGGTAGGCCAAGGGCTCGACGACGTGCACCAGCAGGAGCGAGGCTCCGAACTGCTCGGCGAAGACCCTCGCGTAGCGCATCGCCTTGCGCGAGGGCTCCGAGAAGTCCAGCGGCACCAAGATCTTTTGGAGCCCCATCCTACGCGGCGTCATCGCCGTTGCCGGCACCGTTGCGTGGCCGTGCCCGTCCTTGCCCGTGACGACGATCTTGGCCTCCGACGGCCGCGCTCCGCCCTGCTGTGTGGTGTTCATGGGTTGGTTCCTCCCTGTGTCTTGGATCAAAAGCCGTGCCTCGCATCAGCCTACGCGGCGGACGCAGTTCGAGCCCCCAAACGGATTCGCAACACGCTCCGGGCATGACGGGTCGTCCAGCCATCGTCCATCCGCCACCAACCGGTACTCGTACCGGCCGGGCACCAGCAGCAGCTCCTTCTCCCACCGGCCGCTGCCCGTGTGGACCATGGGCAACGTCGTGGGCTGCCAATCGTTGAACGTCCCACACAGGTAAACCTCGCGCGCGCCGCCCACATGCACGTCGAACAGCACCCGGCGTGGGGCCGCCGGGTCGGCCTCGTGCTCGCTCGTCATCTTCAGACCCATGCCGTTCCCGGATTGTCGTCGTGTTCTCATGCGCTTCCCGACAGGCCTTGCCCCGTCTTTTCTCAAACAACCCTCCCAGCATCGCTTGCACAACACCGATCTTGCCATGGTCTCACCCCAAACGAGGCACGGCGGCCACCCGCAATGGCCACGCTAGTCCGCCTCCAACGTGAACAACCGCCGCGGCGCGTCCCGACGCAGCTCCACGTGGCCATCCGCAAAGCCAAGGTTTGCCCGGAACTTTCCCTTCCTCGCCATCCCGGCGACGCCGCGATCCGTCTCCGTGCTGCGCTCGTTCCCGCCGCTGTGCCGAAAACACACGTTGGCTCCGCCCGACCCGTCCGGGTACAGGCACGCGTCCCATCCGTCCGTGTCCCCATACAGCACGGTCGCAACGGGATCCGGCACGTGGCGCGATCCCACGTCTCGCTGCCCGTTGTTGATGTACCCGTTCTGCGCGTAGGCCAGGTATCCCCAGAAGCCCCCCGTCACCAAGGCCCCTCCCGCCTTTTGGTCCCTTCTCTGCACCGACGAGGGGCAGATGAAGATGCCCTGCCCCGCCGTCCTCGTGGTTCGGCCCACGTAAGGCTGGAGCTGCCGGTACCAAATCGGCGGCACCGTCGTCGTCAGCCAGTCCGCCAATGGCCACCCGATGGGGTACGCACGGTGGTCCTCGTCGTACATCATCGCGGCCATCGCCAGTTGCCGCAGGTTGCTTTGGCACGCCGCAGACCGCGCCTTGTCCCGCCCCCGGCCCAACGCCGGCGCCAGCATCCCGGCAAGGATGGCAATGACGGCCACGACCACCAGCAGCTCGATCAGGGTAAACCCCGATGTTGCCTGCGAAGAACGCCCCGCCTCCATGGGTCCATTGCCATCATGAATCGCCAACGGGGTCAACCACCCGGCCGTTCCCTGGCCTGCATTCGTTCAGGCAGCCTGTCAGCCCCGCGAGGCATGCCTCACCGTCCGGGGACGACAACAGGACACGCCCCGCGCCTCCGCCGGGTGCGACACGCACGTGGCCGGTGCAGCCCCGACCCCGCATCACGCGTTCAACGGCCAAGCCCGGCGCGCCGTGCCATGCGCCAGCGCGTCCCGTCGGCGCACGGGGACACGCCGGACCGGCAAACGGCGCCTGCCGCCGGGACGAAGATTCGGGCCTTCCTCCGAACGCGTGAACCCGGCAGCCTCGCCGCAAGGTTCTCGCGATGCTCAACTGGATCTGGCTCTTGCTTCTGGTGGCTGCCTCGGTTGTGGCCGGGTTCTCCCTCCGGCTGCCCGCCGCGCTGGAAGGGGCCCTGGCCGGCGCGCGCCAGTCGGTGGACCTCGCCATCGGTCTGGTGGGCATCATGGCCGTGTGGCTGGGGCTGATGCGATTGGCGGAACGATCCGGGCTCGTGGTGGTGCTGGCACGCCTTCTCAGCCCGGCGCTCCGGAGGCTGTTTCCGGACGTGCCACCGGACCATCCGGCGATGGGCTCGATGGTCCTCAACATCGGGGCGAACCTGCTGGGGGTGTCGAATGCGGCGACCCCGCTCGGTCTCCGGGCCATGCGCGACCTCGAGGCGCTGAACCCACGGCCCGGAACCGCCACCGATGCCATGTGCACGTTCCTCGCCATCAACACGGGATCGGTCCAGCTGATCCCGGTCACGGCCATCGCCCTCCTTGCAGCCCATGGTGCTCGCAATCCCGCGGCGTTGGTCGGGACCACCTTGCTGGCCACGGCGTGCTCGTCGCTTGCCGGGTTGGTCGTGCTCAAGGCCCTCGGCCGGCTGGCCGTCTTCCGACTGGACCCCATCGTCCTCCCGTCCACGGCGACGCCCGCTCGGCGGGACCAGGAGCAACCTCCGCCTCCCCAAGACGTGGCGCTGGACGTTTCCTGCGTCCAGCCCATGCGCCCATGGGCCTTGGCGGCCTTGGCGGCGTTGGCCGCATGCTTTGCGTGGTTCACGTGGAGCCAGGCAGCCATGGGGGACCCCAGCGGGGGACTCTCCCTCGCGGCCGGATGGGTCCGGGCCTTGCAAGCGGCGTCCGTGGCCGCCATCCCCTTCGTGCTGGCCGCTCTCCCGCTCTATGCCGCCGGACGAGGCCTGCGGGTCCACGAGGAGTTCGTCGTCGGGGCGCGCGAGGGCTTCGAGACCGCCGTGCGCATCATCCCGTACCTGGCCGCCATGCTGGTCGCGATTGGCTACTTCCGCGGGTCCGGCGCGATGGAGCACCTGTCCCGCGCATTGGCCACGCCGCTCGGCTGGCTGGGGTTTCCACCGGAATTGCTGCCCATGGCCCTGCTCCGTCCGTTGACGAGCTCCGGCACGCTGGCGCTTTACGGCGACCTCGTGAAGGCCCATGGGGCCGATAGCTATTTGGCGCTCGCGGGCGGGACCCTGTTCGGCAGCACGGAGACCACCTTTTACGTCCTGGCCGTCTATTTCGGTTCCGTGGGCATTCGCCGCACCCGCCACGCGGTTTGGGCCGGGCTGGCGGCGGACGCCGCAGGGGCTGTGTCCGCCGCCTGGGTTTGCCGGCATTTCATGGCTCCGTGAACCACGTCATGGCCCCCGCGCAACGCCGCCCGGGCCAACGCGCGCCTCAGAAGAGGGAAATGGAGCTCGCGCGCCAATGAATTGGCTTGCAACAGGCGACCCGCTTCAATAGAGACCGCCCAAGCGTTCCAAGACGGAAAGCGTCGTTGCTGTCGTGGGGCGGTGAAGCGCGGAACCCGGGGCCGTTAAGTTCGCCCGGCCCCGGATTGCGTGAATTCGCCGCTCCACAACGGCAACGAGCGCGCCGGATCACAAATCCGCCGTCGTCGCACGAAGGTTCATGCCGCCCCGTCGTCGGTGGGCAACGCCGGGTGCCCCTCCATCACTGCCCGCCGCATGCAGCCCCGGCGCTGGCACCGAACCCGACCGCCGCCAGCCTCGCCAAGGCCAGCACGTTGACCGTCGCCTTCGGCACGAACGAGGCCGGCAACACGAACTCCGGGAGCTTCGACCCGTCGGCAGACCGCTCGGAGCAATGATCGTTGTCACCGGATGGACCCAACCCGTCCAACGTCGGGCACTGGTTCCAGATTTGGTTCCCATCGCTCAATCCACCCCGCGCCTCGGGCTCCAAGCAAAGGCCTGCCTCCCGGCCCGCCTCCCGCCAAGTCTCGAACAACCCGTCCGATCCGGGGTTTCGAGGCCATGCGCCGCTGCGCGCCGTCAACTCGAACTCCACCTCCGTCGGGAAGCCATCCCAGGCGCTCCGGATTTCACCCGGCCCGGACAAGGCGGCGAGGCGCGACCGCGCATCCTCCCAAACGGCCGGGTCGAAGGCCCGAAACTCCCCCTCGGCGACGGCCTCTTCCGGGACACGGTTCAAGCCGGATCCCCCGCGGATGGCGCCGATGTTGACGCTCAGGTCCCGGCCAGGGTCTGCGAGGGCGTGCACCCTTTGGAGGGTCAGCGCCAACTGCGCGATGGCATTCGCCCCGCGGCCGGGCGCCACGCCGGCATGGGCCCCGCGGCCTCGAACCGTGATGCGCCACGTCCCGCGGCCCTTGCGGGCCACCACCAGGCGGCGGACGTCCCCCGCGCGTCCCTCGGCCTCGAAGACCAAGGCCGCCAATGGGTGCGGCCCCAGCGACTTCCGAACAACGTCCCCAAAGTCCGCCGACAACACCTCCTCGGATGAATTGAAGCACAGCCGCCACGAGACGGCGTCGAGGGCCTCCGGGGCATGACGGGCGAGGCCACGGAGGGTCATCCACATGAGGATGGTGCCACCCTTGATGTCGTGGGTTCCGGGCCCATAGATGCGGTCGCCCTCCGGCTGCCAGCCGAAGCGGTGGCGGAGCTCCTCCTCCGGAGAAAACACGGTGTCGAGATGGGACACCAAGGCGATCGCTCGATCGCTGCGGCCAGGGCGGCTGAGGACGAGGTGGTCGCCGTAGCCCGAATGCACGGAGGGAACCCGCGCGGCCTGGAACCCGAGCGGCGCGAACAGCGCGGCGGTGAGATCCCCCACGCGGTTCACGCCCGCCTTGTTGAGGGTCCATGAATTGACGCGAACCATGGCCTCCAGATGGCCCATGGCTTCCGGCAGCAGCGCCTCCATGTCCGCGCGCAAGGCGTTCATCATGCATGGCACGATGTTGCAAGGGCCGTGTCCTTGCCAGCATGGAAGCCCCGGGACACCCCGACTATGGGTTTGACGGCAAGCGAGCCCCGCTCTCAATAGGCGCGTTCCCACGTTGAGATTCCCGTCATGAAATCCCCACGCTTCATCCGTTGGGCCTCGTCCATGGCCGCAACCCTTGCGGCCGCCGCTGGCCTCCAACTCCACGCCACCGTCCTCGACAACTTCGACGCCGCCACGCGAGCCGGTTGGGAGGACGCCAACCCCGCCAACCTGCCCTTCCCCGGCGGCAAGCAATCGGGCGGCCAGTTCACCTTCGATTTGCCCTCCATCGGCCAGGCGTTCTTCCTCTCCAGCAAGAAGGTCACCGAGACCTTCGAGCTGAAGGAGGGACGCACCCTTGAGTATCGGGTGGACATGGTCAGCGGCCGCGGCGGGGACTCCTTCGCGGTGCTCGCGTTCATCCCGCAGGCGACCGGCCCCAACACCCTCGCCGGCTACGGCATCGCCAAGTCCGAGACGGACGTCCTGATCACCAAGGGCATCAACAAGTACTTCCACAACGAGAACCCCACCACGCCCATCAAGAACAACAACGTCACCCTCGTCCTCAACCTCCGGGTCGAGGGCGGCTCCGTGCTCGTCACGGGCAAGGTTCTCGACAAGGACGACGGCAACCGGGTGCTGTTCGAGAAGACGTACGTGGACACGCCGGCGGCGGACGTGCTCCGCGAGGGCACGGACTCGCCGGCCGCGCCCTTCATCAACCTGCCCGGCAACTTCGTCCTGTACCTCTACGGCGACGGCGGCAAGGACCCGGCGGGCTACCAGGTCGTCTATGACAACGCCGAGACCTTCGTCACCGACACCGTGGTGCTCGACGACTTCAATGGGCCGAGCAAGTCGGGCTGGGAGGACAAGAACCCCGCCAACCTGCCCCTGCCACCCTCCGTCCAAGCCGACGGCAGGCTGACCTTCGCCATCCCCGGCATCGGACAGTCCTACTTCACCTCCGCGCGCAAGACCACGACCACCTACGAGCTCAAGGAAGGCACCCGGCATGAGTTCGCCGTGGACCTCGTCAACGGACGCGGCGGCGATTCCTTCGCCGTCCTCGCGTGGATCCCCCTCGCCACCGGGGCCAACAGCCTCGCCGGCTACGGCCTCGCCAAGTCCGAGACCGACATCCTCGTGACCAAGGGCATCAACAAGTACTTCTCCGCCGAGACGCTCTCCCTCAAGAACAACAACGTCCGCCTCACGCTCCAGCTCACCGTGCGCGGCGGCGTCGTGGAAATCGTCGCCCGCGTCCTCGACAAGGACGACGGCAACCAGGTGATCTGGGAGCGCGCCTTCCTCGACACCTCCGCCAAGGACCCGCTGGTCACCGGGGAGGACAGCCCCTCCGCCCCCTTCATCTCGGCCGGCAACGTCGTCCTCTACCTCTACGCCGACGGCGGCGCCGACCCCGCCGGCTACCAGGTCGTCTATGACAACCTCGCCGTCTCCGCGCCGCCCGTCGGTGCCAACCTGCCCCCCACCATCTCCGCCGTCGCCCCGATCAAGGGAGCGAAGCTCCTGCCCGCCTCCACCCGCGTCAGCTTCCAGGCCTCCGACGACAAGGCGCTGCCGGACGCCGGCCTCAAGGTCACCGTCAACGGCGTCGCCTACACCAAGGCCAATGGCCTCGACGTGGGTGCGGCCGGAGCCACCCGCACCGTCTCCCTCGGCGGCTTCGAGCCCGACAAGAACTACTCCGTGGAGCTGAGCGTGACCGACTCCGACGGCGAGGCCCGCACGGAGTCGCTCTGGTTCGACACGTTCACGGCCAGCAACCGCTTCGTGGAGGCCGAGGACTACAACTTCGATGGCGGCAGCTTCTTCAACCAGCCCGTGCGCTCGGCGGAGGGCGGCGGCGCGATCGACAACTCCTACACGGACCGCCTCGCCGTGGCGGGGGTGGACGTGAACGAGACGCGGGGCGGGCCCAATGGCACGGACACGATGTACCGCACCCAGGACGCCGTGCGCATGCAACGCACGATCGACCCCGTCCGCGCCGACTTCAACGCGGACCTCGGCGTGTACGACTACGACGTGGGCGACCTCGCGGCCGGCGAATGGCTCCACTACACGCGCAACTTCGCCACGGGCACCTATGCCGTGTACCTCCGCCAGGCGGTCATCAACCTCGCCCAGGCCGAAAGCGTCCTCGAACTGGTCACCGGCGACCGCACCCAGCCCAACGCATCGGCCAAGGTCCTCGGCTCGTTCCTCGGCAAGGCCACCGGCTACACCTATCGCAACTTCCAGCTCACCGACGCCACCGGCCAGAACCCCGTCCTCGTCCGCCTCAGCGGCGTGGCCACCCTTCGCCTGCGGACCGTGACCGCCGATGCTGGCGGCGGCGGTCGTTACCTCAACTACCTCGTGTTCGTTCCCGTCGCCAACGCCGGCGTCCAACGCGCGGCCATCGCCTCCCTCTCGCCCGCCCCCAACGAGACCGCCCAGACCGTCACCCCGGAGATCAACGTCTCCATCGAGAACCGCGACACCACGGTCAACGCGTCCTCTATCAAGCTGTCCGTGGGTGGGGCCGACGTCGCCGCCACCGTCGCCGCCACGGCCTCCGGAGCCACCGTCCGCTATGCCTTGCCCAACCTTCCGCCCCCGGGCTCGAACATCGCCGCCGCCATCCGCTTCCAGGACAACGAGGGCGCGGAAGTGGCCTCCTCATGGAGCTTCACCGTCACCTACCTCCAGCTCGACCCGGCCACGCGCTTCCAAGGCAAGGGCGTCGCCCGCGGCCTCAACTACAAGCTCGTCCAGCCACCCCCTGATGGCGGCGCGCTGGAGAACAGCCTCGCCCGAGCCGAGGACCAGTTGAACCCCAACGGGCCGTATCCGCGCGCCGTCGATGTCTCCGGCGTGACGGAGGTCGTCAACTACTCGCAAAACGCCTCCAACGGCGGCGGCGACGGAGCGTTCGGCAATGACCTTCCCTTCCCAGGCGAGGACCCGAACGTCGGGAGCGACAACCATGCGGCCGCGTTCACCACCTGGCTGGAACTGCCCGCCGGCATCACCCGCTTCGGCGTCATCAGCGACGACGGCTACAAGCTCGCCACCGCCGTCAATCCCGGGCCCTCCACGCTCCCCTTGGAGTTCCACAACGGCGGGCCTGCCGACGAGACCTTCGACGTCGTCGTCCCCGAGGCCGGCCTCTACGCCTTCCGCCTCGTCTGGTACGAACGCACCGGCGGTGCTCACGTCGAATGGTTCACCGAGAACCGTTCCACCGGAGCCCGCACCCTCGTCAACGACGCCGGCGGCGTCCGCGCATGGGCCGCCGTCGAGGCCGTCGCCCCGTCCATCGTGCTGGAGTCCGCGACCGTCCTGAGTGGGGCCTTCACGGCCGAGGCCGGAGCCAGCGTCGATGCCGCTGCCAAGACCGTCCGCGCCGCCATCGGGGCCGGCGACGCGCGGTTCTATCGACTGAAGGGCGCCACCACCATCGACTCGATCTCCATCGAGGGCGGCAACGTGGTCCTGCGCTACCGCTAGTCCACGGGCTGAACCTCCGGCCCACGCCTCGGCACAGGGCCGCCGCACGGGTGCATCCCGAGCGGCGGCCCTTTTCGATGGCACTCGCCCCCTCCACGGGTGCGGCACGAACCACCCCGCCCATTCCCTCCCTCATCCTTCATCCTTCATCTTGGAAACGGCGGTCCAAGAGGGTCCCAACGCGAGGAAGGAGCGGTTCCATCGTGTCGGATAAGGCCATGGACAGGATTCGAGGGGCTCACCCTCCGGGTGAGGTTGGGATGGGCTCGACAGGGCTGTAGGCCGGGTCCCCTGACCCGGCGCACCGGGCATGCGGCATCGCCATCGCCGCGTGAGGGCACGCGGCCTCCAGACTGCCCAACGGCCGCTTCTAGGTTCATCCTTCATCCCTCATCCCTCATCCTTCATCCTTCGTCCTTCGCCGCCGCCACCCCGCCCGGCTCCCGGCTTGAATCCGCTGCCCCGCCCTTGGAAACCTACCCCCATGTCCATCCATGACGCCTATGTCGAGCGCGTGGTCGATCTCCTCGACCCCTCCCTCAACCGCCTCCACAACATGGACCTCGCGGAGGCCCGCGCCCGGGTCCTCTCGGGCGATCCCACCCAGGTCGGCGGCATTGACGGCTCCTTCGCCATCCTCGCGCGCGACGGAAAGACCGTCCGCATGGCACGATCCCTGGACCGGCCCATGCGCTACTTCCTCGCCAAGCGCCAGGAAGGACCCGCCCTCATTGTGGCCGACCGCATCGACGCCATCCGCGCGCAGCTCCAGAAGGAGGGCCTGGCCGACCAGTTCCACCCGTCCTACACGCGGATGGTTCCCGCCCACTACGTCGTGGAGGTCCACCTCGTCGGCTGCCCGGACCCGGACCCCACCTACACGCGATACTTCACGCCGGAACGAAACACCCTCCCGGCGGACCTCGACGAGATCGGGCGTCGCTATATCGGCGCGTTGGCCGACGAGGTGAGCAAGTGGGTCCGTGCGCACGACCCCAGGGAACCCATCGGGGTCGAGTTCTCCGGCGGCGTGGATTCCGGGGCGGTCTTCCTGGTGACGTACCACGTGCTGCGGTCGCTGGGCATGAGCCCGGCGCGCCTCAAGGCCTTCACGCTGGACTTTGGGGACGGGCCGGACCTCGTTCAGGCGCGGACGTTCCTGGAGACGCTGGGACTGGGCCTGTTCCTCGAGGCCATCCCCGCGCGGCCGGAGGACATCGACCTCGCCGAGACCGTCCGCCTCATCGAGGACTACAAGCCCCTCGACGTCGAGTGCGCCGCCATGGGCATGGCCCTGTGCCAGGGCATCCGGCAACGCTACCCGGACTGGCGCCTCCTCCTCGACGGCGACGGCGGCGACGAAAACCTCAAGGACTACCCCATCGAGGAAAACCCGGAGCTCACGATCCGGTCGGTGGTGCACAACCTGATGTTGTACCACGAGGGCTGGGGCGTGGGCCGGATCAAGCACAGCCTCACCTACAGCGGCGGCCTGAGCCGCGGCTACGTCCGCTCCTACGCCCCGGCTCGACGCCACGGATTCGATGCCTTCAGCCCGCTCACCCGGCCCGCCGTGATGGCCGTCAGCGAGGGAATCCCCTTCATCGAGCTGACCCGCTACGACGTCCCCACCCTTTACTCGTTGAAGGGCGAGGTCGTCCGCCGCGGCATCCGGGCCATCACGGGAATCGACATGCCCGTGTTCGAGAAGCGTCGTTTCCAACACGGCGCCATGGCCCAGGGCACCCTTCGCAGCCGCCTGCCGGCCGACGAGGCCACGTATCGGCGCCAGTTCCTGTCCCAGTACGCTTCCGGCGGCTGAACGGCGGGGCGAGCGAACGCCCGCGCATCTCCACGTTTGAGAAGACGGCCGGGCTCGTGTTGGATGACGCCACTGCATGAAGCGCGTCCCCTGCATGGAGCCGCCGGAGTCCGTCTATGACGTGCGCACCCGCGCCGCCGGCCCCTCCGGCCGCCTGCCCCTCACCGAGGCCATGCTCCGCGAATGGGCCAGCGGCGACCTGTTCGGCCTCACGCAGAACGCCGGGATGGGATGGGAGCCCTCCGAGCTGGGCCGGCCCCAGTTCATGATCCTGAGCACCCTCGGCGGCCTTCGCGCCCAGGACGGCTCGCCCATCGCCCTCGGCCTCCACACCGGCCATTGGGAACTCGGCCTGCAAGTGAAGGCCGCCGCCCTTGCCCTCAAGGAACGGGGAGCCATCCCCTTCGCCGCCCACGTTTCCGACCCGTGCGACGGCCGTACCCAGGGCACCACCGGCATGTTCGACAGCCTCCCCTATCGCAACGACGCCGCCATCGTCCTCCGTCGCCTCGCCCGGTCCCTTCCCCAGCGCCGCGGCCTCCTCGGCGTCGCCACCTGCGACAAGGGCCTCCCCGCCATGATGATGGCGCTCGCCGCCTCCGGCCCCCTGCCCTCCGTCCTCGTCCCCGGCGGCGTCACCCTGCCCCCCGAGACCGGCGAGGACGCCGGCCGCATCCAGACCATCGGGGCCCGCTTCTCCCATGGGTTGCTCACGCTCGACGAGGCCGCCGACCTCGGCTGCCGCGCCTGCGCCACCCCCGGCGGCGGCTGCCAGTTCCTCGGCACCGCCGCCACCGCCCAGGTGGTCGCCGAGGCCCTCGGCCTCGCCCTGCCCCATTCCGCCCTCGCACCCAGCGGCTCCCAGGCCTGGCTCCAGGTCGCCTCCGACTCCGCCCATGCCCTCGTCCACCTCCAGCAACAGGGGCTCGGCACCCGCGACATCCTCACCGACGCCGCCGTTCGCAACGCCATGGTCGTCCATGCCGCGTTCGGTGGCTCCACCAACCTCCTCCTCCACATCCCCGCCATCGCCCACGCCGCGCGCCTGCGCCGTCCCAAGGTCCAGGACTGGATCGACGTCAACCGCGCCACCCCAAGGCTCGTCTCCGTCCTCCCCAACGGCCCCGTCCACCACCCCACCGTCCGCGTGTTCCTCGCCGGCGGCGTCCCCGAGGTCATGCTCCACCTGCGCGACCTCGGCCTGTTGGACCTCTCCGTCCGCACCGCCGCCGGATGCTCCCTGGGCGAGGCCCTTGACGCATGGCACGCCAGCCCGCGCCGCTCGCGCTTCCGAGCCCTCCTCCAGCAAATCGACGGCGTCGAGCCCGACGACGTCATCCTTCCCCCCGGGCGCGCCCGCGACCGCGGCCTTTCCAGCACCGTCACCTTCCCCACCGGCAACCTCGCCCCCGAGGGCTCCGTCATCAAAAGCACCGCCATCGACCCCGCCGTCCTCGACGCCGACGGCGTGTACCGGCACGAGGGTCCCGCCCGCGTCTTCGCACGCGAACGCGACGCCATGAAGGCGATCAAGGACGGCCACATCCACGCCGGCGACGTCCTCGTCCTCGCCGGCGCAGGCCCCACCGGCACCGGCATGGAGGAAACCTACCAGCTCACCTCCGCCCTCAAGCACCTCCCCTTCGGCCGCCACGTCGCCCTCGTCACCGACGCCCGATTCTCCGGCGTCTCCACCGGCGCGTGCATCGGTCATGTCGGCCCGGAGGCCCTCGTCGGCGGACCCATCGGCCGCGTCCGCGACGGCGACGTCATCCGCATCGTGATCGACCGCATCCGCCTGGAAGGAACCGTGGACGTCGTGGGCGTCGAGGGCCGCACGGTGTCACCGGAGGAGGCCGCCGCCGTGCTCGCCCTTCGCCCCCCGCACCCGGACATGGCGCCGCATCCGGACCTCCCGGACGACACGCGCCTCTGGGCGGCCCTGCAACGCGTGGGCGGCGGCACCTGGGGCGGTTGCGTGTACGACGCCGATGGGATCGTGGAAGCGTTGAACCGCGCGTCGCAGGAGGGACGGACATGAGGCGCATGAAGCTCGCCACGGGCGCGCGGCGCCTCGCCATCCTGTGCGCGTGGACCGCGCTGCACGCGCTGCCAGCCCACGGTGCAACCCCCGCCCAGCATTGGTCCTTCCAACCCGTCCAACGCCCCCTTCCCCCCAACCTCCCCGCCCTCGCCGAGCCCATCGACCGCTTCGTCGCCCACGCCCTCCAGGCACGCGGCTCGCGCATGGCCGGCCCCGCCGACCCGCACACCTGGCTCCGCCGCGTCACCATGGACCTCACCGGCCTCCCCGCGTCGCCCGAGGCCATCGCCGCCTTCGTCGCCGACACGCGCCCCGACGCCCGCGAACGCGCCGTGGACGCCTTGCTCTCCGACCCCGCCTACGGCGAGCGCTGGGGTCGCTGGTGGCTCGACGTCGCCCGCTACGCCGACACGAACGGCCAGGACGAAAACAAGGTCATGGCCCATGCGTGGCGCTACCGCGACTGGGTCGTCCAGGCCCTGAACCGCGACCTTCCCTACGACCAGTTCGTCCAGGACCAGGTCGCCGGCGACCTTCTCGCGGGCCACGAGCCGGACGAGCCCCTTGCCCTCCAACGCCGCGTCGCCACGGGCTTCCTCGTCCTTGGCCCCAAGCTCCTCGCCGAACAGGACAAGCCCAAGCTCGTCCTCGACATCGTGGACGAGCAGCTCGACACCGTCGGCAAGGCCTTCATGGGCCTCACCCTCGGCTGCGCGCGGTGCCACGACCACAAGTACGACCCCGTCCCCCAGCGCGACTACTACGCCATGGCCGGCATCTTCCGGAGCACGCGCACCATGGAGAACCTCGCGTTCGTCTCGAAGTTCAACGAACGCCCCGCCGCACCCCGCGCCCTCGCCGACGCCATCGAGCGCCACGCCGCCGACCTCAAGGCCGCCGAGGCCCGGCTCAAGTCGGCCGTCGCGGACGCCGACGCCGCCCTCGCCCGCGACTGGCGCGCGGCCCTCCCCGCCGTCCTCTCCGGGGCCGCACGCGTCGAGTCGCGCCTCGGCCCGCTGGTCGCCCGCGTCGATGAACTGCGCTCGAAGCCGGATGGCGCGCCCTTGCAAGCCCTCGTGGGCAACCCGGCCGCCGCCGAGGACGCCGTGCTCCGCTGGGAAAAGGCCCTCGCCTCCAACGGCCCCGCCCCGGGCTGGCGCGGCGGCGCCGCCGGCTTCCTCGGAACCAACCGCCTCGAACGCACGCTGCCCGCCGAGGCCACCTCCTCCACGTGGACCTTCGCCGCGTGGGTCCGTGCACCCGCCTTTCCCACGAAGGACGAGCCGCGCCGCTGGCTCGTCAGCATCGGGGCCAACGAATGGGCCCGCGGCCACCTGGCCCTCGTCCTGAATGCCGACCGCCCGGGCGCCTACGCCAATCCCGAGGGCGGACGCGACCACGTCCTCGCCGCCTTCGGCAAGGAGGGATCGCTCAAGCCCAACACCTGGCATCACCTCGCCGCCGTCCTCCACACGAATCGCCTCGCCCTGTTCCTCGACGGCAAGGAGGCCGCCTCCACCCCCGTGACCGATGCCACCCTTCGCGCCGCCGGTCCCGTCGTCGTCGGGCAACGGCCCGACCGCCACGTCGGCTTCCACGGCCGCATCGACGGCCTCCGCGTCTTCGACCGCGCCCTGTCCCCCGCCGACGTCGAACGCCTGGCCTCCGGCAACAACGTGCCGGGCGCGGCCATCTCCGACGACTTCGATCCCGCCACGCCCGACGACCAAGGGTCTCTCGCGGACCGTCGCATGGCGGAGCAGTTCCTCGGCAAGGGGGGCCTGCTCGACCTGCCCGTGGGCGACGCCCGCAAGGCCGCCCATGCGAAGGCCGACCGCGACCGCATCGCCGACGCCGAGGCCGCCGTCGCGGGCCTCCATCAACGCGACCCCGGGCCCTTGCCCATGGCGTTGGCCGTGGCCGACGACGTCGTCACCAACCTGCCCGTCATGCTGCGCGGCAGCCACCTCAACCCCGCCAAGGAACCCGTCCCGCGCGGCTTCCTGGCCTGCATTCCCGCCCTCCCCGTCGAGGCCCCAGGCCCGTCCTCCAGCGGTCGCCTCCAGCTCGCGCGTTGGCTCGCGCATCCCGCCCATCCCCTCACCGCGCGCGTCCTCGTCAACCGCGTCTGGCAGGCCCACTTCGGCGAGGGCCTCGTGCGAACCCCGGAAAACTTCGGGCTGCGCGGCGACCCGCCCACCCATCCCGACTTGCTCGACTGGCTCGCCTCGGAGTTCGTCCGCTCCGGCTGGAGCCTCAAGGCCCTCCATCGCCGCATCGTCCTGTCGGCCACCTACGCCCAGTCCTCCACGATGGAGGCGATGCCCGGCGAGCCCGACCCGGACGGCCGATGGCTCGGGCGTTTCCCCAGGCAACGACTCGACGCCGAGATGCTGCGCGACGCCATCCTCGCCGCCACCGGCAGGCTCGACCGCACGATGGGCGGCTCGCTCGTGTCCTGGAAGAACGACGAGTACGTCCCCGGCGATGCCGCGCCCTTCGCCGCGCCCCGGCGCGCGCTGTACCTACCCGTGGTGCGCGACCGCGGGACGGACCTCGAGGCCGCGTTCGATGGCGCGAACCCCAGCGTGTGCGTGGCCCGCCGCGGCACCACCGTGGTGGCGCAACAGGCGTTGTACCTGCTCAACGCGCCCCTCGTGCGCGAGTCCGCCGCCGCCCTCGCCGCCCTCGCGCTGCGCCAGCCCGCCGAGGCCCGATGCGCATGGCTCCACCAACGGCTGCTCGGCCGTCCGCCGCGCCCCTCCGAGGCCGAGCGCGCCCGGCGCTTCCTCGCGGACGAACGCCTCAAGGGCCTCGACGACGCGCAACGATGGTCCCTCCTCGCCCATGCCTTGATCGCCTCCAACGAGTTCACCCACCGCGAATGAACCCCCACCCCATCCCGCGCTGGACCCGCCGCGCCGCCCTCGCCCGCGTCGCCCTCGGGTTCGGAGGCCTCGCCGCCGCCACCTTGCTGGCATCGTCCCCGGCCCGCGCCGGACAGGCCGCGCCCGCCTCGCCCCTCGCGCCGAGGCCGCCCCGGTTCCGGCCCCGTGCCCGACGCGTCATCTTCCTCTTCATGCACGGCGGGCCGTCCCACGTGGACACGTTCGACTACAAGCCCCTGCTCGTCCGCGACTCCGGCAAGCCCCTCCCGTTCGCCAAGCCCCGCGTCCAGTTCGCCCAGACCGGCAACCTCCGTCGATCGCCCTGGAACTTCCGGCAACACGGCGACTGCGGCCTGTGGGTGAGCGAGCTGTTCCCGAACGTGGGCGCGTGCGCCGACGATCTGTGCGTCCTCAAGGCCGTGCACGGCACCAACGAGGCCCACGGCGGCGCCTTGCTCAAGCTCCACACCGGCTCCGAGTCCCAGGTCCGGCCCAGCATGGGCGCCTGGATCTCCTACGGCCTCGGCACCGAGAACGCCAACCTCCCGTCCTTCATCACCATCAACCCCACCCTCGGCCACGGTGGCGTCGCCAACTGGTCCAACGCCTTCCTCCCCGCCGTCCACCAAGGCACCCGCATCGGCGGCGGCGTCCCCGTCGATCAGGCCACCATCGCCAACCTCACCCCCGCCCTCCAGCGCCCCGTCCAGCGTGCCCAGCTCGACCTCCTCGCCGACCTCCAGCGCGAGCACCTCGGCCTCGCCGGACCCGACCCCGCCCTCGCCGCACGCATCGAGTCCTTCGAGCTAGCCTTCCGCATGCAGTCCGAGGCCCCCGACATCCTGTCGCTCCACGGCGAGACCGACGCCACCCGCCGCCTCTACGGCCTCGACAACCCACGCACCGCCTCCTTCGCGCGCCAATGCCTCCTCGCCCGGCGCTTCAGCGAGCGCGGCGTCCGCTTCGTCCAGGTCACCCACGGCTACTGGGACCAGCACTCCGACCTCACCCGGGACCACGCGCGCCTCGCCTCCGAGGTGGACCAACCCATCGCGGCGCTCCTGCGCGACCTCCGGGGCCGGGGCCTCCTCGACGACACCCTCGTCCTGTGGGGCGGCGAATTCGGGCGCACCCCCACCGTCCAGGGCACCGACGGACGCGACCATCACCCCCACGCCTTCACCCTGTGGATGGCCGGCGGCGGCGTCCGGGCCGGGCATTCCCACGGCGCCACCGACGACTACGGCTTCTACCCCGCCCACGGCGGCGTCCATGTCCACGACCTGCACGCCACGCTCCTCGCCCTCCTCGGCATCGACCACGAGCACCTCACCTTCCACCACGCCGGCCGCGACTTCCGCCTCACCGACGTCGCCGGCGACGTCGTCCACGACATCCTCCGCGCCTGACCCCCTTCACCCTTCACCCTTCTTCCCTCCTCCTTCATCCCTTCACCCCTCCCCGCCCCTCCGCTCACCGCTCACCGCTCGCCCTCCTCGCCCTCCCCATGAACGCCGCCTTCAACCTCGTCTTCGGATCCGATCCCGGGTTCCTGTCACGCGCCCTCAACACCACCACGGCAGTCGGCCTGCGTTACCTCCTCTTCGCGGGCATCGCATGGCTCCTGGCCTACAAGCTGTTCCGCAATCGTTGGCTCCACCGGAAGATCATCCCGCGGCTCCCGTCCTCGGCGGACGTCCGGCGCGAGCTGGGCTACTCGCTCCTCACGCTCGTCATCTTCGGGCTCGTCGGGGCCGCGACGATCTCGGCCGCGCGCCATGGCTGGACCCGCATGTATTGGCGGATCCCGGAGCACGGCTGGGGCTGGTTCGCGGGCAGCATCGTGGCGGCCATCCTCGTCCATGACACCTACTTCTACTGGACGCACCGGCTCATGCATCACCGATGGCTCTTTCCCGTGTTCCACCGGGTGCATCACCTCTCCAACAACCCATCCCCATGGGCCGCCTATTCCTTCGCGCCCGCCGAGGCCGTGGTGGAGGCGGGCATCTTCCCCGTGGTCGTGATGCTGCTGCCGATCCATCCGCTCGCCTTCGCCCTCTTCATGGGCTGGCAAATCACCTTCAACGTCGCCGGGCACACCGGGTTCGAGTTCCACCCGCGCTGGCTCATGAACACGCCCCTGCGCCTCGTCCTCAACACCCCGACGAACCACGTCATGCACCACGAGAAGATGCGCGGGAACTACGGCCTCTACTTCAACATCTGGGACCGCCTCATGGGCACCAACCACCCCGACTACGAGTCCCGCTTCCGCGAGGTCACCCACCGCGCCCCGGGCACCCCGTCGCCCGAGAATGCCGGGCGCCCCGCATGATTCCGCAGCCGTCCCCGCTCCCCTTTCCGGTTGCGGGCACCGGCCCGGATGCGGCTTTCTTTGCCGCCAGCGCCTTATGAAATGCCCCTTGGTCCCGCTGCGTGTCGGCCCACGGCCTCGGTTTCTTCACAGCATCGCGCCCGCCATGATGGGGCTTGCTGTCTCCCTGTCCGCCCTGGCCACGGGCCACGTCATCCCCAAGCCCGCTCCCGGCCCCAACACGCGGGCGTTGGAGACGGCCTTGGATCGCTACGTGGCGACGCCGGACCCGGCCTTCGAGTGGAAGACGGTGGCCGTGACGGACGTGCCCGGCGGCAAGGCCGCCGCCCTCTCCATGACGTCGCAGCGCTGGCTGACCACCAACGAGGTGAACCGGACGGAATGGAAGCATTGGATCACGGTGGTCCGGCCCTCGGGCGCGGTGGCGGACACGGCGCTCCTCTTCATCGGGGGCGGCGCAAACCGTGACGACGGGCCCCCGAAGCCGGGCAAGGAACTGATGCTGATCGCGGCCGCCACGCGTTCCGTCGTCGCGGAGCTGAAGATGGTCCCGAACCAGCCGTTGGTGTTCCACGGCGACGGACGGGAGCGGGTCGAGGACGACCTGATCGCGTACACCTGGGACCAGTACGTGCGGACTGGGGACGAGCGCTGGCCGGCGCGACTGCCCATGACCAAGTCGGCGGTGCGCGCCATGGACGCGTTGCAGGCCTGGACAGGCAGCGCGGAGGGCGGGGGCAAGGCCGTGAAGGGCTTCGTGGTGGCCGGCGGATCCAAGCGAGGCTGGACAACCTGGACCACGGCCATCGTGGACAAGCGGGTGGTGGCGATCTGCCCGATCGTCATCGACGTCCTGAACATGCAGCCGTCGATGCAGCACCACGTGCAGGCCTATGGGTTCTTCGCGCCGGCCGTGGGCAACTACACCCAGCAGGGCATGATGGACTGGTTCGGCACCCCCGAGATGCAGGCGCTGCAACGCATCGAGGACCCCTACTTCTACAAGGAGCGGCTCGTGATGCCGAAGCTCATCCTGAACGCCTGCGGCGACCAGTTCTTCCTGCCCGACTCGTCGCGGTTCTACTACGACCAGTTGCCCGGGACCAAGTACCTGCGCTACGTGCCGAACGCGGACCATTCGCTCCGGGGCAGCGACGCCTACGAGACCCTGGGCGCGTGGCATTGGGCCGCCCTTCACGGCAAGTCGTTGCCCGTGCTGGACTGGGCGCGCGCCAAGGACGGGACGGTGAAGGTCTTCACCAGCCAGAAGCCGCGCCAGGTGCGCCTGTGGCAGGCCCACAACCCGCGCGCTCGCGACTTCCGCATGGAGGTGATCGGCCCCGCCTGGTGGCCCACCACGCTGGAGGCGGGCGCGGACGGATTCTACCAAGCCCCGCCGCCCGAGCCCCGCGACGGGTGGTCGGCCTACATGGTGGAGGTCACCCATGACATCGGCGCGCCGGTGCCCATCAAGGTGACCACGCCCGTGTGGGTGACGCCCGACACGTTGCCGCATCCGGCAAGGAAGGTGCCGACGCCGAAGGGGTTCCTGAGCCGGTAGGGAAGGAGCCGCGTCAGCGGTCACGGCACTCTGCAGGGCAGTCGGGTTGAAGACGAAGAGGATGGGACGATCGGCGGGAGAATCCGTGCCGCCAAGGCGGGGCGCCCCCGGGGAACAGCCTGCCTGGTTGCCTGCCCGCATCGGCCTGCAATCTGCTGGTCATCGCAACACATGAGAGGCGGAAACGGGAGATGGAACGTCCTGCTGGAGCGGGGCATCGAGGCATCCGTCGCGGCGGCCGTCTTGCTGGCGACCGTCCTCTTTGGAGGGGTTCGGGCCACGGAGCTCGCGTGCGTCACCGCGTTGCTCGGCCTTGCGGCGCTGCTGTGGGTCGCGCGGATCTGGCTCGATCGGTCGCATCGGTTCCTGCTGCACCCCGTGCTGGTGCCGGTGCTGGGGTTCGTGGCCTACGCCGCATGGCGGGCCGGCTCGGCGGACGTGCCCTACCGGGCATGGCAGGAGGCGTGGTTGCTCGGCGTTTACGCGCTCGGATGCGTTTTGGCGCTGCAAAACCTTCACGGGCAGGACGTGCTGCTCCGAACCACGTGGGCCACCTCCATCACCGGGGCCATCCTCGCCACCTACGCCGTGGGCCAGTTCCTGGGCGAAAGCGACGCCGTGCTGTGGGCGTCGCGGCCCGCCGCGTATGCCCGGCGCGCGGGGGCCACGTTCGTGAACCCCAACCACTTCGCCACCCTGATGGTGATGCTCATCCCCATCGCCCTCGCACAGGCCTTCCTCGGGCGCGCCAAGCCCGTCGTGCGCATCGTCCACGGCTACGCGGCCCTCGTGATGTTGGCGGGGTTGGCGGTCACCATGTCGCGCGGCGGCTGGCTGGCCGGGGCCGTGACCACCGTCGGCCTGCTCGGTTGGCTCGCCGGCCGCCGTCGGCAGCTCCGCGTGCCCGCCATCGTCGTCATGGCCCTCCTCCTGTGCGCCGGCGGCGCCTTCTTCGCCCTCAATCCCAAGGCCCGGCTTCGCGTCGAGGGCATCCACCAGGCCGGCACCCCCGACAGCGGCGACCGCGCCCCCCTCTGGAGGCCCGCCGTGGCCATGTGGCGCGACCATCCCTGGACGGGCGTCGGCCCCGCCCAATACGACGTCTGGTACCCCCAATATCGCGAGGCCGCCATGCAGGCACGGCCCGAGTACGCGCACAGCGAGTACCTCAACACCCTGGCCGACTACGGCGTCGCAGGGGCCATCCTCGCCGCCGCCGGCCTCGCCTCCCTCCTCGCAAGCGCCGTCCTTTCCCGAAAGTACGTCGAGCGCGGCTCCGGCGACCTCGGCGACAAGGGCAGCAATCGCTTCGCCTTCTTCGTGGGCGCAACCCTGGGGCTCGCCGGGCTGGCCATCCATGCCATCGGCGAGTTCCCCATGCACATCCCGGCCCTCGGGCTGTTGGCCATGGTCCTCGCCGGGCAGGTCGCGTCGCTCGCACGGTTCGCCAGCGACCGCTGGTGGTTCACCCCACGCGCCATCTCCAAGACCGTCGCCTCGGTCGTCATCCTCGCCGCGCTGGCTCCCCTGGCGCCCGCCGCATGGCAAGCCTTCCGCGAGGCACGGGCCCTCGCCAAGGCGCACGGCGAATCGACGGTCAATGCCGAGTTCATCCGCGCCCTCGAGTCCGCCGCCGCCATCGCCCCGGGCAATCCCCACACCGCCCTGATCCTCGGCGAGGGCCTTCGCCAAGCCTCGTTCTTCGGGGGCTCCGAATGGACCGCACGCCGCCCAGACGCCTTCGCATGGCTCGAGAAGGCCGCCGCCCTGAACCCGCACGACCCCAAGCCGCCCATGGCCCTGGCCGAGGCCTGGGCTTGGGAACAGGACCTCGACAAGGCCCTCGCCCAGTCCGCCAAGGCCCGCGCCCTCGCCCCGCGATTCGTCGCCGCCGCCAACCTCCACGGATGGGTCCTCTTCCAACGCGGGCAATTCCGCGAGGCCCGCGAGCAATTCCAACAGTCCCTGGCTTGGGACCCGTGGAGCAACCACTTCGCCCAAGCCCACCTCGCCGCCTGCGACAACGCCCTCGGCACCCCGCCCCCCCAACCCAAGCCGTGATCCCGCACGCCCCACGCAGCACGCCGCAACCGTCCCCAAGACGGGCATCCCGATGGGGCGGTTGACGGCTGGGCGAAGGATGGGGAAGCGGGAGGCGGGAAGCGGCCTCGTTGCTGCGCCTGGCGGCCGCCACCGAGCCCCAGCGGGGCGGCATCCTGTGAGCCCAAGGCAACGCCTTGGGTTTGGTCGCCACCCAACGAGCCCGCCCTTCCTGAAAGGGCGGCCGAATCGCGCGATGCGACGCACGGAGGCCTTGGGGAGGTGCGTCGTGGCCGGCGTCGGGTTCACGACGTTCGGGTCTCGCTCGCCGTTGGCCGCCCTTTCAGCCTAGAAACGGCCGTTGGGCAGTCTGTAGGCCGCGTGCCCTCACGCGGC
>CAYSGH010000036.1:19445-38742 GCA_964430505.1 uncultured Akkermansia sp. | reverse complement strand
TCGCCGCGTGAGGGCACGCGGCCTACAGACTGCCCAACTGCCGTTTCTAGGCTGACAACTCCGGTTTGTTGAACTCCGCCATCCCCAGCCTCGCCCCCTCGACAAGCGCGCAGGGTCCCCTCGTCTTGCCCCATCGCCGTAACGGACCTTCCGGCGCATATCGATGGGCGGCGGGGGGGGGAAGTCTGCGCTTGCGATGAAAAGCGCGGGCTTGGAACTTTGCTGTGCTTTGCAAGCAAGCGCCTCCACACGCGAGTTCCTCTGCCGCCTAGGCTGCGGCTTGGTTTCGTCGTTCATGGCGGTGTTCCTCCTCCTCGCTGGGGCTGCGTCCCGCGACGCCCGCCTTCACGCGTGGTATCATGACGTGCTAGATGCCCGCACGGCCGCGCGTTCCGTGCCCGTCGCGAAGGATGCGATGCATGCCCATGGTGCGTCGTGTCGGCAGCAGGCCCAGCCTGCGCATCGTCCCCAGCACGCGCCTTCGCACACGCACGCGCACCACGCAGGCACCCGATGTCCGGCGGATCCGACCGAGGAACCTTCGGACGAGGTGGATGCAGGCTGCGTGCTGTGCCTCATCGCGCAGGGCGGTTGGATGACGGAATCGCCCCCCGGGCACGCCATGGTGCGCTGGGAAAGCATCTCCGCCGTCATCCCGCACTTGGGGGGGCGATGGGACCCGGACGGGCTTCACAGGCCGCATCTGGGCCGGGGCCCACCCCGGCTGTTACGGGCGTAGCGTTGGCGGCGTCGCAACGGCGCCGTGGCTTCCCGTGATCCTGCGCCCCGGCAACTCCGCCGTGCGGCGACCTACTGATGCCAGCAAGACCCGTCCCGAACCGGGGTGTTACGCCGTGACTCCCGGGCTCCCCCGCAGACGTTGGGGGGTGATCGCGGCCGCCGCCTGATGTCGCGGCGGGCCATCGCGTTGGGGGGGCGGCTGCGCGGGCCATGTCGGTCAACGGGACGGATGGGCGCGTCGGGCATGATCCGGCGCCCCGGGTGAGAGAAGACCTCTGGGGAACATGCGTCGCGCAAGGGGTGGGCCAGGCACACAGGGCCTCCCAGCGCGGGCGCGAGGGATTGCCCAGTCGATGGAACATGGGTGATGACGGTGGCAGGACAGGTGCGGGCATGGCGTGTCCTCCCGCAGGCTTGATGCCGACGCGATGGAGGCCTTGGGCGAGGTGGGTTCACCGATGGGTGGGCATGGTCCTTGGCCTTTGGCTGGCGTTGGTGTCGTTGACAGGGAGCTTGGTGGTCTTCCGAGGCGAGATCGAGGCGACGTTGCATCCGGGACTCACGCGGGTGACGCCGGGGCCGGGCCGCGCCGTCCTGGAGGACATCCACGCGCGGGTGCGGCAGGCCCACCCCGACGCGGTGTTCAGGACGGTGAACCTTCCCACGACGCCCACGGAGAGCGTGTCGTGGTGGGGTCATGATGGGCAGGGCAGGTCCTTTCATGTGTATGCGAACCCGTACACGGGCGAGTTGCTTGGGGTGGACGTGGCCTCCGGCAACGTGACGGAGTGGTTGTACCTGTTTCACGCGCAGCTCTTGGGGGGGGAAACGGGCGAGCAAGTGAACGGTGTCGGCGCAGTCGTGTGGGTGCTGCTGTTGGCAACCGGCCTGGCGTTGGCGAGGCCGCGGGCGATGGGACGGTGGCGGGAGGCGCTGACGGTGCGTTGGCGCGCGCAGGTGCGGCGTCGGGTGCTGGACCTGCACCGTGCCGTGGGCTTGTGGGCGTGGGTGCCGTTGATGGTGGTCATCGTCACGGGTGCCTCCTTCCCGTTCCCGGCCCCGTTCCGGTGGCTGGCGTCGATGGGTCAGGGGACGTCCCTGGTGGAGGATGCCCCGGTGGCAGCCGGTCCAACGAACGGGGAGCGGGTGACGTTGGACGCGGTGGTGCGGGCTGCGGACGCCCTGTGGCCGGGGGTGCCCGCCAATTGGATCCGACTGCCGCAGCGCGAGGGTGACGTCTTCACGGTCCGGAAGCGACTGCCCGGCGATGGGCGCACCGAAGGGGACAACCATGTCCACGTGGACCCGGGATCCGGCAGGGTGACGCGGATGGACCTGCACCGGGAGCGGCCCCTTGGCCAGCGCTTCCTCCGGGCGATGTTCCCGCTGCACGTCGGCGCGTTCGGGGGCACGACCACTCGGGTGATGTGGGCGGCGCTGGGCTGCGTGCCCGCCCTCTTGCTTGCCAGCGGCGCATGGATGGCATGGCGACGCTCGCGGCAGAAGACCGCCCCTGCCGCCGCGCCCGGCGCGCCCCGCGACCCATCGGAACGCTTCCCGCTAGAGAACTCCCACCCCAATCCCAAGGACGAACATGTTGACCGGGCCTGACGACACCAACCGCATCGACCGCATCGCGGCGGTCCTGGCGACGCTGACGACGCTGCATTGCGTCCTCGCGCCGTTCCTGCCATCCGCCCTGGGCGGTGAGGCCAGCCATGCCGTGGCGGCGATGGCTTGCATGGCGACGAGCGTGCCCGCGTGCGTGCGAGGGTGGAGCGCCCACGGGGACGCCCGAGTCTGGGCATGGGCGCTGCCGGGCTGGGCTCTGCTGGGATTGGCACGGCTGGCGTCCGGCGAGCGCCTCGGAGAGGCCGGCGAGGTGGTCGCCACGGTCATCGCCGGCGTCCTTCTCGTCGTCGCCCATCAGCTCAATCGGAGCCTCGCGTACTGGCACGACCGCGAGTAGCCCGCCGCACGCCATTTCCCTTCCCCTCAACAAGTCCCGTCACAACACACCATGAAAACCGACACACGCATCCCCGTAACGGTCCTCACCGGCTTCCTCGGCTCGGGCAAGACCACCCTCCTCAACCGGATCCTTGCCGACCACCACGGCAAGCGCATCGCCGTCATCGAGAACGAGTTTGGCGAGGTGGGCGTGGACAACGACCTCGTGGTCAACGCCGACGAGGAGATCTTCGAGATGAACAACGGCTGCATTTGCTGCACCGTCCGCGGCGACCTCATCCGCATCCTCGGCCAGCTTCTCAAGCGGAGGGATCGGTTCGACTACATCCTCGTCGAGACGACGGGCCTCGCCGACCCCGGGCCCGTGGCCCAGACGTTCATCGTGGACGACGAGATGAAGGAGTCATTCCGGCTCGACGCCATCGTCACCCTGGTGGACGCCCGTCATGTCAGCCTCCATCTCGACTCCTCGGACGAATGCCAGAAGCAGGTGGCGTTCGCGGACGTCCTGCTCCTCAACAAGACGGACCTTGTGGACGAGCCCGGGCTGTTCGCCATCGAGCAACGGCTCCGGGCCATGAACCCCACCGCCCGGCTTCACCGGACCCGCCAGGCTGTGCTTCCGCTGGACCATGTCCTGGACGTCCGTGCCTTCGACCTTGGGGCCAAGCTGGCTCAGGACGCGGACTTCCTCGTGGAGGAGCTGCCCTTCGAGTGGGGGGGCACGTACTGGGTGCCGGCGGGCGGCCTTGACCTGATCCTTCAGCCCGGGCCCGACCCGGAGATGGACGTCGTGGTGGTGCCGCTGAACGACGGAGACGCATCCACCCTCCATGCCGCGAGGTGGGATGCGCTGCGCCACTTCGCGATGCCTCCCGTGCCCCTGATGGAGGGGGGCGGGCTCGCGCCCGGGCCTCATCGGTATCGCCTCGGGCTTTCCGAGAACGTGCCGACCCAGTTCCGCGTACGCGTCCCGGCGGCCGGGCATGTCGCCGTGTTCACGCAGCACGGACCCGACGAGTTCGGGATGACGCTGCTCGCAGAGGGCAGGCCTTTGGAGCCGTTGGCCTCGCGGGCCTACGGCGGCCATGGACACGAGCATGATGCCGCCGTGACCAGCGTGGGCATCGAGGAGCCCTCCGCGGTGGACCCGCGCAAGCTCAATGCATGGCTGGGGGCCCTGTTGCAGGCCAAGGGCAACGACATCTACCGCAGCAAGGGCATCCTAAACGTCCAGGGGTCGCCCATGCGCGTGGTGTTCCAAGGCGTCCACATGCTCCTCGACTCCGTCGCTGACCGGCCCTGGAAGCCCGGCGAACGCCGCATCAACCGCCTCGTCTTCATCGGGCGCAACCTCGACCGCGAGGACATCCACCGAGGCTTCCGTGCGTGCCTTGCCTGAGCACGCCATGGCGTCAGCCCCCTGGTGGAACCCCGGCCAGGAGAAGCTCGTCCAAGCAGCCCCGCAGGCCGTTGTCTTCCGGGTTGGCCGGGCATCCATCCGCCAGGCAGGGCGAGGCTTTACCAACGGACCTCCTGCTCGGGAATGGATTTCCCAAGTCGGCGCGAGCACCGGCCACCCCGTCCCTGCTCGCCGGAATGATCAGCAACTTCGGCGATGGAGGCCCAAGGCCGGTCCCCGGCACGTCCATCCGTGGGCTGCCGGGTGGCACGGCGCTGGGCATCCTGCCGATGGATGTCCGGCAAGGACTGCCATCCGACAGAGACGCCGGCCGCGGGGCGGCCCTCCTCGTCACACCTTCCCGCCGCTCCATCCGAACTTGGTGCGGAGGGTGGCGAAGAAGCTGGCGCCCTCGGGGCGGACGAGGCGGACCGTGCGGCGCGACCGTCGGACCTCGACGGTGTCGCCGGATCCCAGCGCGCTCTGCACCTGGCCGTCGGCCGACAGGGAGACGTCGCCATGCAGCCGACACAGCCGGACCCGGACCGTCGAGGCCAGGCTCACCACGATGGGCCGGATCGACAACGTGTGCGGGCAGATCGGGGTCAGCACGAGCACCTCGGCGTCCGGGCTCACCACGGAGCCGCCCGCCGACAACGAGTACGCCGTCGAGCCCGTGGGCGACGACACGATCAGCCCGTCGCAGCGGTAGCGGGTCACCAGCTCGTCGTTCACGGACACCTCCAGCTCGATGAGCCGCGAGGCCGCGCCGCGGCTCAGGACGAGGTCGTTCAGGGCCGTCTCCACGGACACGTGCGAGGCCCGCTGGACGGTCGCCTCCAGCAGCGCGCGCTCGTCGATCCCGAACCGGCCCTGTTCCAGCAAGTCCAGCGTGCCCTCCAGCTGCGAGGGCGCCACGGACGTCAGGAAGCCCAGGTGCCCCACGTTGATCCCCAGGATGGCCACGCCCCGCCCCGCCACCACCCGCGCCACGCGCAGCATCGTGCCGTCGCCCCCAAACACGAGGATCGCATCGACCTCCGACGCCATGGCCTCCAAGGGCATGGCGCGGGAAGCCTTGCCCGGGCCCAAGCCGGCACGGCGCGCGGTGTCGGCGTCCATGACGACCGGATGGCCGCGCCGCGAAAGGATCGAGGCCGCGCGCCGGACCAAGGCGGCCGTGCGGGGCTTCTCCGGGTTGGCGACGAGTCCGAAGCGCCGGAGCTGGGGCAAGGCCTTGTTCATGGGGTTCTTCTCAGGTGCGCCACAAACTCCCGGTTCCCGGCCGGTCCAAGCAAGGGTGATTCCACGGCCCCGAGCCACGCGAGCCCATGCGGGCCCTCGGTCGCGAACGCCTCCAGCTCGGCAAGGACGCGCTGGTGCACGGCGGGGTCGGTGATCACGCCGGCGCCGCGGTCGGCCTCCTCACGTCCGGCCTCGAACTGCGGCTTCACGAGCGCGAGGACGCTGGCCCCGGGCCGGAGCAGGGGCGGCAGCACGGGCAGGACCTTGCGCAGGCTGATGAACGAGCAATCCACGACGGCGACGTCGAGCGGCAGGTCGCCCGCCGCGAAGGACGACGGCGACAGGGCGCGCGCGTTGACGCGTTCCATGACGACGACCCGGGGATCGTTGCGCAGGGTCCAGGCAAGCTGCCCGTGCCCCACGTCAACGGCGTGCACGCGCGCCGCGCCGTGCTGCAACAGGCAGTCGGTGAACCCGCCCGTGGAGGCGCCCACGTCGATGGCGCGCGCCCCGGCGACGTCCACTCCGAAGTGCTGGAGGCCGCGCTCCAGCTTGTGGCCGCCCCGCGAGACGTAGCGGTCGCGCGCGGCCAACTCGACGAGGGCGTCGGCGGGGACGTTCTCGCCCGGCTTGCGGGCGTGTTGGCCGTTGACGCGCACCTGGCCGGCGAGGATGGCGGCCTGCGCCTTGCTGCGGGTGGGCAGCAGCCCGCGGTCCACCACCACTTGGTCCAGGCGTGGCACGGCGCGGCGGGTGCAGGGCGGCGGTCAGGAACGCAGGGACCGCACGAACCGGTCCATGCGCTCCAGGCCCTTCACGATGTTCTCCAGGCTCGTGGCGTAGGAGAGCCGGATGTAGTCGTCCGCGCCGAAGGCAATGCCGGGGACGGCGGCGACCTTCTCGCTTTCGAGCAGGCGGGCGCAGAACTCGGACGAGCGCAGGCCGGTGCCGCGGATGTTGGGGAAGAGGTAGAAGGCGCCCTTGCTGTTGACGCAGGTGACGCCGGGCATGGCGTTGAGGCGTTGCCAGGCCTCGGTGCGGCGCCGGGCATACTCGGCGAGCCAACGCGGCAGGTGGTCCTGCGGCCCGTTCAACGCCGCCACGGCGCCCTTCTGCGCGAAGCTGGTCGGGTTCGACGTGCTATGCGACTGGAGGGCGTCGATGGCCTTGGCGATGGGCTCGGGCGCGGCGAGGAAGCCGAGGCGCCACCCCGTCATGGACCACGCCTTGGCGAAGCCATGGACGATGATGGTGTGGTCCTTGTGGGCGGCGGAGAACGACGCGACGGAGCGATGCACGGCACCGTCGTAGAGGAGGTGCTCGTAGATCTCGTCGCTCATGATCAGCACGCCCTTCTCCACGCACACGTCGCCCAGGGCGCGGACCTCGTCCGGCGTGTACACGGTGCCGGTGGGGTTGGAGGGGGTGTTGAGGATGAAGAGCCGGGTCCGGGGCGTGATGGCCGCGCGCAGTTGGTCCGGCGTCACCTTGAACTCGGTCTGGTCCGACGTCTCCAGGATCACCGGGGTTGCGCCCGCCAGCTTGGCCATCTCGGGGTACGACAGCCAGTACGGCGCGGGGATGATGACCTCGTCGCCCTCCTGGCAGGTGGCGAGGATCACGTTGAAGCAGGAATGCTTGCCGCCGCACGACACGATGACCTGCGAGGGCTTGTACGAGAGGCCGTTCTCGCGCTGGAACTTGTCGGCGATGGCCTGCCGCAGCTCGGGGATGCCGCTGGAGGGCGTGTACTTGGTGAACCCGGCCGCCAGCGCGGCCGCCGCCGCGTCCTTGATGTGCTGGGGCGTGTCGAAGTCCGGCTCCCCGGCCCCGAACCCGACCACGTCGTGGCCCTCGGCCTTCATTTGCTTGGCCTTGCTATCAATGGCCAGGGTGAGGGAGGGCGACAGGGACGCGGCGCGACGTGCAATGTGGTACTGCATAACGAAACGGCCGGGAGGGTGCCGCCGCCTCCAACCGCCGCAAGGATGAAGTCGGGGCGGTGGGAAGCGGGAAGCGGGGGGCGGGGAGCACGGGAACGGTTCCACCCCTCATGCCCCGGGGCCTGGGTTCTTGGCCTGCCTGGCGTCGGCCCCCCGAGACGCGGGACCGCGTCGAAGGCGCTTCATGGTGACGCGGCGTGCGCCCAGCGATGTGCGAAGGTGCCGGCGCACGGCCTCCGCATCGAGGCGCGGGCTACACGAGAACACGTCCACGGCGGCGTAGCCGTGCTCGGGCCACGTGTGGATCGTCAGGTGCGACTCCGCGATCACGACGACGCCGCTCACGCCCCATGGGCTGAATGCATGGAACACGGAACGAACCACCGTCCCGCCCGCCAGCCGCGCGGCCTCGCGCATGGCCGCCCGGATGCCGCGGACGCTGCGGAGGCGGTCCGGGTCGCAGTCGCTGAGCTCCATGAGGGCGTGCCAGCCAAGGGTGTGGGGCTTCATGAGTTGGCAAGGGCCCGGAGGATGCCGCGCGCCGCGCGCAGGCCCTGCGCGTGGGCCTCCTCGAAGATCGAGATGCCGCCGTGGTCGGTGTGGGACAGCCACAGGCGACCGCCCGCGGGCTGGCGCGTGCCGCCCCGGATCACCCCGGGCGTCGGCGTCACCATGCCGTGCCCCCACACCCGGACGTCCATGCGACGCGTGATGCGCGCGATCTCCGGATGCGGGCGGGCCATGTCTTCCAGGACCCGGTCCCGGGCGTCCTCCCATCGCCACGAGGCGGCCTCGCGCCGAGCCTCGGCGGGCTCCGCGTGGTCGAGCGGGCGGTAGTACGTCAGGACGACGCCGTCGTGCGTGCGCCCCAGGGATTGATGGTTGGCGACCACGTAGCCCAGGCCCTCGCCTTCCATCCAGACGTTGTCCCATGACAACGGAGCGCCCCGGCCCGATGGCGCGCGTTCGAGCCACAGGTTGGCCACCAACCAGGGCGCGTGGGGAACGACGGCGGGCGGCGTCCTCGATGCGTTCCCGGCCAGCAACCGGGCCGTGACGAACGTCGGCACGGCCAGCACGACGTGCCGCGCGCGCCATCCAACGGCGCGCCCATGGGTGGTGTCCCATGCCCCCACGAGGAGCGCGTCGCCATCGTCCTCGATGCGCGTGGCCATCACGCCGGTGCGCAGCGCGCCCGCCCGGGCGACGGGCTCGCGCAGGCGTGCCACCAGCCACGCGTTCCCTTCCGGCCACGTCAGCACCGAATGCGACGGCGCGTTGGCCGCCACCCCGTCGCGCGACGCGAAGTAGTGCAGCCCCGCCCAGGCGCTGACCCGGGCCGCGCCCATCCCGAAGTCGTCGCGGCACCCATAGTCGAGGTACCAACGCAAGGGCGCGGAGCGGAACCCCTCGCGGTCGAGCCACGATGCGAAGGTCTCGCGGTCGAGGTCGCGCCAACGCGCGTCGTGGCTGCTGGATTCCACGGGGATGGCGAAGGCCCGGCGTCCGTCCGACCCGCGCGCGTCGCGCAGGGCGGCCATGCGTTCGAGGAAGAGGGCGACCTCGGCGCGCTCGGCGGTGGAAAGCCCCAACTGGGGCACGAGGCCATCCTGCCAGCGCCCGTGCAGGAACAGGCGTTCCTCCGGGTCATGGCAGAGGAACTCCTCGCGATACACGGGGCGTCCGGCCGCATCCGCGCCGGTGACCACGCCAAGCTCGCGCAGCAGGCCGAGGAGGTCGTGGGCGTCGGCGGCGGGAATCGGCAGGTAGTGCGCGCCCCACGGATGGGGGATGCCGCGGAGGATTCCGCCGGAAGAGTTGCCGCCAACGTCCTCGGCGAGCTCCAGGAGGCGGACCTTGAGGCGTGGTTCCCGGCAAAGCGTCCGTGCGGCCACCAACCCGGAAACGCCGCCGCCCACCACCACGACGTCGGCGTCCTCGAACGCGTCGGGCGTGGGCCGATGCCCGTCGCGCCAGCGGTGCCCGGCGTCCATCCCAGGGCGGGTCAGGCTGCCCTCGATGCGCGGGGTGGCCGTGCAACCGATGGAACACGCGCCCGCGCCCGCGCCGAGCCCGGCCGCGAGGAAGGCCCGCCGGGAGAGGCTGGGACGTCGGCCGGGCGATGCGTCCGCGACGGAAGCGGGGCGCGCCTTCATGGGGTTCCATGCGCCGTGGCGCGGGCCCAGTCCTCCTCGAAGTACCGCACGAGCGCCTGGTTGTTGAGCTGGTTGGGCTCGGTGTCCACGCGCGCCATGTCCGGCGGGAACTCGCGCATGGAGCGCATCGTGTCGGCCGTGACGAAGCGGAGGCCCTCGGGGAGGCGCGGGGCGGCTTCGAGCGGATGGGTGGACGCGAGGATGAAGCCCCATTCGCCGAAGCTGGGGACGTAGGCGTGGTAGGGCTCGGCGTGAAAGCCAGCCGCGCGCAGCGTGGCCTCGACGCACCAAAAGGCCCGGCGCGCGGCCCACGGGGAGGTGCACTGGACGACGAACGCGCCGCCGGGGGCGAGCACGCGGGCGAGCCGCCGGTAAAACGTGGTGGTGTAGAGCTTCCCCAGGCTGAAGCTCGACGGGTCCGGGAAGTCCACGACGACGAAGTCGAACGGGTCGCGCGGCTGCTCCAGCCACGTGAACGCGTCCTCGTTGACGACCGTGACCTTCGGCGACCCGAGGGCGTCGGCATTCAGGGCCTTGAGCATCGGCTGCGACCCAAACAACCGGGTGATGGCAGGGTCGAGGTCCACGAGGGTGACGGACCCGACGTGGGGATGGCGCAGGACCTCGCGGATGGCGAGGCCGTCGCCGCCGCCGAGGACGAGGACGCGCCGGGCGTTCGTGAGGCGCGAGAGTCCGGGGTGCACGAGGGCCTCGTGGTAGCGGTACTCGTCGCGCGAGCTGAACTGGAGGTTGCCGTTGAGGTGGAGCCGCAGGTCGCCCGCTCCGCGCGTGAGGACGATGCGTTGGTAGGGCGTGGAGGCGGCGTGGAGGACCGGGTCCGCGTACATCTGCGCCTCGGACCATTCGAGGATGCGGGAGGAGGCGGCGATGCCGGAGCCCAGCAGGACGAGGAGGCCCACGCCGGCCCAGCGCGTCGCGGCGGCCCACGGCCCTTCGAGCCGGAGCACGCGCGCGCTCAGGAGCGCCACGAGCACGTTGAGCATGCCAAACAGGCATGACGCGCGGATCAGGCCAAGGCGCGGGACCAGCACGAGCGGGAACAGCAACGACGCCAGCAGCGCGCCCACGTAGTCGAAGGTGAAGACCTTCGCCACGAGGTCGTTGAAGGACAGGCGGTCCTTGAGGATGCGCAGGAGCAGGGGGATTTCGAGCCCCACGAGCGTGCCCACCAAGAGGATCAGCCCATACAGCACGGGCCGGAACGCGTCCACGTGCGGGAACAGGACGAAGAGCAGGGCGGCCGACCCGCCGCCCACCAACCCGACGAGGAGTTGCACCTGCACGAACAACCGCGCCTCGCCGCGCCGGACGAAGCCCGACAGCCACGAGCCCACGCCCATGGCGAAGAGGTACACGCCGATGACGGTGGAGAACTGGGTGACGGAGTCGCCGAGCAGGTACGACGCCAGCGTGCCTGCGACGAGCTCGTAGATGAGGCCGCAGGTGGCGATGACGAAGACGCTCCCGAGGAGCAACAGGCGCGACGCGCGCTCGTTCATGGGTTCATGGGTTCATGGGCGGCCCGGGCGGGTCAGCCGTGCAGGCACGCGGCGATGATCAGGCTCATCCCCAGGGCAAGGAACCCGAAGAAGATCGCCACCGCCGTGTTCCGCTTCTCGACGATCTCCTTCCACAGGTCGCCGGGCGTGAGCTTGTCCACGATCCAGAAGCAGACGAGGAACGTGCCGAGTCCGACGACGGAGTAGAGGACGCTGGCGGCCGCCAGCCCGAGGATGCGCGAGGCTTCGAGGTTGTTCATGGCTTACTTGTGTTGGAGCCCCGGGGTGAACGCCCGGAGGCTGGTGGGCCCGCCAAAGGCCAGCGGGCTGAGTCCGTACCGGCTCGCCGCCGCCACCCAGGCGCACAACGCGAGCCCGTACACGAGATACAAGGGCGTCTTTGGTTTCATCGGGGGAAGTCGTGGGTCGTTGGGCTGGTCGGTTCGTTTCGATCGTGCCGAGCTGGTCAGTGGATCGAGGTCAATGCGTCGTCGCCGTCGTCGGCTTCGCTGGCGTCGGGCTTGTTGCCGCCCGTGGGCAAGAACTCGCTCAGGGACCAGCGCGCATGCTCGAAGGAGGCCTCGCGTGCCCAACGGTACACCGGGTACGCCAGCAGCCCCGCCATCGCCAGCCACACGTTTGACCAGATCATCACGTCCCGCCGCACGCGCAGCTCCATGGGCAGGTCCGGGGCCAAGGGCTCGGCCGAAGGATCCAGCACGAGACGGTACGTGCCGGGTGGCACGGCCCCGAGGACCACGGAGCGCCGCGTCTTACCCTCCTGCCAGAACTCGCCGCCCTCGTGCCCGCTGTAGTAATCGACGCCCACCACGAACTCCCGTTCCACCTGGCCCGTCGCCACGTTGACGAGGTCGGCCTCCACCTCCAGCCAGCCATTGGACACGGGCGCGTCCAGCTCCACCTCCACCGCCTGCCGCCGCGAGCCCTTGAGCTCGAAGGGGGCCGTGACGACCGCGCCGTTCGTCCCGGCATCCTTCGGTTGGACGTTGCCGCGCCAAGCCAGCTCGTTGTCCTTGCCCGCCGCCGCCATCAACGCGAGGACCAGCGTCCCGCCCGCCAACGCCGGGAACAACCAGCGTAGGGTGCGCCCCTTGTCCCGGTGCGGGTTCGGCTGGTTGAGGTACACGCCCGACGGGACCCGCGGCTCCCGCTCCGGCACGAACGCCGCATGGACGTCCGCGCCCGGCACGTATTCGCCGCGCGACCATGTCTCCTCCGACAACGACCCGAACGTCTCCCGCGACACGACCGATGGCGGCGCCACGTGGTCCTCCGTCGTGGCCGTCTCCCCGTGGCGCACCTGCCAGTAGAACTCGCCGATCACATAGGCCACGCGGGCAATGCCCCGTGCAAACAACCGGTGGGGCACGCCGTCCACGACCACGCCGCCACCGAGGCTGCGCGGCGCCTCCAGCAGCATCTCCACCCAGGACCAGTGCCCGTCGTAGGTCACCAGCCAACGGAAGCCCTCGAACGGGTTGAACAACAGGTACTCGTCCCAGGAGTAGCCCTCGTCGTCGCGGCGGCGCAGGAACCCGATGCATTCCCAGGACACGCCGCGAAACGTGCCGCGCCGGCCTAACGGGATGACGGGCACGACGTTGGATTGCCGCGCGGCGGCGGTTCCCACGAGGCGCACGTCCGGGTGGCTCGTGTCCACGATGGCCCCGCACGCGCCGCAGGCCGCCGCCATCGTCTGCCCCGCCGCACGCAACGCCATCGCCGCGCCGCACGACGGGCAGTTCAACGCGCCCACGCCCGCCGGGCCCCCATCGGCCGCCTCCGTCGTCCAGCCCGGCAACGGGCGCAGGTTGGAAAGGCCCAGCTCGCGGAACGTGCACGTGCTCCCGATGAACACTCGGATGCCATCCTCCGCATACTCGACGTTGGCGAAGCGCCGGCCGGGAGCGCCCAAGTCGCCGCTGATCGCGGCACGGCCCGGCACGGCGGAGAACGGCAGGGAACCCTCGGAGCCCAGGACCTCCGTTTGCTTGGTGTCGCGCACGGTGTACTCGACGCCGGCGATGCGGACGACGGCCCCGACGGCCAACGTCTCGCGCCCGCGCATCAGGCGGGCGTCCAGCAAGGTCCAGCCCTCCTTTTCCGCCGCCCGGTCCGTGCGTTCCCGCCATTCGGCGACGCCGGGCAGGTCGTCGGGCGGTGCGACCTCCAGGCTTGCCATGTAGAAGCCCTGGGCCTCGGCGATCCAACCCCAGGTGCCGTCCCCGAAGTCGGCGCACCACTCGTTCCACGTGCCCTCCCGGTAGCCCATGCGGACGCGCCCGATCAGGGTGAAGGCCTTGCCATCCCATGTCCCCTGGGTGCCCACCTGCAACGGCGAGATGTCGGGCGGAAGCTGGGCCTGCTGCCCCATGGCCTCCACCTGGGCGTCGCGCCGCACGACCGACGACCGGCAAAAGCCGCACACGGCGAACACCGCGATGGCCGATGGAAACGGCACCGCGGCTCCGCAGTTGGGGCAAGGGTGCGTGAACGCGTACATGCAACGGGCCGGGCGGGCCGGACGGGTCGACGCTACCGGCGTCCCCACGCCCTGCCAGCAGGAATGCGGGGCGTGGGCCCGGCGCGGCCTTCCCCCCGAGGCGAGCGGCGATGCCGCGTGGGGCACCGATTCCAAGCCGCGTCCCCGCGCGGTTGAATGGTTGGGCAGACGAGCACACGTTGGACGCGTGAAGACGCTCCCCCCCACGTTCATCTCCTGCCTTGTCGCGCTTGCCCCGGGTCTGCTCCATGCGGAAGACCCCAACATGAAGGCCTTCCCAGCCCCGGAGAAAGGCATGACCCGACACGTGCTGTCGCTGCCGTCGCGCAAGGATGAGTCCGCCTTCAAGGTCGAGATCTTGGTTGGTAAGACCGTCAAGACGGACCCCGCCAACCGCTTCTTCTTCGGGGGCAAGATCGAGGAGGAAACCATCCAAGGCTGGGGCTTCCCAAAGTACACGGTGCGCTCGCTGGGCCCCTTGGCGGGCACTCGGATGGCCGTGGATCCCAAGGCGCCCGCCACGGACCGTTTCGTCACGCTGGGCGGCGAGCCCTACCTCCTGCGCTACAACAGCCGCCTCCCCATCGTCGTGTACGTCCCCGAGGGCGCGGGCGTGCGCTATCGCCTGTGGAAGGCCGAGGGCGCGCCCAAGGCCGTTCCCGCCCAGTAGGCGCCGGACGGGCCTCCATGCGTCCGACGCCGGCGTCGCGGCCCGCCCACGAGGGACCTCGGGCCCGGCCCTCGCCCGTGAACAACTCCGGTTAACCTATACGGGCCGTTTCAGTTGGATCGGCCCGGCTCAGGGCGACGGGCGCGGCCCCGGATCGCGGCGTGCCGCCCATGCCAGGAGCGCCAGGCAGGCGACGTACACCAGGGCGTTGGGGGTTCGCGCCGTCCACGTCGCCCATGGCCATGGAAACCGGAAGAAGGCGAAGTTGAGCCCAAAGTAGAGGCACGCCGCGAACATCAGCGCCGGCCCCAGCCAGGTCCCCGCCCTCGCCCCCGGCGCACCTGCCCTGCGCCGCAGCCACTCGCCCGTCGCCACGGCCGCCACCCAGGGCAACACCAACAAGACCCACGCGCCCGCCGCCGCGTTCCACGCGCCCTCGTCCAACGCCAGGTTCTTGAACGTCTTGCCCGCGATCGGCACCAGGACCACCGGGAACATCACCCACCACGGCCACCGCCGCCCCCCCGCGACCGCCACCAACGGCAGCCACACCATCAGCATCCCAAAGTCGTAGGCCTGCGACGCCCACCGCGCCCCCGTGAACTCCTCCGCCACCAGCAGGAACCCGTGCACGCCCAGGCACGCCACCTCCGCCCACGTCGGCCAACCCGCGCCCGTCGCAACCCCGCGGCCGTCGCCCTCGACCTCGTCCCCCGGCCCGGCCCCGGAAATCCGCCCGCGCATCCACCACAAGCCCAGGCCCACCGCGCCGCCCCAGGTCGCTCCGAACGTCGTCTCCATGAAGTTCCACCAGTTCGTGACGGCCGCGACGCGGGCCCCGAGACCCTCCGAAAACAGCGGCGCGTTCCACGCATGGAACGCCTGGATCGATTGGCCTAGGGGAAACCCCACCGCCCCGCCCAACACCCCCATCAGCCCCAGTCGCCACCCCAGCCCGTCGCGCTTCCACCTCCCCACCCACGCCAGCAAGCCGGCCAACGCCATCAACAACCCGCCCCACACTTCCCGGCGCGGCTTCAGCGTCGCCTCGGGCAACCAACGCCAGTCCGCCGAGAAATAGATCCGCGGCAACACGCGCGGGGCGGGGTCGAACGGCTCGTTGAAGATCCAGATCCCGAGCGCGCACAGGCCCATCAACGCCACCCATGCCACCGCCACCTCCCGCGCCCGGTACCGCGTGCCGCCCAGCCCCATGCCCAGGAAGGTCGCCCCGAACCCCGTCCAGATGCCCCCCTTGATCGCCAGCCCCAACAGGCCCCAGCCCAGCACCTCCCACCGGCCCACGTGAACCGGGTCATGGGTCAGGCCCACGGTCTGCCCGTAGGTCATGGACCCGCCAATCCCCGTGGCCAACGCGCACCAGGCCACCGCCCGCGCGACCACCGCCGGGTCCGCCCACGACGCCAGCATCCGGCACACGGCCAGGCCCACGAGCAACCCGGCCATCATCGCGCCCGTCTCGTGCCCGTACTGGCCCCGAATCCCCCAGCCCATGCCGCCCGCCGCCGCCGCCACGACGACCACCTGCCATGCCTGGACCTTCCGCGTGTGCCGTGCCGTGGACATGTCCCCGAGCATGCGTCCCAACCCCCGCGCATGGCGAGTTCACGCAACGGGCGCCCACCCCCTCACCACTCCGCCAGGCGGCGCCGCGACGCCACGTCCCACACCCGCGTCTTGCGATCCCAGCCCACCGTCGCCAGGCGCGATCCATCCGGGGAAAACCCAAGGCCAAAGCACAGGTCCCCATGCGCCGGCATCGCACCTTCCACCCGGCCCGAGCGGAGATCCCAAACCTCGACCGCGCCGTTGGCCATGCCCACCGCAAGGCGCAGGCCGTCGGGTGACAAGGCGCCGCCCTGCAACAACGTGCCCGGTCCCTGCAACAACGTTCCGGGTGATGCCTCCCCGGCTCGCCGAAGCGGCGCGCGGCGGCGCAGCCCGTCGGCCGTGACGTCCCATCGCTGGATCGTCCCATCCCAGTTGCCCGTGCACGCCCCCTTCGCATCGGGGGTGAAGACGATCCATTCCGCGATCCGCGGACCGGCCGTGGCCTCCGCCGTCTTGGCGGCGTCGAACGTGGCCTCGCCCTCGCCCACGGGACGCAGCCCGTCGAGTTCGAGCAGGTGCACATTGCCGACCCACGTCGTCGCCCCCACCCAACCCCCGTCCGCGCTGACCGCCACGGACGTCACGCCCTCGCCCAGGGCACGCGAGTACAGGATGCGACCCAAGGGGACCTCCACGACATGCACGGATTCGTCGAAGCCCCCCACGACAAGGCGGCGACCATCGGGCGTGAACGCCATGGAGTTCACGATCTTGGGGAAGGGGGCCAATTCGAGGACCCGCTGGCCGGTGGCGACGTCGAGCACGCGGACAACGCCATCGAAGTCACCGAAGGCCAGGAGGTTTCCCTGCGGCGAGAACGCGGCGGTGCGGATCGTGGACCGTTGCTTCCAGATCCAGCGCGGCCTGCCCGACGGCGCGGGGGCCGTCATATCCCAGACGAACAGGCAGCCCGGCTCGACCGGATTGTCCCATCCGCCCGTCGTGGCCAGGAGGCTGCCGTCCGGCGAGAACGCGGCGGACCACAGGCGGGACTCGGTGTTGCGGAGATCGTCGGGGGCTGGGTGCAACACGACGGGCGCGGCGGGTTCAGCGGGTTGATCGAGGGTGGCAAAGACGAGCAGCCGCGACCGCGTCACGTGGGTGGTGGCGCGTCGGAAAAGGCCGGCCTTGCGCACCTGCACCGTCTCGGTGATGGGCCCGCGCAGGGCGAGGGTGGCCCCGGCGGGGAGGCTGGCCTGGCCCGACGCCACGCGGGCCTTGATGACGGGGATGGGGGGAGTCCCGCGCTGGGTGGAGCCATCGGGGGCCTTGATGAGAACCCCTTCCTTGCCGGGGTCGGCGTATCCCATGAACTCCCGCACGCTGGCGACGACGTCGAGCGTCCATGGCCCCGACGCCGAAGGCCGGGTGGGGACGAGCTGGACCTCGACGCCGAAGCGCATGGGCTCGGCGCTGAACGTGATGCCGGGTTGGCCGCCGCCGGTCGCCCTCCCGGATGCCCCCGTCACCACGTTCACCTCGTTGCCGATGGCCACGGAGACGACGCGCCCGGCCACCGTCGTGGCCTTGGGCGCGCTCAGGATGTCCAACCCGGTCTTGTCCAACTCCGCCCTGGGCTTCCAGTCATCCATGCGTGTGCGCAACGCCCGGAACTGCTCCGGACCCAGCACCACCGCCTCGCCCTGCGAATGCCACGTGTCCACGTAGCCCTGGCTGCCGGGCAGGTTGGTCCGAACGACGGCCGGGCCTTCGTGGGCCTGCCTTCCAAAAACCCAGTCCAAGCCGAGATCATCGATGGCCTCGCCACGGGCCTCGACAAACAGGCAGCTCAACAGGACCTGGTCGCCCCGATCGGAAGTGCTGGGAGGGTTGGCCGCCGCAACGGCCGGCGCGGATGGGGCGGAGGGCGACGGACGAATCGCGCGCGCTGAAGCCGTCCCCGATGCCGGCCGCGACGACGTGTCCGTCGCCGAAGGCTTGGCTTCTTGCGCGCCAAGCCGTCCCACGAGCCCGCCCGAAACGTCCGCGGGCAATGGCAGGGCCATGGCAACGATCGCCACCACGCCCGCCAGGGCCACGGGACGCAGCCCGTCCCAACGACCCGGGCTTCGCCACCCCGCCGCCCCGCCCAGCAACGCCTCCACGCGCTGGCCCAGCTCCGACCGAAAGCGCCCGCCGTCGATCCCAAGCCGCGGCAACATGCCCGATGCCTCCCACTCGCGCCCAAGGCGAACCAACACCTCCGCCAACGCCGCGCGTCCGCCGGGCACCAGGGCCGCCGCCGCGTCGGCCGCGCGCTCGCACGCGGCCCGCAGCCGTCGCGACGCCCACCACGCGGCCGGGTGCCACCACAACACGGCGCAGGCCACGTCCGCCATCGCCATCCATGCGGGATCGCGCCCCGCGAGATGGGCCAGCTCATGGGCCAGCATCGCGTCGCGGTCGCCTTCCCCGTGCCGCACCGCCCAATCCGACGGCAGCGCCACCGTGGGGCGCACGACTCCATACGCGACGGGTGTCTCCAGCCCGTCCCAGGACACGACGCGGACCGTTCCCAATCCCATGCGCGTGGCCAACCGGGCGACGGCTTCCGTCGTGGCGTTGTCGGCGGGCATGGCGCCACGCGAAGCCAACGACAAGGCCCGTCGGGATCGGAGGGCCCGCGCGAGGACGACGACCGCGCCCACGGACCAAACCCACCACGGCCATGTGGCGGGGGCATTGGATGGGAGGGGGCGCGGCAGGCGTTGCGCGACGAGCCTCACCCCGGTGTCCAACGCCTCGGAGCCGACGGCCGCGTCCGGCGTGCGGCCTGCTGGCTGGGCCTCGGCCGCCGGCGCTTCGGGCGTTGGGTCGGAACGGTCCAAGGCAACCCGGACCGGCACCATGGAACGGGCCAGTCCACGCAGCCCGGAGGCCTCGACGAAGGGGAGCAACGCAAGCGCGACGAGGGCGGCCTGCCATGCCCTGCGGCCTGCGGCGGGGTTGCGGGACCACCGGGACATAGCGTGGGCCAAGGCCACCACCGCCGCCGACTCCAGCGCGAGAACCGCGAGGAGCCCCGGCCACGTGGACGTGTCGAGCAGGTTCATCGCGCCCTCCTCTTGGCCTCGCGGATTAGCTTCTCGAGGGCGTCCAGTTCCTCGCGTCGGACGTCGCGGGTGCGGAGCAGGTGGCTGACGGCGTCGGCGAGGCTGCCCTCGAAGACCTGCTCCACCATGCGATGGCCAAGGCTGGAGCCGACGTCGGCGGCCTGGACGAGGGCGGAGTAGAGGAAGGCGCGGCCCTGCTCGCGGTGCTGGACGAGGCGTCGTTCCTCCATCTTGCGGAGCATGGTGGCGACGGTGGTGTAGGCGAGGGGCCGGGTGGGGCTGAGGTCGGCGTGGACCTGGGCGACGGACGCCTCCTGGCGGGCCCAGAGGACCTGGAGGATACGGAGCTGGAGGTCTCCGAGCCGGAGGGGGAAGGGGGGCGGCGCGCTCATGACGACCGTGGTAATACTATTGCGGTAGTAATGATGTCAACGACGCCG
>CAYSGH010000036.1:0-19345 GCA_964430505.1 uncultured Akkermansia sp. | reverse complement strand
TCTCGACCCGGCTGCCTCCCCCGCGCCCCCGCGTCTCCGCATGAGGTCTTCCGCCCGCTGCGGCAGCCGACGCACGGACAAGACCGAGACGGTCTTGCTACCCCCGCCCCGCCTCCCGCTCCCCGCTCCCCGCTCCCTGTTTGACCCCGTTGGCGCGCCTGTCGCAAGGTCCGCAGCGATGAAGACCCTGTTGGCATTCCTGGGCTGCGTGTGGTTCACGGCGGCGTTGTCCGCCCATTCGGCGACCGATCCTGCGCCGCGACCGGACAACGGATGGAAGGAGCGGCAGGCCTTGCTGAACCAACGCGCGGCCGCCGCCGGGGCGAAGGCGCGCGTGGTGTTCGTGGGCGACTCGATCACGCAGGGCTGGGAGGGCGCGGGCAAGGCCACGTGGGAGCGTCGCTACGCGGGGCTCAGCGCCGTCAACCTCGGCATCGGCGGCGACCGCACCCAGCACGTCCTGTGGCGCCTGAACAACGGCAACCTCAACGGCCTCAAGCCCGCCGCCGTGGTCGTCATGATCGGCACCAACAACTCCAACGGGGAGGACAACTCCGTGGACCAGATCGCCGAGGGCGTCGCCGCGATCGTGGGCAAGCTTCGCGCGGCGTTGCCCGACGCCACGGTGCTGCTGCACGCGATCTTTCCCCGGGGCGAGAACCCGAACCCGCAGCGCGGGAAGATCGCGCAGGTGAACCAAATCCTGCAGAAGCTGGCCGATGGCCGCCGGGTGGTGTGGGTGGACTTCGGGCATCGCTTCGTGGACGCGCGCGGCGTGATTCCCCGGTCGTTGATGCCGGACTACCTGCACCTGAGCGAGGCGGGCTACGAGCTGTGGGGCGAGGCGTTGGAGCCGTTCCTGGCGGCGGCCTTGGACGGGAAGGCGACCACGGCTGCGGCCAGCCTGGCGGGCGAGTGGACGCTCACGTTGCCGGGTCCGAACAACGATCCCGTCGATGTCCCCATGACGCTCACGCAGGACGGGGCGCGCATTGGCGGCTGGGTGGCACGGGGGGCGGACAAGCGCCTGGAAATCACGGACGGGAAGATGTCCGGCGACGCGTTCTCGTGGGTGGTGCGCCGCGAGCGCCCGCAGGGCGGCACGATGGTGTATCGCATGAGCGGCCGGGTGGTGGACGGCGCGTTGAAGGGCAAGACGGACACCGAGATGGACGGCAACCCGGTGTCCAACGAGTGGACGGCCCGGAGGAAGTAGCCCGCCGAGGCAGGGGGCGGGGGGCGGGGAGCGGGGAGCGAGACTCGAGAGGCGGGGGGCAGCTCGGGTTTCGGGAACTCCATGGCCTCGGTGCCTTGGCTCAAGGCACGGCTTCAAACCCTCCCGACGCGGGGAGATGGTTCCTCACGGAGGCTCGGAAATCACGGAGCGAGGAAAGATCGGGCATCACCCTCTTCGCATCCGGGCGTCCCGGCGTGACGCCTTCAAGGCCCCGGCAAACGCGGGCGAGGGGTGACACCCGCGCGTTTGCCCCATGCGACGGGCGCATGGCAGCCTTCAAGCCCAATGGAAGCCGTGTGGTCCTTGACGCCATCGGGGCGATTGACGGTGTCCGGTGGGGGCGGGGCGCAGGCATCGGCTCCCGGTGTCTCCGCGGGCATGGAGGCGTCGTGGGATGCGTTGGTGGCATCGTTCCAAGAGGGCATGGCCCCGGGGCTGGTGGAGCTGGCGACGGCACGGCAACGGCGGTTGCCGGTGGGCGCGGCCGGATTGTTTTGGCGTTCGTTCGCGGAGGCCTTCCTCGCGGCCGTCGCGCGGGCTTCCGCGAAGGAATCGGGCGAGGCCGTGTTCCCGGACGTGGCGGTCCTGGGGTCGGGGGAAGCGTCGGAGTGGGTGTTGCGGATGCCGGACATGGCGGGGGCGGAGTATGCGTCGCCGGGTTGGCTCATGGGATTGTGGGGGGAACTGACGGCGTGGGCGCGGGAACGGGCGGCGGGCGCGGGCGGGGCGAGGGCATGGCTGGCGACGGTGCACCCGGGGCTCCATGCGCTGGGGCGCGTGACCTTTCACCTGGTGGAGAACAAGCGGACGCCGGCCACGCCGTTTGCGTTCCTGGCGACGTACGTGCACCGGCTTTCGGACGGTGCGCGGCCGGCGCACCTGCCGTTGGCGCGGGCGTTGCAGGAGTACGCGGGCGCGGGGAACAAGGCGGCCTTGGCGTCGTTGCTCGAGCCGGTGCGGCGCGCGGCGGAGGCCAGCCCCTGGGCGCGGGAGCTGCTGGAGAGCCGGCGCGTGTTCCAGCCCCAGGCGTGGACGCCTTCGGAGGCGTACGGGTTGCTGCGCGAGGTGCCGGCCCTGGAGGCCAGCGGGATCGTGACGCGGATCCCGGACTGGTGGCGCGGCGGGCGCGGGCCGCGGCCCAAGGTGCAGGTGCGCGTGGGCGACGCGGCGCCGTCGTTGCTGGGGCAGGGCAGCCTGCTGTCATTCTCGGTGGAGGCCGCGCTCGGGGGCGAGCGCCTGACGGAGGCGGAATGGAGCCGGTTGATGTCGGGGCCGGACGGGCTCGTGTCGATCCGCGGCCAATGGGTGGAGGTGGACCGTGCGCGGCTGGCGGAGGTGATGGAGCACTGGCGCAAGACGGCGGCGGAGGCGGGCGGGCAGGGCGTGGAGTTCCTGGCGGGGATGCGGATGTTGTCGGGGTATCGCCCGGGGGGCGAGGCGTCGGGCGGCGGGGCGGCGGCGGCGGACCGGGACTGGGCGGAGGTGGCGGCGGGCACGGCGTTGCGGGAGGCGTTGACGGATCTTGGGGAGCCGTCGCGCGCGGCGCGGTTTGACCCGAACGAGGGCCTGCGGGCGCGGCTGCGGCCGTACCAGGAGGCGGGGGTGCGGTGGCTGTGGTTGATGCAGCGGCTGGGGCTCGGGGCGTGCCTGGCGGACGACATGGGGCTTGGGAAGACGTTGCAGGTGATCGCCCTGCTGCGGCGGTTGAGGACGGAGGAGGGCGGCGCGGGCGGGCCCTCGTTGCTGGTGGCCCCGGCGTCGTTGCTCTCGAACTGGATGGCGGAGCTGGGGCGGTTTGCGCCGGACCTGCGGGCGGTGTGCCTGCATGGGTCGCAGGCGGACGCGGGCTTGTGGAAGGAAGGCGAGGCGGCGGCGCGTTGGATGGCGGGGGCGGACGTGGCGCTGACGACCTACGGGCAGGCGATGCGCCTGGAGTGGCTGGCGCGGCGCACGTGGCGGCTCCTGGTGCTGGACGAGGCCCAGGCGATCAAGAACCCCGGGGCCAAGCAGGCCCGGGCGGTCAAGGCCATCCCGGCCCGCGCGCGGGTCGCGCTCAGCGGCACGCCGGTCGAGAACCGCCTGGGGGACCTGTGGTCGTTGTTCGACTTCCTCAACCCCGGGCTGCTGGGGAGCGCGCGGGCTTTTGGCGAGGCGGTGGACCGGATGCGGGGCTCCGCCGTCCCGGACTACTCGCCGTTGCGGCGCCTGGTTGCGCCGTACCTGCTGCGCCGCCTGAAGACGGACAAGGCGATCATTGCGGACCTGCCGGACAAGACGGAGCTGGAGGCATGGTGCTCGTTGTCGAAGCGGCAGGCGGCCCTGTACCAGCAATCGGTGCGTCAACTTTCGGAGGCGTTGGAGGGCGCGGCGGATGGCATCCAGCGGCGCGGCCTGGTGCTGGCCTTCCTGATGCGGTTCAAGCAGGTGTGCAACCACCCGTCCCAATGGCTGGCGGATGGCCAGTTCGCGCCCGAGGACAGCGGCAAGTTCCAGCGCCTGGCGGAGCTGTGCGAGGAGATCGCGTCGCGCCAGGAGCGCGTTCTGGTCTTCACGCAGTTCCGCGAGATGACGGGCCCCTTGGCGGCGTTCCTGGGGCGGTTGTTCGGGCGCGAGGGCATGACATTGGACGGCTCCACGCCCGTGCCGCGCCGACGGGAGATCGTCGAGGCGTTCCAGGGGGAGGACGGCCCGCCGTTCCTCGTGTTGTCGCTGAAGGCGGGCGGCACCGGGCTCACGCTCACCGCCGCCAACCACGTCATCCACTTCGACCGATGGTGGAACCCCGCCGTGGAAAACCAGGCCACCGACCGCGCCTTCCGCATCGGGCAGCGCCGCAACGTCCTCGTCCACAAGTTCGTGTGCCGCGGCACCGTGGAGGAGCGCATCCACGAGATGCTGCTGGCCAAGCGCGAACTGGCGGACGCGGTGCTGGGCTCCGAGGGCGGCGCGGAGGCGATGTTGTCCAACCTGTCCAACGACGAGCTGCTGCGCTTCGTCTCCCTCGACATGCGGGCGGTGATGGGGGAATAACGGGGCATGAGCTGGTCGCGATTCCCCCGTTACGTCCCCGTTGGCGAGCGCGTGCGCAAGGCGAAGGCCGCCGCCAGCAAGGCCGACAAGGCCGGCGGACGCGAGCCCGTGGTCCTGCAAGGCAGCAAGATCGCCGCAACCTTCTGGGGCAAGTCGTGGTGCTCGCACCTGGAGTCCTTCAGCGACTACTCAAACCGCCTCCCGCGGGGCCGCTCCTACGTGCGCAACGGCCTCGTCATCGACCTCCGTATCCAGCAGGGCGTCGTCGAGGCCCTCGTCCAGGGATCCGATCTCTACAAAGTCCGCGTCACCATCGCGGCCCTCCCGGCCCCCCGCTGGACCCAGTTCGTCGAGTCCGCCACCGACAAGGTCACCCAGGTCATCGACCTGCTTCAGGGCCGCCTTCCGCCGTCCCTCCTCCAGTCCGTCACCCACCCCGCTTCGGGCCTGTTCCCGCGCCCGGCCGAGATCAAGCTGTCGTGCTCGTGCCCGGACTGGGCCGACATGTGCAAGCACGTGGCGGCAACGTTGTACGGCGTGGGCGCGCGCCTGGACATGCGCCCCGAGTTGTTCTTCACCTTGCGCGGCGTGGACATGAACGACCTCGTCGTCGCGGCCGGGCAAACGGCCGTTGCCGTCCCTGCCGAGGGCGTCGCCGCAGGGCTTGAGGGCGAGGACCTGTCCGCGTTGTTCGGCGTCGAAATCGAGTCCGCCGCCGCGCCGTCCACGCCCGCACCCACGCCCGCACCCACGCCCGCCGCCGCCCGGGCATCGTCCCACGATCCTGCCGCGGCTCCGCGCCCAGCCCGTTCGACACGTCGGCCCGTTGCCCGCAAGCGTCCCGCACCTGCGACGCCTTCCAAGAAGGCCAAGGCCTCGGCAAGCAAGGCCGCCGCACGTGCGCCACGCGCGCGGCCCAAGGCCCCCGCCCGCAAGCCCAAGCCTGCCCGGCGGGCGTAGCGCGTCGCGCGGCACACGCCCCTCCCGGAAGAATCTCCGGATGGAACCCGTCGCCCCAATTGAATCGCGTCGGCGAAGTCCATAGTCTGGCCCGACGGATGTATTCACCGACACGAGAAGAGTTTCTGAAGCTGACCACCCAGGGGAACACGATCCCCGTCACGCGGCGCCTGCTGGCCGACCTGGAGACGCCCTTGTCCGCCTACCGCAAGCTGCGGGGGCACGGCGAGTCGTTCCTGTTCGAGTCGATCGAGGGGGGCGAGCACCTCGGACGGTACTCGTTCGTGGGCTGCGGGCCGCGCGCGATCATCCGCCAGGTGGGGTCGCGGGTGGAGGTGCGGCAGGACGGGATGATCGTGGAACGGCACGAGGTGGACCCGACGGCCGCGCCCGGGACGCCAGGCCGGCTGCGGGACGGGCTGGCGTTGGTGGAGTCGTTCATGGCGCGGTACAAGCCCGTGGAGCTGCCGGGCCTGCCGCGGTTCTGCGGCGGCGCGGTGGGCTTCCTGGCCTACGAGTTCATCCATGACCTGGAGCCCATCGTGCCCCGGCCGCCCCAGGACGAGCTCGGCACGCCCGTCTTGTACTACATGGTGGCCGACCAGCTCGTCCTCTTCGACCGCGTCGCGCAGACGATGACCGTCGTGGTCAACGCCGTGGTGGAGCCCGGGGCGGACCCCGGCGACTACTACGACGACGCCGTGGGCGAGATCGAGCGCATCGTGGAGTGCCTGCGGCAGCCCTGCGCGTACGAGCCCTTGTCGCTCCCGGACGAGCCGAGGCCGGCGAACTTCCAGTCCAACACCACGCGCGAGGCCTTCTTCGAGAAGGTGAACAAGGCCAAGGAGTACATCCGGTCGGGCGACATCATCCAGGTGGTGGGGTCGCAGCGGTTCACGGCCCCGGTGGCGGCCTCGGCGGTGGACGTGTACCGGGCGGTGCGGTCGATCAACCCGTCGCCGTACATGTTCCTGCTGGAACTGGAGGGCATGGCGCTCGTCGGGGCGTCGCCCGAGCTCCATGTGCGGTGCGAGGACCGCAAGGTGGAGATCCGGCCGATCGCGGGGACGCGTCGGCGGGGCGCCACGGAGGAGGAGGACCAGCGCCTGGAGCAGGAGCTGCTGGCGGACCCGAAGGAACGGGCGGAGCACGTCATGCTGGTGGACCTGGCGCGGAACGACATTGGGCGCGTGTGCGACTTCGGGAGCGTCCAGGTGCAGGACATGATGGTGGTGGAGCGCTACTCGCACGTGATGCACATCGTGTCGCAGGTGAACGGCCGGCTGCGGCCCGACAGCAACGCCTACGACCTGATGCGCACGACGTTCCCGGCGGGGACGTTGTCCGGGGCTCCCAAGATCCGCGCGATGCAGGTGATCGCGGAGCTGGAGGGGACCACGCGCGGGCCCTACGGCGGCTGCGTCGGCTACTTCGGGTTCAACGGCAACTCGGACCATTGCATCACGATCCGGACGGCGTTGCTCAAGGACGGCAAGGCGCACGTGCAGGCGGGCGGGGGCTGGGTCAACGACTCCACGCCGGAGGCCGAGTTCGACGAGACGGTCAACAAGTCGAAGGCGATGCGGAAGGCCATCTCGCTGGCGGAGGGCTTCCCGCGCGAGGCCTCCGGGGAACGCGCATGAAATCCCCCGGCCAAGGCCCGGCGGACGCCGACGACCGCATGTTGCGGACGCTGGGCTACGAGCCGGAGCTGCGGCGGCGCATGTCGGCGTTCTCGAACTTCGCCATCTCGCTCTCGATCATCTGCATCCTCGCGGGCGGCATCACGTCGTTCCACGTGGGCCTCGGCTCCGTGGGCGGGGCCGGGATTGGGCTGGGCTGGCCGGCCGGCTGCCTGTTCTCGCTGGCGGTGGCGGCCTCGATGGCGCACATCGCCTCCGCGTTTCCCACGGCGGGGGGCCTTTACCACTGGGGCTCCATCCTCGGCGGGCGCGGGCTGGGCTGGGCGACGGCGTGGTTCAACCTGGCGGGCTTGGTGACCGTGCTCGCGACCGTCAACGCGGGCACGTATGACTTCGCGCTGGCCGCCCTGGGCTGGACGCCCCCGGCGGGGCGCGAGTCTGCCGTGAAGCTGGCCGCGGTGCTGGGCATGGTGCTGTCGCAAGGCTGGCTCAACCACCACGGGATGAAGCTCGTGACGCGCCTCACGGACCTCAGCGGCTGGATGATCCTTGCGCTCACGGCGGCGCTGGTGGGCGGCTTGGTCTGGGCCACGCCCTCGCTCGAATTCCCGCGGCTGTGGCGGTTCGAGAACTTCAGTGGCGTGGCCGTCGGCGGGGCCGGGTTCCCGCGCACCAGCAACCTGGCCTGGTTGTTCGCCCTCGGGCTCATGTTGCCCGCCTACACCATCACGGGCTTCGACGCCTCCGCGCACACGGCCGAGGAAACCGTGGGCGCGTCCGTGAACGTCCCGCGCGGCATCCTGCGCTCGGTGCTGGTCTCGAGCCTGGCGGGCTGGGCGTTGGTGGGCGCGATCCTGCTGGCCTTGCCATCCATCCCGGAGGCCGTGGCGAAGGGTGCGGAGGTGGTGCCGTGGGTGGTTGGCCAACGCCTGCCGGGCTGGGCCGCCACGGCGTTGCTCGGTGGGATCGTGCTGGTGCAATACCTGTGCGGCCTGGCCGCGTTGACGTCGGCGTCGCGCATGGTCTTCGCGTTTGCGCGGGACGGCGGGCTGCCGGGGTCGGCGTGGCTGCGGCGCGTGGACCCGTCCACGGGCTGCCCGGCCGTCGCCGTGTGGGTCGCCGCTTTGTCCGGAGGGGCGTTCTCGGCGTTGGTGCCCTACACCACCATCGCCGTGGTCTGCACCGTGTTGCTCTACGTGAGCTACGTGCTGCCCGTCGCGGCGGGTTGGCGGGCGTGGGGCCATCGCTGGACGCGGCCCGGCACCTGGAGCCTGGGCCGGGCGTTCCGGCCGTTGGCCGCCGTGTCCGTCGCCGGATGTGGTGGCCTCCTCGTCATCGGCGTCCAACCGCCGAATCAACTGGCGTTGCCCATCGTCCTCGGCGTCGCCGGCGTGATGGCCGTCGTGTGGTTGGGCTGGGAACGTCGTCGGTTCAAGGGCCCGCCCGTGGCGGGGTTGTGAGCGGGACGCGAAGGATGGCGGGACGCGGGCCCACGGGGCCAATTCGGCCCCGCCCCGTTCACGCCGCCCGTCGCGCGCGCCGCCTCATCGGAGGCCACGGGCCATGTCCATGCCGCCCGGGCCGGTGGTGAGGTCCGTGGGGAACCAGAAGCGCTTCAACCTCTCGGCGGCGACGCTTTGCTTCTCGTTCATGCGTTCCACATGGCCATCCGTCATGACGTCGTGGCCGCGCTTGTTGTGCCGGGTGGCCAGCGTGCGCGCGCCGAATGTGGGCCCGGCCTCGCCCGAGTCGTCCTGCGGCCCCATCAAGGCCTCCATGTAGAGCATCGTCTGGGACGGCGCGATGAACTTGCCCATGTCCTCCCCATGGCACAGCCCGCAGTTCATCGCGTAGCTGTCGTCGCGCTTGGCCGAGCGATTGCCGCCGCCCGGGCCGCCATTGCCAGGCGGAATCACCTGCTTCCTCCCAGACCTCAGCTCCGCCTGGTCGGTCGGGCACTGGTAGGTCGCGCGCGACTTCAGGTACGGGTAAGCTTGCCGGTGGCGAGGTCCCCCACGCGCACGTACAGCCAGTCGCGGAACGACGGCAGCCGGCCCTTGTAGTCGTGGGAATACATCACGGACGCGAGCCCCATTTGCCGGAGGTTGTTGGAACAAACCGTCGCGCGCCCCGCCTCGCGGGCTCGGCCCAGCACCGGCAACAACATCCCGGCAAGGATGGCGATGATCGCGACGACCACCAGCAACTCGATCAACGTGAAGGCCCGCGTCGATGCGGACGTGGGCGCCGCCTGCGTCGGTTTCACGCGAGGGGATGTCCGGGTCGAGGGCTCCAAGGACCCGAATCGCCCGCAAGGAGGTTCTCGTTGTTTTCAGGACCGTCCTCGCGAGTCGGTGCCTTTCGGGGTCGCCCTCGAGGCATCTTCATACAAGCCGAGGCAGGGGCCTGCCGCCCGGGCCGTCGCGCACGCGGCCGCCACGTAGGGCAACGCGCCCCAGCCAAACAACTCGAGCCCCATCACGGCGCATGCCCAGGGCGCACGGCTTGCCGCCCCAAACAGCGACGCCAACCCGGCCGCCGCCATCAACGACGGGGGCGCGCCCCACGCCGTGCCGATGGCATGGCCCGCCGTGGCGCCGATGAAGAAGAGCGGGGTGACCTCCCCGCCGCGGAAGCCCGAGGCCACGGTGGCCACGGTGAACGCCAGCTTCGCCGCCCACGCCCACGGCGCGATCGCATCCCCGCGCAGGCAACCCAGGATCGACGGGTCGCCCGCGTCCATCGGCTCCATGCCAAGCCCCAGGAACCCGCGCTGCCCGGTCGCCAGGACGGCGACCCCCACGAGCACGCCGCCCGTCATCGGCCGCATCCACCAGGACGGCAGCCTCTCGAAGGCGCGCCGCGCATCGTGCATGGCCCGCAGGAAGCCCCGCGCCAGCACGCCCATGGCCACGCCGCAGGCCGCCGCCGCCGCCAGCCATCGGGCCTCGGGAACCCCTGGCCCCACGTCCAACGAAAGGTCCGAGTGCCGGGCCCCGCACCCCAGCGCCACCCCATGCGCGGCCCATGCGCACCCAAGGCACGCGGCCCAACGCCACCCGCGCCGTTCCCCGGACCGTACCACCTCCATCACGAACACCGCCGCCGCCCACGGCGTGCCGAACACTGCCGCGAAGCCCGCCGCCATCCCGCACGGCAGCAACCATGCGCCCGCGCCCGCCGGCATCCGAAGCCATCGCATCACGCCCGCCGCCCACCCGCCGCCCAGTTGCAACGCCGTCCCCTCGCGCCCGGCCGACCCGCCGCCCAGGTGCGTCAGAAGCGTGGTCCCCACGATGAGCGGGGCCATGGCGAACGGCGGCGGCTCGTCCGGCAGGCGCGAGCAGCGCAACAGCAACGGCGTCCCGGCTGCGGCCCGCGGGTCCGCCCGGCGATACCACCACGCCCCCACAAACCCCAGGATGGGGAGCAACCCCAGCAACCATGGGTGCCGGCGCTGGAGGCCCGTCGCGACGTCCAACCCGGCCAGGAACAACGCCCCCGCAACGCCGCCGCCCGCCGCCGTGAGCAGCCAGGCCGCGCCCATGCGCCCCAGGGCGACCCTCCCCGGCTTCCTCGCCGCGTCGTCCCCGCGCGATGCCGCCATTCCCCACATCGGCGTCGAGCATGATCGATGGCACGTGGCGGGGTCCATCGCGGGACGAACGGCCAACTTCGCCGTTGTCGGCCCCGCCTGCATGGCGGTATCCAAGACGCCGTGACTTCACGCGCGCGATGGACGTGGTTTCTTTTGCTGGGGCTGGCCCTGGCGTGCGGTTGCGCCACGCGGCCGCACGGCCTGGGCCGCGGCATGGCCGGGGTGGCGCTCGTGGAGTCCAACGACGTGGTGCACGTGCTGCTCGATGGCAGGCCCTTCACCGCGTACCACTTCCGCAACGTGTCGCGCCCGTTCCTGTACCCGTTGCTCAACGCGGACGGCCATCACCTGACCCGGCGTTGGCCCCAGGAGGAGGGGCCCGGGGAGGAACACGACCACCCGCACCATCACTCCTTCTGGTACAGCCATGGCGACGTGAACGGCGTGGACCTCTGGAGCGAGGTGGAGAAGGCCGGCCGCACCATCCACCAGTACTTCGTTCGCAAGGAGTCGGGGCCCGACGTCGGCGTGCTGGCGACGCGCAACGAATGGCGCGCCAAGGACGGCAAGCTGCTCGGGCATGACGAGCGCACCTACCGCTTTCACCGGCCCAAGGGCGACGTGCGCATGATCGACTTCGAGGTGACCATCCACGCCTCGGCCGGCGACCTGACGCTGGGCGACACCAAGGAGGGGACGTTCGCCATCCGCGTGGCCGAGTCGATGCGGGTGAAGCAGCCCAAGAACCAGCCGGGCGCGGGCCATCTGGTCAACGCACAGGGCGTCCTCGACGGCTCGGTCTGGGGCAAGCGCTCGGAATGGGCCGACTACTCCGGGCCCGTCGAGGGCAAGACGGCCGGCATCGCCATCCTCGACGCCCCCACCAACCCCCGCCATCCCACGTGGTGGCACGCCCGCGACTATGGCCTCTTCGCCGCCAATCCCTTCGGCATCCATGACTTCGAGAAGAAGGAAAAGGGCTCGGGCGACCTCAAGGTCCCGGCGGGCGGAAGCCTGACGTTCAAGTACCGGGTCATCCTGCATCCGGGCGACGCACGGTCGGCGGACATCGCCGGGCGCTTCGCCGAGTACGCACGCGAGGTTCGGGCGACGGGAAAGGCACGGTGAAACGCATGGGCGTCCAACAATGCACGGGATGGACGGTGCTGGCCCTCGGCCTGGTCCTCACCGGTTGCGAGACTGGCGCCCAGGCCATCCTGGGCGGAAGCATGGCCCAGGGGCGGCTCTACGGCCTGGCCCGTGACAAGGTGCTCGCCATGGACGCCGCCGCCGCCCCGGCGTGCCAGGAACGTTCCATCGTTTCCACCCGCGTCATCGACCGGCCCTCCGCCGCCGCCACGGACTACGACCACATGTACTCGGTCGGGCTGCCCGACGTGTCGCGGGGCGTGCAGACGCCCTCCGCGCAGCCCTCGTCGGCCAGCACCGTGCCCGTGGCGTTCACGGAGCGCTGGGTCGTCGAGCGCTGCGGCGAGCGCGCCGCGTACCGGGTTCGCTTTTCGCCCGGGGACATCGTCCAGGTGTCCCCGGAACCTCAACCCCGCAATTCACCTAAGCCATGAATCGTCGAAGCTTCGTCCTGTCCACGGCCATCGCCGGGGCTGCCGCCACCTTGCCCGGCTGCGCCATCCTGAACCGTATCGGCTCCCGAAGCCGCGCCCGCGTCATCGGGCCCAACGACACCATCCGCGTGGCCATCGTGGGGTTCAACGCACGGGGCAAGGACCACATCGAGGGCTTCCTGCGCCAACCGGGCGTCCAGATCGCCGCGTTGTGCGACGTGGACCGCCGGGTGTTGGAGGCGGAGGCCAAGAAGCTCGCGGACAAGGGCCACCCGGTGGCGACGTTCACGGACGTTCGGAAGCTGCTCGAAAGCCCGGACATTGACTGCATCTCCACGGCAACGCCGAACCATTGGCACGCGTTGATCTCCGTGTGGGCCTGCCAGGCGGGCAAGGACGTGTACGTGGAGAAGCCCGTGTCCCACAACGCCTGGGAGGGACGCCAGATCGTCCGCGCGGCCCGGAAGTACGGGAGGATCGTCCAGACCGGCACCCAGAGCCGCTCCAACCCCGGCCTGCGCGACGCCGTGTCGTGGATCCAGGCCGGCAACCTCGGCAAGATCAAGGTCGCCCGCGGCCTGTGCTACAAGCCCCGCCAATCCATCGGCAAGGTCTCCGGGCCCACCCCCGTCCCCGACTACATCGACTACGACCTGTGGTGCGGGCCGGCGCCGATGACGCCCCTGATGCGCCAGAAGCTGCACTACGACTGGCACTGGCAGTTCGTCACCGGCAACGGCGACCTCGGCAACCAAGGCATCCACCAGATGGACATCGCCCGCTGGATCCTGGGCGAGACGACCCTCTCGCCCGGCGTCTTCAGCGTCGGCGGCCGGTTCGCCTACCAAGACGACGGGGACACCCCCAACACCCAGGTCGTCTTCCATGCCTACAAGCGCGCGCCGCTCATCTTCGAGGTCCGCGGCCTGCCCAAGTCCAAGGAGTTCCACAAGGATGGCTGGGGCAAGAACATGCCCGACTACCGCGGCGCGCAGGTCGGCGTCGTCGTCGATTGCGAGGGTGGCCACGTCGTCATCCCCTCCTATGACTCCGCCATCGCCTACGACACCGCCGGGAAGGAAATCCGGCGCTGGAAGCAAGGGGCCGACCACTACGCCAACTTCATCGCCGCCGTCCGCAGCCGGAAGCCCGGCGACCTCAACGCCGAGATCGAGGAGGGCCACCTCTCCAGCGCCCTCTGCCACACCGGCAACATCAGCTACCAGCTCGGCAAGCAGCTCTCGCCCGAGGCCATCCGCGACTACATCAAGTCCGAGCCCGAGGCCACCGAGTCCTTCGGGCGGTTGGTGGAACACCTGGAAAAGAACGGGGTGGACCTCGCGGCCACGCCCGCGCGGCTGGGAGCCTGGCTGGAGATGAACCCCAGCAAGGAACGCTTCACCAACGACAAGGGCGCCAACCAGCTCCTCGCCCGCGAGTACCGCAAGGGCTTCGAGGTCCCCTCCAGGGTCTAGCGTCGCGCCTCTCAACGCCACGGCTTGACCCCGGCGCCTTTCCGTGGTCCTTCCGGGGACATGTTCACGGGAATCGTCGAGGAGTCCGGCCGCGTCGTCGCCGTCCAGCCCGGGACCGCTTCCATCCGCCTGTCCGTGTCCGCGCGCGTCGCGGCCCAGCGCGTCCGCATCGGCGACAGCATCGCCGTCAACGGATGTTGCCTCACCGTGGCCGCCCTGCGCGGACGCGGCGCCTCCCGCACCCTCGAGTTCGACCTCCTCGCCGAGACCTGGCGACGCACCAGCATCGGCGACGCCCGCGTCGGCTCCGCCGTCAACCTCGAGCGTTCCCTCGCCGTCGGCGACCGCATCGGCGGCCACTTCGTCACCGGCCACGTGGATGGCACCGGGGTGGTCCGCCGATGGGAGGCCAGCGGGCGCGACCACGTCCTCGAGGTCGAGGCCCCCGCCGCCCTGCGCCGCTACGTCGTCCCCAAGGGCTCCATCGCCGTCGATGGCATCTCCCTGACCGTGGCGGACGTCCTGCCGCGCGGGTTTCGCATCTGGATCATCCCGCACACGCGCGAGGTGACCGCGCTGGCAGAACGACAGGTGGGCGACCGCGTCAACCTCGAGGCCGACATGCTCGGCAAGTACGTCGAGAGGTTCGTCGCCGCGCGGCGTCCCGCGAAGGCGGGGTAACGGGCGACCTGCCTTGGGAAAGGCCGCTGGGCTTGCCATGGGCCGCGTGCCCTCACGCGGCAGCCCTTACTGGAGGCCTGGGCTCGGCTGGTCCCACGGAGGTGTGGAAGGCACGAACTTCCAACCACCCACGCCCGCATCCCCCGCATCCCCCGCATCGACGTTGCGCCCGGGCGACTTCGCGTGACCCACCCCGGGTTTGTTCACGCCAAGTTCGGGGCCAACGCGGACGTAGCTTGATTGGGCCAGTGAGACCGGTGGTCCCATTGGTGGCGTTTTGGCACGACGGGGAGGCGTTCTCGGGACCGCACGAGGCGTTCCCGCCCATGGTTCACGCCCCGGCGCCCAGGTTGGGCCGACCTTTCCGGGCTCAGGGCGCCGGGGATGCGTCGGGCTTGGGCTGGAAATCGGGCAGGCGGCTGGCACAAGGTCGGGACGTTCCATGAACGCTGCGTTGATTCTCTCCGTGGGCCTGGGCTGCGCATTGGCGCCCGCCCTCGCCCTTCGTGCCGCCCATTGGCCCCAGTTTCGCGGCCCGACCGGCCAGGGGCACTCCATGGAGAAACGCGTGCCCGTCTCATGGTCGGAGTCATCCAACGTCCTGTGGCGCGCCACGATCCCTGGGGAGGGTTGGTCCTCCCCGATCGTCTGGGGGCGACACGTGTTCGTGACGACGGCGACGGAGTCGGGCGCGTCGTGCCGGGTGCTCGCGCTGGATGCCAAGAACGGCGCGGTGCGCTGGGAGCGCGAGGTGTTCCGCCAGGCGACGCGCAAGAAGGAGACGCGCAATTCCTACGCGACGCCCACGCCCGTCACGGATGGCAGGCGGGTGTACACGTGCTTTGGGGACGGGTCGTTCGCCGCGTTGACCTTCGATGGCACGGTGGCTTGGACGAACCGCTCGCACCCGTTTTATAGCCAGCACGGCCTGGGCACGTCGCTCGTCCTGCACGACGGGCTCGTCATCATGGCCCGCGACGGCAGCAGCGATGGCGCGGACAAGCTCGTGGGCTGGCAGAAGCCGTGGGACCAATCCTTCCTGCTGGCGCTCGACGCGGCGACGGGCCGCGAGAGGTGGCGCACGCCCCGCGGCTTGACGCGCATTGCCCACGGGACGCCCGTGATGTGGAAGGCCGGCGCGTCCACCCAGCTCGTCAGCGAGACGGGCGACGTGGTCCAGGGGTTCGACCCCTCGTCCGGCAGGCTCCTCTGGACCAGCCGTGTCGCAGGCGAGGGCAAGGTGCCGTCGCCGGTCCTGGGCGATGGCATGGTGTTCACCTCCGGCGGCTGGGGCGGGAAGGGCACGACGAAGGCCTTCCGGCTGGGCGGCGAGGGCGACCTCGGCGAGTCGCGCCTCCAATGGGAGCAAAAGAAGGGCATGCCCACGATGTCCTCGATGATCTTCCTCGATGGCCGCGTGTACGCCGTGACGGACGGCGGCGTGGGGACGTGTCTCGACGCCGCGACGGGCAACGTCGTGTGGCAGGAACGCCTGGGCGGGAACTTCTCGGCGTCGCCGGTGGCGGCGGCGGGGCGGCTCTACTTCACGTCGGACGCCGGGGTGACGACCGTGCTGGAGGCGGGCCCGACGTTCCGCGTCGTGGCGCGCAACGAGCTGGGGGAATCGTTGCAGGCGTCGCCCGCGCTGAGCGACGGGCGTTGGTACATCCGCACGGCGGGCGCGCTGGTGTGCATCGGGAACCGTTGACGTGCCATGGCCGACGCCAAGGAGGAGGCTGGGCTCGCCGGGATCCGGGCGTTCGTCGCGGTGGACGACCTGCTGGCGACGTCCGGACAGCCCACACGGGAGCAGTTCGGGGCGTTGCGCGCGGCCGGGTTCAACGCGGTGGTGAACCTCGCGGTGGCCACGTCGGACGGGGCCCTGCCGGACGAGCCCGAGCTCGCCAGGGGCCATGGGATGGACCACGCGCACGTGCCCGTGGACTTCGAGGCTCCCGCGGACGCGGATGTGGAGGCGTTCTTCGCGGTGATGGAGCGGTGGCGCGGGCGACGCATGCTGGTGCATTGCGCGCTCAACATGCGCGCGTCGGCGTTCGTGTATCTCTGGCGGGTGCGACGCCGGGGCGAGTCCCCCGCCATCGCCGCCCGTGCGCTTCACCGGGTGTGGCGGCCCGAGGGTTCATGGGCGGCGCTGCTGGCACGCTGGACGCCCTCGTCCAGGCCCGAAGGATTGGGCGGGCCGCTCGCGGGCGAAGTATCGCTCCAAGAAAGCCCGGGGCCTTCTTGGAGCGACGCACGGCCAGCCGTCGATGAGGCCCGAGGCTAGGGCGTCCGGACCTGGACGCTGCTGGTGTAGGGGCTGTTGATGCCGTTTTGGCCGAGGGCGCGGATGCGGAAGTAGTAGCGGGTCCTGCGTGCGAGGCCGGTGACGTTGCACGCGGTGACATTGGCCCCCACGGAGCCGAGCTGCGTCCACGTGCTGTTGTTGGTCGAGATTTCAACCCCAAAGCCGATTTCGTTGTTGGAGCGATCCGTCCAGGACAACCGCGCGGTCGTGGGCGTGGACGAGGAGACGGAGACCTTGAGCCCCGTGGGTGCCGTCGGTGCCGGCAAGGGAATCGTCGCGGAGGCCAAGGCCGAGGGTGCGCTGGCGCCATTCGCGTTGAGGGCGGCCACCCGGTAGAAGTAGGCGATCCCGCGCTGGGCGGTGGCGTCGGTGAAGGACTCCGACGCGGTCTGGCCGACTTGGGCGAAGGTGCCCGTGGAGGAGGTGGACCGTTGGATGGAGTATCCATTGGCCGCAACGGCGGGGACCCACGACACCAGGACGGTGGACGTGGTGGGGGCGGCCCGCACCCCGATGGGGACGGTGGGCAGGGATGTGGGCGAGATGGGGGTCAGCAAGCCCGGGATGTTGAGGCGGCCCCCCGTGCGGGTGGTGGTGGCCACCGAAGCCGTGGGGGTGGCCGTGGCGAGCAGGCGCTTCCGTAGCTCAGGGGCCGATGCGGCGGCGTCCTGGGAAGCCAGGAGGGCAAGGGCTCCCGTCACGTGCGGCGTGGCCATCGAGGTGCCACTCAGCGAGGCGTAGCCGCCCTCGGGATAGGTGGAGGTGATGCCTTCGCCGGGGGCGGCCAGATGCACGCGATTGGCCCCGAAGTTCGCCCAGGTGGACTTGGCGCCGGCGGAATTGATGGAGGTGACGGCGACGACGCTGTTGTAGCTGGCCGGGGCCACGGAGGGGGTGACGCCCGAGGGGGCAACGGTGGTGTCGTAGTTGGCCGGGTACGATGCGACGGCGTCGTTGTTGATCGCCCGTCCCTGCGAATCGCCATTCCCGGCCGCCGCAACGAACAAGATGCCCTGGTTCGCGGCGCGGATGATCGCGGCGTGCAGCAGGCCGGAATACCCTCCCCCGCCCCATGAATTGTTCAGCGCCACCAGGTCGAGGTCGGGGTGAAGCTCCTTGAGTCGGGTAAAGTAATCGATGGCCTCGATGGCGTCCGCCGTCGTGCCGCCGGTGGGGCCCAGGAACTTGCCGCTGATGATGCGGACGTTCCAGTTGACGCCGACAACGCCCAGCCCGTTGCCACCCGCCGCACCAATGGTGCCGGCGACGTGGGTGCCGTGGGTGTCCGACCCGCTGGCGTACACGGCCGATGAGTTGCCCGCAAAGTCCCAGCCATTCACGTCGTCCACGTAGCCATTGCCGTCGTCGTCCACGCCGTTCACCGGGTCGTAGGGATTGACCCAGACATTGGGCGCCAAGTCCGGATGGTTCGCCTCAAGCCCCTCGTCGATGACGCCAACGACCACGGTGCTGGACCCGATGACACCATTGGCCCAGACCGTGGCGGCCCCCGAGCCGAACCCGGAGGCGGAGAGGCCCCAAAGGCTGGAGAACAGCGGGTCGTTGGAGGTCTCCTGATGTTGATAAATCCAGTTGGGCTCGGCGGCCGCAACGCAACGGTGGCGGCGAAGGACCTCGATGGCCGGACGCACGTCCAACCGGCCGGCAACCAAGTCCAGCTCGCGCCAACCAGCGGCCGCTTGACGGGCACGCAGGCGCCGAACCTTTCGTTCCACCCGAGCCCCAACCGCCGCCATGGCGGCGGCCCGTTCCGGCTCCGTGGCGTCGGCCCGGTATTCGACCAGGATTTCCTTGGCCAAGTAGGCAGGCCCGCCTGCCTGCTCGAAGATGATCGCCCGCTGGGCGAGGGCCGAGGTTGCTAGAAGGGCGACGCCCCATACCGACAGGACCTGACTTGCTTTCCCACTCATGTCCGCAGCGTTATGCAAGGGCGCGTTTCCTGTAAACTCCCGTTTTCGACCCATTCCCGTCCCACGTCGCCGCCGCCGGGCCATGGCCGCCCGAACTGTCTCATGGCTGGCAGTCCGCCCTTGCCCCGCACACGGGGACTCCAACCGAGCTCGACGGGGCGAAGGCGTCGCCGCCTGAAGCCGGGACTCCATACAGGCAGGCGGGCCAGCGATGGGTGCCGTGGTCCACGGGCCCCTGCTGCGGCCGAACGGCTTGCCCGCCGAAAACGTCGAGGGGCGAAAATGAAGAGGGCCACCCGCCTGCGCGGGTGGCCCTGCCTGTGCGCCCGAAGCGGGGCGTTGGCGTGCTTACTTCTTCTTGGCCTTGCCGGCGGGCTTCGCGGAGGCGGCGGCCTTGCGCTTCTCCTCGATGGCGGCCTGGGCGGCGGCGAGGCGCGCCACGGGCACGCGGTACGGCGAGCAGCTCACGTAGCTCAGGCCGAGGCGATGGCAGAACTTCACGGAGTCCGGGTCGCCGCCGTGCTCGCCGCAGATGCCCAGCTTGATGTCCGGGCGCGTGGAGCGGCCCTTGGCAATCGCGATCTCCATCAGGCTGCCCACGCCCGTCTGGTCGATGGACGCGAACGGGTTCTTCTTCACGATCTCGGACTCCTGGTACGGCGCGAGGAAGGAGCCGGAGTCGTCGCGGCTCATGCCCAGCGTCGTCTGGGTGAGGTCGTTGGTGCCGAAGCTGAAGAACTCGGCGGTCTCGGCGATCTCGTTGGCCGTGAGGGCGCCGCGCGGGATCTCGATCATGGTGCCGACGGAGTAGGCGATCTTGACCTTCTTCTCCTTCTGCACCTGGGCGGCGACCTCGTGGACGATGGCGACCTGGAGGTCGAGTTCCTTCTTGAAGCCGA
>CAYSGH010000035.1:16043-38994 GCA_964430505.1 uncultured Akkermansia sp. | reverse complement strand
CCGCCGCGTGAGGGCACGCGGCCTACAGACGGACCCACTGCCGTTTCTAGGTTCATGCGACTCCCAGTCGCCCAGCCCGGGGATCACTTGCGGATGCCGGCCTGCCAGAGGAGCCAAGCCATCTCGAAGGCGTCGTCCTTCCATCGGTCGTAGCGGCCGGAGGCCCCGCCATGCCCGGCTGGGTCCAGCTTGCACCGGAACAGGAGAGGACGGGAATCCGTCTTGAGCGTTCGGAGCTTGGCGACGTACTTGGCGGGTTCCCAGTACATGACCTGGGAGTCATTGAGGCTCGTGGTGACGAGCATCGCGGGGTAGCTGCGGCGCGCGAGGTTGTCGTAGGGGCTATAGGAAAGCATGTAGTCGAATGCGGCCTTCTCGTTGGGGTTCCCCCATTCGAGATATTCCTGCACGGTGAGGGGCAGGGTGGGGTCCATCATCGTGTTCATGACGTCCACGAAGGGCACGCTGGCGTGGACGGCGGCGAAGAGGTCCGGGCGCAGGTTGACGACGGCCCCCATGAGGAGGCCGCCGGCACTATCGCCCCGGATCAGCAGCTTGCCCGGCGTCGTCCACTGGCCCGCGACGAGGTGCTCCGCGCAATCGATGAAGTCATGGAACGTGTTCTTCTTCGTCATCAACATCCCGTCTCGATGCCACCGTTGGCCCATCTCGTCGCCGCCGCGGACGTGCGCCCTGGCGAAGGCGACGTTGCGGTCCAGCAGGCTAACGATGGCGGCGTTGAAGGAAGCGGGTTGGCCGGCCCCGTAGCTGCCGTACCCATAGAGGAAAAGCGGGCGCGACCCGTCGCGCGGATGCCCCTGCTTGTAGAGGATCGAGATGGGGACGCGGGTGCCGTCACGCGCGATGGCCCACAGGCGTTCCGATCGATACTGGGCCGGGTCGTAGTTCTTCACCGGGGTGGTCTTGAGGGTGCGCTGGGCGCCGGTGGCAAGGTCGATGTCGAGGGTCATCGGCGGCGTCACCATGGACTGGTAACGGACGCGGAAGGCCCGGGACTTGAACTCGGGCGTCTCCATGCCGTAGGCGGTGTAGAGGGACTCGGGGAACGCCACGTCCCGCCACGAGCCCGTGGCGAGGTCCAGGATGCGGAGTCCCTGGACGGCGGCGGACTTGGTGGTGAGGACGGCATGGGTTTGGAACACGTCGAAGGACTCCACCTGCGCGTCCGTGCGATGGGGGACGATCTCCTTGCCGGTGGCGAGGTCTGGCTTGCTTACGGGCACTTGCACGACCCGGAAGTTGATGGCGTCAAGGTCCGTGGTGATGAACCAGGAACCCTCTCGATGCGCGACGTAGTATCGGTGTCCCTTGCGCCGCGGGATCACCGGCTTCCACTCCTTCGTCGGCGCGTCGGCACGCAACGCCAACCAGTCCAACGTGTCCGTGCTGAGCGACCCGAGCAGCAGCCACTTCAGGTCCCGCGTGCGGGAGAGGCCGATGTTGAAGAGGGCGTCGGGCTCGACGTGGACCTTCTGCGGCGCCTTGCCCAGGTCGAGCCGCCACAAGGTGTCGCTGCGCTTGGTGACGGCGTCCTCGGTGGTGAAGAACAGGGTCCTGGGAAGGGCGCTCCACGCGACCGACGTCACGCGCTCGGCGAGGTTGGTGAGGTCCCTGCCGTTTCTCAGGTCCCGGACATGAAGCTGGAACTGGCGAAAACCCGTGGTGTCCGTTGTGTAGGTTAGCAAGTGCTCGTCGTCGCTCACCTCCTTGACGCCCACGTCGAGGTAGGGCAATCCCCTGGCCATGGCGTTGGGATCCAGCAGCACCTGCTCCGGGGCCATTTCGTCCATGGTGCCATCGGGCTTGGCCCGCTTGCGGCATGAGACGGGGTATTGGAGGCCCTCGGAGGTCCGCTCGTAGTAGAAGTGGCGTCCGCGCCGGGTCGGCACGGTGAGGTCGGTCTGCTGGACGCGGCCCAGATGCTCCGCGTAGAGGGCGTCGGCGAGGGGATTTTGCTCGGCGGTGAGGGCCTCCGTGTGGGCGTTCTCGGCGGCGAGGTAGGCGCGCACCTCGGGGTTGTCCTTCTCGCGGAGCCAATGCCACGGGTCTTCAAAGGTTTTCCCATGCCACGTCTGCGCGTGCGGCTTGCGCGGCGCGCTGGGTGGGCGGGGCGGGTCTTGTGCGGACAGTCCGGCCACATTGAGCGCGAGCGAGGCCGCCACCATGAGGAGGACAAGGCAGCGGGGTCGGGAGGGCATGGTAGTCATGGTCGGAGCGTTGCGGTGGGATCCGGTGAACGTGACATGGGGAAAGGGCAGCCAGACCGTTCCTCCCCTTCGTGCCCGCAGCCAACCCGATCGTCAACGTGGGACTCCGGCCGCCTCGCGCATGGAGGCGATCCCCGCCTGGGCACCGGTGGATGATCCTCCCGCTCCATCGGGTGCGATGAGCGGGGACGGCCTAGGAATTGCCAAAGGCCTCCGAGAACTTCAGGAGGCCGCGGGTGTCGTGGTACATCGTCTTCCACGCATGGGCGAGGCCGGTGGACCGCGGGGAACCGTCGGCGGCGACGGTGTCGAGCCAGATGCCGGTGCGGCGGTCGGTGCCGTAGTTGCGCATGAACGCGAGGACCCGCAGCAGGGCGTTCGCGTAGGGCGGATGGCCGGGCTTGTCACGAAGGCCGTCGGTGAGGGCGGCGATCCACTCGGCCTGGGCCCACCACACCTTGCTGGTGTCGTGCGCGGGGGCGTTGCCGACGCCCCGGTTGTAGATGCCGCCGCGGGCGTGGTCGGTGCCGCACCGCAGGCAGTGTTCCATGTGGGCGTGGAAGTGCGACCACGAGGGGCGGCGGCCCAAGGCCTCCTCTGCGCGGATCATGAGCCACGCGAACTCGACGTTGTGGCCGTAGCTCAGCCCGGCGCTCGCCGGGTCGTTCACGGGCGACCAATCCGGGTGGAAATGAAACGCGGAGAACGCGGCATCGTGGGGATAGAAGCGGCGTTGGTTGATTTGGATGGCCTCTGCCAGCGACGCGCGGACGTCGCGGTCCTGGGTTTCGATGTACAGCTCGGTCAAGGCTTCGAGAAGGTGGAGGTGGGTGTTGGCGCTCTTGAGGCCCGCGACCTCCACGATGGCGTCCGGTGCGCGGGGGGGAAGAGGGGTCCAGTCGCGGTTGAAATGCTCCATCCACCCGCCGAAGCGATGGTCGTGGGCCTTGCGCTGGAGCACGCGATACATCTCGAGGGCCTCGACGAGCGCGGAGCGGTCCCCGGAGGCGCGGAACCATTCGACGAGGGCATAGATCACGAAGGCTTGGCCATACACCAGCTTGCGGGGGTCGCGCGGGGAGCCGTCGGGTTGCACCGCAAAGTAGTAGCCGCCGTACACCGGATCCTTCATGCGAGAGCGCATGAAGAGGATGCCATGCTGGGCCGCGTGAAGGCTTGCGGGATTGCGGGGGCACAGCCCGCGTCGATGGGCCAGGGACAATCCCCAGACCATGCGCGCCTGGGAGACGACCTGCTTCTCCAAGGGCCGAGAGCGCCCCCTGGCCGCGTCGTCGGCCAAGGCATAGCCGCCGATGGGATCGACGGTCCCGATCCAATAGGGAACGGTGACCTCCACGAGGTGTCGTCGCCATGCGGCGGCCTCGGCGGCGAACGAGACGAAGGGGTTGGCGGCAGCGCGCGCGACGGGCGGGGAGCAAAGCGCAGCCCCGGCGACGGCGAGCGATCCCGCGAAACGACGGCGGGACATCACGGGCGTGTGCATGACAGGAGGGTCGCATCGGCACGGCGGCGGTGTCGATGCCGGGGAGTTGGCAAGTGGGCAGCGGCGCCCTGATTTTTGCGGTGACCCGCGTTGGCCGGCCGATGCAATGTCCACCCGATCTCACCATGAATGTCGCACGCCGTTTTCCCCGGATCCCTTCCATGCCGTCTCGCGGGACGTTGTCCTGCATGGGCGCCTTCCTGCTCGTGGCCGCGCTCCGCGCCGAGGTGCGCGTGCCCGAGGGCTTCCAGTCGGAGGCCATCGTGGACGCGACGGTATTGAAGGAGCCCATGGACGTCGCGTTTGCGCCGGATGGGGCCGCATGGGTCACGGGCCGGGCGGGTGACGTGTGGCGCGTGGAGGTGGGGTCCAAGCAGGCGCATCGCGTGGGCGGCGTGGAGACGGACGTGAGCGGGGACCGCGGGTTGCATGGGATTGCGTTTCACCCGGACTTCCCCCGGGTACCCGAGGTGTTTCTCTCCTATCACCTGAAGGAGGCGCCCGAGGGCAAGTATCGGGCGCGGGTGGCGCGATGGCGTGTGGGTGGGAAGGGGAGCACCTCCGTGTTGGAGGCCGGGAGCGAGAAGGCGGTGGTGGAATGGGACGGGGACAAGGCCGGGCAACATGTGGGCGGGGCGTTGCTGGTGCACCCCCGCGAGCGGTTGCTGTACGTCACGACCGGCGAGAACAACCAGAACGCCAACCTGAGGAAGTATTGCGATGATCCCGAGAACCGGGCGCAGTCGGCGGGCGACCTGCGTGGCAAGGTCCTCCGGGTGGGGTTGGATGGCTCCGTCCCCAAGGACAACCCGCACGTGGGCAAGGCGGGCGCGCAACCGTTGGTCTTCACGCGGGGGCATCGGCAGGCGTGGTCGTTGTCCTACGACCCGGTGGTCGGAATCCTGGTGGGGGAGAACGGCGGCGACCTTGCGGACGACTACGACGAGGTGAACCGGGTGGCGCCCGGCGCGAACTTCGGATGGCCGCGTGTCTTCGGCGACGGCTTGGAGACGTCGTCGCGCACGAACCGGGTGGAGGGCTTTGATTCGCCGTGGTTTGCCTACAAGCGCAACACGGGCGCCTCGTGCACGGGAGCCTTGATCTATCGGGATGCCACGGCCGGGCGCGGCTTTCCCGAGCGGTATGTGGGTGGGTTGTTCTACGCGGACTTTGCGCGGAAGACGGTGCGCTTTGCTCCGGTGAATCCGAAGACCCGCAAGCCGGGCGACAGCGAGGCCTTCCTCCAATCCACGAGCGGGGGGCCGGTTGCCATTTCGTTGGGGCCTGACGGGGCCTTGTACGTGTTGACCCACGGGGGCGCAACGAAGGCATCCGCCGAGGATGGCTTGGTGCGCGTCTCGGCGAAGCGGTGAGGTCGTCGGCGCGGCGTTCGCGCGAGGGACTTGTCCCCGGCTGCAATCATGCTGCGGCCCGGGACGCCCGCTCTCCTATCATCGTCGTCCTGCAACGAATTCCGTCCGGCTCAGCGCCGAGGGTCAACGGCTGCGCCGCCAACGGTCACGGCGACAATTCCGGCGGCCACGGCGCGCCGCGTGAATGCCTCCGGTGCCTCGACCAGGGCTCCCGCCTCGCGCGCCCTGCGCCCAAGGTCTGCGTCGCGCGTGATGACCCATGTCGGCATCGACGCGTCGGGGACCCGCAACATGCCCTCGATGACACGGTCGGCCCGGTTCTCGCCGTGGCCGCCAGACCAATCGACGCGGACGGTGGGGCCGAGGGTTCGATGGGCTTCGTGCGGACCGTCCATGACGAAGCGGATGTCCGCGAGGCGGGCGGCCTTGCCGAGGCTCCGCATCCAAGGTTCCAGCCTGCGAAGGGATTGAACGAACAGGGCGGGGTCCCGCGAGACGCCCAGCTCGTCGCCGGACTGGCCGATCCAGTTGCAGGCATCGACGAGGATGCGCCCCGGGGCACGGCCTTGGATCACGTCCATGAGCCTGACGGCCTTGGGAACGCCGGGTGCCAAGCCGGGCTCGTCCAGCGCTGACCGTCGCTCGGCGACCCGCCTTCGGAGCCAGTCGCCCGCCTCGGGCGGGACGAGGCCATGGCTTTCCATGGCGGCGATGCGGGCCTGCAAGTTGGCGAGGGCCTCGACGCCGGGCGCGGTGGCCACCTGCACGGCGAGGTCATGGATCCATGGCTGCGGCGCGGGCGGCTCGCCGAGGATGGCCCGACGCTCCCGCAGCGCCCCATCCAGGTTCCGCAGCGCCAATTCAAGGTCCGGGCACCGATGCAACGCGCACTCCAGCGCCAGTCGGACCTCGTCGCGTTGGGCCTCCAGCAGCCGCACCTCGGCGCGCAACCGTGCGACGTTGGCCGCGTGACGGTCGGACGCGGACTGCCGCTGCAACGCCAAGCGGGACTGTGCCACAACTTGTTCCAGGCTTTGGCTGGCCTCCATGCCCGCGATGGCCTCCTCCACGGCGATCGCCCGGGCCATCCACGGCTTCATACGTTCCAACCGGTCGCAGGCAATGGCCTCCGCGATGCGTCGTTCCCATGCCGCCTGCGAGCGCTCCGCGGCGGCGGCGGCGTCCGCGACCCGTTGGTTCAGTCCCGCCACCGCCTCGTTCAAGGCGCGAACCTCGTCCCGTCGCGCCGCGCGTTCGCGTGCCAGGTCCTGCTCCGCCTCCCGCACGCGCCGCCTGAGTTCCTCGGCCTTTTCCCCCGTCAGCACGTTGGCCTCGCCCGGTCCGGCCAGTGTCGGCAGGGCCATCCCCGTGGGCGCGAGGATGTGGATGCGCACGAACGTTTCCCAGGCCGCACGGGAGGAGGCGCCAGGATCGGGCGCGGGCTTCGACATCAATTCCGGCGTGGCGAGGGCGCTCCATTCCGGCCGCCGGTCCAGCCAAAGGGCGAGGGCGACCGGGCCATGCCCGGCGGCTGCGCAAAGGGCGGGCAACTCGCGTCGGAGGGTTTCCAGGCCCAGGGCGTTCACGACGGGGGCCGTTGGGTGGATGTCGCGCAAGGCATCCACAAGGAACCGCGGCAGCCACGCGAACCCCTGCGTTTGGAGGGCGAGGCGTTGCACGATGAGGGCAGGATCCCTGAAGCCGCCCTTGAAATGCTTGCCGAGGACGCGGAGCACGGACGTGGGCAGCCGTTGGGTGGCTGCCACAACCTCGGGCCGGAGCCATTCCGGCACGTTCTGGCGCGCCCATGGGTCGCCGCCAGGGCTGGTGGAGGGTTCATGGTTCATGGCATGGCATGAGGCACGATGGGAGCATGGCGAACACCAACGTTGCCGGATGCATACCCGGGCCCGGGCTCTTCGGATAGCAACAACCCTCCCTTGCCATCGGCCGTCCGACGCACGGAACATGCCCCCATGCGACAACGCGCCGCCCTGCTCCTGTGGTCCCTCTGGCTTGGCATCGGCGTCGGCGTGGCCTTCGTTGCCATCCCGGCTGTCTTTGCCACGGCACGCCCCGGGCTGCCGCCGGGCGAGCCGGGCTCGACGGCCCAGGCGGTCTTATGGCGTTACTTTCTCGCCCAGGCGTTGCTGGCGTTGATCCTCGCGGTTGTTGAGGCGCCTGCTTGGCTGGGCCGTGCACGATCCTCCCGTTGGAGGCCCGCCACGTTCGGGCTCCTGCTCGCCTCCTGCCTTGCCAGCCTGCTTTGGTTGCACCCCGCCTTGTCCGGGCTTCATCGCGTTCGACATGACCCGGCGACGGTCCCCGTTGAGCGCGAGGCGGCCACGGCAGCGTTCAAGCGGCTGCACGGCGCCAGCCAAGGCCTGAACCTCTCGACCTTGATCTTGGTCTTGGCACAGTGGGCGGCGGCGGGCCGCACGCCGGGCCATCCCGGCACCCAGCAACCCCGCGGCGTCCACCTTCCGGCAGCCTAAACGTTGCACGGATCGCGCCATGGATGCCGTTCCTTCGCCGGTCCGTGCATGGTTCGATGCAACGCATCGGGTTCCGACGCCGGCTCAGTCTGCCGCATGGCCGCTCATCGAGGCGGGGCATCATGTGCTGGTCATTTCCCCCACGGGCACCGGCAAGACCCTGGCCGCCTTCCTGGCGATCCTGGACCAACTGGCGCGCGACCATGCGTCGGGCTCGCTCGGCCCGGGCATCCACGCATTGTACCTGTCGCCCTTGCGTGCCCTGGCGCATGACCTGCAAAAGAACCTGAGGGAACCCTTGGCGGGGGCATTCGGAGAGGCTCCGCCCATCACGGTGGCCCTGCGGACGGGAGACACGCCCCAGCACGAGCGCCAGCGCCAGTTCGAGCAACCGCCGCACCTGCTCCTCACCACGCCCGAGAGCCTCGGGCTCATGTTGTCGCAGGAACGATGGCTGCCCCACTTGTCCCGGTGCCGATGGGTTGTCGTGGACGAGGTCCATGCCCTCGCGGAAAACAAGCGAGGGTCCGACCTCTCCTTGTCTCTCGAACGTCTCGCCCAGGTTTCCGCCCATGCACCCGGCGAGGGACCGCAGCGGATTGGCCTTTCCGCCACGGTGGCACCGGCCGCGGAGGTGGCCTCGTTTCTCGTCGGGGTGGGTCGCGACTGCCAGGTGGTCGAAGCGGAGTCTAGCAAGCGGATCGAGTTGGCGGTGCACAGCCCGTTGGAGCGCGACCCGTATCCGGCGGCGGGATTCATGGGGGCGCGGATGATGGGCGACCTGGCGCGGCTCATCGAGGCGCACCGCACGACGCTCGTGTTCACCAACACGCGGTCGGGCGCGGAGGCGGCGACGTACTGGCTTCACCAGGAACGGCCCGGGCTCGCTCCCTCAATAGAATGTCACCATGGCTCGCTGGACCGCGACATCCGGCTGGAGGTGGAGGACCGGCTCAAGCGCGGCGAGCTGCGCGCCGTCGTCTGCTCCACCTCGTTGGAGATGGGCATCGACATCGGGTCGGTGGACCTGGTGGTGATGCTGGCCACGCCCAAGGGCGTGAACCGTGCGTTGCAGCGCGCGGGCCGGGCCGGGCATCGGATCGACCAGGTCAGCCGTGGCATCCTGATGGCCACCAACGTCGGCGATCTGGTGGAGTGCTGCGCGACGGCGCGGCTGGCGCGCGCGGGACACCTCGACCCGGTGCGCATCCCGTTGGAGCCCCTTGACGTGCTGGCGCAGCAGCTCGCGGCGATGGGCTGCATCCGGCGATGGACGCGCGAGGACGCCCACGGCCTGGTGCGTCGTGCGTGGCCTTTCCGCGGGCTTGCGCGGGAGTCCTTCGACGCCGTCTTGGACTACCTGGCCGGGGGCGGCCGCGCGTTGCGCGCGCAATACACGGATGTCTTCGGGCGCATTCACCTGGACGACGATGGTTTCGAGACGCGGGCGGGCGCGACGCGGCGCGACCTGCTCCAAAACATTGGGACCATCCCCACCGAGGGCGTGGTGCGCGTGGTGCATCGCAACCGGCAGCTCGGGACCGTCGAGGAGGGCTTCGCGCGGCGGCTGAGCCCTGGGGACATCTTCTCGTTGGCGGGGCGGCCGCTGCGGCTGGACAAGATGGGGACGATGGAATGCTGGGTGACGCCTGCGGACGGGCAGACGCCCACGGTGCCGCGCTGGGGTGCCAACAAGTTCCCGCTGGCCAACCGGGTTGCTCGCGAGATCCGGGAGTTCCGCCGCGAGCTGCGCGACCGCCTCGAGGCACGCGCGTCCGCGCCCGAGGTCGTCGATTGGGTGGCTGCCCGGCTCGAATGCGGCCGCGCCAACGCCGCCGTCATCCATCGCGTCCATGCCGCGCAGCATGGCGTCAGCGAGGTTCCCGTGCCCGAGACGCTGCTGGTGGAGGAATTCGTGGAGAACCCGGCGGCCATGGCTCTCAGGACGGCAAGCCCTGCGGCGGCGGCCGCGCGTCCCGTCCGCCCTGCGTCGGCCGAGACGCCGTCCCGGGACGGCCAACTGGCGATGGCCCCCATCCTCCTCCCGTCGCGCGCCCGGCGGTTCGCGGCGCGCGCGGCAGCCCGTTCCCTGCCTTCGGGCCCTCCGTCGCACGTCCTCGCCGGGCCGTTGGTCCATTACTTCTTCCATTCCTTGATCGGCCGCGCTGCCAACGACGCCTTGTCCCGCGTCGTGGGTCTTCGCGCGGGCCGCCTCAAGGGCGGCAACCCCGTCGCGGCGGCGGATGACTACGGCTTCGTGCTCACGGTCGAGCCTTCGCGAAGGCTCTCGTCCGACGAGATCGGCGCGCTGTTGGCCACCGAAGGGTTTGCGGACGACCTGGGCAGCGTCCTGAGGCGTTCGGACCTCTTGAAGTACCACTTTCGGACGGCGGCGCAGACGGGCTTGATGGTGTGGCGCAACCAACTGGGCGCGCAGAAGAACGCGCGGAAGCTGCAATGGAGCGCCGAGGTGATCTTCAACGTCCTCGTCGAGCACGACCCGGCGCACGTGCTGCTGCGGGAGGCGCGCCGGGACGCGGGCCATGCCTTCCTGGACGAGACGCGGGCGTTGGCGTTCCTGGAGGACTTCAATCGGCGCGGTCGGCCGCTACGCCTCCGCCAAGTGGCGCGGGTGCCCCCGCTTTCGTTTGCGATGTATGCCACCTGCATCCGCGAGGCCCTGATGGTGGAAGACCCGCGGGAAACCCTGGAGCGCCTGTACCACGAATGGTGGAACGCCTTGAACGGGCCCGACTCGTGAAGGGAGGCCCCGGGCTTGGGGCGGATCAGGACCCAAGGGCCACCCCGCCATCGACTCCCCATGGCGAACGTCGCAACATCTTTCGTGCGCGTCACTGGTTGCTTCGGTTGGTTTCCTTGGGTGCTTTGGTCGGCCCACCTCGTCCTGTCGGCGGGCCTTCCCGTGGTGGTGATCACCCGCGACGACACGGTTCTCACGCGGTCGTGTCGCGTGGTCTTTCCCCAGGTCGTTGCGGACGCCAACGGCGACGGCGTGCTCCACGTGGGCGCGGGCAACATCACGGTGGAGTTCGAAGCGGGCACGGCGCTGCGTGGCGCGCCGGAGGGCACGGACGGCGACCGGCTCCGGGGCATCGGCCTGCGCATCGACGGCCATGCCAACGTCCGCATCCGCAACGCGCGAATCCATGGGTTCTTCAACGGCGTCGTGGCGACGCGCGCGGACGGGTTGGTGATCGACGGCGGCGACTTTTCCGACAATTACCGCCAGCGGTTGCGTTCCACGCCGGAGGCGGAGGACGGCGCGGACTGGTTGTTCCCCCATCACAACGACGACCGCAAGTGGCGGGACGAGTACGGCGGCGCGGTGTGCATCGAGTCGTCCCGCCGCGTGACCGTGCGCGGCATCCGGGTGCGGCGGACCCAGAACGGCATCTTGCTCGACCGCGTGGACGACTCGTCCGTCCATGACAACGACGCGTCGTTCCTTTCGGGTTGGGGCGTCGCCCTGTGGAGATCCCGCCGCAACATGATTGCCCGCAACGCGCTGGACTTCTGCGTGCGCGGCCATTCGGAGGGCGTGTACAACCGCGGGCAGGACTCGGCGGGCATCCTGTGCTTCGAGCAATGCCACCAGAACGTCTTCGCGGAGAACTCCGCCACCCACGGTGGCGATGGCTTCTTTGGGTTCGCGGGCCAGGACGCCATCGGGGAGCGCTGGATGCAACGGGAGCGCGAGCGTCTGCGGCGCGGCGCCGCGCCGGGCGCGCCGGAGCCGCCCGTCCTGGTCCCGCCCGACGTGGTCCGCGCGCACGCCACGCGGGGTTGCAACTCCAACATCCTCCTGGGAAACGACTTCTCGCACGCGTCCGCCCACGGCGTGGAGATGACGTTCAGCCATGGCAACGCGCTGCTCTCCAACCGCATCGCCGGGAATGGCATTTGCGGGTTCTGGGGCGGCTATTCGACCCGTACGCTGGTCGCCTTCAACACGTTCACGGACAACGGCGCGCTGGGCTACGGGCTGGAGCGCGGGGCGATCAACATGGAGCACGCGTCCTCCAACGTGGTGGCGAGGAACGCGTTCATCGACAACCGCCTGGGCGTCCACCTGTGGTGGGATGATGACGATGCGTTGATGCGCCTGCCCGGGGTCATGGCCCATGAAGCGGGCGTGTCGGGCAACGTCATCGCCGAGAACTCGTTTGTGTTTTCCACGACGCCCTCGTTCGGCGTGCGTGGGCCGAGCGACACGTTGTGGGCGCTCCAGCTCCGGGACGTGCCCGGCGGGCGTCATCTGACGGGCAACGCCTACTTCAACAACCAGGTGAACCTGTCCCATTCCAACGCGGTCGAACTGTCGGTGCCGCCGGGCACCACCTTGCTGGCGTCGGCACCGATGCCTTCGTTTGCGGACCTTTTGCAACCGCCCGGCATGTCGGCACGGCGACGGGGTGACCTCACGTATCGATCCCGGCTCCTGCCGGTGCCGCGCTTCACGATTCCGGGCACGTCACGGCCCGTGGGGGCCCGGGCGCACTTGGGCGGGCGTCACAGCATCCTCCTCGACGAATGGGGGCCGTGGGACCACGAGTCACCCTTCGTGATTGCGCGTGGGGCCTACCCTGGCGGGCCTGCATGGGACGTCCACGGGGTGGGCCATGTTCGCGCCCGGGTGCTCCAGTCCGACGCGACGGTCGCCGTGGAGCGGATTCCCGGGATGGAAGGCCAGCGCGTCACCCTGCGCACGCCGCCGGGCGTCACCGAGTATGAGGTGGAGGTGGCGGGCGACGGGTTCCAGCGCTGCATTGCGGGGACGATCCTTCGCGCCGAGTGGGAGGCCGTGTTCTTCTCGTGGCGCAACGGCCCGGATCCCCGCACCAACCTGGTTGAATGGCGCGCGTTGGCCTCCGGCCCTGGTGCCACGCGTGCCCGTCTCTCCTCGCTCAGCCTGCCCTACGGCGGACGCGGTCCCCGAGACATGGGATTGTCCGACGAGGTCACGCGGTCGGGCCCTGTTGGGGAGCGGTTCGGCATGGTGGCGACGACGCGTCTTCCCTTGCCGAAGGGTTCGTGGGTGCTGCGCGTGTCGAGCGACGATGGGGTGCGCGTGCGGGTGGATGGGCGGGTTGTGGTGGAGAACTGGACGTGGCACGGGCCGGAGCGAAACGAGGCAGTCTTTGAGGCTCCTGGCGGGCGGGACGTCCACATCGAGGTGGAGCACTTCGAGATCGACGGCCACGCGGAGCTGAAGGTCGAGCTGGAGGCGCGTCCCGTGCGGAACGTGGGGCTGTGAACCTGTTTTTCCGTGCGGACCGGCACCGGATGACCCGATTAGGGCATGGTTCCCTCCTTGCTCGGGGCGGGGAAGGTCCATAGCCTCGCCGAGTTCCGGCATCTCGGCCGGGCTTGAGAAAGAGCACTTTCATTCTATGGCAAAACGTTCCGTGCGCGACCTCGACGTCGCCGGCAAGCGGGTCTTCATGCGGGTCGATTACAACGTCCCGATGGAGGAGAAGGACGGCGCGATGGTCATCAACGACGCCACGCGCATCAAGGAGACCCTCCCCACCCTCCAGCTCCTCGTCTCGAAGGGCGCACGCGTCATCCTCGCCGCCCACCTCGGTCGGCCCGATGGCAAGCGCGAGCCTTCCATGAGCCTGCGGCCGGTGGCGGCGAAGCTTTCGGAGATGCTCGGCAGGCCCGTGGCGTTCGTGGACGAGTGCGTGGGAGAGAAGGCCGAGGCGGCGGCCGCCGCGCTGGCGAACGGCGAGGTCTTGCTCCTGGAGAACGTCCGGTTCCACGCGGAGGAGGAGGACAACGACCCCGTGTTCGCGGCGCGTCTGGCGCGTCTGGCGGACGTGTACGCGAACGACGCGTTCGGCGCGGCCCATCGCGCGCACGCCTCGACGTGCGGCGTGGCCCGGATCGTGCGCGCCTGGGGTGGCCCCTGCGCCGCCGGGTTGCTCATGGAGCGCGAGCTGAAGTTCCTGGGCGACGAGCTGGAGAACCCCGCCCGTCCGTTCGTCGTGATCCTTGGAGGCGCCAAGGTGTCGGACAAGATCAAGGTCATCGACCGGCTGCTGGAGAAGGCGGACACGATCCTGATCGGCGGCGCGATGGCGTACACGTTCAAGCTGGCGCATGGCGGCAAGACGGGGCGCTCGCTGGTGGAGAAGGACCACACGGGGACGGCGTTGGCGGCGGAGTCCAAGGCGACCGCACGCAAGGTGGGCTTCCATCTTCCGACGGACACGGTCGTGGCGGAGCTGCGGGACACGGGTCGGCTCAACAAGAAGGGCAAGCCGGTACTGGAGCCGATCAACCCGCGGGTGGTGAGCGGCGACATTCCGGACGACACGGAGGGCTTTGACATCGGGCCTGCGACGGCGGCCGCGTATGCGGCGATCATCGCCGGCGCGAAGACGATCCTTTGGAATGGCCCGATGGGGATGTTCGAGGACAAGCGGTTTGCGGAGGGCACGCTGGCCGTGGCCAAGGCCGTGGTGGCCGCGACGCAGTCGAACGGGGCGAAGTCCATCATTGGTGGCGGCGACTCGGTGAAGGCCATCAACAAGGCGGGGCTGGGGGACCAGGTGACGTTTGCCAGCACGGGCGGCGGCGCGAGCCTGGAGTTCCTCGAGGGCATCGCCCTCCCGGGCGTGGCGGCCCTCGACGACGCACCGATTTGCACATGAAATTCCAAGAACTGGGCCTTCGCCCCGCGCTTCTCGACGCGGTGGACGAGCTGGGCTACGTCGAGCCCACCCCCATCCAGGCCCAGGCCATCCCCCTCATCCTCGAGGGGCGTGACATCATCGGGTCCGCTCAGACCGGCACGGGCAAGACGGCGGCGTTCTCGCTGCCGATCCTGAGTCGGCTGGCGGCCCCGGAGCGCAGCCCGCGTTGCCTGGTGCTGGAGCCCACGCGCGAGCTGGCGCAGCAGACGTACGACAACTTCCTGAAGTTCGCGCGCTTCACCAAGCTTCGGGCTGGCATCATCTATGGGGGCGTGGGCTATGGAGCCCAGCGCGAGTGCCTGCGCCGCGGCGTGGACATCCTCGTGGCCACCCCGGGCCGACTGCTGGACCACATGGGCGAGGGGGCGGTCCGCATGGATCGAATCGAGTTCGTGGTGCTCGACGAGGCGGACCGGATGCTGGACATGGGGTTCCTGCCGGACGTGAAGCGGATCCTGATGCGCTGTCCGAAGGAACGGCAGACGTTGTTGTTTTCGGCGACGATCCCTCCCGCCATTGAGACGTTGTCGTCGTGGGCGTTGGTGAACCCGGCGAAGATCGAGATTGGCGCGCGGCGTTCGCCGGCCGACACGATCCGCCATGTGTTGTATCCGGTGGCACTGGCGCAAAAGAACGACCTGTTGCTGTCCTTGCTGGAGAAGGTGCCCTGGGAATCCATCATCCTGTTCTGCCGGACGCGTCGGTCCGCCGACACGGTGGCGTCGTTCCTCAAGCGGCATAAGCACAAGGCGGCGGTGATCCACTCGGATCGCACCCAGAGGGAGCGCCAGCAGGCGTTGGAGGGGTTCAAGACGGGTCATTTCCAGATCCTCGTGGCCACGGACGTGGCGGCGCGCGGGCTGGACATCGCGGACGTGTCGCACGTGATCAACTACGAGGTGCCGGAGCATCCGGAGGACTACGTGCACCGGATTGGGCGGACGGGGCGGGCGCAGGCGACGGGCGACGCGTTTACGTTGATGACGGCGGGGGAAGCCCCGGCGGTGCACGCCATCGAGCGCTTCATCTCGCGCAAGGTGGAGCGCGTCCGGCTCGAGGGATTCAACTACCAGTACTCGGCCTTGTTCGACGAGAACCGGCTGGGGTCGTTGGCGGACCGGAAGACTCGCGGTGTGCGGCTGGGGAAGGGCTACTTCTTCGGGCCGGCGCGTCGTCGTCGTTGACTGGCGGCCGGATCCTTGGCGGGTTCCGTCACCCACACGTCGGCGGGCGGTGACAAGGTGACGCGGCCATCGGGCAACTGCGCCACGGCCTGGAGGACGTGTTGCCCGGCGGGGAACTTGGAGACGCGAAAGCGATAGACGCCGTCCGCGCCCGTGGTCATGCGGGAGAGCTCGGCGCGTTCCAAGGACGGGGCGGTGGAGTAGGCGAGGACCACCATCGCCCCGGGGTGCGCGCGGCCCGTGACATCGAAGCCTTGGTCCGTGCGCCAACGCGAGCCGTTGGGAGGGGACTCCATGGTCGTGGGCTGCATGGGCGGGACGACCGGGCGCGCCTGCGGTGGCGGGGTGGGCGGTGCCACGGGCCGCGGCAAGGTGACCAGCCATGCCACCACGCCGACGAGGGCCAGTGGCAAGGCCAGGTTCCAACGGTCGTACCACTCGATCCAAAACGGTGGAAGGCGGGAGTCGTTCATGCCTCATCCTCCCCGGCTCTGCGGGCCTTGAGGGCTGCAAGCTCGGCGGCCAGCTCATTGCGTTCACGGCCCAGGGTGTCGAGGTCGGCCAAGGCTGCCTCCAGGCGGGCATCGGCATGGTCCACCGGGGCCGTCAGGCGCGACTCCAGCTCGGCGTGGGACCGCGAGACGGCCTCGAGCTCGGACTCCAGGGCCTTTCGTTGGGCCTGGGCGGCGGCGAGCTGGAGGCGAAGTTCAGCCAAGGCCGCCTCCTGGGCGCGCGCCTGCGCGTGAAGGGCGGGGTCCGCCGACGCACTCTTGGCGGCGGCCTGCAACCGGGCCACCTCGGCGGACAAGCGCTCGTTCTCGGAAGCCACCCTTGCGGACTCGCGTTGGGCCTCGGCTTGGCTGCGCTGCATCTCGCCGGCCCGTTGCTCCATCTCTGCGAGCTCGGCCTCGCGCCGCTTGAGGGCGGCATCCGCCGTCTCACGCTTGCGTGCCGCCGCGTCGGCGTCCTTGCGGGCCTTGGCGAGGTCGGATTCCAGCCCCTTGGCCCGGGCCAACTCGGCGTCCAGCTTGGCTTTCAGCGCGGCATGGTCTGCCTCCAGCTGTTGGTGGCGTTCCTCCGCCTCCTTGCCATCGGATGCGGCGGCGTCCCGTTCGGATCCGAGGGCCTCCACCTGTTCCTTCAGGGCGGCGACCTGGGCGTCGCGCGCGGCCACGGCCGCCTCGAGGGCGTCCCGGACCGACGTGACGACCGCGACGTCCGATGCCAGGGCGTGGGTTCGGGCGCGGAGGGCGGCGACGTCGGAGGCGGACGCGGCGAGTTCGGACGCCAGGCGTTTCTCCTCGTTGGCGAGGCGGGCGACCTCGGCGTCGAGGAGCCGGGCGCGCTCGGTGGCCTTGCTGAGTTGTGCGGCGAGGTCGGCCTCGCGGCCCTTGGCGAGGGCGAGGTCGGTCTCGCGTGCGGCGAGGGCGGCCTGGGCGGAGTTGCGGGCCTTGGTGGTGGCGTCGAGGTCCGTTTGCCGGTTGCGAAGGTCCGCGAGGGCGCGGCCGTGTTCGTGGCGCATTTCGGTCACCTCGCGGTCGCGCTCCGCGACGCGGCGGCGCAGGCCGAAGATCTCCGACCTGAGGAAGTACAGGTCGAGCACCCACTTGAGGACCATGCCCACGACCAACGCCAGGAGGAGGCTGGGCCATGGATGCTGCGAGACAAATGCATTCATCGGGAAGGACGCGTCGCCGCCGTGGCTGGCCTCCGAGGCCAAGGGAGCGGGCGGCGGACGTCTTCCATTAACACCCGCGTGGCCCCGCTGCAATCATGGGCGAGGGGCGCTGATGGCCCTGGACCCATTCAGGCTGGTACCCCTCGTCACCGAGGGGTGCCCCCATCAAGCCATCGATGGAAGCCCCGCTTCCTGTTCTTGCGCTCGGGGTAGATCGCTCGCCAAAGGGCGTCCGCCGAGCGGCGACAGGTGCTCAAGAATGGATGGCAACGATCCATGGATGACGTGGCGGGCAGCGGCCGCCACCGCCGGAGACCTCGGGTGAAATGCAAACCCCATGCCCGCGTGGGAGAGCATGCAGATGTCGTTGTCGCCGTCCCCGATGGCGATCGTGGACGACGCCGGCAGGCGGCTCTCCTCCAGCAAGTGGAGGAGGATGTTGTGCTTGCACAGCCGATGGATCCGGCACCCCGCCTTGTGGAGCATGAAGGGGCAAAGGGTGATCCTTCCCGTGGCAACATCGCCTCGGAATGCCATCACATGCGACAGGCTGAAGTCGGCGAACACCCTCCTGCGAACGGTCTCGGCCGCGATGCGGTAGCTGTCGGTGATGATTCCCACGACATAGCCACGCTTGCGGAGCCCAACAACGAGGTCGATGGCACCGGGCATCAGGGGCAGGGACCGGGCAACCTCCTCGAACGTGGACTTGCGAACACCCTTGAAAACCGACGCGATGCGCCGGGTACGGGCGCTGGCATCCATGGTCGGGTGATCGAGCAATGGGCGCAGCGCCTCGGACCTGCCCGAGGCATCGGCGAGCGCCGTCACGAATCGGCCGTCGAGGAGCGTCCCGTCCATGTCGATCAAGGCGAGGCCTGGAGCTCCATGCAGAAGTCGCAGGCCCTGCGGCTTGAGCCCTGCCTCACGTCGGTCCAATTCCCTCCTTTGGCGCATGAAGGACAGGCGGAGGCGACCCCATTCCGCCGCACGGTCGAGAATCACGCGGCACACCTGGGTGGCCATCTCGGACAGCGCCTCAAGCCCTTGGCTGTCATGCACGATGCGCCCGATGTCCACCTCCTGGATCCTTGCCCCTGCTCGGGCGGCATCAATCACGAGGCCAATGTCCACTCCGTAGTCGTTCTCAAAGCGCAACTGCCTCAGCATGTCGCGTCGGGCCGACACGATGCCCCCGAGGGGTTGGTGCAGGTGGGCAATCTCCGGAAAATAGAGCCGGAGGAGCGGGCGTGCGGTCAGGGCCGTCACACGACCCGCCGCACGACTAAACCGAGCCTTCACAAAGTCGGCTTCCCCCGAGCGAAGGGGCTCGATCAAGGCGCGCAGCAAGCCTCGTTGCAGGCCCTTCAGGTCCGCATCCAGGTACACGACGTATTCCGCCGCAGCCTCCGCGAGCCCATCCTGCATGGAGGCGCCCTTCCCCAGCAACGAGCTCGTTAACACCCGCGCCCCTGCCTTGCTTGCAAGTTCCGGAGTTCCGTCCACCGACCCGTCATCGATGACGAGGACCTCCCGGACCCACGGGTCACGGAGGGCGAAACGGACCACGGACGAGATGGTAGGCCCCTCGTTCAGGGCTGGGATCACGACCGTGGCGCAGGCCTCGAGGCGGCTGCGTCGGGCGGGTCCACGCGGTGGTGTTTCCTCATCCCTGCCAAGGGTGGCGGATCTTTTGGACGGAATTCCTCGGGCCATGTGCCAAAACAATGAAGAGCCCCCAATTCACGGGGGCGTTGCCTAGGGGTGGCGGCCCGACCAACCCGTGTTCCTCTGGACGTCCCACCGCCCAGACCCTTGAGCCCTCCCCTTTTGTTGGAAGGCGTCGATCCAATACACTTTCGCCACCCCGTCACGCAACGCTCCAGACACGATGCCGAGCTGAAAACTCGGGGCGGCTCCGGCGATGCCGCGGCAACGAAGCCTGCACGAGACCTTGGCAGGAGGGCTGCGCTTGATGAAGCGCCGCCAGCTTGGATAGATAGCGGGCATGTCGTTCCCACGCCGAGTGCCCATTGGGCAGGGTCATCGCCGCGTTTCCCCTTGGCCCGCCCTCTGTGCCTTGATTTTGGCATGCACCACTCGGGCGGTGGCGGCCCCGCAGGCGTTGTTCGATGGCAAGACGCTGGAAGGTTGGGAGGGCGACACGAACGTCACGTGGCGTGTGCGCGACGGCGTCATCGTGGGCGGCTCGATGACGGGCAACCCGCGCAACGAGTTCCTCGCCACGACGCGGCCCTACACGAACTTCGTGCTTCGCTTCGAGTACCGTTTGGTGGGGACGGAGGGCTTCGTCAACGGCGGCGTCCAGTTCCGGTCGAAGCGCATCCAGACGCCGCCCAACGAGATGTCGGGGTTTCAGGCGGACATTGGGGCGGGGTATTCCGGGAGCTTGTACGACGAGTCGCGCCGGAATCGTTTCATGGCGCAGGCCGACACGAACCTCATTGCGCGCATCGAGAAGGCCGGGGACTGGAACCGGTACGAGGTGGAGGCGATCGGGCCGCAGATCGTGCTGCGGCTGAACGGGACGCGGACGGCGGTGTGGGTCGAGACCAACGCCACGGTGGAGGCATCGGGATGGATTGCCTTGCAAATCCACGGCGGGTGCAAGGCGGAGATCTCGTTCCGGAACATCACGGTGGACGAGGTGTCGCGCCCGGCGATCGCGCCGGAGGCGGAGGTGTTGGGACGGTTTGGGGACGCGCAGCCGTCATGGCCGCCCGGGCCGTTCGAGGGTGGCACGTTTGGCTTGGGGGACGGCGAGACCGTGGCGTTCGTGGGGCAGGAGAACACGGTGCGGCACCAGAAGTCCGGCGACCTGGAGGCGTTGATGGCCGTGGCGTGGGCCGACAGGAAGCCGCGTTTTCGTTGGATGGGCTGGGAGGCGGACACGGTGTACGAGCAGTGGCGCGACCTGAACTTCGGGGCCTGGACGCCGCAGTTGGAGCGGGCGGGCGCGACGGTGGTGGTGGCGCAGTTCGGGCAGGTGGAGGCGTTGGACGGGACGGGGCGGCTGCCGGAGTTCGTGGCGGCGTACCATCGGTTGCTGGACCAGTTCGCGTTGCGGACGCGGCGGCTGGTGTTGGTGTCGCCGATGCCCTTCGAGCGCCCGCTGGAACTCGAAGCGCCCAACCTGCTGCGTCGCAATGGCGACGTGGCGGCGTATGCGGAGGCGGTGCGCGGCATCGCGCGGCAGCGCGGGGCAGTGTTCGTGGACCTGGTGAAGGCGTTGTCCGGGCGCGGGCCGGAGGCGGCGCGGCTGACGGACGACGGGATGCACCTGAACGACGAGGGGGCTCGGGTGGTGGCGGCGGCGATTGCGGCCGAGCTGGGCGCCAGGCCGCCCGCGCTGGCAGCGCCGGCGATGCTGCGAATCCGGGACGAGGTGGCGGCGAAGAACCGGCTGTGGTTCGACACGTGGCGTCCCGCGAACTGGTCGTTCGTGTATGGCGACCGGGTGTCGCAGAGGTTTGCGCAGGGCTCCGGCAACGAGCCGTCGTTGAAGCAGGCCTTCGAGCAACACAAGCCCATGATCGCCGAGGCCGAGGCCCGCATCCATGCGTTGGCGCTCGGGCGTGAGGCCGCGCCGGCGGTGCCCGTGGCGCCGCTGCCTCCGGCCGCGTCGGTCGATGCCGGGGCGTCGTCTCCCGAGGAGGAGCTGGCGTCGTTCTCGCCAGCCGAGGGGCTGGAGGTTCGGTTGTTCGCGTCCGAACACGATGGCGTGGTGAAGCCCACGCAGATCTCGTGGGATGAACGGGGCCGGATGTACCTGGCGTGCTCGCCCAGCTACCCGCACACGCGGCCGGGGGCGGCCCCGGCGGACTACGTGCTGGTGCTGGAGGACACCGACGGCGACGGCCGGGCCGACAAGTCGTGGAAGCACGTTGAGGGCCTGAAGATGGTGCAGGGCGTGGAGCCGTCCGAGGACGGGGTGTTGGTCTGCGACTTCGACCAGATCCTCCGGTTCCGGGACCGGGATGGCGACGGGCGCGCGGAGGTCCGGCAGGTCTTGTTCAGCGGGTTCGGCATTGGCGACACGCATCAGTTGGTGAACTCGATCTCGCATGGCCCGGACGGGAGCCTGTGGTTCACGCAGGGGTTGCATGCGATGTCGCGGGTGGAGACGCCGTGGGGGATTGCGCGGCTGGACCGCGCGGCGGTGTGGCGGCTGCAGCCGCGCACGCTGCGATTGGACGGGTTCTTTGGCGGCGGCATGGCCGGCGCGAACTGCTGGGGCGTGGCGTTCGATGACTTCGGGCAGGTGTTCCACAAGTCCGGCGACCGTCCCCATGGATACTGGACGGTCCCGGGCATGGTGCGGGGCGCGAGCCCGATCGGGAGCGGGTCCGAGACGTCGGCGGACCAGTCGTATCGGATGTCGCCGGAGCAGTACCATCCGCTGGGGGCGTTGTTTGACACGTCACCGAAGACGACGGCGATCGACATCGTGGGGACGCGGGCGTTGCCGGAGACGTTGCAGGGGTGCGCGCTGATTGCGGGCTACTTTGGGGGCGTCATCGAGGCGCATCGGTTCGAGGACCACGGCGCGGGCTTCAAGACGACGCAGTTGCCGAAGGTGCTGCGTTCTTCGGACGGGGCGTTCCGGCCGGTGGACGTGAGCGTGGGGCCGGACGGGGCGATCTACGTGGCGGACTGGTACAACCCGGTGATTGGGCATTATCAAGCCAGCCATGCGGACCCGAAGCGGGATCGCACGCGCGGGCGGATTTGGCGGGTGTCGGCGAAGGGGATGGCCCCGGTGCGACCGCCGCGATTGCACGGTGAGCTGGCGTTTGACCTCGTGAAGCACCTGGGCTCGCCGGAGCGTTGGGTGCGGCAGCAGGCGAAGCGATTGTTGTTCGAGGCCCCGAAGGCGGTGGCGGTGGACGCGGTGGACTTGTGGGCGCGCGGTTTGGACGCGGGAAGCCCCGGGGTGGAGCGGTTGTGGCTGGAGGCGGCGGGCGTGCGTGAGGCGCACGAGGCCCCGGACGCGGACACGCTGAAGCGGTTGATGAACGCAAAGGATGCGCGGGTGCGGGCCTACGGGGCGCGCGTGGCGGGGAAGTGGAGCGACCGTTTGCCCGAGGCGATGGCCGGGCTGCGCCAGGCGGCGAAGGACGAGTCGCCGCGGGTGCGGTTGGAGGCCGTGGTGGCCTCGACCTACGCGCCGGGGGTGGAGGCGGTGCAGGTGGCGATGCGGGCGTTGGAGGCACCGCGCGATGGCTTCCTGGACTACGCCTTGCGGCAGGCGGCCCGGGCGTTGCAGCCGCGCTGGGGTCCGGCGCTTGCGAAGGGCGAGCTGCGGTGGGAGGGCACGGTAGGGTTGGCGTACTTGAAGGAGTTGCAAGGGGCCGCCCCAGCCCGGGTGCATCCGGGGGCGGCGGTCTATGAGATGGGCTGCCTGCCCTGTCATCAACCGGGCGGGAAGGGATTGCCGGGCGTGTACCCGCCGTTGGCGGGCAGCGAGTGGGTGAAGGGCGACCCCGGGCGGCTGGTGAAGATCGTGTTGCACGGGTTGGAAGGCCCGATCCAGGTGGCGGGCCAAACGTATGGCGCTGGGGCGGCGGCCGTCCCCATGCCTGCCATGAGCGGGCTCACGGACGAACAGGTGGCGGACGTCCTGAGCCACGTGCGCGAGGCCTATGGGGAAGGGGCCCCGCCGGTGCCCGTGGACCTGGTGCGCCGGTTGCGGGCCCAGGCGGGAGAGCGCAGCGCGCCTTGGACTGTGGGGGAGTTGGCAAGGTAGGGG